>CALHUI010000001.1 GCA_938039675.1 uncultured Cytophagales bacterium
CCCAATGGCAACGGACAATACAAAGCCCCCAAAAACGGCTGGTTTTATCAAAATCATATCACGTTGCAAACGGGTGTTGGTATAGCGTACTACCAACCGAATTGGCATATCAATCTCACGGCAGGCTTTCAGTATCAGCCAAACAGGCTTGGGTTAATTGCATTTCCAGACATCGGAATTATGCCATTTTACGGAGGAGTGAACTTTGGATATATAATTCATCGTGATTAATAAAAAAAACAGCACACAACACGGGTTTGGCGTAATGATGACACACTGAACTTGTTGAAGTGCGGGTTCAGTGCTTCGATTGAACTTTTGTATTAAAAATCCGCCACCTTCGCCAATGCTTTCCCATTACATCCCATTCAAAATCACCTAACTAATAGGTGTAGAGCGAAATTTTATCGAAACAATACTACCGGAAATGCGTTTAGTGTGTGTAAATTTGATTACTTACCTTTCGAAACCTCGTCGCCATTTCATCAGCGCAGAATTACATGGAAGATGCTACTCTTAATAACCAAGCCCCTCAACCACTGCCGCGCCTGAGCATGGCGAAATTGTGGAAAGATGTTCTGATTGCTTTTGACCTTGAGAAAGGTTTGGTCTATACCTTTTATAACTTGCTGATACGACCACATAAGACCGTGCACAGGTATTTGTTTGAAGACCGCAGCCGCCTGACCAATCCGTTTAAGTTTCTGGCTATCAGCATTACATTGTCCATTTTTATCTTACTCAACACACAGATATTGAATAAAAGCATAGCAGACAGCTTACAGCAAGGCTTTGAGCAAGAACTAAAAGAAGAACGCACCGAAAAAGAAACAGTTAGCACCGATTTTCAAAAAATAGTTTCTCCTGAACAATACAATAAAATATTCATTCAACTGCTCAACGATACTTTCAGCTTTTCATACCTGCTTTTTATTCCCATATTAGGATGGATTTCGTGGGTTTTCTATCCCAAAAAGCAACTCTTTTTTGGCGAACACGTGGTGATTCATACCTATGTGTCGGGGCTGTGGAACTTTATGCTGGTCATTACCTATCCTTTGCTAATTGTTATGCCGGAGTTGCTCGAACCCATGTTTATTGTTTACATAACGGGATATGTGGTAAGCAGTGCGATGATATACAAACACCTCAGCAATAGAAACTGGTTCCGGACGGCTATTTATGCGCTGACAACTTCGCTGATTGGTTTTATGCTTGCAACTGTTGGCTACTCGGCTGCGTTAGCACTCGGAACGGTTTGGAAACTCATGCAACTCACCGCGGCATAGCTGCCATTCCGCCTACTTTTACTAACTTGCAGCCCGTTGTAAACCTTATTTCCCACGATTGGTGTATTTTATCATAACATCCTCAAAATGAGCGACATACAAAAACTCAAAACACTTGCAACACAAATCAGGCGCGACATTTTACGCATGGTACATGCTGTTCAATCAGGTCATCCGGGCGGTTCGCTGGGTTGTACGGAATATTTTGTAGCTCTCTACGGCTCTGTCATGAAGCATAATCCACGCTTTCAACCCGACGCCATTGGCGAAGACCTGTTTTTCCTTTCCAATGGTCATATTTCGCCTGTGTGGTACAGCACATTAGCGCGTTTTGGCTATTTCAGTACCGAAGAATTGGCAACTTTCCGCAAAATCAATTCCCGATTGCAAGGCCATCCGGCAACGGAAGAAGGGTTGCCGGGAGTGCGTGTAGCTTCCGGCTCGTTAGGTCAGGGACTTTCTGTGGCCATAGGCGCTGCGCAAACCAAAAAGCTAAACAACGACCCGCATCTGGTTTATGTACTCATGGGAGACGGAGAACAACAGGAGGGACAAATTTGGGAAGCTGCCATGTACGCCGCTCATCACAAGGTGGATAATTTAATTGCCACCGTTGACCTAAACGGCCAGCAAATTGACGGCCCTGTAAGCAAAGTAATGGACTTAATGGATTTGGGGGCTAAATATCGCGCCTTTGGATGGGAAGTAACCGAGTGTGCCAATGGTAATGACTTAGAGCAGGTAATTGCCGCACTGCAACATGCCAAAACACTTACGGGCAAGGGCAAACCCGTCCTTATTTTGATGCGTACCGAAATGGGCTATGGCGTGGACTTTATGATGCACTCCCACAAGTGGCACGGAGTAGCGCCCAACGATGAGCAACTCGCCCAAGCACTGGCACAATTGCCCGAAACAGAGTTGAAAGATTATTAAGAACTTTATCGCTGTTTAGTGCGTTTATTCATTTGATGACCAAAACAGCGATATGCTGCACTAACTGTTTAAATTATAAGCATGGAAGGATTGATTATGACCGCCCAGTTAATTCTTGCAATCACCATTATGGTAGGTTTGCACGAACTGGGGCATATGTTACCGGCCAAATGGTTTGGTATGCGAGTGGAAAAGTTTTCCATTGGATTTCCACCTAAACTTTTTGGCTTTAAAAAAGGAGAAACCGAATATATGGTAGGCGCATTGCCGCTCGGCGGATTTGTAAAAATTTCAGGAATGGTAGATGAGTCCTTAGATACGGCCAACCTGAGTTCTAAGCCGCAGCCTTGGGAATATCGCTCCAAACCTGCCTACCAACGACTGATTGTCATGCTTGGTGGCATTACGGTAAACATACTCACAGGCATTGTAGTGTTTGTGGGGCTTGCCTATTTTCTTGGCGAAACTTATTTGCCTGTTAGCGAAGTAAACAAACATGGCATTCATGTGAGCAAACTGGCCGAAGAAATGGGGCTGAAAGAAGGCGACAAACTAATTGCCATTAACGGAAAACCCTTGGAGCGCTACGAAGATGCACGTAACCCGAGTTTCTTCCTCGAACAGGGCAGCTATTATACCATCCTGCGCGACGGCAAAGAAATGATAATACCTATCCCTGCCAATCTGATGGATAAACTCGGCGACAAACAAAATATGTCGTTTATTGAGCCTCTTTATCCGTTTGTGATAGCCGAGGTACAGCCCGATATGCCGGCAGGTAAAGCAGGTTTGTTACCCGGCGATAAAATCATAGCCGCCAACGGAAGCCCGATAGTTTATTTTCAGCATCTGAAAACCTTTTTGGAAAACAACAAAGGAGCCGATGTTACCTTGACCATTGAGCGCCAAGGCGAGCAAATTATCAAACAGATAAGAATAACACCTGAAGGCACGCTCGGCTTTCGCCCGGAATTTCTGTTGAAAACAGCCGTGCGGCAGTACAGCCTTGGCGAATCGGTGGTTCGCGGTACAGTGAATGCCTTTGACGTGGTTTTTGTGCAGTTAAAAGCTTTCGGCAAAATGTTCCGTGGCGAAATGTCCGTAGCTAAATCGCTGAGCGGCCCCATAGGCATCGCAAAAGTATTCGGCGGCACTTGGGACTGGGTGCGCTTCTGGTCGCTGATAGGGCTGCTCTCTATGGTGCTGGCCTTTATGAACCTATTGCCTATTCCGGCATTAGACGGCGGCCATGCAGTATTTTTAACCTATGAAATTGTATCAGGCCGCGCCCCTTCGCAGGCATTTTTGGAAGGTGCGCAGAAAATAGGTATGATACTGTTGCTGGGGTTGATGGTATTTGCTTTTGGCAATGATATATACAAGTTGATTTTCAACTAAGCAGTATATATAGTAAAAAAAAATCGACATGTATTAAAGAAATGTCGGTTTTTTCTTCTACATTTTGAAAAAGTCTCCCGGCGATTCCACGATAATCGCTTTGGTATTGCTGATAGCAATCGGTGTACGCAACATATCGGGGTTGTGCTGGATAATTTTAATGTAGTCGCTGTCATTGCTCAAATCAGGAATAGTTCCGTCGTTTTCGCGCAGCAACTCCGACAGCGGTAAATTCAAACGCATGGCAATTTCTTCCAGCAATGTGCCCTTAATCGGCTCTCGGGCTACATCAAAGGCACGTATATGTTTGAAATTACTCTCCGCATGTGCATACATTTTTCTGTCATTGACAAACTTACTGTTATAAAACAGCAGAAGTTCTTCGGGATGTTCCTCGAGCATATTTTTCAATAATATTTAGTAATGAGGTAAAGGTAACACTTAAAATGCATTCTCAAAGATGACTTTTGTCATTATGTAAAGTAATATTCTCCGTTGTGTATTGCAGAGCGCCAAGGTTGCATATTATGACCGAAAGGCGCTTTACAATTCAAAATCTCGGTCAGTACAGGAGGTAATTGACAGGAGTGTTTCCATAAAATAGCTGTATAATTGGTAATTTTATACAGCTATTTTACAAAGAAGTCGCCCAATAAACGATGACTTATATCATTATCCCTGAAAATCAGGCACTAAAGTAGGGTTTCAACGCTTCCACAATCTGCCAAGGTGCGCGGCACGGGCGGCGGCTTTCGCGGTTGATAAATACGAGCACCGTGTGTCCGGTGTGAATCAACTGCGCCGCTTCATTATAAATTTCGTAGTGGAAAGTAATTTTTACCGAAGGCAACTCTTTGATAAAAACTTTGATAATTAGCAATTCATCAAAACCCGCCGGTGCGATATAGCGCGAATAATTTTCATACACAGGCATCATAATACCGGCGGCTTCCAATTCCTTATAACTCAAACCAATACTGCGAAGCGACTCTATGCGAGCAATTTCAAAAAAAGCGGCATAGTTGCCGTAATAAACATAGCCCATTTGGTCGGTATGGGCATAGCGCACACGCACTTTGGTCTGGCTTGTAAACATAAATTGCTTCTCTTACCTTTCGGGCAAAAATACAACGCACATGCAGCCCGATGCAATAACTGACCTATATTATTTACCAAGTATCAATTTTTTTGCTTATTTAACAAACAAAAAGAATATTTTGGTGGAAGTACAAAGCCATTATGAGAAGCAAACTTGCAGAAATCGCTGCTACCTGCTGGGAGCCAATCAGATACAACGCCTGAGCATTCCCGTGGTCAAGCCTACCCCTCAGCAAACATACGCTGAAATACGCATAGACTACCGCGAGCGCTGGCAAGATATTCACTGGCGCACTATTTGCTCGGCCTACGGCAAAGCACCCTATTTTGAGCACTATGCGGAGGATTTACGCCGCATCATTTACACAGGCGAAGAATATTTAGTGCTGCTTAATCTAAAGCTACTGACACTTTGTCTTGGTTTATTGAGGTTACCTGTCAATATTTCAGCCACTACTGCTTATGTAGCTGACTATGGCAACGGCTGCAGCGATATGCGCGGGCGAATTTCTTGTATTCCGACCGATAATACCGACAAGGCAGGCTATGTCCAATTGTTTGGTCAAAGTTTTGTTTATAATCTTTCAGTATTAGATCTCCTGTTTTGTGAAGGCCCGCAAAGCATCTTTTATTTGCAAAAAACCGCTTTCAGCAGCGGTAAAACAAAGGTCTTCAAATTTGGGTTTTAAGATTTAAATACTATCTTTACAAAAAGCCAAAAGGGGAATTAAATGGAAGCAAAGTTTTCAAAAGTCGTCAAAGATGTAATCTCTCTCAGCCGTGAGGAGGCGCTGCGGCTCGGGCATGATTATATCGGTACCGAGCATTTAACACTCGGGCTTATCAGAGAGGGAGGCAGCATGGGAGTTATGCTGCTTAAAAAACTAAACGTACCTTTTAACGAACTGCGCGAAGCAATTGAACACGCAACCCGCAAGTCGGTAAACTTTAACGTGCGCAACTTAGCTAACATTCCTCTGACACGCCAGGCTGAAAAAGTGCTTAAACTAACGGTTGTAGAAGCAAAAAACTTCAAAAGTGATATTGTAGGCACCGAACATCTGCTGCTCGCTATCCTGCGCGATGATACCAGCGTTGCCACCCAATTATTAGCCCGCTTCAATGTGAATCATGATGTGGTAAGACAACTACTCGAGTATCACCTGCAAAATCCGACAGCAGAATTACCCGATACAGATGACCCCGATGATGACAGCGGACGCATGTTTGGTTCGGGCAGCAGCTCAGGCGGAAGAGGCAGCGAAAGCAAACCGGGTGAAAAATCACGCACTCCTGTGCTAGACAACTTCGGGCGCGACCTTACTAAAATGGCAGAAGAAGGCAAACTAGACCCTATTATCGGTAGGGAAAAAGAAATCGAGCGCGTGGCACAGATTCTTAGCCGCCGCAAGAAAAATAACCCCATCCTGATAGGCGAGCCGGGCGTTGGTAAAACAGCCATTGCAGAAGGTTTGGCGCTTCGCATTGTAGAGAAAAAAGTATCGCGCGTACTTTTCGGCAAGCGTGTAGTTACCTTAGACCTTGCTTCATTGGTAGCAGGCACCAAGTATCGCGGACAATTTGAGGAACGCATGAAAGCCGTAATGAACGAACTGGAAAAAGCTCCGGAAATCATCCTGTTCATCGACGAAATCCACACCATTGTGGGGGCAGGCGGTGCTTCCGGTTCGCTTGATGCCTCCAACATGTTCAAGCCGGCACTTGCCCGCGGCGACATCCAATGCATTGGCGCCACTACGCTGGACGAATACCGCCAATACATCGAAAAAGACGGGGCATTGGCACGCCGTTTCCAGATGGTAATGGTAGAAGCTACTTCACCGGAAGAAACCATTGAAATTCTGCACAACATTAAGAACAAATACGAAGACCACCACCACGTGCGCTATGAGCCTGGGGCAATTGAAGCATGTGTGAAGTTGTCTGACCGCTATATCAGCGATAAATTCTTGCCCGATAAAGCCATCGACGTATTGGATGAAGCAGGTGCAAGGGTGCACATCAATAACATCCACGTACCTGATGAAATTATTAAACTCGAAGAAAAAATCGAGCAGATTAAAAAGCAGAAAAATCAGGTTGTAAAAAGCCAGAAATACGAAGAAGCCGCACAACTCCGCGACCGTGAAAAACGCTTAATGGAGCAGTTGGAAATGGCCAAAAACCGCTGGGAAAGCGAAACACGCAAGCAGATTTATCCCGTAACCGAGGAAAACGTAGCAGAGGTTATTGCCATGATGACAGGCATTCCTGTAAACCGTGTGGCACAAAGCGAAAGTCAGAAACTCCTCACCATGAAGGATGACCTGATTAGTAAAGTTATTGGACAGGAAGAAGCCATTACTAAGCTCACCAAAGCCATTCAACGCACACGCGTCGGCCTGAAAGACCCTAAAAAACCAATCGGTTCTTTCATCTTCTTAGGCCCTACGGGTGTAGGTAAAACAGAATTGGCAAAAGTTTTGGCTACTTACCTGTTTGACCGCGAAGATGCCCTCGTACGCATAGACATGAGCGAATACATGGAAAAATTCTCTGTATCGCGATTGGTCGGAGCACCTCCGGGATATGTGGGCTATGAAGAAGGCGGTCAATTGACCGAAAAAATCCGTCGCAAGCCTTACAGCGTTGTATTGCTCGATGAGATTGAAAAAGCCCACCCGGACGTTTTCAACATCTTGCTCCAAGTGCTGGATGACGGTATTTTGACCGACGGTTTGGGTCGTCGGGTAGATTTCCGCAATACAATCATCATCATGACCTCAAACATCGGCGTTCGCGATTTGAAAGATTTTGGCACGGGTATCGGATTTGCAACCAAAGCCAAAACCGAAAATCAAGATGCGTTGATGAGAAGCACAATTCAGAATGCGTTGAAAAAGGTATTCTCCCCCGAATTCCTCAACCGTCTTGACGATGTGATTGTATTCAACTCATTGGAGCGCAAACATATCCACAAGATTATCGATTTGTCGCTGGGCAAACTGTTCCACCGCGTCACTAACTTGGGGTATAAAATCGAGCTTACGGATGCAGCCAAAGACTTCCTCTCTGAAAAAGGCTATGACCCGCAATATGGTGCCCGTCCGCTAAATCGGGCTATCCAGAAGTACCTCGAAGACCCTATCGCCGAGGAATTGCTGAAAGGTGAAATAGCCGAGGGCGACATTATCCAAGCTGACCACGAAGCAGGTAAAGATGAACTGAAATTGACCATTGTAAAACCTGTTACGGAACAACAGGCAGGTTAATAGAAGTAAATCCTGACCATATGACAAAGGCTGTCCAAACGATGGGCAGCCTTTATTTTTGATACACCTGAAATTTTTTACTAAAGGCCGATATATCAGGGTACCATCTGCCGAAAATGAGAAATCCGGCAAAATTTTATAGCCTGCCGGATTTCACACGTACCTTTGGAAACATTTCTTACCGAATATCAGCTGAGGTCAATCAACTTTGGGAGCACCTGCCAGAATTTCTTCATTGGCAAGCTCGCTGAACTTCTCAAAGTTATGCACGAACATCTGCGCCAATTGCTGTGCTTTTGCATCGTAGGCATCTTTATCAGCCCATGTATTGCGTGGATTCAGCAAGTAGTCAGGTACGCCCGGGCACATCGCGGGAACTTCCACACCAAATACGTTGTGTGGCTGCATCGGCATTTTGGCAAGGCTGCCGTCTATTGCTGCGGTAATCATTGCACGTGTATAAGGCAACTTCATGCGCGAACCCACCCCATAAGGGCCACCTGTCCAGCCGGTATTAACCAACCACACCGTTGTTTCGTTTTCTTCTAATTTTTTGCCGAGCAGTTCTGCATACTGCGTAGGGTGTAAAGGCATGAAAGGTGCACCGAAGCAAGTAGAAAATACAGCCGTAGGTTCAGTTACGCCTAACTCTGTACCCGCCACTTTGGCTGTATAACCCGAAACAAAGTGGTACATGGCCTGTGATTTACCCAAGCGGGAAATTGGAGGCAATACGCCATAGGCATCGCAGGTGAGGAAGAAAATATGACGCGGCACACCGCCAATAGAATGCTCTAAGGCGTTGTGAATAAAATAGATAGGATATGAAACACGCGTATTTTCTGTAACGCTGGTGTTAGAGAAATCTACGGTGCGCGTCCCTTCAATGAAACGCGTATTTTCCAGTAAAGAACCAAAGCGAATAGCATTCCAAATATCGGGCTCGTTTTCTTTACTCAGGTTGATTACCTTAGCGTAGCAACCGCCCTCAAAGTTGAAAATTCCGTTATCAGACCAGCCGTGTTCATCATCGCCAATCAGGTAGCGGTTCGGGTCGGCTGACAATGTTGTTTTACCCGTACCCGAAAGACCGAAGAAGACCGCCACATCACCGTCTTTGCCCATGTTGGCACCGCAGTGCATCGGCAAAACTCCGTGATTAACAGGCAATAAGAAGTTTAGAATACTAAAAATGCTTTTCTTGGTTTCACCCGTATAACCCGTACCACCGATGATGACCATTTGTTTAGAGAAATTAATAATAACGAAGTTGGGGTTACGCGTACCGAATATGGCAGGGTCTGCCTGAAACTCGGGCAAAGCCAACACGGTAAAATCAGGAGCAAAGCCTTGCAGTTCTTCCCGGGAAGGACGGATGAACATATTATGGCAAAATAGATTGTGCGAAGCCTGTTGCCCAATTACACGAATGCGAAGGCGATATTTTTCATCCGCACCTGCAAAAGCATCGCGTACAAACAGTTCTTTACCTTCTACCCATTGAATCATTTTTGCCAACAAAGCATCGAACTTATCTGCGTCAAACGGAAGATTTACATCGCCCCACCATACTTTATCGGCAGTAATGGCATCTTTCACGATAAACCTATCTTTGGGGGCACGGCCAGTAAACTTACCGGTATCGTACATCAAGGCACCGTCGTCGGTTAGCTGCCCTTCGCCTCTGGCAAGCGCGAGTTCAATCAACTCACCAACAGGCAGGTTGTATAAAATCTTGCTTGGTTTCAGGCCTAAAGCGGCCAATCCTTCTGAGACATGAGATAACTGTTGCATGAAAAACTTGAGTGGTGTTTTTAATGATTGAGTTCTAATTTCCAATGTTGATATCCTTTTACTGCCAATGCCAACAAAATAACGTATACTAAGCTGCTAGCAAACAAATCTTTTACAAAGTAGACGCCTATGTATAAAACATTGACAAAAATCCAAAAAATCCAATTTTCAATTTTCTTTTTAGCCAACAGCCACTGCGCCAACACACTGAATGAGGTGGTGATTGCATCCCAGTATGGCAGAGAAGCAGTCGTGTACCTTGCCAAAATTTCTCCAAATATAAACGCTGCTACCGAACCAACAATGATATAAGTCACCAATTGTTGAAAAGGCAGTGCAGTAACCGGCAATTTTTCCTCTTTTCCCTTGCCGTACAGCCAATTATACCACCCGTAGATACTCAATAACAGGAAGTAAATATTCAGAAGAAAATCGCCTAAAAGATAGACTTCGTAAAAAACCCAGATGTAGCAGATGATGCTTAAAATACCGATTGGCCACCCCCATATATTTTGGCGTGTGTTCAGCCACACACATACAACGGTGAGTACGGCACCCAACAGCTCGATAGGGCTATTGTAAAAATAATCGATAACAGAGTACCAAAAAGACGTCATCTCCAATTTGCAGGGATTATTGTCGGGCATTGAGTGTTTGCAGCATGGTGCGCACATGCTCACTGCCTTCAAACAACGCCTCGTGTACTGCTACTATCTTATGAGCAGCATCTAACAAATATGTAATGCGTTTGGGCATACCTATTAGAGGAATGGCAGCACAATACAACTTGGTTACTTTCCCGTCTTCATCGGAGAGCAGCTCAAAGGGCAATTGGTATTGTTTGATAAAACGGAGATGAGTAGCAATACTGTCGCGGCTGATGCCAATTACGGCTACATCAAGGTTGCGAAAGGCCTCGAAATGGTCGCGGAAACTGCAAGCCTCTGCCGTGCATACGCCGGTAAAATCTTTGGGATAGAAGTAAATGATGCACGGCTTGCCTGCCATATTGCGTGAGAGTCGGAAATCGCTGCCCGCAGTTGAAGGCAGTGTAAAATCAGGTGCTTGGGAGTAGAGCGGTAATGTCATTTTAACAACGGAGGGTTGCCAGTATAGTAAAAATAAAATGCCACAGAATTGTTCTGCAGCATTCCTGATTTTTCAGCGTAATTATTCTTTGACACGTTCCATATATTCACCGGTGCGGGTATCAATCTTGATTTTCTCGCCAATGTCGCAGAACAGAGGAACTTTGATTTGAGCGCCTGTTTCTAAGGTCGCAGGTTTCAGAGTTTTGGTAGCTGTATCGCCTTTGATACCCGGCTCGGTGTAAGTAATTTCCAGCACTACGGTATGAGGCAACTGTCCAAGTACCGGTGTTTCGCCGTCGAAACTCACCATTACCATCATACCTTCTTTCAAGAAACCTATGCTATCACCAAACAAGGAAGCATTGATATAGGGCTGTTCGTAAGTTTCATTGTCCATACATACAAGGCTATCTCCCTCGCGGTAGAGATATTGCAATTCGCGGGTTTCTACACGAACAACTTCAACGCTTTCATCGGGGCGAAAACGAGCCTCAGCCTTACCACCGGTGCGAATGTTGCGCATAGTTGCCTGATAAAAAGCACGGAGGTTGCCGGGCGTACGGTGCTGCCACTCAATGATTTGACAAATATCATTGTTGTACCTAATGAAAGAACCCAACGATAAATCAGATGCTGATGCCATAATTCTTAATTTTGGCGCAAAATTAGTCAGAATTAACTTTTTAAGCACCTTTATTAAAATTTAATTTTACAAATAGCGTTACAATAATAAGCGATTTAGCTAAACGACTTGTTCTTCATGTATTTTTCTTGTTCTTCGATATTGCGATTTGCATATATCTTATGGATTGCTGCTGGGAGCTTTATGCCTGTATGGGCACAAAATAGACCTTCCGCCTCCCCTACCCAACAACAACCCAAAACTATCCAATTGCTCGACTCGGCAACACTGGCCAAAGTAAAGCCCGTTACCTCTATTGAAAATGCTCTGAAAGAGCCTCAAAAAGTTATTCGCCTCCACCTAACGCGCATACAAGACGACTTTTGGGATGAAAGCACATCCGACACGCTGCAAAAGTTGCCCGAAGCAATTACCCAAATGATTAACCTGCAAGAGTTAATCATAGAAAACTACAACCTGCGAACGCTGCCCGATTATTTCGGTAAACTGCGCAACCTGCAATTTGTCCGCATACAAAGAAGTAACCTCATGATGCTGCCGCGGGAAATCGGAATGCTTCGCAACCTGAAAGTACTTGAACTACCGGGCAATATGCTGGAAACCTTACCCGAAACCGTATCGCTGCTCATCAATTTGCATACCTTAGACCTATCCGATAACCGCTATACACAGTTTCCCCGACAGATTTACTCGCTCAGTTCCCTGAAAAAACTCATCCTAAGCGGCAATGAACTTATGAACTGGACGATGCCTCAAACCGAAACAGCCTTGGCTCTTGAAGAAATTGATTTGTCGGAAAACAGGCTGAAAACGCTGCCCAGAAATTTGACAGCCCTGCCTAAGTTATCCCACATCAATATCCGGAATAATCAATTGAAAACTATTCCGCAAGGATTTGCCAAAGCAGTACAAATTCGCCATTTAGACCTTTCGTTAAACTCGCTGGAAAATCTGCCGACCGACTTTTCTCAACTGAAACAGTTGGAGAGTCTTGACCTTTCGCATAATTATTTCACAACTATTCCTGAAATATTGGCAGAACTCCCCATGTTGAAAAGCCTTGATATGTCGCACAACTTGCTGCGCATGGTGCCTGCATCGGTTGGCAACCTCAAATCGTTGCGCCAACTGAGCCTGAACTACAACAAAATAGCAACTTTGCCCAAAGAAATAGGGCAACTTTCTCAACTCGCCGAACTCGTGCTGTGGAAAAATGAAATCAGCCGACTACCTGCCGAACTGTTTGAATTGTTGGCACTGGAACATTTAGACCTCAACTCCAATAAAATTTCAAGTTTACCTCCTGAAATAGCTAAATTGCAACGCTTAAAGGTATTAATATTGTGGGGAAATAAACTCACACAGTTGCCCGACGAAATTTGCAAACTTAGCAATCTGCTTGCTATAGACCTGATGAACAACGAATTAAATGCGTTTCCGATTTGTATGTCACAGATAAGGTCATTGAAATTAATTGAATTGGGCAACAATCAGTTTTCACCTGAGGACAAACAACGCCTGTATCAGGCTTTTCCAAGAGTGCAGGTTTCGTTAGACTAAACAATGATGAAAGTAAAAAAAATTGCCATTGGTGCAGACCACGCAGGATTTCTCTACAAAACAAAAATCATCGCTCACCTTGAATCGCTTAGCTATCAAGTGGATGACAAGGGTACTTATTCGGAACAATCCGTTGATTACCCCGATTTTGCGCATCCTGTGGCAGAGGCCGTAGAAACTGGTGCGGCAGATTTAGGCATACTCATTTGCGGCAGCGGCAACGGTGTTGCCATTACTGCCAACAAACATCAAGGGATTCGTGCAGCACTTTGTTGGACACAGGAACTTGCAGCGCTTGCCCGCCAACATAATGATGCTAATATTATCAGCCTGCCGGCGCGGTTTGTATCCATAGAAGAAGCCATAGGAATGGTTGATACCTTCCTTAAAACACCTTTTGAAGGAGGCAGACATCAAAACAGAGTCAATAAAATTGCTTGCTAATCTGACAAACCATTATTTATCATGAAAATTGCTGTTATTGGAACGGGGTATGTAGGCCTTGTTTCAGGTACTTGTTTTGCAGAAACAGGTAATCACGTTATTTGCGTGGACAATAACGCCGAAAAAGTAAACAAACTGCTCAACGGAGAATTGCCTATTTATGAGCCGGGGCTTGAATTGCTCTTCGAACGCAATACTCGACAAGGACGACTTCAATTTACGACCGATTTGGCATCGGCTGTTAAACAGTCTCAGATTATTTTTCTTGCACTGCCAACTCCTCCGGGGGAAGACGGCTCAGCCGATTTGTCTTACGTGCTGGGAGTTGCTTCACAACTGGGTAAAATTATTGACGAATACAAAGTAATTGTTGATAAAAGTACTGTGCCTGTCGGTACTGCCGAAAAGGTACATGCAGCCATCGCTGCTCATGCCAAAGTACCTTTTGACGTAGTTTCCAATCCAGAGTTTCTGCGCGAAGGTGTAGCGGTAGAGGATTTTCTCAAACCTGACCGCGTAGTCATAGGTACATCTTCGCAACGCGCCCGCCAGATTATGCAGCGCTTGTATGAGCCTTATGTTCGCCAAGGCAACCCGATTATTTTTATGGATGAACGCTCTGCCGAGATGACCAAGTATGCTGCTAACTCATACTTAGCCATGCGCATCAGCTTTATGAACGAAATTGCCAACCTGTGCGAGCTTGTAGGAGCCGATGTGGACAATGTGCGCAAGGGTATGGGCAGCGACAAACGCATCGGCCCTCGTTTCCTGTTCCCGGGAGTAGGCTACGGCGGCAGTTGCTTCCCCAAAGACGTGCAGGCACTGAGCCTAACTGCACGCCAATATAAGTACAACTTCCGCATACTGGATGCCGTTATGTCGGTCAATTATCAGCAACGCCACGTGCTGGCTGAAAAAATCAAAGACTTTTACGGCGATGAGCTGCACGGCAAAAAAATCGCTGTCTGGGGGCTAGCCTTCAAACCTAACACCGATGATATTCGCGAAGCACCTGCCCTTTACATCATAGAGGATTTACTCAAACAGGGTGCCGTTATCACGGCCTTTGACCCTGAGGCAATGGAAAATACCAAAAAAGTACTGGGCGACCGAATCAGCTATGCCGAAGACCCTTATCAGGCATTGCAAGGCGCCGATGCGCTGGCTATCATAACCGAATGGGGCGAGTTCCGCAACCCCGATTTGGAAAGAATGGCCACTGCTATGGCATCCAAGGTGATTTTTGACGGGCGCAACCTGTACAGCTTAGATATGATGCAACAAACAGGCTGGTATTACGCAAGCATTGGCCGACGTGTTGTTGTTCCGTAAACCAAGCATATGAGCAAAAAAAATCGGCAAAACAAAAGAACTGTCGGGGTTAAAAATCCGACAATTTTTTATTGATTGTCAAACTTTCATTTGCGATACGTACTCTGGCAGTACCATATTCCAAGCCGGCCAGTCGTGGTTAGCTCCCGGGCGAATATCAAGCCAATGCGGAATATGTTTGCTGTGCAGTATCTGCGACATGCGAATGTTGTCTTCCTTGCAGATATCGTATTCGCCGGTTCCAAGTACAATCCCCATGTTGCGAATATTGTCTAAATACCAGCCCGGGCCAAGATTTGGCATATAGTCCACCGGATTGTTGAAGTAAACATTATCATCGTAATGCCCCCACATAAAAGAGCGGATATCAAATGCACCGCCCAAACTGAACATGTAGCGCACTTTGTCGGGATGGCGGAATGAGAAGTTCAGCGCATGATACCCGCCAAAACTGCAACCCGCCATACAAACCGTGCTGCGGCCTGTTTCATACATAGCGCGGTAAACAACTTCGTTGAGAATCAGGTCGTCATAAATTACATGGTTGGCAATTTTATGTGCCGGATGGATGTTTCTATTGTAAAAACTGTCATTGTCAATGCTATCTGGGCAGTAAACTTTGATTCTGCCGGTATTAATAAACCATTCAATGGAATGAATTAGGCCAAAATCCTTGTTCTGATAATATCTTCCCATGGAAGTCGGGTAAATAATCATCGGATAGCCCGAGTGCCCGAAAGTGAGCATTTCAAAGTCGCGCCCGATGCGGGGCGAGTACCAACGGTGATATTCCTCTTTCACAGATTAAATGAAGTTGATTGCTACAAAGTTAGCACTATTTTTTAAGGGTGGTAAGCGGCGAAAGCACTTTCGTATTATCATTTTCAATCATCATCAGGCCGCCGTTGCTGGCATAGCGCACATTTTCAATCGTGTAAAATGCGTTGGGGTTATATGTCTCTATCAGTTGTACCAATTCGGGCAAGTCTTTGCGCTGCACTACCGAAAAAATGACATTGACATTTCCCTTTCTGCCTTCGGCTACAATGTTAGTGAACCCAAACCGCGACTGCATCAACACCTTAATCAATTCCGTAGCATCGCGGCGCGTAATTACCCGTACAATCACCTTGCCCAAAGCCAGCCTGCCTTCAATCCATATACCAACATAAGTTCCTGTACCGAAACCTGCCGCATAAGCGATGTATGCCAACGGACTATTTACCGAGCGGATAATTTGCCCAATAGCTAAAATCCAGATGAGAGCTTCCAAAAAACCGAGCAAGGGCGCAATCTGCCGACGACCACTCATCAGCAACATAATGCGCATGGTTGCCAGCGAAACATCTCCTATACGTGCCAAAAAAACCATCAGCGGCAATAGCACCCACTGGTAGTAAAACGGTTCTATTCCGAGCGATTCTACAAAGAAAGTTTCCATACAGAAACAAAAATAAAGGTTTTAGCAAGCCCAAAAGAAAGCAGGCGCAATTTAATTTTCGTTTAACTTGCGGTGGTTTTAGCCCTTTTGAGCGAATGGTAACTCCTTTTCGTACAATTCTGCTGTTGTTTTATGTTGCCTGCGCCATCATTATCCTGATGGTTTTATCGCCCGGCCAAATCCCTTTGAGTGAAAACTTCACCCTTAAAGTCTTTACTTTCAAGGACTTTATGGGTAGGGATACGGCCACGATTGTGAACAAAGAACACATGGCAGACCTAAATGCAATGGCACGCCGATTGGACAGTTTGGAGCAAGCCGAAAAGCAAATGCAAAAAAGCCCGATTAATCCCGACAGCTTAGCATTGCCAATCGCAGGGACACCATCGGGCAAGAGAGAGGAGCGCCCTGAGCCTGTTATAGACCCTAAATACCCCATCCAATTTGCCGACAGCCTGAACCCGACGGCATTAGACCGCATATTTGCTGCTTGGGCAGCACTTTCGCAAAAGCCTTCGTTGGTGCGCATTGTACACTATGGCGACTCCCAAATAGAAGGCGACCGCATCAGCGACTATATCCGCTCGAGGTTGCAGCGCAAATTTGGCGGCTGCGGCGTAGGCATTGTCCCGTTTTTAGAATTGCAAGCCTCGCGCTCAACCATTTCCACCGAAGCATCGGGCAACTGGTCTAAATATGCCATCTATGGCAACAACAACAGAAGCAATCGGACGGGGCACTACGGCGTGCTGGCTGCTGCCTATCGGTTCAGCCCGCCTGTACCCAAAGACTCTCTGGCGCCTGCACAACTGTCGTGGCGTGCTACCGCCCGCTTTCGCGAAACTCGCTTCAGTGATGAATTTGCCAATGCCACACAGGTAGAAAACATCAAGTTTATTTATGCTTCTCCTTTTGCCAAAGTAGCCGCACATATTCAAATGGACGGCTTGCCGCAAGACACCACGCTGGATTTTGCGCTGCAACAGGAACGAAACGTAGTCGTAGTAGAACAGGCCGTGCCGGGGCGATTCAAAAAGTTGTCCATCAGTTTGGAAAGTGCCGAGGGCAGCGAGTTTTTTGGTGTTGCCTTAGACTGCAATCAGGGCATTGCGTTAGATAACGTTGCCATGCGCGGCAGCTCAGGTGTGGAATTTACCAAGATGAATGCCGAGTGGCTGCGCCGCCAATACGAATTGCTGAACGTGAAACTTATCATTTTGCAATTTGGTGTAAACGTTGTACCCAATGTACTCCGCGATTATACTTTCTATGAAAACATGCTCTATAAGCAATTGCGTTTTTTCAAATCGGTAGCCCCACAAGCAGATATTCTGGTAGTCGGACTCTCCGATATGGCGCGACGCAGCGGCACAGGCTATGCCTCCTACCCCAACATTCCCCAAATACGAGATGCACAACGGGCAGCAGCCTTCCGCGCAGGCTGTGCTTTTTGGGATTTGTACGAAGCAATGGGCGGCGAGGGCTCTATGATAAGTTGGGTAAACAACAAGCCGCCGCTGGCAGGCAAAGACTATACACATTTTACTCCGCGAGGGGCACGTTTGGTAGGCGAAATGCTCTACAACGCCCTAATCAAGGAGTATGAAAACTATAAAATCAGGAGCAGAATTGCGCAATAACACACCGATATACAAACGCCTTTCAATCGTACTGACAAGTCTTTGCTTGTCGGCTTTGTCGCTGTCGGCACAACCTTACCGATTTATTAACTATTCCGAAAACGTCATACATCAGCCCAACCCCAACGGCGAAGGAATGCGCAACTTCTTTCTGGCAATCAAGCAGTTAGAGACCGGCATCAAACGCAAGGTAAACATTGTTCATATTGGCGACTCGCACATTCAGGCAGACTTTTTTTCAGGCCGTGTGCGCGACTTGATGCAAATGACCAATAATTTCGGTAATGGCGGACGAGGCTTTGTGTTTCCCTATGCCGCTGCCGGAACCAACAATCCGCAGAACTACTCGGTCAGCTATCAAGGCAAGTGGGAAGGTGTCCGCAGCATCAAGCGCGATGCCTATGCCAAGTGGGGACTTGCAGGAGTGGTCGCCATTACCAAAGACCCTAATGCAACACTCACCATTAACCCCAACAGGGAAAATAATGCTACCGTTTACGATATTACCCGCGTCAAAATATTTTACCCTGTTTTTGATAAATCGTCGTTCAATGTAACGGTAGTAGCCAATCCGTCCGAATTGGTTTCCAGCTACATGAGCCGCGAAGGATTCGTTGAGTTTGAGTTCAGCAAACCACAGGAAGAAATTACCATTAAACTGACTCGCTCCGACCCCGTACAAACCCAGTTTGTTTTGCAGGGTTTTTCATTGGAAAACGACCGCGCAGGCATTGTTTACAGCAGTGTAGGCGTAAACGGTGCGGAGGTAACTACCTATTTTCGCTGTGAAGACTTTGACCGCCAACTGCGCGTACTCAAACCCGACTTGGTAATTCTTTCACTGGGCACTAACGATGCGCACGTAATCAAGTTTGACGAAGAAGTTTTCCTGACCAACCTACGGTTTTTGGTGAACATGGTCAAACGCGCCTATCCGCGCACCTCTGTGCTGCTGACAACACCCGGCGACGCATACCGTGCCCGCCGCTACCTGAACCCGCACAACAACAAAGTGCGTGAACTGATTTTTCAAGTGGCCACGGAATCAGGCGTTTCCGTGTGGGATTTTTACACGGTCATGGGCGGGCTTCGATCCGTTGACCAGTGGCAACGCAGCCAGTTAGCTACTGCAGACCGCCTCCATCTGACACCCAAAGGCTATGCGTTCCAAGGCGAACTGCTTTATGATGCGCTAATGGATGCCTACCGTCGCTACTGGGCAAAGGCACAGCCGTAATTCTAAAAAATTTTTACATTAAGCGGGTATATTTTACATAATTTACCTATGTCAAAAGCCTAAAAAAGTATGCCACTCATACCGGATTTTGTAAAAAAGAGAAAAAGCCAATAAAAATATCGCCAATTGAATTGTACATGGCATACAGAAAGATTTTAACCGCATGATGATGCAGTTCCGAAGAAGCCACAAACGCCACAGTTTCCTGCAGATGCCGGAGTAGTTTAATAAAATTTTACCTGCCCTAATTCTGGCGCTGTTAATTGCCGCGATGCTCATTTTGTATGCGCGCCTCACTCGTAAAACATTGCTGGTACAAGAAAAAACGTCCCTACCCTCCAAAGGAGGTAATCTCTTCAAAAACTTTTTGTCGCCATGCAACTTCCCGTTTTTACCGATTGTCTTTGGTTTGAAAATAGTTGGCAGGAAACCCTGATGAGAGCGTTGATGAAAATCACTCAAACACCCGGTGAAAGCAATAAAAATGTTTATCACAATGAGCATCAGGCAGTTATAGATGCCTGCCGCAAGGGAGACAGCAAGGCGCAATTTCAGTTATACCGTCTGTATGCCAAAGCAATGTACAACACTTGCTTGCGCATCACCGGCAACACGGCACTTGCAGAAGACGCTCTTCAAGAAACTTTTTTAACTGCTTTCCAAAGGTTGGAAAGTTACAGAGGCGAGTCTGCATTTGGGGTATGGTTAAAGCATATTGCCGTCAATACGGCCATTAACCAGTCCCGAAAGTGGCAAAAAGAACTGCTGACCGGCGAAGAAACAACAGACATTCCCGAAGAAACGGAAGAACCTGATGAAAGTTTGCCGTTAAAAATAGTGCTTGTACAACAAGCCATCAGCCAATTGCCCGATGGGTTTCGAGTTGTATTTTCGCCGTATGCACTGGAAGGCTATGAGCACAGCGAAATTGCCGAAATTCTTGGCATTTCGGTTTCTACTTCAAAAACGCAGTACAACCGCGCCAAAGCCAAATTGAGAGACATATTGCGGCAACAACGCAACGACTGGTAAACCCAAAATACTAATAAGGTCATGGAAAAGGATGAAATAGAAAAATTTATTACCCAAAACAGGGAAGCCTTTGACAGCGAAGCACCCGATGCGAAAGTATGGGTAAGTATTCAAAAGGGAATGCAACAAGGCAAATCGGTGCGCATGGTGCCTCTGTATCACCTTTGGCAGGTTGCAGCCTCCATCATTGTGCTGCTTGGCACGGGGATAGGCTGGCTGATGTACGAAAACAGACAACTGCAAGAAAACGCTGCATCCACCCTCCCAACAAATGACGCAATTAGGGTTACACTTGACCAAATAGCACCTGAACTTGCAGAGGCAGAAGATTTTTACACACGCCAAATACAACTGAAATCGGACGAACTCAGCCATTATGACCTCAAAAAACTTGGTGTAGGCAAAGATTACGAAACCGAACTCAAAAAACTCAACGAGGCCTATGGCGAACTGAAAAACGACTTTTACAAAACAGGTAGCCAGCGAGTCGTAGAAGCCATGATTCAAAACTTGCAATACCGCATGGAACTACTCAACAAACAATTAGAAATTCTGGAAAAAGTACAAAAACAAACCCTGCAAAAAAATGAGAAACTCAGCTAAACATATACAAGTTACCCTTCTTAGCCTGCTTCTGACCATGTTCTATTGGACGGCACAGGCCTCCGACCGAATTGAAGTAACCAAAAAAATCTCCGAAAAATATAGCATGGATGCGGGTGATGTGGCAGAACTGACCAACCGACACGGGGAAATGCACATCAACACTTGGGACAAACCCGAAATTACGGTAGAAGTTACCATGCGGGCATGGGGCAACAACGAGCGGCGAGCTAAGGAAACACTTGACCGCATTGAAATCAGACACGGCAAAACGGACAATGCCGTGCGCTTTGAAACTGTCATCAACGCTTCCGGAAGTATCAACATCAACAATATCAATGGCTTTGAGATTAACTATTTGGTCAATATGCCCGCCAAAAATGGATTAAAACTTAACAACCGCTACTGTGCCGTTTTTTTAGACAATTTCAGTGGTTCATTAGATGCTAACGTTAAGTACGGCAGCTTTAAAGCCAATAAAATTACAGGCACTAACAAAAAGCTCAATATTGCATATAGCAGCGCAGATATAGAACTGTTGGAAAATGGCAACATTGACCTAAGCTATGGCAACGGCATCATTCGCCAAGGCGGTAAATTGACTGTAAATAATCGCTATGGTAAAATAACCTACGAAAATGTAAAAGAACTCCGCACAGATACCAAATATGGCGGCATTCTGATTGAAAATGAAGCCGAAACTATTACAGGAAACATTGCCTATTCCGATTTTAAGGTGCATCGGCTAAAAAAGGAAATCCATATGGAAGCACGCTATGCAGGCAGTTTCAGTATAGACAAAGTTAGCAAGGGCTTTTCTGCCATAGATTTGGAAGGGGCATACAGTTCTTTTACGGTTTATTTTGGCAGCAGGCAAAACTTTGAGTTTTCGGCTTCTTCCTCTTATGGCAGCATCAGGATGGACGTAGCAGGAGCAGACATTCGTCGCGATATTTCACAATCGCAAACACAAACGCTGGAAGGTCAGGTAGGCAAAGGAGGCGGTAAAGTTCGCATTGCCACCAAATACGGCAGCATCCGCATGAGATAGGCCTGATTCACTGCAAGCAGTTTAAGCCGCCCCAAGCAAGGAGCGGCTTTTATTTGCGCACAGCATCAAAATCGCCTGCCAAAAATGCAAATTCTACCCGTTTCACATATAATTTTGTTGAAATTTATCGTTCCATTTTGAGTATTTTATAACGAATTGCCCCAAGGGCGCTATATACATTTCGAAATCAATTCCATTCATGAAAACAGACATACGTCAGTTGTTGAAAGAGCGCATTCTGGTGCTAGACGGTGCTATGGGAACTATGATTCAGCGCTACAAACTCAGCGAAGAAGATTTTAGAGGCGAACGTTTCAAAGACCATCCGCACGATTTAAAAGGAAATAACGACCTGCTTTCCATCACACGCCCCGACATCATCAAAGAAATTCACAGGCAATATTTGCTCGCAGGTGCAGATATTATCGAAACCAATACTTTCAGTAGTACAAGCATTGCACAAGCCGATTACCGATTGGAATCGCTGGCATATGAACTAAACTATCAATCAGCTAAAATAGCGCGTGAAGTAGCCGATGAAATTTCATCGCAACAGCCCGATAAACCCCGCTACGTAGCCGGTGCATTGGGACCAACCAACCGCACCGCTTCCATTTCGCCCGATGTAAACGATCCCGGGTATCGTGCCGTTACTTTTGACCAGTTGGTAGAGGCCTACTACGAACAGGTATGTGGTTTGGTGGATGGCGGCGCAGATGTGCTGTTGGTAGAAACCATTTTTGATACGCTGAACGCAAAAGCTGCCCTTTTTGCCATTGAAAAATATTTTGACGAGATTCATCATACATCTACGCTGCCGCGCCACGAGTGTACAAAAGGCGATAAAACCCAATTCCCTTTCTTGGGCATACCTGGCAAAAAATTGCCCGTGATGGTTTCAGGAACGATTACCGACCAAAGCGGCAGAACCCTTTCAGGACAAGTAACAGAGGCATTTTGGCATTCCATCTCCCATGCACACATCATGAGCGTAGGTCTGAACTGTGCCTTGGGGGCACGCCTGATGTTGCCTTATGCCAAAGAACTGAGCCGAGTAGCCGACGTAGCGGTCAGCATTTACCCCAATGCGGGCTTACCCAACGAGTTCGGGCAGTACGATGAAACACCCGACCAAATGGTAGCGCAATTAATTGAGTTTGCAGAGGCCGGTTTACTGAACATTGTCGGCGGCTGTTGCGGCACTACGCCCGAACACATTCGTGCCATTGCTCAAACGGTTGCCTGCTACAAACCTCGTCAAATTCCCGAAAAAGACAACTATCTGCACCTCAGCGGATTAGAACCGCTCAACATCACCCCTGAAACGCGATTTGTCAATATCGGAGAGCGCACCAACGTTACAGGCAGCCGCAAATTTGCCCGCCTCATTAAAGAGGGGAATTACGAAGAAGCATTAGACATTGCCCGCCAGCAGGTAGAAGGCGGCGCACAGATTATCGATATCAACATGGATGAGGGCATGTTGGATTCCGAAACGGCAATGATAAAATTTTTAAACCTCATTGCCGCAGAACCCGACATTGCGCGCGTACCTGTGATGATAGACTCCTCCAAATGGAGCGTAATTGAAGCAGGTTTGAAATGTGTGCAGGGCAAAGGCATCGTCAATTCTATTTCCTTGAAAGAAGGAGAAGAAAAATTCAAAGAACACGCACGTCTGATTCGCCGCTACGGTGCTGCTGTGGTAGTAATGGCATTTGATGAACAAGGACAGGCCGACAGCTACGAGCGCCGCATAGAAATCTGCAAACGCAGCTACGATATTCTGGTGAACGAAGTCGGTTTCCCGCCGCAAGACATCATCTTTGACCCCAACATCCTCACCGTAGCCACAGGCATTGAAGAGCACAACAACTACGCTGTTGATTTTATTCGCGCTACCCGATGGATTAAAGAAAACCTGCCGGGTGCAAAAGTTTCCGGCGGCGTAAGCAATATTTCCTTCTCCTTCCGCGGCAACGACGTAGTGCGCGAAGCCATGCACTCTGCTTTCCTGTACCACGCCATTCAGGCAGGTATGGACATGGGCATTGTTAATGCCGGCATGATTGAGGTGTACGAAGAAATCCCGAAAGACTTGCTGGAGCGCATCGAAGACGTGCTGCTCAACCGCCGCCCCGATGCTACCGAACGGCTGGTAGAATTTGCCGAGCAGGTCAAAAACAAAGGCAAGGAAATCGTAAAAGATGAAGCATGGCGCAACCAACCCGTGCAAGAGCGCCTGAAACACGCCCTCATCAAAGGAATCGTAGAATACATTGAGCAAGACACCGAGGAAGCACGGCAACTCTACGAGCGGCCGCTGCAAGTGATTGAAGGCCCCCTGATGGATGGCATGAACATCGTTGGAGACCTTTTCGGCGAAGGGAAAATGTTTTTGCCGCAAGTGGTAAAGAGTGCCCGCGTAATGAAAAAAGCTGTTGCATATCTGATTCCGTTTATTGAAGAAGAAAAGCGTAACAATCCTGAGGCCTTACAGAGCAGCAGTGCAGGCAAAATTCTGCTGGCAACCGTTAAAGGAGATGTGCACGATATCGGCAAAAATATCGTAGGTGTAGTACTTGCATGTAACAACTTTGAAATCATTGATTTGGGGGTAATGGTGCCACTGGAAAAAATCCTTGACACTGCTCAAAAAGAAAATGTAGATATTATCGGCCTTTCGGGGCTGATTACTCCTTCGCTAGACGAAATGGTATATGTGGCTCAGGAGATGGAAAAGCGCCAAATGACGACCCCGCTCCTCATTGGCGGAGCAACTACTTCGCGCATCCATACCGCAGTGAAAATTGCGCCTCAATACAGCCACCCCGTTATTCACGTATTGGATGCCTCGCGCAGTGTGCCGGTGGCTGCTGCCCTCGTCAGCAAAGAGGAAGGCATCAAAAACGCATTGGTCAATCAAATTCGCGAAGAATACGAAAAACTTCGCACCGAACATGCCACGCGCCAGAGTGGAAAAAATTACATTTCCATTGAAGAAGCACGTCGGAACAAGGTTGCGATAGACTGGGAAACAGCACCCATTGTTAAGCCTTCTTTTTT
The DNA here is from genome assembly GCA_938039675.1 of uncultured Cytophagales bacterium. Taxonomy (GTDB): domain Bacteria; phylum Bacteroidota; class Bacteroidia; order Cytophagales; family Thermoflexibacteraceae; genus Rhodoflexus. The sequence goes on from CALHUI010000001.1 coordinate 24,931, forward strand.
GGGGGTGAAAGTATTTCAGGATTATTCGCTAGCCGAATTGGCGCGATACATTGACTGGACTCCGTTCTTTCAGTCTTGGGAACTGGCCGGCCGCTTCCCTGCCATTCTAAATGATTCTGTGGTAGGCAGTGAAGCCCGCAAACTCTATGACGATGCACAGGTAATGCTCAAACATATTATTGACAACCGCCTGTTGCAGGCAAAAGCAGTAATCGGTTTTTTTCCTGCCAACAGCGTAGAGGACGATATAGAGCTTTATGATTTTGAGGAACTTGTGCTCGAAACTGCTTGTGATATACATGGCTCGCATAAGCATGTGCATTACAAGGAAAATCGCCAATCGGTAGCCACACTGCTCCACAATCTGCGCCAACAAAACAAAAAAGCGAAAAACCTACCCAACTTCTGCCTGAGCGACTTCATAGCACCCAAATCAAGCGGCAGAGAAGATTATATAGGTGCATTTGCCGTTACGGCAGGCATCGGTGCGGAAGAACTTGCCCGCCAATACGAGGCACAGCACGACGATTACAGCAGCATTATGGTAAAAGCCCTTGCCGACCGACTGGCAGAAGCCTTTGCAGAACGCATGCACGAACGTGTTCGCAAGGAATTTTGGGGCTACGCACCGGATGAAAATTTGGACAACGATGCCCTGATTCACGAAAAGTACATAGGCATTCGTCCTGCACCAGGCTACCCCGCCTGCCCTGACCATTTGGAAAAACGCACACTGTTCCAACTGTTGCATGTAACCGAAAACATCGGCCTGCAACTAACCGAAAGTTGCGCTATGTACCCGGCGGCGGCAGTCAGCGGATGGTATTATGCCAGCCCACAAGCCAAATACTTCGGCTTGGGCAAAATCGGGAAAGACCAAGTAGAGGAGTACGCTGCCCGCAAAGGAATGTCGGTGGAAGAAATCGAGCGATGGCTTAGCCCTGTACTAGGGTATTAATCCTACACCACTTGTAAAAAATTTAAACCTGACAACTCTACAAGACCTGTCAGGTTTTTTCATAATCAACAAAATTAAACCCATTTAGCCGATTTTGAGGGTTTTCATTATTGCCTGCGCAATGGGCTGCCATACCCTGCGATTGGCGGCAGGGCAGGTAAAGTTAATGATATGTACCTTCTCCCCGACAACCGTATAAAGCAAATAGGTGTAATTTATCTTGGGAGCAGTTTTGACAATCGCATTAGGTTCGCTGCGCACTTCGGAGATAAACTCAAAAGCAGCATACTTGCGCCCGTTGATTTCTTCAATCTCTTCCTTAATCATGTTTACGCTGGTAAACATCTGCAGAATACTCGCCTTGTAAAAACTTTTCAAAATATGCAGGTCTTCATACTTCCAAGTGGTAGTTGAAATATTCAGCCCAAAATCTACCACGGCTTGGCGGTCGGTAAACAGGGCTACAGGCTTGCGGTAGGTAAAATAACGCTGTGCAATCTCATCATCGGTCATAGGGCGAAAGTCTTCGGGCATTTGTGCCGTAATACCATCGGTGAGTTTGACCTTCTTCATTTTAGGTAAATCAGTAATAGGGGCAAATAACAGACAACCGAACAAAATCCATACAAAATTCATAGGTGAATGATTGGTGGGTGATTAAACAAAAGTGAAATACCTTTGCAAAGGTAGCTTTGCAAATCTGATACCGATTCTGAAAATGACCAAAAAACAAAAGGCGCAGGCAATTGCTGCTATTTTGGAGGAGTTATTTCCCGAAACACCCGTGCCGTTGCACCATTTGGACGCTTATACACTGCTAATTGCCGTGCTGCTTTCCGCACAATGTACCGATGAGCGCGTAAACCAGATTACGCCCATATTATTTAGCAGGGCAGCCAATCCTTTTGACATGGTCAAATTGTCTGTTGATGAAATCCGAGAGATTATTAGACCCTGCGGGCTTTCGCCGCGCAAATCGGCAGCTATTTATGAGTTGTCAAAAATATTGATTGACAAATACAAAGGCGAAGTTCCGCAAAGTTTTGAAGCACTGGAAGAATTGCCGGGCGTAGGGCATAAAACCGCTTCCGTGGTGATGTCGCAATGGTTTGGCGTACCTGCGTTTCCCGTAGATACGCACATCCACCGCTTGGCGGCGCGCTGGGGGCTGAGCAGTGGCAAAAGCGTAGAACAAACTGAAGCAGACTTGAAAAAATTATTTCCAAAAAAACTTTGGAACAAACTACACCTGCAAATTATCTTTTTCGGAAGAAAATACTGCCCCGCGCGCAGCCACGACCCCGTGCAATGCCCGATTTGTAGCCGTTATGGAGTAGAAAAAAAGAAAACAAGCAAATAACAGCATTTCAGATTTTATAAAATCAGCGAAAAAACGCGTCAGTGGCTGAAAACGCTGTCAGCAGATTGCCAATAAAAGCATTTCAAATTGCTTACTACCCGCACATAAATTATCATTGCAAAAACAACCTAACAGATGAAAATGAAAGCCTTACAATTAACCGACCATCCGGAACAACGCATTCAGTTGCTCGATGTTGCAAAACCCGAACCTGCCAACGGACAAGTATTAGTACGACTGCAAGCGGCTGCACTCAACCACCGCGACCAGTGGATTCGGGAAGGCAAATATCCAAACATCCGCGCGTTTTGTACCTTGGGTTCGGACGGTTGCGGCATTGTGGAAACTGTTGGCAGCCAAAGTGATGCACATTGGATAAGCAAAACCGTCATTATCAATCCCAACCAAAACTGGGGCGACAATCCGGCGGTACAGGGAAAAGACTATCGCATCCTTGGCAACCCTGTGGACGGCACTTTTGCCGAATATATTGTCGTACCGACCGACCGACTGCACGAAAAACCCGCCTATCTGACAACCGAACAGGCAGCCGCATTGCCATTGGGTGGCCTGACTGCCTATCGGGCCACGTGCAAACACGGCGCTGTTAAAAAAGGCGACAATGTATTGGTTACAGGTATCGGCGGCGGGGTAGCACAGCTTGCTATGCAGTTTGCGTTGGCAGCAGGTGCTAACGTATGGGTAAGCAGCAGCGACGAGGAAAAATTGCACAAAGCCATTGCATTGGGCGCCAAAGGAGGCATCAACTACCGCAGCGACGACTGGGATAAACAACTCATGGCACAAACGAGCGGCCTCAATTTAGTGATTGACAGCGGCGGTGGCACAGGTTTTAGTCGATTCGTTCGCCTGATGCAACCTGCCGGCAAAATTGTGTTCTATGGCGCTACTGCCGGTCTGCCTACCACGCTCGATTTGCACCGCATCTTTTTCTACCAACTTACCCTGCAAGGCAGCACCATGGGCAACGACGCGGAATTTACCGAAATGCTGCAATTCTGCGAACAACATCGAATATCCCCCATCATTGATTCGGTAAGACCATTAGATGCAATCATTTCTGCCTTTGATGAGATAAAAGTGGGCAAACAATTTGGTAAATTAGTCATCTCAATGGTTTAACCGCATGAAATCATTTTTACTGAGTGCATGCCTGCTGATGATTCCCACATGGTTACAGGCACAGGCAGAACGCAGCGTTTTCACGGCTGTCGGTCGTGGGGTAGCTACCACCTTTACTACCGACTACCAGACCATCGGTATTAACCCTGCCAATCTGGGTTTTCGCAAAAGTTTTCGTGACCCCAAGTTCACGTTGGGGGTTATGGAAGCTAACGTTTCCATGTTTTCCGGCACACTGAACCGCCGCGAATTAGTGAAAACAGTATTTGCACCACAAAACATCAACCTTTCGCAGGAAGAAAAAGCAGAAGCTGCACGCCGTTTCACCGATACGCCTTTCGGTTTCAATTTTGATGCAATGCTGATTGGTGCGAGCATATACGTAAAGAAAATAGGCGGTTTTGCATTCAGTATTAACGATAGGGTACAATTTTTTTCGCGACTCAATCGCACCACCTCCGAAATTGTATTTTTGGGAAGTAATGCATCCTACTTCCCCTTTCTGTTACTTTCCAACGGCCGTATCATACCCAATGCACCCAATCTCAGCCCCGATGTGCGCGAGCGGGTAGTAGCAGGTTTCATCAATGAACAAAACGCACAAACCTACGGACAGGTGCTCGATGGGTCGCGTTTTTCCTCTAACTGGTACCGCGAATTTAATTTTGCTTATGGCACCAAGTTGATAGATGAATACAACTTTGCGCTGCATATAGGCGGCGGCGTTCGCTTACTGTGCGGTTTGGCACTCATTAATTTAGTGGCACAAGATGGCCAATTGATTCGCAACAACATCTCCATGTCGCCTACCTTTAATCTCAATTTCGGGGCGAGCGTCCAAAACAGCAACCCGAGTTTTGTAGGTTTGCAAGACAATGTATCCGATTTCCGTCGGGTATTTGCCGCCACGCCCGTAGGCACGGGTACTGCCTTCGATATCGGTATCAACATGACCATCAAGCGCAACTTCTACCTTGGCATTGCTGCTACAAACATCGGCAGCATTAACTGGACGGGTAACGCCTACAATCTTGCCGACAGCAAACTGCGCGAAATTCAGGGCAGCGGCATCAACACCTACAACCTGTTGGTTACTTCGCAAAACAACCTGCAACTGGCCGGTGAGCGGGCTGCGTTAGAATGGCGCGGTACGAACAATATCCGCCAGCAGTTGCCGGGTGTGCTGCGCATCGGTGCCAGCTACGAATACTTCCGTACTTTTCATGCAGGGATAGATGTTATTATACCGCTGACAGAGGCCGCCACTAATATCGAGCACCCCATCATTGCCTTCGGTGGCGACTATCGGCTCAACCGTTGGTTAAAAATTTCAACAGGTTTTAATTTGGACGGCTACCAAGAGGGTAAAGTTAATTTTCCTGCCGGAATAGCATACACTGCCAGCCGTCGTTTTTTTGAAATGGGAGTTTCCACGCGCGACTTGGTTACTTTCTTTGCCAAGCCGCCCGGAGGAAGTAATGTTTCCTTTTCTGTGGGCTTTGCCAGATTTAAGTGGTAACTCAAATCCTGCGGTTCATCGTTCAGCAAGTGTGCGAAAACCAAGCATGAAAATGAGCGAAGTAGTGCCAAGTGCCTGAAAACCAAAGTTCTCGGTCAGATAAGTCCCTACTAAGGGAGCAAAAATATGCGCTGCCGAATATGCCATCACATGCCTTTGTATGCGTTGCGATATCAGTCAATGATTGCCTGCATGAATAAAAATCAATCATTCGCACAAACTTATGACTATATCAGATGACGTGCTTTGAGTTCCAGATACTTATTAACCGTATTGACGGTCAGGTGTGTGGGTTCTGTCAATATTGCGTGAATGCCATTTTGTGCTAATTGCCTGACTATCAAATCTTTTTCATACATAAACTTCTCGGCTGTGGTTTTCAGATAAACATCTTCCAAACTGCGCGGATGCATGTGTAACAGGCTGTAAAGTTCCGTATTCTTGAAAATAATCACCACCACCAAGTGCCTTTTGGATAGATTCTTTAGTCCGGGAAGTTGCCGCTTCAAGGATAGTTGTGTTTCAAAATTGGTGTAAATAATTAACAAACTGCGCTGCTTAATTTTTTGCAACAATGTAGCAAACAATAAATCGTAGTCCGGTTCTTTATAGGAGGTTTTCTGGCTGTAAAGTGCTTCTACAATTTTTTGCATCTGTGCCTGTTTCCTCTCGGCAGGCAGCACTGTCCCCATCCGCTGGTTGAAAGTTACCAAACCTGCTTTATCACCTTTCAGCAGGCTGACATTAGCCATCACTAAGGCAGCATTGATGGCATAATCCAGCAGTGTCAGCCCTTCAAAAGGCATTTTCATAGCCCGCCCTTTGTCTATGACATTGTAAACATGTTGTGAGCGTTCATCCTGAAACTGATTAATCATCAACTGATTACGGCGTGCGGTTGCTTTCCAGTTCAGCGAACGGTAGTCATCGCCCGTTACATACTCGCGAATTTGCTCAAACTCCATGTTTTGCCCGATGCGTCGCAATCGTTTCAGCCCTGCCTCTTGCAGACGGTCGGAAATCACCATCAGTTCATATTTGCGCATTTGCAGAAATGAGGGGTAAACGGGCACGGTTCTGCCTTCTTCAAAGCGATAGCGACGTGCCAAAAGACCTATAGGTGAAGTAACCAATACATTCAATGCGCCAAAAGTGTAAATGCCCCGTTTGGTAGGGCGCAACTTATAAAAAGGAGCAATGCTTTTTTCAGGTGCAATTTTGCCGAACAGTCGGAGATGTCTGGCCTGAAATTGCTCGGGGGCTTCGTCTAATATTTCAACAGTTACGTAAAAAGGATAAGCATTATGTACCTCAACAGTAACCTGATTTTCATCACCATTGGAGAGTTTTTCCCCCATGAGTCTGCGAGCACGAATGCCCTCTCGCCGCATGAACAACAGCACAAAATCAATCACCAAAAAACTAAAAAGTACACCGACCAATATTTTAGCAGGTACAAACAGCCACTCCAAACTAAACGACAAGGCAAACAACCCGATAAGGATGCCACAGATAACTAATAAGCGATTTTGCAAATAGGTAGCGGCAAGTTTATGCATTACGGCAAGAAAATATGTTGCAGATAAAAGTGATAAAAATTCTTGCACTAAATGTGAGCAACACGCAGGGTTTTTATGTTTTCAAAGCAAAGCGAGCAAACGTTCAACCACAGATTGCTTAGGAGATTTGTTAGTACAAATTAAGCAAGCGTGCTAAGATATTGCAAACATAGTTTGGCTTATCAATTATTTACACATAAAAAATATACACAATACACATAAAATCCCCCCCTGATAACTACTGACCGATAGCCTATCAGGAGGGAAACTCACCATTAGGGATTTACCCGCACTAAATAATAATTTTTCTTGCCTTTTTGTACAAGCAAATAGCGGTTTTGCATGAGATTAAACTCATTCAGGTTGGTATTTTCGTTGATTTTTACCTTGTTGATGCTTACTCCTCCGCCTTGTATCATTTTGCGGGCTTCGCCTTTGGAAGGAAAAATTTCGCCGTTGGTGGCAACGGAAAGAAAATCTACGATACCGCCTTGCAAGGCCTCGGCGCTGACTTGCACCTGCGCCACGCCCTCAAAAACCGACAGCAGGGTTTCCTCGTCAATGCGGCTCAGCTCTTCGGTAGCGGCGTTGCCAAACAGGATGGCAGAGGCTTGTACAGCTTTTTCATAAGCCTCTCTGCCGTGCACGCGAACGGTAACATCTTCGGCAATAGCCTTTTGTAAGATGCGCAAATGAGGCGCTGCGGCATGTTCTGCCTCTAAGGCTTCTATTTTTTCGCGGTCAAAAAGTGTGAATACGCGAATCAGTCGGTGCGTATCTTCATCGGCACTGTTGAGCCAGAACTGATAAAACTTGTAAGGCGACGTCAGTTTGGGGTCTAACCAGATGTTGCCGCCTTCGGATTTGCCAAACTTGCTGCCGTCTGACTTGGTGAGCAACGGAGTAGTGAGTGCAAAGGCTTCGTAGGGCTGGTCTTCGCTGATTTCGGCTTGTCCGCGCTCGTGAGCTAACTTCCTGCGAATCAGTTCCGTGCCTGTGGTGATGTTACCCCATTGGTCGGCGCCGCCCATTTGCAGCTTAATGCTCTCGGCTTTGTAGAGGTGGTAGAAATCGTAGCCTTGCAGCAGTTGGTAAGAAAATTCGGTGAAGCTGATGCCTGTTTCCAATCGCTTTTTTACCGATTCTTTCGCCATCATGTAATTGACGGTGATGTATTTGCCCGCCTCGCGTAGGAATTGCAAAAAGCCTATTCCTTTAAACCAGTCATAATTATTGACCATTTTGGCGGCGTTATCACCATTTTCAAAATCTAGAAAGCGGCGCAATTGGGCGGCGATGCCTGCCTGATTGCGTTGTAAGGTTTCTTCGTCTAAGAATTGGCGCTCGGCAGATTTGCCCGAAGGGTCGCCGACCATGCCTGTAGCACCGCCTATCAGCACATAGGGCTTGTGTCCGCAGCGCTGGAAATGTACCAAGAGCATAATAGTTGCCAAGTTGCCCACATGCAGGGAAGTAGCCGTAGGGTCAAATCCGATGTAGCCTGCTACGGGTTTGTTGTTGTTCAAAAATTCTTCCACGCCCGGCGTATGGTCTTGCAACATGCCGCGCCAGCGCAGTTCTTCTACAAAATTCATCGTATATTCAGTTGAAACGGGTTAGTTTTTTAAAGTAATTGAACAGCTTAAATTTTCTGCTGCAAAGTTCGCTAAGTTTTACGCAAAGTACGTTAAGTGGGAATAAACTGTGTCAGGGCAATTTTTTATCGCAAATATAACCGAACGCCCAAGCTGCCGCCAAATACAATGCCTTTTGCAGGAAGTTGGCTTGCCTGAGACTTGATGATAGTTTGCAGACAGATAAAAACTACCTTGCAGGGCATTTTGCGTGGGTTTTGCGCTGCAACGCCCGCCTACCTGCAATTTTGCCTTTTCTTAGTTAAAAAAATCAACAAAATTATCCTTGCCTTCTGTAAAAACACCCGATTTTTGTCCCACGAACAGACTGCAAACGGTTTACAAATGAAAACGAACAGCCTCCAAACAGATTATCAACGGATTCACAACATATTCCAAGCGGGTTAGACCATTTTTTTCGCTTTTACGGATTGAAAGAGTAGTTGAAGTCTATTTTTTGCTGATTTATTTTGCGAAATCCCCATAAATTCCCGCTTTTATTCAACTGCCTCAACCAACGGCTCTAAGGCATCTTAGAGCGTACTGACGTATTTCATCAGCCTGTCCGGGTCTTTGTGTCTGGTGAATAACTTAATTTGGTTATTACAGCATACAATTAAAACTGCTCAAGTGCCTACCTCTCCGCTGCCGGCAGAATATCGGAAAACTCAATATCGCTGACTTGTTTGTAGAAAATAACAAAGAATTTTTGATGTTCATCGCGCTCAATGCGCAAGTGGTAAGTACGGGTTTGGTCGAGGTAATCCCATGCGATGAGTTTCACAGGTTTATTGCCGTATGCCTGATTAAACATCACTCCGGTCAGTTTATTTTCTCTGTACAGCGTAAAATCGGCATAGTTCAGCACATTAGGCGGGTTGCCATCACGCTGAATCGCCATATCTAACTGACTGTCAATAGCATACAAATTAATAGCCGTACCTACGCGGCACTCAAGCATAGCGGCTTCTCTTCTAACATTGAGATACAGCAATTCGTTTCCTGACAGCATTTTGTACTCTCTCTCCGACATGCCATCGTTCCAGTCAAACTGAATTTGATTGACTATCTGCCATGTTTTCAGTCCATAGTCCAGCAAATAGCCGGTGCGGAGGTTCTCAAGGGTAATGCAGGTGGGGTCAAAGTTTGCTTCCAAATTACGAGGCTGTAATGGGTTTGCAATCCCTGCCGGACGGATTGTTGCAGATTGCTGCGCCTGCTGTTTTCCATGTATCATCAGCACATGGCGTAGTACTTCGTCGGCTATTTCGGCATTGCGCCTTTTTACTAACCCCGGCATGCGAAGTATATCAATCAACCACCAAATGCCCAAGCCGCCAAACGTAAACCAGAAGAACATTTGCATAAGCACCTTGTCTAAGTACAGGTAGTGCGTAGGAAAGAAAAAGTGCAGCACATAGGGAATAATGATGTTCTTTGAACGGCGGTTATATTCCTTCAAAAACTCTTTCTGCAAATCCTCGGGCAAGGTTGCCACTTGTGCATTAACGGCAAAGGGCAAATCCTGCTGGATGTAATAAGGTACAAGTGAGTTGGCAAGGGCTTCCATATCCATAAAGGACAAAAAAATATGTAAAACAAAGTTATCGTTTTTATACAAATTGGTAGCAAAACTGCCATCAAGCAGTGTTACCTTTGCCTAATTTTTACGGACATTCCAATAAAAAGTTATGGAGACGCTCACATCAATCCACGACCAACAAACAGCCGAATTGCTTGAAATTTTGGGTGTTAAGCCTTTGAACCCTGCTTATAGCACCGGCTTACACTGGGGCGGCAGACCCGGCGCACCAATCCGCGATATTTTTTCACCTATAGATGGACGGTTAATTGCATCTGTCAAAATAGCAGACAAGGGCGACTATGAACTAATTGTAGAAAAAGCACACGAAGTCTTCAAAATATGGCAGCGAGTTCCTGCTCCCAAACGCGGAGAGATTGTGCGCCAAATAGGCATGGCACTGCGCGAGTATAAGGAGCCGCTGGGCAGGTTAGTAACGCTCGAGGTGGGTAAAATTTTGCAGGAAGGCTTGGGCGAAGTACAGGAAATGATTGACATCTGTGACTTTGCAGTAGGTCTTTCCCGTCAGTTGCACGGCCTCACCATGCACTCGGAACGCCCTGAGCATCGCATGTATGAGCAATGGCATCCGCTGGGCATTGTCGGTATTATCTCTGCCTTCAACTTCCCTGTGGCGGTTTGGTCATGGAATGCCATGATTGCAGCGGTTTGTGGCAATGTCTGCATTTGGAAACCTTCCGAAAAAACCCCGCTGACAGCCATTGCCTGCCAACATATTATAGCTAACGTACTGAAAAACAACCACTTGCCCGAAGGTATTTTCAATTTGATTATCGGCGGTGCAGAAGTTGGTGAGCTGCTCTCTCACGACACCCGCATTCCGCTCATTTCTGCCACAGGCTCTACCCGAATGGGTAAAAAAGTCGCACAGGCTGTTGCGGCACGCCTCGGCAAATCTATTTTGGAACTGGGCGGCAATAACGCCATCATCATCACGGAACATGCGCATTTGGATTTGGCCATCCGCGCCGTAGCTTTTGGTGCAGTAGGCACTTGCGGCCAGCGTTGCACTACTACCCGCCGCCTGATTGTGCATGAGGATGTATATGACGATGTGCGCGACCATCTGGTGCGTGTGTATCAAAACCTGACCATCGGCAATCCGTTGGAGGCAGGCACACTCATAGGGCCGCTGATTGATGCCGATGCAGTGCGCAACTTCCTGCATGCACTTGAAAAAGTACAGGCAGAAGGCGGAAAACTGTTAGTTGGCGGCAAAGTGTTGTCTGAAATTGGCGCTAACTATGTAGCACCTGCCATTGTAGAAGCCCAAAATCATTATGAAATGGTACAGGAAGAAACCTTTGCGCCTATCTTGTACCTGATTAAATACTCAGGCGATGTGCAAAATGCCATTGACATGCAAAATGCCGTGAAGCAGGGGCTTTCTTCTGCCATCTTCACCGACCATTTGCGTCAGGCAGAAATATTCCTGAGCGCATGGGGTTCAGATTGCGGCATTGCCAACGTCAATATCGGCACTTCGGGGGCTGAAATCGGCGGTGCTTTTGGCGGCGAGAAAGAAACCGGCGGTGGCCGCGAATCGGGCTCGGATGCATGGAAAGCCTACATGCGCCGTCAAACAAACACCATCAACTTCTCATCCTCACTGCCACTGGCGCAAGGCATCAAATTTGATATCTAAAAAAACGGTATCCAAATATTAACCATGAGCTATCCCAACTGCGCAGCGGGATAGCTCATCTTATTTTACAACGGCTTTATCGTGTAATATTTGCGGCGATTGAACAATATTTTTAAATTATCCGGCTATACTATCTGCTTTTATACAAAATCGCAAGTCATTTACGAAAAACGATTTTTTGTAAAATGCTGAAAAACAGCTATTTAAACCTGCACGAACCTCTTATTGACAATTTTTCTAAGACAAATGAACAAATACCGCTTGCATTATTTTTTTACTGCTTTTGCTTGCCTTTGCAGCCTCTGCCACAAAAGCCCAAAACTGCGTATTGGGCGACTGTCAGAATGGTTTTGGCAAATACGCCTATAAAGAAGGGCATGTTTATCTGGGAGAATTTAAAGGCGGTGAACTCAACGGCTACGGTATCTTCGTTTTTAACAACAAAGAAACCTATCTCGGGCAGTTCAGCAATGGTCGCTATAACGGGTATGGTATCTATTTATACCAAAATAGTGATATGGAGCAGGGTATCTGGAATGACATTACCTTGGTTACTCCTACGCCAAACGATGCCGTCGGTTGTGTTTACGGCAATTGTACCGATGGTTTTGGCGTTTTACATATAACAATGGCGCACTCTACATCGGCAATTTCAGGTATGAAAAACTGGACGGTAAAGGGTTATACATGTTTGCAGACGGGGAGATATATATCGGTATGTTCAGCGGCAACAAGTATCAGGGGCGTGGTACATTCCTCTACAAAGACGGCAAGATAGACGACGGCTATTGGAGCAACAATCAATTTACCAAAGACATGAGCGGCAGCACGGCAAGCGGCTGCGTTTACGGAGATTGTGCCAACGGCTATGGCACTTATGTATTTGATGATGGCAGCCGTTATACAGGCTATTTCAGAAAAAACCTGTTACACGGCGAAGGTACTTACACCACAGCCAAAGGCTAACGCTACACGGGCTCTTTTGCCAACGGAAAGTACAACGGATACGGCACATATTACTACAACGACGGGCGCGTACAACAAGGCAACTGGTTAAACAACGTTTTTCAAGGCGAAGTAAAAGCAAAAATAACTAGCTGTATATCAGCAGATTGCATCAATGGAACCGGTACATACAATCCGAAGGGCATAAATACGTAGGGCGATTTAAAAATGGCGAGTTGCATGGACAAGGCTCTTTCTTCTTTGCCAATGGTGATAAATATGTCGGAGAATTTGCCAAAAGCAAATTCAATGGAATAGGCAGTTATACTTAGGCTTCGGGTAAAGTAGAAAGCGGCAGGTGGAGCAATAACCAATATTTGGGCACAAACGCATCCGCAGGGCAAACCAACACCCAACCTGCGACCACCAACAGGGGCACACAAAGCGGCAGCACGACCCAAGAACGCCGTTTGGCACTGATTATAGGCAACAGCAACTACACTAACGCAGGTGTCCTCGAAAATCCCGTTAATGATGCAAGAGACATGGAAATTGCCCTGAAAAATGCCAGATTTGATGTAATGAAGTATGAAAATCTGGGTCGGGAAGACATGAAGCGCGCCATAGACCGGTTTAGGGCACGCCTGAGCAAGTACGATGTCGGGTTGTTTTTCTTTGCCGGACACGGACTGCAAGTGCGCAGCAATAACTATTTGTTCCCTTGCACTGCCGCCATTGTTTCGGAAAAAGACGTTGAATACGCATGTGTGGAAGCTGGTCGGATACTTGCCAAAGTAGAGGCGGTACGCAACAAAATCAATATTGTAGTGCTGGATGCGTGCCGCAACAATCCCTTTGAGCGCTCATGAAGTTGCTCAGTAAACGGGAACGGCTTGGCAGCCATCAGTGCACCTGTCGGCTCATTTATTGCGTATGCCACCGCCCCGGGTACAACAGCCTCCGACGGGCTCGGGCAACAATAGGCTTTACACCGAACAACTGCTCAAATTTATCCAAATGCCCGGGCTAAAAAATTGAGGATATATTCAAGCGAGTACGCATCAACGTAATCAAACTTTTGGGGGCGAACAAACGCCATGGGAAGCCTCTTCTCTGATTGGCGATTTTTATTTCAAGAAATAAAAACCTGTTTTTTTGAGTAGCTTTGCGCCATTTCAATAACCGGTCGCAGCATGGATTTTCGCCGGGCGATTGGCTTAGAATTTACCTACTCGCAAAGTAAACAGCAAATGAAAGAAGAACCCGGCGGGACGCTCCGCAAAGAAATTAATACCGTGCAGTTGTGGGCTATTGCCGTCGGGCTGGTCATTTCAGGAGAATATTTCGGGTGGAATTACGGCTGGGCAGTTTCGGGGACCATTGGGTTTCTGCTGGCAACGCTGCTGGTTACGCTGATGTATGTCAGCTTCATTTTCAGTTATACCGAGCTTACCTCGGCCATTCCGCAGGCAGGAGGCCCTTTTTCGTATGCCAAACGCGCATTCGGGTCACTTGGTGGCTTCTTGGCAGGTTTTGCTACATTAGTTGATTTTTTACTTGCGCCACCCGCAATTGCCTATGCTCTGGGCGGCTATGCCCATTTTCTCCACCCCGAAGTTCCCGTAGTACCAACAGCTATCGTCTCCTATGCCATTTTTATTGGCGTAAATTTATTGGGGATTAAAGAAGGAGCAAAGTTTTCATTAGTAGTTACGCTGCTTTCCGTTGGCGAAATTTTGCTTTTTATGGGGCTGATTGTGCCGCACTTTGAGTGGCGTTCGTTTGCTGCACATAATCCGCAGCCGCTCAATGCCGGGCACATATTTGCAGGCGTGCCCTATGCTATTTGGTTCTTTGTTGCCATAGAAGGCGTTGCAATGGTTGCCGAAGAAGTGAAAAACCCGCAAAAAACCATTGCGCGGGGCTATCTGCTCAGCATCGGTACTTTGGTGTTGCTGGCCATAGGAATTATGGTGCTCAGCGGCGGCGTAGGCGACTGGCGGCAACTGATTGATATAGACCACCCACTCCCCGAAACGCTTGCCATGGCACTGGGACACAACAGTGTTTGGTCAAAAATTTTCACAGGATTGGGGCTTTTCGGACTCATTGCATCTTTTCACTGCAATACCATCAGCTATTCGCGACAAATCTATGCCATGGCACGCGAAGGATTTTTACCGCAGTTTCTCACCCGCCTAAACAAGCATCAGACCCCTCATTGGGCACTGATTGCCGGAGGTAGCGTAGGATTTATCGCTATTTTTTCAGGAAAAACAGACCAAATTATTACACTTTCGGTACTGGGTGCAGTAGTTATGTACATGTTCAGCATGGCCAGTCTGCTTGTGCTCCGCATAAAAGAGCCGAACTTACATCGACCGTTCTGCGTACCGATGTACCCTTACCTTCCTTGGACAGCCCTCATCCTCACGGTATTGTGCGCCGTGGCAATCGTTTATTATAACCTACTCATCAGCCTGATTTTTATCGGGTTAATGCTGCTGTCTTTGATTTGGTTTGCGTTGGTCAGAAACCGCCTGACCGTGCTTGCAGTTGATGAGCACGCCAAGCAAACCACTCAGGCATAAGCAGCGTGCATGATGCAATGCAGTTATTATATTATCTTAACAACACTTTCATCAATGCCACCCTTGTGCTCAAAATAGTTGGTGGTGATGAGAAGGCACTTTTTCAAAAACAGGCTTAGGCTGACAATGAATGTTGATGCGCAAAATATTGTCTGTTTTAACAGCAATATCATTGGTCTTTTTGTTTGCCGCTCATTTGTCGCTAAAACTAATGCCGCTTGTTATAACTTAGGTTGAGTAAAAGTGAGTAGAAGCACTTTTTTAAGCGAAAGTTATTGATAATTTTTGTACGTGCAGCCTGCTTATCTGTCAGCAGCATGATATCGGGCAATAGGTCTCTGTATTATTTTTCCATCATAAACCGATACATGGCTTACGCATCAGCAACAGACCCGCTGAGTTAATTAATTACTAATACCGATAATTCATCCATAAATTTTTTTGCGCCATACCGATGGTTAATTATTATTACAGGCTGTTGTTAATTTATTCTATTACCGATTTTTGCCTCAACAACTAATCCATTACCTGCTATCTCTACCTGCATATCAGGCTGCAAATCATTTGCTTTCAGATAGTGGTGATGCTGTCTGATGAGAAAATATCCTTTTTCAAGTAAGCATTTTGGATTGGAAAAACGAAAAAATTGTTCAAAAACTTCTAACTGATGTTGCGCAGAGCGCATTTTTTCCTTTGCAAAAAATTTGATGCTCATTTGAAGACGCTGCTGCTGCATATGTTCACGAGTGATTTTTTCATGAGTTTTTCTCATAAGGCCAAGATGCCATTCGTTAAGCAACGCATGTTGTTCGTTGATTTTTCCTGAGCCATGTAAGGCAATTTTCCAAATTAAATCAAAAATTTTACTTTCAAATTGTAAATTATTTTGCAAAATAAATTCCGCAACTGCTGTAGGCGTTTTGAGCGACAAATACGCCGTTCGGTCAGCAATAGTACTGTCGCGCTGATGGCCTATACCTGTCAAAACGGGAATCGGACAGCGGGCAATGGCTGCTGCAACAACTTCAGAATTAAAAACTTCCAAGTCTAACCTTGCACCACCACCCCGAATAATTACCAATACATCAAAGCGCTTACTTACTCTGCCGATTTGCTCAACTAATACCGGAACGGCATTTTCGCCCTGCACACTTGCCGGAAACAGGGTAACGGCAAAACGATAGCCCCACGGATTATCATCCAATTGATTGATAAAATCGCCAAAGCCTGCAGCTGTTTCAGACGATACCACAGCAATTTTTTGCAGTACGGGCGGCAATGATAGGTTTTGTTGTAAATATAACAGACCACTCTGTTCTAATTTGGCTAATGTTCGGAGGCGTTGTTGCTCCATTTCGCCCAAGGTGTAGAAAACATCAACTGCATTGATATGCAGAGCAAGCCCGTGCACTTCGTGAAAATTAACCGCAACTCGGCAGCGTATATTGACTCCCGCTTTGAGTATCATTGGCAATGTTTCGGGCTGTTCGGCTAACAGTTGCTGCAATACACTTCCCCAAATGATGCCTCGTGCTTTGGCTACAATCCGCTCGTTCTCTTTCTGCACCACTTCAAGGTAGGCGTGTTCCTGTACTTGTATGTGCGCGATTTCCGCCACAATCCAAAATTCGCGCCCGATGCTTGCCACCAAATTGCGGACACTTTTGTTCAGTTGCAACAGTGTAAAAAACTTTTCTTGCATGAATTGATTTCAGTAGTATTTTTTTACGAATACTAATTAATTAATAATCAGCAAATTAAAGACATATGTACAAAGTAAAAAAGGTAATATTGGCTAAGAAATTACACACCTGATTATTACTACTCCAAAAAATTAGTTTTTTTAAATGATGAAGCTCAATTTTGAGGTGCACACTTTGACAATTTAGATGTAGTGCATGCAAATTGTTAAAGCTGTATATAATGGTATTTTTAGTTTAGTGAAACTTACAAGCACGCCAATCACTTTGTGGTTGGCGTGCTTTTTATATCGTATCCTCCTCATTATCAAATAGTTCTCCATGCAATACTTTTGAGGTTTTAACACCCAGTTTGCGCATTTTCTCAGCTCTTGCAAGCAGGTTACCCTTGCCCGTACGCAATTTGGCAAAGGCTTGCTCATAGGCATTCTTTGCCTGTTCTATCTCATGTCCAATTTTTTGCAAATCGGTTACAAAGCCTGTTAATTTCTCGTAGAGGGCTCCGCCTTCGCGTGCAATTTCTTCGGCATTTTTATTCTGTCTGTCCAATCGCCAAAGGGTTGCCGTGGTTCGCAAAGTTGCCATCAGTGTGGAGGCGCTTACCGGAATAATTCGCCGCTCAAATGCCCAAAAAAATAAATCTGCATCATGTTGCACGGCCAAGTAAAAGGCCGGCTCGACAGGCAGAAACATTAGCACAAAATCGGGGCTGCCCGCGCCGACTGCTTGGTGATAATTTTTTTGGCTCAAATCCTGCACATGCCGACGAACAGCTTGCAAATGTTCACGCAGATGGTACTGGCGCTGCTCCTCCGACTCGGCGGCAATATATTGCTCATAGGCATTAAGCGAAACTTTGGCATCAATGATAAAATATTTGCCATCGGGTAGTGTTACTACTACATCTGGTTGCAGGCGTTTACCCTCGGCATTGCTCACGACAAGTTGTGTGCGATATTCTCTGTCGCGCTCCAGCCCGCTTTTCTCTAAAATACTTTCCAGAATCATTTCGCCCCAATTGCCGCGTATTTTGGCTTGCCCGCGCAGTGCTTGCGTCAGGTTGTGCGCTTCTTTGGTAATTTGCTGATTTAATTCACATAAATGCCTAATTTCTTTTTCCAATGCAAAGCGCTGTTTAGACTCTTTGTCATAAACCTCTTCCACTTTGCGCTGAAAATCCTGCAAGCGTTGTTGCACAGGCGCCAATAGCATTGCCACTTGTTCATGGTTTGCACTGGCGATTTTCTTTCCTTTTTCTTCCAATACCTCACCAGCAATTTGACGAAACTGTCCCTGTAATTGCTCGCGCAACTGTTGCCATTCTTTTTCTTTGTCCTGTAATCGCGTTTCTGCTAATTGTTTATCTGCTTTTAATTGAATGATTTGTCTTTCATAATCAACCTGTTGCGTTGTTGCAAGGTTGCGCATCCACAACCCAATCAGTGCCCCGCCTGCCAGTATGCCTATAAACATGTAGAAGAACTCTTCCATAAAGTTGTAATTTTGAGGGAAAGATACATCAATAATGGCAGAAAAGAGCCCGATTGAGCGCTTGAAGGAGCGATGGGGGGTAACAAGTAGATGGCAGGTTGCGGTAATTTTGGCAGTGTTTGCCTGCACAGGGTTCAGCATTTTATATCTGAAAAAACTGCTGTTGCCGCTGTTGGGTATTGGCGATGATTCATCCACTACCGCACGCATTCTTGCTTCTGTATTTGTGATACTGCCGTTGTATCAGGTAGTACTTCTGATTTATGGTTTTATTTTCGGACAATTTCGCTTTTTCTGGGAATTTGAGAAGAAGATGTTCCGCCGGATAGCGGCTTCTTTTCGCAGAAAAACTGTTGAAAAATAATTTACCGAAATTTGCAGCCTTATTTCAAAACATTTTTTGCTGATAACAAGTTATCAAAGCCAAATTTAAGCACATGTTGCCGGAGTTTTCATTCAGAAAAAAATCATCTAAACCTCTAAAAATATCTTGCCCGTTACTTTGTTGGGATTCTGCACGTCAGCAATGGGGAGATACGCAACTGAATGAAAATACGCGGCAGATTAAACAGCGAGCTGTATCGCAAATAAAAAATCAACCTGATGAAAAAGAGCCAACCCAATAGCGACAATATACCTTCGGGCGAAAATGTTTACTACTACATGGAAAATGGGTTAATTGTATTTACAGAAGCTTATCTGCTCAAACGTGGTTATTGCTGTAAACGCATCTGTCGCCACTGTCCTTACGGCAATTCTCCCAAAGACAGAGCCGCCAAAGAAAAATAACGGGTTATTGAATATTACCGATGCTTACCGTGGGAGATTCTTCAAAATTTATCATAGCATTTAATAGTTTAAGACACTGAAAATCAGGCAGCTCATAGGGTCTTATATCTGTTGTTTTCAAAATGCCTTCTGCCAACAATTGAGCGCGTTTAGTACCTTCCAACAGCGGCAAGCGCGGGGTAAACCATTCGTATCCATCCCAAAGAGCAATATTAGCATAGCTTGTATCGGTCAGTAAGTTATTTTTTACCATCAAAATATCATCGGCAGCGGTACTCTGTTTCAACTGCTCAATCCATGACCGATTTGCCCATTTGGAGGAATAATCTGCATCGGAGGGTATAGAAACCAATGCCAGCGACTGTACGGGACGAACGGTGTAAGGCAAGAATTCTATCACTCTAATTTTTTCATCATATACGACCCTACATTTGTAAACAGTGTTATCCAAACTATTGGGTATGGTAAGTTCTTGTGCCAATAAAATAGGCTTTACTTGAGGAAAGTGTTGCTTCATGCTTCTTTCCAGTCGCTGCTGGTGATAGGATAAGTTTTGAAACGCTCTATCAACTACCCGTATGGTTTCAAGCAATAGGGACATATATTTTGTCAATAAGCTCGTTGTACTCTGCGCGGGCAATACTGTGTGAGGTAATACCTCCGCCGCTTTTGAATACCAAGCCGTCGGCTGATTGCTCAATGAAGCGAATCGCTACTGCACTGTCTAAATTTTTACCATCAAACATACCGAAAATGCCTGTATAGTAGCCGCGGTCATAGCCCTCCGTTGCTCTTATAATTTGAGTTGTTTTGGCTTTGGGTGCACCACTGATAGACCCCGCCGGCAAAAGACGGAACAACAAATCGCCAATATGCGCCTCGTAGTTCTTGGGTAAATCGCCAACGATACGCGAACTGACTTGCAGCAGCGTTTTATCGTGCGCATGAATGGTATCTATATAGCGGAACTTCTCTACGCGAACTTTTTTGGCTACCATGTTTAGGTCGTTGCGAATTAAATCAACAATTGTATAATGTTCGGCGGTTTCCTTTAAGTTGGTGAGAAGCAGAGCTTCTGCATTGGGCGTTGCGGCATTAATCGTACCCTTCATTGGACAAGAAATAATCTGATTGTCAATAACTTGCACAAAAGTTTCGGGAGAAAAGCAAACAAATGCCTCACTGACCCATAACTTGTATTTGGCACGACTGACTGCAAAAATTTCTTTCAAAGAAAGGTTGGAACTCACAGGAGTAGGACAGGTGAGATTCAGCAAATAGGTATTCCCAATAGCAATTTGTTGCATGACCGCCTGAAATTTGTGTAAATATTCATCAAAACTGAGCGGATATTTATCAAAATGCAGGTTTGGCAGTGCTGATATTGGCTGATGAAAATTCGTCACATACCCAACTTGGTATAAAATTTCATCGGTTGCTACCTCCTCTATCGGAATTACACGGCATTTCTGCATCTGATAATCAATAATGAACAGAAAAGGTCTCTGCTCTGCGCCGTAGCGGTTCATGGTAGAAGCGGCATCCTGCCTACTCAGCAGCGGATAGGAAACACTCACAACAAGAACTTGATTATCAGTATTTTACTTTAACTCCATGATAATATTCCTGCTCTGCGTAATCTTTCCGCAGAGGAAAACCCTGCCAGTCGGCAGGCAGCAAAATTCTTCGCAGGTCGGGATGCCCCGCAAACTGCACTCCAAACAGGTCGTATGCTTCGCGCTCGTGCCAGTCGGCAGTTCGCCACAGAGGGGTCAGGCTTGGTGCTTGTGGCATTTCCCGGGGTGGATTGCCGCGCGCTATGCTGATTTTGAGAACAATGGTTAGGCCTTTTGTAAGTGCTGTCAGATGATAGATAAGGTCTATCGTGCCTGCTTTTTCCCCGTTATCCACTGCCGTGATACAGTTCAGATGGTCAAAATAATATGTCTTTCGCAACCATTTGCACAGTGGCAAAAGGCTTTCAGGCACTATCTTAAAACAGGGATGTGCAACATCAGTGGCTTGCTGCAACAGGTTTGCCTCTCCTATGACTGACCGAATAGCTTCCGTAAGTTCCTGAATATCAATCATCTGCGTATTTTATACCAGATGTAACCGAACACTAACACGAAAAATAGCAAAAGTGCCGTACTGCCATAAGTAAAATAGGTATAGGCTATGCCGGCAAAGCCGATAATAAAAATAAGTTGCGAAAAGTCGGCTGCCTTGCGTTTCAGCCGCGAATGCCGCCTGATGGCACCTCGCAGGGCGTGTTGGCTGGAATAATTTTCATCTTCTTTGTCTGCTTTTACACGTGCTTTAGCTTCGGCAATTCGCTGCCTGATTTCCTCCATTTCCGGGTCGTAATGGCGTGGCTCGTAGTTGAATCGCTTATGTTGCGGCAATCTGGTAAGGGTAGGAATTTTGAACATGACTATTTAGCTTTAGCTACATCACTGAGAATCTGCCCGATAACAGCAGCTTTGCCCATGCTCCCGTAAACTTTGAGTTTACCTAATGTAAATGCCGTAAAATTATTAAGCTCGCCAGACATCAGCTTATAGGCTGTATCCAAAGAGAGTTTAATGCTGCAGTCAGCTTCGGCATCGTCGTTGTTCACATAAGCCGGTTCTTGGTCTGCGTGTATATAAACATTTCCTTCGGGCAATATAAACTTTGCCGTTCCTTTAAAATGCGGATTGTTAGCCACAAGTTCCCGAACGTCTTCAGTAAACTGTTCTAAGGTATGCATGTTTTTTTAAGGTTATTAAGTTAGTCAAAGGTAATGCATTTGCCCAAAATGTTAGACAGATATCGGCAGATTTTTTGCGACACAACAAGCTGTGTTTTTTAGTAAGTTGCTCTGCATTTATCGCATGAAAAATATTATTGGGCTGTGTTTGTTTGTGCTGCTTGGGGCACAAACTGTTTGGGGGCAAGATGCCAATTTTACACAATTTTACGCCTCGCCATTGTACCTGAACCCTGCACTGACGGGTGCTACGCCGCATTTCAGGCTGAATACGATTTACCGCAACCAATGGCCGCAAATTCCAGGGGCATATCAAATCAATCAGATTTCTGCCGACTACAACTGGGACTACTACGACAGCGGACTTGGTGTCATGCTTTCCCAAGACCGCATCGGTGCGTTTGCCATGAGTGCCACTCAACTCAATCTTTTATATGCTTACAAGGTACGCCTGAGGGGTGGAATGGCACTGCGAATGGGTATTCAAGGTGGTTTGGGCGTACGCACGGCAGACTTTGGCAACTTTGTGTTTGAAGACCAATTGAGAAGCGGAGGAGCAACAGCCGAAACACTTGCCCAACCAACCATTGTTTATCCCGATTTTTCAGCAGGGGCTTTGCTGCATCGCTCCAACTTCTGGCTGGGGCTGGCAGTTCATCATCTCACACGTCCTTCTGTGGGGCTGCTCAGCGGAACAGAGCGACTCAACATGCGATTTTCTGCACAAGCAGGTTACAGGATAGACTTAGACCCGAGCAGCAACGATAAAATAGCCTTGTCGCCGGCACTGCTTTTCCAGCAACAAGGCTCATTCAGGCAGTTAGACTTGGGTGCTAATCTATCCTACGACCCGTTGATTGTCGGTATCTGGTATCGCGGTTTGCCTATCAGCCAAAATGCACGGGGCAGCATTAATCAGGATGCCTTCGCAGGGCTAATAGGTGTGCAGTTGAAAAATTTCCTCACCATCAGTTACAGCTATGATGTAACTGTTTCAACACTGAACCGCTCAGGCGGAGCACACGAAATTTCACTGATTTATGAACCGTTTGACAAGCGCCGCAAGCGTGGAAGCAAGCATATTGACTGCCCGATTATGTTTTAATCAGTGTACTATGCCGCACTCTTTGCAGAATTTGCGCTTGTGAACAGGGCGTTTTTTGGGCGGGCGCTTATGACCAAAATACATCTTGTCGGCGTACTGAGGTTTTTTCATTTCCTCAGCTATTTTCTGACGTTCTTTGATGCGGGCTTCGGCAAATGCATTGCGCGTAGGCGCAGCCTTGAATCGCCTGCCGAATTTACGTGCGCTTTGCCGCTCGCGCATAAAGACTTCTGCGCTTACGGTTTCTGCCGAGCTGCTGCCGGTACGAGTATTTTGTGCAATTGCTGCTGTGTGCAATACCACACAGACAAAAACAGCCAAAAGGTATTTCATGGATATATTTAAGAGATATGACTATGACCTGCCATAATCTATTTTAATGCCAATTTTTAGGCATAAATATTGTAATTTTCCTCGCAGTAGCTACATTTGGTAAAGTATGGGTGAAAATTATCCGCCAAATTCTTAAACAACACATTTTCATTGAAAAAAGGCACTGCTCAAAGGCAATGTTGCTTTTTATACTAACGTTTTCACAGAAACCGGGCGAAAAAATGAAGCTGTTTATATACTATTTGCTGATTGCGTTCACCAATATTGCAGCACAGCCGCTGTTCCCTTTGTTTAAAAAAACAGACGATGCATCTGCTGAAAGGCTTGCACTAATTTCGCAATGCAAAAAAGATTATCAGGTGAGTATGCTCCACTTGTTAATGGACAGCCTTACCCGTTTAGGAAGGTATAACGGCGTTATATTAGTAGCAGATGAAGGTCGAATCGTTTTTAAAAAGGCTTACGGCTATTCCAAAGTAGATAACGGCAAGCCGTTTACCGTTGATACGGAAATGCAATTGGCTTCTGTTTCAAAACCTTTCACGGCAGTTGCTACGCTGATGCTCATTGAACAAGGTGCTTTAAAATTTGATGACGACATCCGCTCCTACCTGCCCGAACTCCCCTACCGAGGTATTACCGTGCGGCACTTACTTAACCATACCTCCGGTTTACCCGATTACCTGAACCGCCCGAAAGTATTTGAAAAATATTTTCGCAAAAAAGACTACTTAACCAATCATGACTTGCTTAAAATTCTTAGCAAACACCATATTCCCCTTGAATTTCAGCCCGGTAAGAAACATCACTATTGCAACACAGGCTATGCGCTGCTGCCTTTGATTATCGAGCGCGTTACTGCACGCTCATTCACCGATTTTATGCAAGAAAATATTTTCAATAAAATCGGGATGAGTGCTACTTATTTGTACAGTCCGGAACGACATGCAAAAATGCTGCGCGAAAATGAAAACCGCGACGGTATCTTAGGCGACAAGGGGGTATTTTCTACCGTAGAAGATATGTTCAAATGGGACAGAGCCCTCTATACAGATATACTCATCAGCCAAAAAACCCTGCAAGCAGCCTTTGAGCGCGGCATTACGCTCGGCGAAGAAAAGTTCAACTACGGCTACGGCTGGCGCATCTCAGAAACTAACTTTGGTGAAAAGATTATCTATCACAAAGGATTTTGGCAAGGTGCAACCCCTATGCTGATTCGCATCGTGGATTGTAACCGCACCATTATTTCCCTGCATCATGCCAATAAAGTAAACTCATGGTACATGGTTCACTCCATCAATCAGATTTTAAACAGTAGCGAGACACGCTGTGCAAATTATTAATACATTTGACAACTTATATTACCTTACCTTATGCAAGTCTATCAAAGTGCTTATCTAACGCTGGAAGTTGTGCCTGAAAATCATATGATTAAGCTGACATGGTTGCCTGAAACCATTACAATGACCGACGATATTTTTAAAGCAGAACTGACTAAGTATGCCGAAATAGTTGAACAGTACCACCCGCATTTCTTATTGATAGATACCAGCGCATTTGCTATGACAGTCGTTCCGGAAACGCAAGAATGGGTACAGAACAATATCCATCCGCGTTCGTTAAAAGCCGGTATTCAAAAAATTGCTTATGTAACGAGTAAAGATTTTTTTGCAAAAATTTCCATTGAGCAAACCATGGAAGATTCAATATTAATGTCTATTACTAAATACTTTGACAATCGGCAAGATGCCATCAGTTGGCTCTTAGAGAAGTAAAACAAGATGGACTTTGGCAAATTAGATGATATTTCGGGGGTATATTTCTCTCTGCCCCCCGATTCTACCGACTGGGCTGCCTTGCCCAACTGCCGCCAAAATACACCACAGATTTATATCGGTTGTCCGGTATGGGCTTGCAAAGAGTGGGTGGGGTCGCTTTATCCGACCAACACCCGCGAAAAAGACTATTTGCGGCATTATAGCCGACAATTTAACACCATAGAACTCAATACTACGCATTATCGCATCCCTGACGATGCTACCATCCACCGATGGAGTGCTGAGTCGCCTGCGGGGTTTCGCTTTTGTCCTAAAATTCCGCAGGAAATCAGCCATCAGTTGATGCTGCAAAATGCCGAATCGCTTACGGCTGTGTTCTGCAAACAAGTAATCGGGCTTGGCGAGCGTTTGGGTATTTGTTTTTTGCAAATCCCCCCATACTTCGCACCTGAGCATTTGTCTGTTCTGACACTGTATCTGCAAAAATTTCCATCGGATGTTCCGCTTTCGGTAGAGTTTCGCCACCCTGCATGGTTTAAGGGAGATTCGGGCAAACGGCACTTTGACGAAGCTGCAAAAATATTTCAGGAACTTGGCATAGGTACCGTTATCTGCGATGTAGCGGGCAGACGTGATGTATTGCACCAACGGCTGACAACGCGCACAGCAGTTATTCGCTTTGTAGGCAACGGCCTGCACCCTTCCGACTACACACGCATCGACGAATGGATAAGCCGCCTGCAAAAATGGCTGGAGAAAGGCATAGAGGCTATCTATTTTTTTATACACGAACCCGATAACGTGCTATCGCCACAACTGGCTGATTATCTGATTGATAACCTCAATAAACGCCTTGGTTTGACATTAAAACGCCCGCAATTTGCCGCAAAAGCCAAACAGATGAATTTGTTTTAAAGCCCCAACCCTTAAATTCGCAGCCTGTTTTACTAAAAAAACAATAGCTATGAACATTGCCATTGTAAAGTACAATGCCGGAAACACACAGTCTGTCATTTATGCGCTCAATCGCTTGGGCATAGAACCGATTGTCAGCGATAAAGCGGAAGTGCTGCAACGGGCAGATAAAGTTATTTTTCCGGGTGTAGGCGAGGCAAGTACTGCAATGAACTACCTCAGGGCATGCGGCTTGGATACCATCATTAAAAATCTGCAACAACCTGTGTTGGGTATTTGCATAGGGCTGCAACTGCTCTGCCGCTATTCGGAGGAAAATAACACAGAATGCATGGGCATTTTTGATGTAACAGTACGCCGTTTTCAGCCTTCCGAAGAACAAAAAGCAACCTTGAAAGTGCCGCAAATCGGATGGAACAATCTGTTTGACATGCATTCGCCATTGTTTGCAGGCATTTCGGAACAAGATGCTTATGTCTATTTTGTACACAGCTACTATGCCGAACTTTCGCCTTATACTATTGCCAAAAGCAATTATTGCTTGGACTTTTCGGCAGCCCTGCAAAGGGATAACTTCTATGCCGTACAGTTTCACACCGAAAAAAGCGGTACAGTAGGTGCTAAAATTTTGGACAATTTTTTGCAATTATAGCACGAAAGCAAGACATTGTATGTTATTACGGTATGAGGAATTGGCAACCTGTTTTTTTTAAAGTTTTGCTGTTGCTTGTTTTGTTGGCAGCGTCATCTTCTTGTAGCTTGTTCGGTGGCGGGAAAAAAGCACAGGCACAGGCAAGCGAGGGCACAAAGAAAGGCAAAATTCGCAAGTGCCGTTTAGAATCTTGTCATGTTCGCATGATTCACATGCACGAAGGCGCAGAATATTTCGGCAAAAATCACTGGTTTTTAAAGTCGTGGTTCTATACCGGCAAAAATCCGAAAATTGGAGAAGGTTTTAGGAAAATGAAACGCGACCCGCATCAGGACAAAGTAAGAGGCGCTAAAAAACGCGGTTAATAAATCCTACAGGCCCCACTTTCCTTCGCCAGTGTAGCAGATGTGTCCGTTGGCTACCACCAGCGGCGAATCTATGTTGTTGTGGTATAATTGTCCTGTACCCAAACCTTGTGGTATAACAGGCTGATAGGAGGCTGTAAACTGACAAATGGCATTCAACCCGATATTGGACTCTAGCGCAGAGGTAATCCACCATCCGATGCCCATTTGCGCGGCAAGTTCAATCCACTCGGCAGAGGCGGCCAAACCACCCAACAGGCTGGGTTTCAAGATGATATATGATGGACGGAGCGTTTCCAGTAATCGTTTTTTCTCATCCCATGAATGAATACCGATGAGTTCTTCATCTAATGCCACAGGTACAGGTGAAATGCGGCAGAGGTGTGCCATAGCGTCCCATTGCCCCTGCCTGATGGGCTGCTCGATAGAGTGGATATGAAAATCGGCAAGTGCAGCCAATTTCATTGGCGCTTCTGCAAGTGTAAAAGCACCGTTGGCATCTACCCTCAGAGTGATTTCATCGGGTGAGAATCTTTTTCGGATACCCGCCAAAATATTCAACTCGGCGGTAAAATCTATTGCGCCTATTTTCATTTTCAGGCAGGAAAAACCCGCTGCCAACTTGTCTTCTACCTGCTGCAACATAAATGCCTCACTTCCCATCCAAATAAGCCCGTTAATCGGGATGGACATGGCACCATGATAAAAAGAATTGTCGACAATCATCCGCTTACCGCCGTTTTGCAAATCCAGCACGGCTGTTTCGAAAGCAAACCGAAGCGCAGGCAGATTTTCCGTCTGTCGGTCAATCCATTCTTGGGTAATATTGCAAGCATCTCGAAATTGCGCTTCATATAATTTTTTTTCCAGTAATAAAATTTTTTGTTCGTAATTGGAAAAAAAATCAATGCTTAGGCCTGCCAATGGAGCTACTTCACCAATACCATACAAACCTGTTTGGGTATCTGTTAAAAAAACAAACCAAACAGGTCGTTCGGTTAGCACACCGCGCGATGTGCCGGCCTCAAACTTGAATTTCAGCAGATGATATTGGTGGCGCAGCGTCAGCACAAGTTATTTCTGATTAAACTGGCTCAATCGGATTTGCGTTAGTTTTTGCTTGGTATTGAGCGGAAAGTCGCCGTTCATCATCCAGTCGTAGTAAGTAGGTTCTTTCTTAAAAACCTCTAAAACCGGTACGCCTTTGTGTTTACCAAAGTTAAATACCGGCACACCTTTATTGTCCAGCACAATTCTTCCTGCGAAATCTACCATGTTAGAAGCAGTCAGATTATGCAGCGCCTGTATGTCGTTTTGCACGGGATAGAACGGGACACCGTCTTTGCCATTGACAGCCACTTCCTTGTAGTACTCCACCTGCGCATCGAGTACCTCAAAAGTAGCAATAGTATCGGCAAGGGCACTGTGCGCATTTACTAACTCCTTATGGCAGTAAAATTTATAGGCAGCCGAAAGCGTGCGTGGCTCCATCAGATGAAAAATGCGCTGTGCATCTACCACTTTTCGGGTACTTGGGTCAAATTCTACGCCGGCTCTGAGAAATTCTTCAGCCAGCATTGGCAAGTCAAATTTCAATATGTTAAACCCTGCCAAATCGGCACCTTCCAAAAAATTAGCAAGTTCTTTAGCTACTTGCTTAAAGGTAGGCTTATCCTGCACATCTTCATCATAAATACCATGAATCAGACTTACCTCATAAGGAATGGGAATGGTCGGATTGATGCGGGTTTCTTTAGTCAATTGCTCGCCATTGGGCATTACTTTCACAACCGCAATTTCTACGATGCGGTCGGTTGTGATATTTGTGCCTGTGGTTTCTAAGTCAAAAAAAGCAAGCGGGTTGCGCAGTTTCAGATTCATGCCAATTTGTAGCTAAATTAGATACAAATCAAATACAGATTCGCCGAAAATGCAATTTTTAGCTGCACTTTACAAAAACTGCAAAATGCTTTACAGCCACCGGCATAAATCTTTTGTTCTTTTGTGGTCAAAAAAACAATCCATAGCATGTAATTAGCTTCAAAATAAGAACAAAAAACCACTCCTAAAATAAGCGGAGTGGCTTTTTTGTTTCCAAACTTTGTGTTCCTTACTTACCTTTGGCTGCAATCAGGTTGAGCGCCGAACCTGCTTTAAACCAGCCGATTTGCTGCTCGTTGTAACTGTGCTTCACAGGGAATTCTTCCACAGAACCATCTGCATGAGTCAGGCGGATGGTCAGATTTTTACCCGGAGCAAACTCTGTCAAGCCAATTACATCAATAGTATCATCTTCTTGAATTTTGTCGTAATCTTCTTTATTGACAAAAGTCAGCGCAAGCATGCCTTGTTTTTTCAGGTTGGTTTCGTGGATACGGGCAAAAGATTTTACCAGAATCACGCGAACGCCCAAGTGGCGCGGCTCCATAGCGGCGTGCTCACGGCTCGAGCCTTCGCCGTAGTTTTCATCACCTACAACGATTGAACCTATGCCTGCCGCTTTGTAGGCGCGTTGTACGGCAGGTACTTCGCCATATTGGCCTGTCAGTTGATTTTTCACGCTGTTAGTAGCGCCGTTGAAGGCATTCGTAGCACCAATCAGCAGGTTGTTGGAAATATTATCTAAGTGGCCACGATACTTCAACCAAGGACCAGCCATAGAAATATGGTCGGTAGTACACTTTCCTTTTACCTTGATGAGGAGTTTCAACCCTTTCAAGTCTGTTCCTTCCCATGGTTTGAAAGGTTCCAGAATCTGTAAGCGCTCAGAAGTCGGACTTACAATTACCTGCACTTTGCTGCCATCTTCTGCCGGAGCTTGGTAGCCGGCATCTTCTACCGCATAACCTTTCGGAGGAGCAGTAAGACCTTGTGGCTCATCCAGCATCACTTCCTGACCGTCTTCATTAATGAGTTTGTCTTTCATTGGGTTGAAAGTCAAATCGCCTGCAATAGCAAACGCCGTTACGATTTCAGGTGAAGCTACGAAGGCATGAGTAGAAGAGAGGCCGTCATTGCGCTTAGCAAAGTTGCGGTTAAAAGAGGTAATGATAGAGTTGGGTTTGTTGGGGTCGTTTACATGGCGTGCCCATTGACCAATGCAAGGGCCGCACGCATTGGCCAGCACTACACCACCGATTTGGTCAAAAATACTCAGAATACCATCTCGTTCAGCAGTATAGCGCACCTGCTCAGACCCTGGAGTAATTGTAAACTCTGCCTTGGCTTTCAGCTTTTTATCTACTGCTTGCTTGGCCAAAGAAGCGGCACGGGTCAAATCTTCGTAGGAAGAGTTGGTACAAGAGCCAATCAAACCTACCTCTAACTTGGCAGGATAACCTTTTTCGCGAACTGCATCCGCAAATTTGGAAAGCGGCCATGCCAAATCGGGTGTATAAGGTCCGTTGACATGCGGCTCTAACTCGTTCAGATTGATTTCAATCAGTTGGTCAAAATATTTTTCAGGGTTAGCATAAACATCATCATCGGAGCGCAGGTGAGCCTTGTGTTGCTCGGCAAGCTCTGCCACATCCCGACGGCCTGTTGCCACCAAATAATCGTACATGTGCCGGTCATAACCAAAAATAGAAGTTGTAGCACCAATTTCTGCCCCCATGTTGCAGATAGTTCCTTTGCCTGTGGCAGAAATATTATCCGCACCTTCGCCTAAATATTCTACAATAGCATCAGTGCCGCCTGATACAGTGAGAATGCCTGCTACTTTCAAGATAACGTCTTTGGCAGAAGTCCAGCCGCTCATTTTACCGGTGAGTTTCACGCCAATCAGTTTTGGCATTTTTAACTCCCAAGCCATGCCGGCCATCACGTCCACCGCATCAGCTCCCCCCACACCAATGGCAACCATGCCCAAACCGCCTGCATTAGGCGTGTGGCTGTCGGTGCCAATCATCATGCCTCCGGGGAAGGCGTAGTTTTCCAATACTACTTGGTGGATGATACCTGCACCGGGCTTCCAAAAGCCGATGCCGTATTTATTCGATACAGAACTTAAAAACTCATAAACCTCTTTGTTGGTTTGGTTGGCTACTTTGAGGTCTTCCTTAGCACCTGTTTTTGCCAGAATGAGGTGGTCGCAGTGTACGGTAGAAGGCACGGCCACCTTCGGAATACCCGCAGACATAAATTGCAGCAAGGCCATTTGTGCCGTTGCGTCCTGCATGGCTACTCGGTCTGGTGCAAAATCAACATAGGTTTTGCCACGCTCAAAGGCCGCTAACGGCTGGTCTTTGTATAAGTGAGAATACAATATTTTCTCACTCAACGTCAGAGGTCTTCCCAGCACCTTTCTTGCCGCTTCTATACGCTCGCCCATGCGCGCGTAAACAGCCTTAATCATTTCTATATCGAATGCCATTCTCTTAAAAAATTATGGTTTTATTAAAATAGGTTGTCGTTTACAAAGATAGTTTAGTAGTACCAAACAAATGAAATCTACAACTAACATTTATTGAAGAAATCTTAGAGCTACACCACCTCCGTAGAAGACCATAAAACATAAAAAAACAGTCGTACCAAATATTGAATACGACTGTTTCAACGTTGTTTAAATTTACCCCTTATTAATTATCTTAATGCCACTTGGCCTTAATCCAATTAATAGATATTGCAAAAGTATATTCTCTTGCTTTGTGTGTAAATCCTGAGAATTACTCAACTTACCTAAGTAGAACTACTCATGCAATTGACTTTTGATAACGCAGAAGACTTTTACAGGCTAACCAGAGGAAGACAACTTCAAATAGACAGTCGTTCTATTACGCCTCAAAATGCCGATGAAAGCATATTTGTAGCTCTTCCGGGTAAACATACGGACGGACATCAGTTTCTGGCCGATGTACATGCCAAGGGCGTTTGCTTTTTCATTGTTCGTTGGGTGCCCGAAGGGTTAGACGGGTATTTTTTTGTAGCAGATAACCCGCTGATAGCCTTGCAGGAACTCTGTGCCTTACACAGGCTGCATTTTCACTATCCGGTTGTAGGGATTACAGGAAGTAACGGAAAAACCATCGTAAAAGAGTGGCTGGCAGAGTTGCTGGCAAAAAAATTTAACATTATCAAAAGTCCTAAAAGTTACAATTCACAGTTAGGCGTACCGCTGTCGGTTTGGCAAATGGGCAACCGACACAATCTGGCAATTTTTGAGGCCGGTATCTCTACCCGCAACAGCATGAAACCTCTGGCACAAGTAATACGCCCTACTATCGGGATTTTTACCAATATCGGTACAGCACATGATGAAGGATTTAACAGCAGGAGTGAAAAAATTAGAGAAAAGCTGCAATTATTTAATCAATCGGAAGTGCTGATTTTTAATAGCGCACAGCAAGAACTGCGCGATGAAATTCTCAATTGGCATTTTTCTCACCCGAACTGCCAACTTATCAGTTGGGGCACCGATGAAAACGATGTCGTAAAAATCAACATCATAGAAAAAAATACCCAAAAAACGGTACTGGATATCTATTTCAACGCATCGCCCAAGCGCTTACTATTACCGTTTGCCGACTCTGCCTCACTGGAAAATGTTCTGCATTGCATAGTTGCCATGTGGCATTTGACCAAAGATGCAGATTATATAGACAAATCGCTATCAAAAATATTAAACTCACACATGCAGCCTGCCATGCGTTTGGTGCGAAAAAAGGGTATCAATCGCTGCACATTGATTGATGACAGCTACAACAACGATTTGGCAGGCCTGCGCGTAGCACTGGAATTTCTGGCGCTCCATGCAGTGCCTAATCGGCCTCGCACCCTGATTCTGTCCGATATGCTGCAAAGCGGACTTTCGCATGAGGCCATTTACGGCGAAGTAGAGGCGCTCATCAGTCGTTTTGATGTCAGCCGAATGCTGCTCGTGGGGCAGGAATGGGCGAACTTGCAAGTTTCACCTAATTTGTCCGTACAAAATTTTGCCAATACCGCTTCGCTGCTGGCAGCCATTGACCATGCCGAACTTACTTTCATAGAAGAAAATATTCTGATTAAAGGTGCAAGAAGTTTTGGTTTTGAGCAAATTGTTGCTCGTTTGGAAGAAAAGATACACGGCACGCGTTTAGAAATTAATCTGGATGCGGTTGGGCACAACTTGGGCTATTACAAAAGTTTGTTGAAACCCGGCGTAAAAATAATGGCAATGGTCAAGGCTTTTGCCTACGGCAGCGGCAGCTATGAAATTGCCCAATATCTGCAACAGAAAGGCTGCGATTATTTGGCGGTTGCCTACGCCGATGAAGGCATTACCCTACGACAACAAGGGGTTTCGCTGCCTGTAATGGTAATGAACCCTTCGGCGGACAGTTTCGCTCTTTTGCACAGCTACCGACTCGAGCCCGAAATTTACGGCTTCCGCATCCTGCAAGAGTGGCTGCGATTCACCGCTGCGGCCGAATCTTCCCTGCCCATCCACATAAAAATAGATACAGGTATGCATCGCTTGGGTTTTTTACCCAATGAAATCGATAGACTTTGTCAAATCATTGAACAACACAAAGACCGCCTATCTATTGGCGGCATTTTTACGCATCTGGCAGGAGCCGATGAGGAGCGATTGGCAGCGTTCTCGCAACAACAACTGCACTTGTTTGAGTCGGCGGCGGCACAGATAGAACGCACCTACGGGAAAACCATGCTGAAATACGCCCTCAATTCGGCCGGTATTGTGCGCTTTCCCGATGCACAGTACGATATGGTTCGGTTGGGTATCGGCCTGTACGGCATTGAAGCCAACGGTATGCAACAGCCTCATTTACAGGCAGTTGCTACATTAAAAACTACCATTTCGCAAATCAAAAACCTGCAACCGGGCGATACGGTCAGTTATGGAAGGCATGGGCAAATCACACATCCCTCGCGCATTGCAACGCTGGCCATTGGCTATGCGGACGGCTATCGGCGCATGTTGGGCAACGGCAAAGGTCACTTCTGGATTCACGGCAAAAAAGCCCCCACAGTCGGGCGCATTTGTATGGACATGTGCATGGCAGACATTACGCAAATCCCCGAAGCGCAGGAGGGCGACGAGGCATTGGTTTTTTACGATGCGGAAACACTGCAACAACTTGCCAATCAGTTAGATACAATCCCCTATGAGATATTGACGGGTATCGGCGAGCGTGTGAAGCGGATTTATTTTTCGGCGTAGATACATTGACCATTTTACTCAATAATCACGTACCTTTGCAAGTCCTATGAAAGATTATGAACTCTACGAGTTTCCTTCAGGTTTGCGTTTGGTACACAAGCGCATAACTCATACCAAAATTGCTCATTGCGGCATTATTCTGGATGTAGGCAGCCGCGATGAACGCCCCCACGAGCAGGGAATTGCCCATTTTTGGGAACACATGGCATTTAAGGGCACGGAAAAACGCAAAGCGTACCATATACTAAGCCGTCTGGAAGACGTAGGCGGCGAACTCAATGCCTATACTACTAAAGAAAAGGTGTGCTTTCACGCTTCGGTGATGGAGCAACATTTTGAAAAGGCACTGGAACTGCTGGCAGACATTGCTTTCCATTCCACTTTTCCCGAAAAAGAGATTGAAAAAGAGAAAACGGTAATTTTAGAGGAAATGGCGATGTACGAAGATGACCCCGCCGATGCCATATACGATGCGTTTGATGAAATCCTGTTCCCCGGACATCCGTTGGGCCGGAATATCGTGGGAACAACGGCAAGCGTGGGCAGCTTCACACGGCAGCATTTTTTGGAATTTGTGCGCGGGAATATGCAAAACAGCCGCATTGTAATATCTGTTAC
Organism: uncultured Cytophagales bacterium; assembly: GCA_938039675.1. Classification (GTDB taxonomy): domain Bacteria; phylum Bacteroidota; class Bacteroidia; order Cytophagales; family Thermoflexibacteraceae; genus Rhodoflexus. Next base: position 59,554 of record CALHUI010000001.1, read on the forward strand.
AGGAAATATTCCCTTTGAAAAAGTCAAATATTTTGCAGAAAAATACCTGAGCGATTTGCCTCAGTTCAATGCTTCGCTCAATAGGCAAAAACCGCAGCGTTACACCCCCCAAAGCTTCGTACAGCACCGCCCCATCCATCAGGCACATTACCTCATTGGCGGACATGCTTACAGCCTATACGATGAAAAACGCATCCCGTTTTTTATGCTTAACAACCTACTGGGCGGGCCGGGCATGAATTCACGCCTCAACATGAGCCTGCGCGAGAAACACGGTTTGGTTTACAGCGTAGACTCGGGCTATAACATCTACTTAGATGCCGGAACATTCAGCATTTACTTTGCCACAGACCCCAATACCCTCAACAAGTGCAAAGGTTTGGTAATGAAAGAGTTGCAGAAACTGCGCGAACAACCGCTTGGCACTTTGCAATTGCAACGCAGCAAGCAGCAACTGATGGGACAACTTGCCATGGCAGAGGAAAGCAACCACGCAATGATGCTCATGATGGGCAAAAGCATATTAGACCTCGGGCGCGTAGAAAGCCTGAACGATATTTTCGGGCGAATTGAACGTATTAAGGCAACCGACTTGCAGGAAATCGCCTGTGAGGTTTTTGTAGAAGAACGCCTCAGCGAACTTGTTTTCATGCCTGAAAAATAATTGGCACGATAATTTGTTATTTTACCGTTGTTTACTTGTGCTTTTCCAATAATGGAAGCTGCGTAAACACAGCAATAACATCGGATTTGCAGCAAGCAGTAAGCACGGCACGCTGCTAAATGCCTGCTATAACAAAATTGGTACTGAAAACTTGCTGCCAATCGCGCAAAATTCAAAAAAACTTATCTTATTTAGCGACAAACAACCCATTACCCCGATTTTAAACCCAACAAATTCAACTATGCTACTCTTGCAGGCAGATACCTTAGCCGACAGTGGCTATGATGTTCAGGATGAAATTTCACTAATTAGCCTCTTAATGAAAGGCGGACTTATTATGATTCCACTGGCACTGCTTGGCGCCGCCGCTATCTTTATTTTTATCGAACGCTATCTGAATATCACGCGGGCTTCTCAAAACCCCGAAGAACTTTTTGAAAAAGTCAAAAAAGCAGTGCTGGAAGGCAATGTGCAAAAAGCCCGCGCCATCTGTGCAAAGGAAGATAACCCCATTTCACGAATGTTAGACCGCGGTATCGGCAAACTTGGCTTTGATATGAAGAGCATAGAAGCTACCGTAGAAAACGCTGCTAAATTGGAAATTTACCGATTGGAAAAAAATTTAGGCATTTTGGCGACTATCTCCGGCGCAGCACCTATGATTGGTTTTTTCGGCACGGTAACCGGTATGATTTCGGCTTTTATCGCCATTGCGCAGCAGGAAGGCTCCGTAAGCCCCAAACTGCTTTCCTCCGGCATCTACGAGGCTATGATTACAACCGCCGTGGGCTTGTTTGTAGGTATTATCGCCTATGTAGGCTATAACTACTTGGTAACGCAAATTCAGAAGGTAATCTACAACATGGAGCTTACCACCATCGAGTTCATGGAATTGCTGGAACGCCCCCATGCCTAATCAGGGTCTATACAATTGATTGACAACCAGTTACATTTAATCCTGAAAACTTATGGCACTTGGTTCAAAAAATAAAATCAGCCCAGACTTCAACATGTCTTCTATGACGGACATGGTTTTTCTGTTACTCATTTTCTTCTTACTAACCTCCAACTTTGTTACCCCCTCAGGGCTGAATATCAACCTGCCTACCAGCAAAGCAGGCGGTAAGGTGATTCCTAAAATCAGCGTCAGTGTAAAAAAAGGCAGAGGAGGAGAAATAATGTACTTTGTCAATGAGATAGGCGTTAATTACAACCGTTTGGAACGCGAACTGCGCACACAGCTGCACAACCGCGAAGACGGAGTAGTTGTTTTGCAAATAGATAAAGACGTTCCCGTACAATACTTAGTGGATGTAGCGGGTATAGCTGCCAAACTGAAAGCAAAGGTTTCGATTGCTACCAAACCCGATTAGCCATGAACAGCCTACAACGCGAAGCCAAAGACCGCCGGATAGCAGGCATTCTCACCCTGATAATCTATGCTATCCTGTTGGCTATTTTCATTTTTACAGTCGTGTGGAAACGCCCTGACCCGCCTCCGTTTGTTCCTACCTTGGAGATTGAGGGAGGGGTTAATTTTGGTAAAGACAACGCGGGCAGCGGCAAAGTTCAGAGCCGGTCAAAAGCTAACAACAACAAAAACTTAGAAGATGCACGCCCTTCGGTTACCCGCCCTGCTGCAACCAGTGAGAGTAAACCTGTTAAGCAGCCGGTCGAGCGCACGCCCGAAAGAGTAGAGCAACCTACGGCACAGCCTGTAACCACTGAAGACCGCAACAGTCCCGATGTACGTGAGGAAAAAAAGCCATCTACGCAGCCTGTAACTACCCGCCATTCGGAGCAGCTGCAAAAATCGGAGCAACCGAGCAATATAGATAGCGGCAAGGGAACAGGCGATAAAAACACGGCCAATAGTAACGGCGATGTATCGGGGGCGACAGGCGACCAAGGAAAACCGGATGGCAGCCTCAATAACGATGCGCTGTTAGGAAGCGGCGGCGGAAGCGGCACCTCATTAGACATCGCCGGCTGGACGTGGGATACTAAACCTGTGGTCAATGACCGCACCGGAGAAACGGGAAGGTTGGAGTTTGAAATCCGCGTGGACAGAAATGGAGAAGTAGTCGGCATTCGGCTGCTCTACCGTTCGGTTAGTCCCTCAATCGCACGATTATATGAGGAAGCCTTGAAAGAAGTATCTTTTCGCCCTACGTCGGGCGGAAGCAGACCTTCTGTTACAGTGGGCAAAGTTGTTTTCAACATCACAGCGCGCTGAAATCAATCCATCAAATAGCAGAAAGAATCATTGATTTTTCAGCATAACTCTTTTTGTGTCAAGATTAAACAATTACTTAAACGCCCTACGATAATTGCAACCGCTTAGCTGCCTCTGCAAGGCCCTCTTCCACACTTTTTACCACTACGTACGGTGCCGGCAACGGCGTAATGAGCAATATAGCATCCAAAATAAAGCGCACCATCATATTGGGAATGACAAAAACAAAGCATTTTTGCACTTCCCCTATCAGCGCCTCGTGTTGTTTGAGCCAGTTTCCTTGCTTAATTCGGAACTCTGACCCTAAGTATTTCACCTTAGTTGCATCAAACACAAAACTTACGGGCTGCCGCCGTGCATAGATTTTGTACATGGTATCGAGATAAGCGTCAAACTCCTCATGCGTAGGTTCTTTTTCGCTGAAAGTAATCAATACAATAGGCAGGTTGCTTTCATCAAAAGTAGCATAGTCCATAAGTAGTATTCTTGGCAGATAACATAAATACAACAAATTTCATGCGGGAACTTACACGATTATCTTTTGAAACGGCGCATCAATTTATTGGAGAAGATAAACTCGTTCAACTCCTTCACGTCCGAATCGAAGATGGTTTCATTACTGCCCTCCCAAAGTTTTGCCCCGCGATACATGAAAATAATATGCTCACCTATTTCCATAACAGAGTTCATATCGTGCGAAACAATCACTGTGGTAATGTTATACTCTGTCGTAATTTCATGAATCAGGTTATCAATCATGATGGAGGTTAGCGGGTCAAGACCTGAGTTAGGTTCATCACAAAACAGATACTTGGTTTGCAGGGCAATGGCACGAGCTATGCCTACCCGCTTTTTCATGCCTCCGCTAAGTTCGGAAGGCATTTTCTTGTTCACATTTTCAAGTCCTACGCGCTTTAAGCAGAAATTAACCCTGTCCATTTTTTCGTCCATGGGCATGTTAGAGAGCATATCCAAAGGGAAACGGACATTTTCTTCCACATTTTTGGAATCAAACAGCGCCGCACTTTGAAAAAGCATGCCTATTTCCTGCCGCAATGCTTTTTTTTCTTCGCGCGAGCCGCTATGGAAGTCGCGCCCATCGAACAGTACGCTGCCTGTATCGGGTACTACAAGCCCTACAATGTTTTTGAGCAATACACTTTTGCCCGTACCACTGCCGCCGATAATCATATTGGTAATACCGGGCTTAAATACGGCACTCACGTCAAACAATACCTGTTTGTTACCAAATGATTTGTTGATATTTTTAACTTCAACCACTTTACAGCCGATTAAACCAGAAGTTCGGCCAGCAGATAGTCTGCTAGCAAAAGTGCAATACAACTGTTAGTTACCGCTTTGGTACTCGCGATACCTACTTCCAAAGCGCCTCCTTGCGTATAATAGCCCTGAAAAGCGGAGATGCTTGTAATCAGGAAAGCAAATACAAAGGATTTGATAAGTGCAAAGGTTACGTTGAACTCAATGAAATCGGCGCGGATGCCATAAATATATTCGTCGGGAGTGATTAAGCCTCCCAATGTTCCGGCAACATATCCGCCCAAGATAGCCAAAAAACCCGCCAAAATTACTAGCAAGGGATACATGGTAATTCCTGCAAAAATTTTGGGCAATACCAAGAACGAAGTGGAATTGATACCCATTACTTCCAGTGCATCAATTTGTTCGGTAATGCGCATAGTGCCCAGTTGGCCAGCAATATTAGAACCTACCTTGCCGGCAAAAACAATAGCGGTAACGGTGGGGGCAAGCTCCAGAATGGTCATATCGCGCACGATGACACCGATGATATAAACTGGAATCAGCGGACTGACCAAGTTATAAGCAGTTTGCACAGCCGTTACAGCACCTATAAAGGTAGAGGTAATGGCAACAATGGTTAAAGAGTCTATACCAATGAGCAAACACTCATCCATATAGAGTCTCCAGTAAATGTGAATAGGTTCTCGGTTAGTAAATGCACGCCAGAGGAATATTAAGTATTCCCCGAAACTTTTAAAAGGATTAGGCTTCGGCATGGAGCCACGCTTTTTTGGCAAGTAATTCTTCTTTTGTTTCTACTGCATCAGGGTCGGGTACGCAGCAATCTACCGGACAAACAGCTGCACATTGAGGTTCTTCATGGAAACCGACACACTCTGTACATTTATCAGTAACGATGTAATAGAATTCGTCTGATAGAGGAGGCTGAGGCTCATTTCCGTCTACCACAACTCCACCTTCCATTTCCACCATTTTCAGTTCGGTTCCGCCCGCCCAAGTCCATTCTACACCGCCTTCGTAAATAGCAGTATTGGGGCACTCAGGCTCGCATGCACCACAGTTGATGCATTCATCAGTTATCATTATTGCCATAGCAGGAGAAGATATATTTTGTACAAAATTAAACAGGGACAATAAAGTATGCAAATTTTCCCTATTTCATGGTCGCCAGCACCACCACTATCCCTTTGATACCGTACCTGCTTTCCAATACTTCACCGTAGGTAAGGGCAGCACGCTGTGAATTAAAAGGCCCCAGAATCAGATGATATACCGTTTTACCGTCAATTTCGTTGATATGTATCAAAATATTGCGATGATGTCTGGCTTGCAATTTCTCCATTTCCTTAAAAATAGCTTCATAGTTTTCATATACGCCCAGTTGCAGCCCGTAACCGTCGGAATCTTGCTTTTCTATATGAACGCGATAAAGCCCTTTACCGGTGGGCGTCATATTGGCAGCCATTGGCGGGTCATCGTTGCGGTAAATGTACTCTCCCGTAGGTTCGCCTTTCAGGTTTACGTTGCGTTTGAGCAGTGCCGTTAGTTCTTCGGGCTTCAAATAGCCATCCATGCGTTCCACTACTTTTCCCTGCGGCGTAAAAACCAGAATCATCGGGTAAAAATACACGTTGTAGAAGTTGGCCAGTTTTTTGCCTTCTGTTACCAACGATTCGCCATCTATGCTGTATGCAAGGTAGTTTTTTTCCACATAGCTAATAAAATTTTTGTCATAAAACCCTTCCTTCATAATTTTACGACAAGGCATACACCAGTTGGTATAAAAAAACACAAAATACGGCTTGTTTTGTTTGCGGGCTTCTGCCTGCAAGTCGGTATATGTTCCCTGAAACTGTTGCAGCGGCTGCGCAAAAGCCCAGCCGGCTATCAAGAGAAACACCAATAAAAGAAATATGATTTTTTTAGGCTTGTTCATGGTACAGAACGGCTCATGAAAGATAACAAAATTGACACCAAAACCAACAGATTAGGTGCTTACAGCAGAATAAATATCGGCATATACTTTTTCTGCGATATGGAATCCTCTGTATTCTTGGGCAATACGACGGATTTTAGCACGCAAAGCCACTCGGTCGCCTTGCAGCAATCGGTCTATTTCACGAACCGCCCGTTCATATGCCTGCAATGACAATTCGGGGAGTACTGCACCAATGCCGTAACGGGCAATAATATCAGCATCATCGCCAATGTTTTGCGGGATGATGACGGGCAACCCCAATGCCCAGTATTCGCCGTCTTTTACGGGCGAGCAGTAGCGCTTGGTTGGCACCGGCTTAACGGGTGTAATACCGAAGTCTGCAAGCCCCATCAAATCGGGTACCTGATCATGCGGAGCAAACAACGAGGTAATAATGCGGCTGTCTAAGTTGCTTTCTTCGGCCATCTGCTCAATTTCTTCCCGCATGTGTGGTGTAAGTAACAATATGCGGAATTTATCGCCCCAATAGTCATGTGCTACCTTAAAAAGGTCAAAAACTTCTTTTTTCAGATAAATGCCGCCCAATTTGCCTGCATAAACACATACAAGTTTATCGGTGAAGCCGTATTGTACAAGCAAATCGGGCTTTTTGACATGGTCTTGGGAAAACTGCGTAAGATTGACGCAGTTAGGCCTGACGCAAAAATGAGTAAATTCTGCATTGTATTTCTCTTTTGCGTAGTCTCTCATACCCGCCGTATTGGACAAAACGTAGCGCGCCCTTTTAGACTGTAATTTTTCCAACCAGAACAGCAGGCGAAAACGCAGGCTGTTGCGCTCCCAGTCATTGTTTTCCACCGAAGCTTCGGCATGAGGTTCATAGCAATCCATCACCAGCGTAGCACCTGTCAGCAGTGAAAGTAAATAGGCAGGCATGCCGGCAGTTGTGCAAAATGTATGTACATAACGCACGTTGTTCCTCAGCATCGTCCACCAAAGTACCAACACAATGCGCATCCAGTTAAGGTATGACTTCCAGCCATATGAAAAGTAAGGGAAACTGCAATGTATAATATTCCATTGGCGCAGATAGTCATTGATGCGTCGGTGCTCTTTCGCCGTAATAGAGAAGTGCTCCTGCTCTATCGTAAGCAGGAATATTTTGCTGCCTACAGGCAAGTTATTATGAATAATTTTCAGATACGGTAGTGTACAATTTTGCACCAGTGCATCCTTGTACGACCAAAAAGTTGTAACAAGAATATGTTGAGGTTTTGACATGAATAAAGCGCTTAACCGATTTTGCCCTTAATTCGTTCGCCCAAAGCCTTTATCCCTGACAAGAAATTCTTCACTATGCCTTGCACACCTTCGGTATTGACGTAAATGGTATTGTGGTCTGCCGCAATTTCTTCTTCGGGTCGTGTTGCTGTGTAATAGTACGCAGCAATTGACTTACGGCTCAGATTCGGCGGCGTATTCAGTGGCTTGGGGTGTCCGTGAAATGATACCTCATTAGTCTCAAAAATCACGCAGCGATTGAATCTGGGCTCTATGTATGCAATCTGCTCTTTCTTATCCATATCCCATAATTCCAGATAGCCGTTGTAATCCGGCTTCCAGTCCTTGTTCATATACACCAAAATATTCATGCGGCGATGGAAGTTCGTTTCGGGATGATAGTTAAAATCTACGTGTACATCCAGAAAAGCACCTTTGACAGACTGGTGTAAACCGCCGCCAAATAACTTGGGGTCGGCTATCAAATCCTTTATGCCTGTGATGTATTCTACGATTTGCAGCAATTTCTTTCCGTTCAACTCATCAAAAGTTTGTTGCAGTAGGCTTCCCTGCTCAAACTCCGTCATCACAAACTTATTTTTCTGGTTGATATAGGTCGTATTTCCCCAGCCCTGCTGCTTAACATCGGGGTAGTGCTGCAATATCATTTCCGCCGCTCCGGGCTTGAAAAAATCTTCAAAAACAATATAGCGAAAAGGCTTGGCAGACATCCACTGTTCTCTGAGTGTATTTTTCCTGCTTTCAAGCAACTGATAATCAATTAGTTCCATAACAATCGCTAAAAATTAAATTCTGTTAGTTAATCAACTGCAAACTTAATGCTACAATTTTTTTCGCGCGGCTGTAACCTTCCTTGTAAGGTCTGCATTACGCTTTCAAAATTAAACAAAACGCACATGGAAAAAATCCACCGCACCCCAAAATGGCACGATGGCTACAGTTTTCGCCTGAGCATCGGTTGCGATACAGAAGCTATGAGCATCATTGCTAACAACTCTCGCCGGACGACTGCCAAACAACATGGACGACCTGTCGGACAGCGTATAATACAATCTTTCGTTTTTAAAATGCAATAAAAACCGGACAACTATTACAAAAATTCTCTACAAACCACTTGCCCTGAATTTCGGTGCTGCCAATATTTAGCCTTCTGAGGCGCACCGGTTCGGGGCGGTGGTTTTTTATTGGGGTGTAACTTCATCAAAAGGCTGCAAGAAGACAAGATTTTTGTGTGCTTGCGCTCTTGTGGTAATCATTGGACTTCCATTTTGACTAACTGCTTATTTTACACATCAGCCAATCAATGCTAATAAAAAAATCCTGAGTTTTGCCCTACCTTTGCTTCGGCTTTGCGCCTCTCTTTTTTACATTTTTATGGAAGCACTCCCAACAGTAGAAACCGCCCGCAAATTGGGCTTGTTACCCGAAGAATTTGAACAGATTTGCCAAATCTTAGGCCGCACTCCCAACTTTACCGAACTGAGTATCTATTCGGTGATGTGGTCGGAACACTGTTCGTACAAAAACTCTATCGTTTGGCTCAAAACGCTGCCCAAAGATTCGCCTAAAATGCTGGCCAAAGCAGGCGAAGAAAACGCAGGCATTGTGGACTTAGGGGATGGGCTGGCTTGTGCCTTCAAAATTGAAAGCCACAACCACCCTTCGGCAGTAGAGCCGTATCAGGGCGCGGCAACGGGCGTAGGAGGTATCAACCGCGATATTTTCACGATGGGAGCGCGTCCGATAGCACAGCTTAACTCGCTGCGCTTCGGCAACCTGAACACCGACCGCACCAAATGGTTAGTGAAAGGTGTGGTAAAAGGCATCGGCGACTACGGCAATGCTTTCGGCGTACCTACCGTTGGCGGTGAGGTTTATTTTGATGATTGCTACGAAATCAATCCTTTAGTGAATGCCTTCTCCGCGGGCATCCTGAAAACTGATAAAATTGCTCGCGCCATTTCTTACGGTGCAGGCAATCCCGTGTTTATTGTCGGTTCTGCTACAGGCAAAGACGGCATCCATGGCGCAACCTTCGCTTCGGAAGACATCAGCGAGAAATCTACCGAAAAGCTGCCTGCCGTACAGGTCGGCGACCCTTTTCAGGAAAAGCTGCTGTTGGAGGCAACGCTGGAAATCATTGAAACAGGCTGTGTCATCGGCATTCAGGACATGGGCGCGGCAGGCATCATCTGCTCCACTTCGGAAATGAGTGCCAAAGGCAAGCACGGCATGAACGTATGGTTAGACCGCGTGCCGACCCGTCAGCCTAACATGAAGCCTTTTGAAATCCTACTGTCCGAATCGCAGGAGCGCATGCTCGTGGTGGTTGAAAAAGGCAAGGAAGACATCATCCAACGCATTTTTGACAAGTGGGATTTACATTGCGTGCAAATCGGCGAAGTGATTGAAGGGGAACGCCTCTATTTCTATATGAACGGTGAGTTAGTAGCCGATGTGCCTGCCGAAAGCCTCGTGCTGGGCGGCGAAGCCCCGCAATATCACCGCGAATACCGCGAACCCGCTTACTATCAAGAATACAAAAAATTTGACATCAACAGCGTACCCGACATTGTGCCCGAACAAATCGGCGAAGTCGGCAGGTTCCTAATTGCCCACCCCAATATCTGCTCGCGTCGCTGGATTTATGAGCAATACGACCGCATGGTAGGCACAGCAAATGTTGGCAGCGTTACACCTTCCGATGCAGCGGTTGTAAACGTAAAAGGCACGGATAAAAATATTGTCATCACGGTAGATTGCAACGGTCGCTATGTAAAGGCTGACCCCGAAACAGGCTGCGCCATTGCTGTGGCAGAATCTGCCCGCAACGTGGTTTGCAGCGGCGGCGAACCCGTAGCCATTACCAACAACCTCAACTTTGGCAATCCTTACGTACCCGAAGTTTACTGGCAGTTTGTCGGCAGCATCAAGGGCATGAAAAAAGCCTGCGAACGCTTTGGAACACCCGTAACAGGCGGCAACGTGAGTTTCTACAACCAAAGCACGCCCAAATCGGGCGATGGTGGGGTGGATTATGCCGTCTTTCCTACACCAACTATCGGTATGTTGGGCATTTTGGAAGGCTGGCAAAATCGCATGACGCTGCATTTCAAACAAGCCGGCGACCTGATTTACCTCATCGGTGAAGCTAAAAATGACATTGCAAGCTCCGAATACCTTTATTCCTTCCGCGGCGTAAAAGCCTCCCCTGCCCCCGCCTTTGATTTGGAAACCGAATACCACTTGCAACAGGCAGTAGCGGCAGTCATTAAAGCGAAATTGGTACAATCCGCACACGACGTATCAGACGGCGGCTTGTGGACGGCACTCACCGAATCGGCTCTGCATGGCAAATTAGGCTATGACATCAAAGTGCCCGTAAACAGTGGCATTCGCTTGGATGCTTACCTGTTTGGCGAAAGTCAGAGCCGCGTAGTAGTGAGCGTCTCCCCCGATAAAGCAGCCGCTTTTGAGGCGATGCTCACAGCGCACAACACGCCATTCAGCAAGTTAGGCAATGTCCGTGCTGACGGCAAGTTGAACGTGAACGGCGCAACCGTACTCACCGTAGGCGAAGCCCGCGAACTGTACGAAGGCACATTGCCGAAATATTTGAACTGATACTGATTTCTTTCAGTAGAGATGCGGCAATGCCGCATCTCTGAGAAATACAAATAAATCACTTAAAAATCAACTGATTATAACTATGACAATCAAAAATGTAACCGTTATCGGTTCGGGAACGATGGGCAACGGCATTGCACACGTTTTTGCCCAATTCGGCTATGAAGTTTCACTGGTGGATTTGTCTGCCGACGCGCTCAAGCGGGCTTTGGAAACCATCACCAAAAACTTTGACCGCCAAGTAGCCAAAGGCACTGTTACCGAAGCAGATAAAACCGCTGCATTAGCACGCATCAAAACTTTTACTGCCTTAGAAGAGGCCGCTCCTTCGGCAGATTTAGTAGTGGAAGTAGCTACGGAAAATGTGGACGTAAAACATAAAATTTTTACACAAATAGACCGGCTTTGTCCATCTCATACCATCTTGGCAAGCAATACCTCCTCTATTTCCATTACCCGCATTGCGGCGGCAACCAAACGCCCCGAACAAGTAATTGGTATGCACTTCATGAACCCCGTTCCGGTGATGAAATTGGTGGAGGTCATCCGCGGTTACGCTACTTCCGATGCCGTTACTAATACCGTCATGGAAGTGTCGCGCTCGCTGCAAAAAACTCCCGTAGAAGTAAACGACTACCCGGGTTTCGTTTCTAACCGCATCCTGATGCCGATGATTAATGAGGCTATTTATACGCTGTTTGAAGGCGTGGCAGGCGTAGAAGAAATTGATACTGTGATGAAACTCGGCATGGCACACCCCATGGGTCCGCTGCATCTGGCTGACTTTATCGGTCTGGACGTTTGCAAAGCCATTCTGGATGTGATGTACGAAGGTTTTGGCAACCCCAAATATGCCCCTTGTCCGCTGCTGGTCAATATGGTTCGCGCAGGGCATTTGGGTGTCAAATCAGGCAAAGGATTCTATGAATACAATGGTAAAGATATGAAGGTAGCAGCGCGTTTTGTAAAATAAACTCTATACAGGGGGCATCTTAAAGTAAAAAGTAACCCTCCCTGTAACTAATCCAATCAGTAATGCGTATCTAAGGCAAATATTGTCTTCATATACATATAATAACATGTTAGGAAAACTACGAAAACTACTGATTGGTGATAAAGAAAATCCGCAGGAATCAACCCGGGCAGCCCATGCCTCGTGGGAGATTATTCAAGATAAAACATGCCTCGTGATTACTTTCAATGGTATTTTTACCGAAACAGATGCCAACAAGTTAACCGCTTATCTGAATCGGCAAATAGCCAACTTTAGAGAAGTAGATACCTTCCCTTTGATATGCCAATGCCTATGCATGATTGATTATGAAGCACATGCGCGACTTGTTTTCCAAAATTTTCTGCAAACACATGCAAATCGTTGGGAGTCTATCTGGATTGTTACAAAATCAAAAACCATCAAATACGGCGGCAAGCTGATAAATATGTTTGTTTCTACGCCCATACACGTAGTTGAAAATGAAAATCAAATCAAGTTCACATGAAAAATTTAGTAGCCGGTATTATATTGAGCATGGCAGGCGTGTTGATGGCGCAGGCACGGACATCTGTAATCACTACCGCGCCCGCATGAAAGAACATCGGGAAGAAATGAAAAAAGTGGGTATAGATTTGACAGGCGCGAAGGACATTATTCAAACACAAGATATTAAAAACGGCTTTATTGCCTATAACTTGTTTGGCGCGGAGGGCTATGAAGAAATGGCTTACTACATCCCTACCAATGCACCCAAGTTTGTTGCCATTGCGGGTTTTGGTTGTTGCCTTTCTTCTACGAACTGCAAAACGGCAAACTGATAGATAAAACGGAGCGTTTTATGCTTGCTGTCATGCGCAAACAAACAGAAAAAGACATGGAAAGTGCTTCAAAGAAAATCCATATTACTGACAAAGAGGCAGGCCTGAGCCAGTGGGTAAAAGTACCGCAAAAAGGAACTACTATCCAAATCGGATTTATGGAACAAGGCGGAGAAAACGATATACAGGTTTTTCACCTTTTTTATGAAGTGGTTTACAACAGAAACGGCGGCACTTTTACGCTCATAGAAAAATTCAAACAGCCTCTCAATCAAGCACTTAGCTTTTAGCTAACTTACTATGGCGGTAGCTGTACCCAAAGTATATGATGATACCGGCAAAAGTCCACATCAGGAATCGCGTCCAGTTGGTCAGCCCAAGCTCGGTCATCAGATAGAGGTTACACAGCAGCCCCAGCATCGGAATCAACGAAGGTTGCATTATAACGCTGTAAATTGCAGCAACTACACATATCAAAATAAAGCTCCACATCGGAATTTTATGCTTGAATGTATCCCAGTTGCCATAGGTAAAAAAGTTGGCAACATTTTCGGGCATTTGGATATACAAAAGCACAACCACACCAAGTAAAACAGGCGGAATAATCCAACGGCTACTGATGTAAGGGATTTTGAAGCGCGCATTTTTATTCGAGCCGTGCTGTTCCATATACAATACACCACCGCATACAATCACAAAGGCGAATAACGTTCCGATACTGGTTAGGTCTGTAACCTCCGTCAGGTTCATAAATAATACCGGGATTGCCACTACAAGCCCCGTTACGATGGTAGAAAAATAAGGTGTCTTATATTTGGGGTGAATTTTGGCAAACTGCGGCGGCATCAGCCCGTCGCGGCTCATGACCATCCAAATGCGGGGTTGCCCCATTTGAAATACCAGTAATACGCCTGCAATGGCAATAATTGCACTCAGGGCTACCAAACCTGACATAAAATTAAGCCCGATGACGCTGAAAATATGTGCCAGCGGGTCGCCGACAGCTAACTCCTTGTATGGCACAACACCTGTGAGAATCAGCGCAATCACTACGTATAGAATCGTGCAGATGAGCAGCGACAAAAACATAGAGCGGGGCAAATCTTTCTGCGGATTTTTGCACTCCTCGGCGGTAGTAGAAATGGCATCAAAGCCAATGTAGGCAAAGAAAACAGCCGACACACCTTTGAGCACCCCTCCTACTCCGTTGGGCGCAAACGGCGACCAGTTATTGGTCTGTACGTAAAATGCACCTACGGCAATCACGGCCAGAATCACTGCCAGTTTAAAAACAACCATCATATTGGCAGTATTCTTCGTCTCCCGCATCCCGACATACACCAAGTAGGTGATAACAAAAACGATGACTAATGCAGGAATGTCGGCAATCAGGCGGAAATTACCAATGCTTGGCGCACTTTCCCATGCTGCATATGCCTCGCGGGATGATAGCGGAAAATCGTCCAGTGTTTTACCGGCAGCCAATGCCTCAGTTATTTCGGCATGTACTCTTGCAGCGGTAAGATAGTCCATCGAGAGATAATGCGGAATTTCCCACCCGAAACCGGCCATCAGTCCAGTGAAATAATCGCTCCACGAAATAGCCACGGCAATATTTCCGATAGCATATTCCATCAACAAATTCCACCCAATAATCCAGGCTATTAACTCACCGAAAGATGTATAGGCATAGGTGTAGGCACTACCCGAAACGGGGATGGTACTGGCAAATTCGGCATAACACATGGCGGAAAAACCGCAGGCAATGGCAGTAAAAATGAACAAAAATACTACCGCAGGGCCTCCGGCAGCACTTGCATTACCAATTGTGCTAAAAATACCTGCACCTACGATAGCCGCAATGCCAAAAGCTGTTAAGTCTATCAGACTGAGATTTTTATGGAGCTCGCCATGTGCAGAACTTTCATGGTCGGCAATGATATCCTGTATTTTTTTGCGCCGAAAAAGTGAGTTGAAATTCATTTTCTGTTTTTTAGAAAGGACAAAAAAAGCAAAGTTTCGCCTAAATACAAGTTTTAGAGAGGCAAAGTAAAACAGAAAAACCTTAACCTTGTACGATTTCAGCCGGGTCAGTAATCGCGCTTTTCCATGCAGGAATAAGCGTAGCAATCATGTAGGGCACAACAGACAGCATCATAATAAACAGCAAACTGCTGCCCTCCAAGTGCGGAGAAAGATGAAAAGAAGGATACAGCACCGACCAGCCCGCCAGCAGCGGTTTAATCAGGTAAGCATCAGCAAAAAAAACATGCAACCATGCTAAAATAATACCCAGAGCGGTTGCGGTAAAAGATATCAGCAATCCTTCCAGCATTTTGAGGCGCAGCACTTCGTCAATTTGCCAACCACATGCCTTCAAAATACCGAGTTCGAGGCGGTCTTCGCGGCTGTAACCAGAAGCGCGCTCCCATGCGAGCACCAAAAATGCAAGTAAAGCAAATAAGCCGCCATACATGACCAACCCTCCGCGCCAGCCAAACAGTGCCTCATAGGTTGCCATTAATTGATGCTTAGCTACCACGCGCAAATCGGGAAACAGCAAGTCAATTTTTTTGCCAATATTGGCAGCTTCTGCCGGATTGTTTACGCGAACTGCCAAGTCGGTGAGTTCGTCGTCTGCATATTGCAGCACATACCGCGCATCTTTGGGGTGCATCACAATCAAATCGCGTGAAAGCAAGGCGGTTTCGGGAGGCAACTCTCCGACAACTTCAAACCGAAACGTTTCGGCACCTACATCAGTGATGGACAAAAAATCGCCGGTGGTCAGGTTGCGCAATTCAGCCAATCCACTGCCTATCAGCACTTTGCCTGTATCTAACTGTTGGAGTGGGCTATGGCTCAGCAGCGGGAGGCCGCTAAGTGTGCTGTCTGCGGCCACAATGCTGAAAACCGCACCGGTTGCCCCATCAAACCAGTAGCCCCAGATGCGTCTATGGATGCTCCGAATACCGCGTATATTTTTCAACGAATCGGCGACCGCTGCTTTCAGAGGCACTAATCTGCCGCCTGCCAGTTGTTGTACCCAAATTTCGGGCATGTCGGCAAGTATAATTTTGGATTCGCTGCGAACGGCATCGCTAAAAAAAACAGCAGAACTAAAAAGCGCCACCGTCATTGCATAAATCAGGATGAGCGAAACAAACTTTCGCCACCTTCTTGCCAATGATAATAGCGCGTAGGTAAACAATTTTTACGTAGTTGTCTGTTTATTGAAAATATTCCCTCATTCGGTCAAAAAAGTTCCTGTCGGCTTTGTCGGGATTGGGTTTGAAATTAGGCGAATCGCGGAGTTTTTCCAACAGGGCACGTTCTTCTTTGGTCAAATTTTTAGGAGTCCAAATATTGACATGCACCAATTGGTCTCCTACAGAGTATCCATTCAACTCCTTGATGCCTTTTCCTTTCAGGCGCAATACTTTGCCGCTTTGCGTACCTGCCGCAATATCAATTTTTGCTTTGCCGTCAATTGTAGGAACTTCTACAGAAGTACCCAGAACAGCATCAATAAAACTCAAATGCAGGTCAAAATGCACGTTAGTGCCTTCGCGCCTCAACAGAGCGTCTTCCTCTTCTTCAATAACCACCAACAAGTCGCCGGGGACACCGCCGCGCGGAGGGAAGTTGCCTTTGCCGTTCATTTGCAATTGCATACCCTCTTCTACGCCTGCAGGTATTTTAATTGGAATTACTTCCTCTTCCAGCGTAGTTCCATCGCCGCCGCAACTGCTGCAACGTTCGCTGATGATTTTACCTTCGCCGCCACAGACAGGGCAAGTGCTGGCGGAAACCATCTGCCCTAGCATAGTATTGACCACCTGTTTAATTTGTCCTGAACCGTTGCAGGTAGTACAGTTGATAAATGCGGTTCCGTTTTTTGCGCCTGTTCCTTGACAACTTTTACAAGCTACTTGTCGGCGTACTTTAATTTTCTTTTCAACACCGTTAGCAATTTCCTGAAGGGTAAGTTTAAGTTTGATGCGCAGGTTAGTTCCCTTCCGACGGGTGGAACGCCTGCTGCTACTGCCAAAAATATCGCCAAAAGGGCTGCTGCCAAAAATATCGCCAAACTGAGAGAATATATCCTCCATACTAACACCGCCGCCGCCAAAGCCGCCGTTGTTTACGCCTTGATGACCAAAGCGGTCGTAGTGTGCCCGCTTGTCTGGGTTGCTAAGCACTTCATAGGCTTCGGCTGCCTCTTTAAATTTCTCCTCTGCCTCTTTATCGCCCGGATTTTTATCGGGATGATATTTAATGGCGGTTCTTCTGTATGCCTTCTTGATTTCTTCGGCCGAGGCATTTTTCTCTACGCCTAAAATATCGTAATAGTCTCTTTTGGCTGCCATCATTTTGAACTTTTTTGTTATGCTCCCACTACCACCTTGGCAAAACGGATTACTTTTTCACCCAACATGTAACCTTTTTCTACCTCATCAATCACTTTCCCTTTCATGTCGTCCGAAGGTGCCGGTAATTGAGTAATAGCTTCATGCAAATCAGGATTAAAGTTTTCGCCTTTGGCAGTCATTGCTTTTAAGCCTTTGCTTTCCAGCACTTTAACAAATTTGGCATAAATCAACTCAAATCCCTGACGGGCAACTTCGCTTGTGTGCTCATCAGCCGACATTGACTTCTGTGCACGCTCAAAATCGTCTAAAATAGGCAACAACTTTATGATGAGTTCTTCGTTGGCCGTTGTCAGAAAATCTATTTTTTCCTTGGCCACACGCTTGCGGTAGTTCTCAAAATCAGCATAGAGGCGCAGGTACTTATCCTTCGCTTCGTTTAGGTTATCTCGCAGTTTTTCTATCGGTTCAGGCTCGGGCACGTGCGCTGCAATGCCTTCATGATGTTCCTGAGAAATTTCGGCTGATGTACTGTCGTTATGTTCGTTGTGAACATCGTTTGTATTTTCTTCCATGATTACAGTCAGATTTTAGCATTATTAGTGTATCAATTCGCTTGCCACAAAGCCCAAGTCTGACAAAATGACATAGCTAATCGACCTGTAAAAATAAATGTCTTTCATTTTCAGGTAATTAGTGCCTTGTCATTATTTTTCATTGCAAAATTGCTTGCAAAATTCTGCGAAGCATATAGTTTTGTGGCATCAAACGCTGTTTTCGTAGCTTAATTGGATAGAGCATCTGACTACGGATCAGAAGGTTGCAGGTTCGAGTCCTGCCGAGAACACGCTAAGCCGTCCCAATTGCTGAGGCGGCTTTTTTGTTTTATCCGATTTTTTATCCCAACTCGGATTGAAAGCCGCTGTTTTTCTGCCAAAAATACTAACTTCAAGTTTTGAATCATGTAAACAATACGTTATGACAATCAGAGTAGGCAGATGGGACTGTCGGGTATGTGGCTTGAAAGGCAACTTAGGGCCTGATACGCATTGCGTGGGTTGTGGCTCGCCCCGAGGTAAAGATGTTGAATTCTATCTGCCCGAAGATGCAGACGAGGTAACCGATGCGGATAAGGTAAGGCAGGCAAAAGCAGGTGCTGACTGGCACTGCGATTATTGCGGCGCTGACAACAAAGCAACAGATACCGTGTGCAAAGCCTGTGGTAACGAGCGCAATCACGAAGACATCGCCCGTACCGAAAAGGTGATATATGATGATGCGCCTCAACGTCGAGAGACCGCGCCTACACTGCCGCCGAAGTTCAATCCGGCTGACAATAAAGCCCGCGACCGCCGCAAATACCGCATCGTGGTCTGGTCGTTTGTGCTGCTGGCTGTTTTTTCCTTATGGTACATGTTCAAGCCGCGCGGCTTTGAAGTGGAAGTGGTAGGGCACGAATGGGAACGCACCGTAGCTATTGAACAAAATCGCCCGTTTATTGAAGAAGACTGGCAGTTGCCTTCGGGTGCAAAACTAATTTCGCAGCGGCAGGATGTGCACCACTACAATCAGGTGGTGACCGGCTATCAAACCAAGGCTCGTACCGTGCGCGTGCAGACAGGCACCAAACGCGTGCGCTGTGGCAAAAAAGACTTAGGCAACGGCTACTTTGAAGACATGTATTGCGACGAACCCGTTTACGAAAATCGCAAAGAAACTTATGAAGAGCCTGTTTACAAGCAAGTGCCCGTTTTCCAGACTAAATATAAGTACGAAATTTATCGATGGACGGTAGACCACACCGCCAAGGCCACAGGAGCAGATAAGCAACCTCAATTTCCCGAAGAACCCTTACCCGGCAACGACTGGCGGGAAGGTAATCGCACGGAAACTTATCAATTGCTGCTGCGCGACAAAGAAGGCAAACAATACAAGGAAAAGGTGGGGCTGGACTTTTGGCAGCGCAAAAATGTAGGCGAGCGGCTCAAAGCCAAACGCAACGCCATTGGCAGCTTCTACGGACTGGCAGAAGAAGAAAAGTAACAACCCGTGAAGGCGAACATCCACATGGCTCTGAAAGCGGTTTACGCGTTGCCGCCTGCCCTACACGAACATGTGGTGAAAAGTTTTTTGCCCTGCAATTTCAAAAAAGGGGAATGTTTGGTCAGAGAAGGACAAATTTGCCGCCATATTTTTCTTTCTTGAACAGGGGGCTGTCAGAGACTGGATGCAGCAGTCAGACGGCAAGGAAAAAACGCTTTGATTTTCCTTTGAAGGCGATATGGTGGTTGATTTGCGCAGTTTCATTACCCAACAACCCGCCCGACAATCTATTCAGGCATTGGAAGATTGCACCTGTTTAGCTATTCATTACCAAACGTGGCAGGAATTGCTGAATAATTATCCCGAAGTGGAACGACTGTACCGCCTGTTTTTGGAACAACATATTTTTCAGGCAGAAGAACGCACCCATCGCCTGCAATTTCTTTCCGCAAGAGAACACTACGAAGCACTGCTCGCCGTTTATCCTAACATCACCAACCGAGTGAATCTGGGCTATATTGCCTCGTTCCTGAACATCACGCAAGAGGCACTAAGCCGCATTGGAGCGGCATTGGCGCGCGAATATCATTGATTTTTAGGTTTTTGCGACAACTTTTTGCAAATTAAAAGCCGATAAACAAATCTTGCACATGAGCACCGACGCTAAAATATTCCGCATTTTATCCATTGACGGAGGTGGCATACGGGGCATTATTCCAGCCATATTACTGACAGAACTTGAACAACAAACCGGCAAACCAATTGCCGAACAGTTTGACCTCATTGCCGGACCCCCACAGGGTGAGTTTTTTGAAAGCAAGCAGTATTCGGCTACAAGCACATAAATAAAGGGGTGCACACACCCAATCTTTACCACAAGTGCACAAGAGCACAAAAATCTTGCGTATTTGTGTTTTTGTGGTGGATTAAATGATGAATCTTGAACTTTACAGATTCTTCTTTGGCGGCGTAATTCCCCTTACTCTGCGCCTTACAAACGCCGAAAGTACCATAAAACCGGCCAGAAAAGCTGCCAGCCGATAGAGTGCATCGCCTATGCGGGCGTACAAGGTCGTGCCGCTGTTGGCATGGATGGACATAGTGGCCGCCCCCATTTCGTTGTATGGAATGCGCGAAATAATATCGCCGCGTTGGTTGATAAAACCCGAAATACCCGTATTGGCAGCGCGGGCAATGCTGCGGCGCGTTTCTATGGCACGCAGGCTTGCAAGTGCCAAATGCTGCACATGGCCCGGGGTATTGCCCCACCAACCGTCGTTGGTAATAATTCCTAGAATATTAGCTTTTTTCCGCACGTATTCTGTAACAAAATCGCCATAAACGGATTCGTAGCAGATAATCGGAGCAATGCCAATGCTGTCGCGGTTGAAAAAAACGGTTCGTTGCTCTTGACTGCCCAAGTTCCCCACTACCCCCCCCAAATTCAACATCAGGCTGCTGTCAATCCATTTAAATACACTGGCAAGCGGGTTAGATTCAACCCCTACCACCAGTTTAGACTTGTGGTAATATTGCACTGTTGTATCCTCGCCTATAAAAACAGCTGTATTGAAAATCTCATACCCCATACCGCTTCCTTTGCGCACCGTAGGGCGGTCGGGCAGGCTGTCGGGGTGGAACGCAACGTACGTATCGGCACCTGTCATCAGGCTGAGTTGCGGATACTGCCTCTTAAACTTCCCAACTTCTGACATCGGATAGGGAGCTGTCAGTATCGTAAAATTGCTTTCTTCCACAAAAGTTTGATGGAGTGAGGTTTCCGGCCAGAGAACAAAGGCTGTTTGTGGTGTTATCTTGCTCTTACTCAGGTTAATAAATCGTGCTACCTGTTCCTCGTAAGGCACATAAGTTAATCCCGTATTGACTTGCCCCGTTTTAGCGTTATAGTCAAACTTTTCAGCATAGCAGTCAAGGTTGGGCTGAACAACCGTTACTTCCACTGCCGGCCCTCGTTCTTTATGGTTGTAATAAACCACAAGCGATGCAGCCACCGGCACGGCAATCATCAATATTGCAAGTACTGCGTTGAGTTTCCACAGGCGGGGGGCTTTCCAAAAGGTTTCAAACACCATCAAATTAACGGCAATTACCCAAAGCGTGCCCCCGGGCGTACCGGTGTATTCGTACCACTGCACCCATGAGGGCATAAAGCCGAAAACATTTCCCAGCGTCAGCCAAGGCCATGAAAAACCCCAGTGGTGGTGAAAGTATTCAAACGACATCCAAAGAACGACAAACAGCAAATAGCCAAACTTATCCGAAGAAGCCCTTACTGCTGCATGAAACAGCGTTAAAGTACCTGCCATAAGTGCTGCATTGGCCGTAAAAGCAAATATAGAGGCGGCAGGAGAAGCATTCCACAGCCACCACGTGGCTATTATATTCCAAACCAGAAAGGCGAGATAGCTGTAACCAAAGCAAAGCAACAGATAGCACTTCGCCTCGCTGCGGCGAATGATGTATTCTATGGCAAACAAAGGGGCAAATCCTATGAAAATCAGCCATGCAGTAGGCGCATACCACGCAAGGCCGAGCAAGAGACCGGCCACCGACGCAAGGAGCAGCAAATAGCGATGTAAAAGTTGCAGTGGCAACATAACAGGTAGGGTTCAGAATGGCTGCCGCAAATTTAGCGGCTTAAAATCGGTAAAATATCAGATGATGCAGTACTTATCGGTGAATTGTTTTAACTTAGCTTTGCATAGACAAACTACACACGAAAATCGTATGATACACTCATTGAAACGCTGCCTGTTTTACTTGTTGGCGGCAGGCTGTTTTTGGAACGTGCAGGCGGCTATAGCCCAACCCAAAAAAGCAACGACTACAACAACATCTACGACTTCAACAACGGCTAAAAAACCTGCTGATTCGGAGGTTAAAAAACTTACCATCAGTTTTGTGGAAAATTACGGAAAGTTTACCCAAACCAAAGACAAGCCATCAGTGTTAAGCTTTATGCATGAAAAAGTATCTGCCTCTTTGTTCAACTCCAACGTCAGTGGCAAGTATCGCAGTTTCACCGGCGACTATCAGAGTTTTGATGAATACCTTACCAAACTCGCCAATGCAGAAAACTTCAATCTGAACTATAAGCTGACAGGTATTGTCGCCGAGCACTCCACCGATGACATTGGCTCGGTAATTTACACGGCCGAATATCAGATTGAGCGCGATGGCAGCGTATGGGAAAAAGGCAGAGAACAAGTGACATTGGTTTTCAAGAAATTCGGCAACGACTGGAAAATTGTGTATTACAACAGCATCAACATTGAAGATGAAAAACTGCGTGGCGACTGTTTCTGCGAGCTTTTCGAGTCTAAGCCCGGCAACTTCGTAACCAAAACTACCGTACCCGGCGGCAGAGGATATACCGAAGACCTCCAAAATTTTGAGTTTATACAAAAAACAGCCGGCAGAATCATTCGCTCGGGGAGTACGGTTTATCAGTGGGCAGACTCAGGCGAAATTTCCTACAATCCGCAACGCGATACCAAAGCATCCAGCATAGCCCCCGCTACCGTAACACTTCCCGGAGTAGCTGCTGAAAAAGAACAAGCAATTATGCTTATTTTGCGTGAGGTGAATTACAAAGAAGGTTGCGCCAATATCAAAATGCGCAAAAAGTAATATTTATTACCTGCTTAATTTATGAAGGCAATGGCACGACATAGCATCCTGCAAAGTCTGCTGTTGCCTCTTTTATTTGGCATTTGCTCGGTACTTTCGGCACAGAAGCCCGTTGTGGGAGAGGCCGAGCGCATGTTGTAGCTTTTTGCCCGAAGCTATACTTTGCAAGGAGCAAAAACAGAGGAGCAACTAAAAACCATAATGGCCGTTACTGACCCCGGATTTACGTTTGAAATCAATACCGTGGTACTTAGCGGCAACAAAAAGAGCCGCCGCGACAATGTTACCGACTGGCTGCAATTTCTGCGGCGAATGCACGTAGAGGGCTCTTCCGATGTTGTGCGCACCTTCAAAAAAATGGAAGCCATTCATCAGTGCTCCCATACCATCTATGCAAACATTCACATAGAGTTTACTTGGCAGTTAAAAGGCAAAGACCTCGTCAGAGGCGACGAACACCGCAGCGTGCTATTGCGCAAAGTGGACGAAACCCAGCGGCGCATTGTAAACATCCGTTCTCTGATGATTGAAACAGAGAAATTCCGCGAGACTTGTCTGTGCGAAATCCTTGCTTCCAAAAACTCCTCCAATGTTTCTGCCAAAATAACTATGCCTGCCGGAAGCAACTACCGCGCCTCAACCGTAGTTTTTGAAATTCAGGAATGCGACCCGCTCCAAAAAACCTACCTGATACGCATCAGCAATTATGAGTTCAAATGGATGGCCACCGGACAGCTCTACTTGTTAAAAAATGACAAACAATGCGGAAAAGTGTCATAGAACCCCAAATGATTGGTGCTTCCTTAGAATAAAAACAGGTACTCGGCATCATTATCCGCAAGTATCTGTTCGAGTTTGAGTGTGCCCAAATCACTTTCAAGTAAAGTTGGCATGTTATTTTTGTTGTTGCAACGAAAAAACAACAATCACGTGGCAAAGAAACTTTTTTTCGGTTTACTGCTTACCGTTTGGGCAGTGGCTGCGCAGGCACAATTGGGCTTGCTGAAACGTGCACCCATCAATTTGGTAATGGATTTAGGCATTTCAGGTTTGCAGGATGCACCTGTTTCAATGGAATTGAATCCCCTGAACTCTCGCACGGTCAATATCTATTACATGAAAAACATTCGCATCAGCAACCATTTTTCGTTCAATTTGGGCGCCGGTGCAGGTATGGAAAAATATGCGTTCAGCAAGGAAGTCCTGCTGGAAAGCGGCTTTCAAAGTGCCATTATGAGCAACATTGCCTCCTTCGATGTGCGCAAAACGCTTGTAGCAATCAACTATGCGGACCTTCCGATAGAGTTCCGATTTACTACCAAAAGTGGCAGAAAAGCCTTCCGAGTGGCCGCAGGCGGTAAAATAGGCGTTCGCGTAAGCTCACATACCAAAGTAAAATTTGAAGACGGCGACAAGAGCAAGTACAAAGATGACTTTTACCTCAATCCTATCCGTTACGGCATCTATGGGCGCATGGGCTACGGCTCGTTCAACGTATTTGCCTACTATGGGCTTTCAGAACTCTTTCGCGCAAGCAAAGCCCCCGAAGGTGCGCCTGTTACGCCTTTTACTTTCGGCATCTCGCTGACGACTTTTTAGAGCAGATGCAAGCAAAAGTTTGCCGTTCTTACTTCCGCATCTTGCGGCGCAGCATCGCACGGCGAACATCTTCCAATGTTCCTTTCGGAATGGACTGAATAAGTTTGCGCGTGTAATCGTTTTTGGGGTGTTCGTAAATATCTTCGGCAAAACCGCACTCCACGAGCTTTCCTTCTTTCATTACCAAAATGCGGTCAGAAATAAATTTGACAACCGACAAATCGTGAGAAATAAAGATGTAGGTCAGCTTAAACTTGTCTTTCAGCTGGTTGAGCAGATTGAGCACCTGTGCCTGAACCGAGACGTCAAGCGCCGATACCGACTCATCGCAAATAATAAATCTGGGTTGCAGCGCCAATGTGCGGGCAATGGAAACGCGCTGGCGCTGCCCGCCCGAAAACTCATGCGGGAATCGGTTGAAGTGTACGCTACTCAAATTAACCGTTTCCAGCAGGTCAATGGCAACTTCTTTGCGCTTCTTGTCGCTCTCGTGCAAATTATGGAAGCGCATAGGCTCCATAATGGCCTCACCGATGGTCATGCGCGGATTGAGCGATGAGTAGGGGTCTTGGAAAATAATCTGAATTTCGCGCCGCAGTTCCCGCAATTCGCGTTTGGGCATTTTGAGAATATTGCGGTGCTTGTAGTAAACCTCCCCCGATACGTGCTCAACCAAATTGAGAATGGCACGCCCCAGTGTTGTTTTGCCGCAACCGCTGGCACCCACCAAGCCCAAAGTTTCGCCCGGATAGATTTCAAAACTTACTCCATCAACAGCTTTTTGCACGCAAGTTACTTTGCCCAACCAGTTTTTTTTCAAAGGAAAATGCACTTGTAAATTGCGCACTTTGATAAGCGGCTCTTGTGCAAGTAAAGATTCCTGGCGCGCGATGATTTCGTCTTTGCTCTGAAAGTTCAGCAAGAGTGCCTGACCTACCGACTTAAACTTATTTTCCTGACGGTCAGTAACGTTGCCGTTAGCATCTGTATCCATAAAGTCGGAGATAACAGGCAGTACTTTTAATTTGATGTCCAAACGGGGGCGGCAGGCAAGCAGACCTTTCGTATAAGGATGTTGCGGCGATGAAAATATATCCCACGTAGCTCCTTGCTCTACAATTTTTCCGTTGTACATCACCAGCAGGTGGTCAGCTACTTCGCCAATAACTCCCAAATCGTGGCTGACAAAAAGAATGGATGTGTCTATTTGGTCGCGCAGTTCCTGAAAAAGTTCCAGAATGCGATGCTGCACCGTTACATCCAATGCTGTTGTCGGCTCATCGGCAATCAGCAGCGAGGGGTTGCACGAAAGTGCCATTGCAATCATCACGCGCTGTTTCTGCCCGCCGGAAATTTCGTGCGGATATGCCCGGAAAATATTCTCCGGATGCGGCAGTTTGACTTTGTCAAACATTTCAAGCGTCCGCTTCCGTGCTTGGCTGAACGAAAGCTCGGGATTGTGCAGCAGCAGTGCCTCCATCACCTGATTTCCACAGGTAAAAACAGGGTTGAGCGAGGTCATCGGATCCTGAAAAATCATTGCAATTTCGCCGCCGCGAAGCATCCGCATCTCTTCTCGGCTGAGTCTGGTGATATCTACGCGCCCGAGCGAAGGCGAATCGAATAAAATTTTCCCTTGTTCTATGCGTCCGGGTGGCGGAATAAGCCGCATCGTAGCCAGTGCCGTAACAGACTTCCCCGAACCTGATTCGCCGACAATGCCAATGGTTTCACGCTTTTTTACCTGAAAACTGATGTTTTCAACGGCGGTAACCTGCCCGTGCTTGGTTTCAAAACAAACTTTCAGGTCTTCAACAGATAGTAGTGGTATTTCTTCTTTGCCGGTAGCCATATGAGGGTATCAAGGGCACTCAAAGTTAGGGCAATAATTTGAACGGAAAAGAATTTGCAGTGGTACTCAGCTCTCCTTTTTCAATAGAGTTTGCAGGGTTTTCCAAACTGTTTCGCTTACAATCAGGTGGCCTTCGGCTGTCGGGTGGATGCCGTCGGGCAGGTTTAGCGAAGGTTCGCCTCCTACTTTTTCCAACAGAAAAGGAATCAGCTCTACCTTGTTGGATTTGGCAAGTTCGGGATAAATTTTGCGGAAGGCTGCCGCATAATCCAGACCCATGTTGGGCGGCACTTCCATACCGGCCAAAATAATTTTAATGGCAGGATATTTCGCTTTGGCTTTGCTGATAATGGATTGCAGGTTTTTGCGAGTCTCTTCGGGGCTAATCCCGCGCAGGCCGTCGTTGCCGCCCAGTTCAATTATCAGAATATCAATGGGTTGTTCCAGCATCCAGTCTATGCGTGTATTGCCGCTGGCGGTGGTTTCGCCGCTCAAGCCTGCGTTGATGCAGCGGTAAGGTAGCCCCAGCGAATCTATTCGGCGCTGAATCAGTGCAGGGAACGCCTGCTCTATTTCCAGCCCAAAACCTGCCGTCAGGCTGTTACCGAAAAATAAAATTACTTTGCGATTGTCTGCCTCCGCAGGTGCGGAGGTGCGCAATGTATCGGCTGCCCCTTGCGACTGCTCCTGTTGCGGAGTGGCGCAGGCTGTCAATAATAACAGTATCAAAACATAAGAATTAATCCAATTTAACAATTTGCTCATGAGACTTTTTGTTTACGGTACACTTCGCTCAGGCGGCAGTAATCATCATTTGCTGAAGACCGCCACAGTAGTGGCAAAAGATATTTGCCTTTGCGGTTATGCTATGTACAACTTCGGTCCTTATCCTTTTGTTGAGCCAAGTGCTGAAGCCGAAAGCATGATTTACGGTGAAATTTATGAAATTCCACTTGAGCTTTTGCCGATTTTAGACCGGTTAGAAGACATTGAGCATGAGCTTTACGAGCGCATCTACGACTCTCGGATTGAGGCTTGGCTCTATGTCAGCGGAAAAAATGCGCCGCACAACCTGCCGAAAATCAAAAGCGGCGATTGGTTTCGCCGCTCCTGATTAATTTTCTATTCTTACTTTCTCCAAATTGAATAAATCGTTCAGCACGTCTGCCAGCGTTTCGGCTTCGCCGCGTTTACAGGCTGCTTTGAGTTGCAAAACAGGCATTTTGATAATTTTTTGCATCATGTTTTTGGAGATTTGTTCAATTTTTTCGGCTTCTTCGGCATTCAGGTGCTTCATGTATCGAGCAATTTCCTCTTTGCGGATTTGCTCCAGCATGTTTTTGAGCTTGTTGATAACCGGCGAAACAACCATTTCTTTTGTCCAGTTGCTAAAGTCGCTCATAGCTTCGCCGATGATGCGTTCCACGTCGGGGATAGCTGCCAATCGGTGTTGCAAAGCCTCATTGGCATGGTTGTTAATATCGTCCACGTTGTAAACGATGCAGCCGGGCAGTTGCTCTACTTCGGGGGCAATGCTGCGCGGCACCGAAAGGTCAAAAAAGTAACGGAATTTGCCTGTTTGATGATAGCAGGCAACCTGTGCAGCCTCAATCAGCGGTGTTTCTTTGGCAACCGAACTGACAACTACGTCTGCCTGCTCCATGCAGCGTTCCCAATCGGCAAAGTCAATCACCTCAAAATCAGAATCTTGTGCAATTAATTCCGCTTTGGCGCGTGTGCGATTGGCAAGCCATACTTTGGCGAACCGGGAGTCTTTCAGGTTGCGCACAACGTCTGCCCCGATTTCACCCAATCCGATAACCAAAACGGTGGGTGCGTTATTGGAAGCCGTCAGTTTTTCCATCATTTCAACGGCAGCATAAGATACAGATGCTGCCCCATCGCGGAAGGCTGTCTCCTGAAATACGCGCTTGTTGGTAAAGAAAATGGTGTGCATCAGGCGGTGCAGAAACGGCCCTGCCATGCCTTCATCTGCCGACCACTGATAAGCAAGTTTTATTTGATGGATTACCTGCAAATCGCCGACCACCTGCGATTCAAGCCCGATACCCACGCGGAACAGGTGCTTAACGGCTGCTTCGTGCGTATCTTCAATGTGAAAGTAGGGTAGAATTTCATGCACCGACAGTTGATTTTTTTCCATGCAAAGCTGTGTGATAATTTCTTTGCCCATAGACCGGTCGGCGCTATAATAAACTTCTGTACGATTGCATGTAGAAACCGCCAGCACCTCAGATAAGCCTAACGCATCTTTGAGGCGTTGCAATAGCCTGCGGGCTTGCTGCTCGTCTAAGGATACTTTTTCACGTACTTCAATGGGCGCTGTTTTATAAGTGAGTATGACAGCTTTAAAGTTCTCAAACATTTTGTTCTCACGGGTTCGATGTTGCAAAATTACACTTGGAAGCGTTAAAAAAGATGACATAAGTCATTTACGACAAAAACTCCTGTTGCTTCCTTCTTAATAACGCTAATCATTGCTATTTTGTGCTGTTCCAGCCAAATTTTCCTGTTAGTGGCACAAAGGCAAAAATGTCAAAAGTTTCGGTAACGGGTTGTCCGTTTTTTTTAGTGATGCGCAACATCTGTTGCTGTTCCAAATTGCCTACCGGAATTACTAATCGACCGCCTTCGTCTAACTGGTCAATGAGTGCCTGAGGTACTGCCGGAGCTGCTGCCGTTACAAGAATGGCCTGAAAAGGTGCTTGTGAAGGCAATCCGACGCTGCCATCGCCAAAAAGGATGGTAAGTTTCATACGTAGGTGTGATAATACCTTTTTGGACTGTAAAAAAAGTTTGCGTTTACACTCAATGCTGAAAACTTTAGCACCCAAATGGCAGAGAATAGCTGCCTGATAGCCTGAACCCGTGCCGATTTCTAACACCTTTTCACCGGGCTGTATTTGAAGCAGTTGCGTTTGAAAAGCCACTGTGTAGGGCTGTGAGATGGTTTGTCCTTCACCTATGGCAAAGGCTTTGTCTTGGTAGGCATGTTCGGCAAAGGCACTGTCCAGAAAAAAGTGGCGCGGTACTGCACTAACGGCAGCCAGCACCCTTTCATCGCTGATGCCTTTTTTGCGCAACTGCTCTACCAACGCCATCCGCAGGCCAATATGTTTGAAAGTATCTTGCATACTTGTTTGATAAAAAATGTTGTTATACCTTTGTACCACCTTAAACAAAAGGTCACGTGGCCGAGTGGCTAGGCAGAGGTCTGCAAAACCTTTTACAGCGGTTCGAATCCGCTCGTGACCTCTTTTTTTCTGCAAAAAAAATAATAATTGATTTTTTTTCTGCATCTTTCTTAGTTTTGCATGAAAACAAATTTTAATCATGCAAATGAAAAGCGTTATAGCCGTCATCATTGTTGCTTTGCTTGTGATTTTAGGCAAATGTAGGGGAGTGGAAGTTTCATCTCCCGCGCCTAATCAAACAACTACTAAGCCCCCCGCACCCGGAGGAAACACAACCGATGCTTCACAGCCTACCCGAGACCCCCATTTGGCACTGGGGAATCCGAGCAATGCAACAAAAGATGAGCGCAATTATGACAACTTCTTGATAGAATATCCACAATTTGCTGTTTCTTATAACCGTTCGCGCGGCACTGCTAACTGGGTGGCATGGCATTTGAGCAAAGCATGGCGCGGCACTGCCAAGCGACAAAACAACTTCCGCTTCGACCCTTCTTTACCTGCATCTTGGTTTCGTGCAACCACCAACCACTATACGGGCTCCGGTTTTGACCGCGGGCACATGTGCCCTTCCGATGACCGCGACGGCAGCGAAGAAGACAATTCTGCTACTTTCCTGATGACCAATATCGTCCCACAGGCACCTAAAAATAATCAAGAAACTTGGCGCTTACTGGAAGAGTACTGCCGCCGTCTGGCAGATGAAGGCAATGAAATGTACATTTACTCCGGCGTTTATGGCAGGGGAGGCACAGGCAGCAACGGCACAGCCACCAACATCGCCAACGGCCAAATTACCGTTCCTTCAAGGATTTGGAAAGTGATTGTCGTACTGCCCGTTGGTACTAATGATATTACCCGTATCAATGCCAATACGCGCATTATCGCCGTTGATACGCCCAACACACAGTCGGTTGCAGAAAAACCATGGGGCGACTATCGGGTAAGTGTGCGTGCCATTGAGCAGGCCACCGGTTTAAACTTCTTTGTAAGTTTGCCACAATCACTGCAAAATACGCTGGAAACCAAAGTAGATAACGGCCCTACACGCTAAATTTTGTTTTGCTTCATTTTATTCATAACTTCCAAGCGGCTTTGCGGCCGCTTTTTTCTTGTTATAACAGATATTCTTATGATACATACCGTTCAGGCTGGTGATACGCTTTTCGCTATCGCGCGTCGCTATGGTGTTTCCGTTGACAGCATTCGGATGTGGAATGCTCTTCGCAGCGATTCACTTTCGTTGGGTCAGCAACTGCGTGTAGCACCTCCGACAGGTTCTGGCGTAACTGCTGCCTCCCCTGCGGCACAACCTTCCACAGGATTTTATCAGCCGCCCGTAGCAACTGTTTCCGGCGGAGGTTCAATAAATATGCAAAGTATTAGGGCTGCCCGCAACGTGTTTCAGGTGCAGGTGTTGCCACAAGCCGGCTTTAATCAGTACAGAGTAACTTATCCGCTGCCTACCGGTGGTACAGATACAGCTACTTTTCGCGATAACATCAACAGTGCGCATCGGGTATATGCTGACGGTATCATGTATGTGGGCAAATCCAGCCCCCGCAATATTCCGGTAGAGGCCTATACGCAGGTAGGGCTTTCGCTGCCACTGGCGCGCGCCCTGAAAGTCGTATCAGAAAATGAGGGCAATTTTGATGCGATTAACAGCTACGACAAAGCTATTTTTTCTTATGGTTTTATCCAGTTTGCAGGTGGTGCCGGTGGTGGCTTAGGCGCTATGCTGATGATTGTTAAAAGTAAACAGCCGCAAGTATTCCGGCAGATGTTCGGCCAATATGGTATTGATGTGGTCAATGCAACCCCGCGACCGATTATTACTTGCGCCTCTCCCGAAACCGGCACTATACTCAGCGGCGATGAGGCTTGTGCCTACATCAAAACCAATAAGCAACTGACAACTGCTTTTATTGCGGCAGGGTTTCACCCCAGCGTAATTTTAGCACAAATAGAAAGTGCAACGCGCGGCTACGTATCGCCTGCTTTGGGCATGAGGACAGACCTTATGCTTAGCGGACAACTTTATAGCGGCGTTCCGTTAGCTTCTATCATACGCTCGGAAGCGGGTATTGCCACCATGATTGATTTAACGGTCAATCAGTGGATTACGCGCACGGCAAGTTTTTTCAGACAGGCACTGGAACAAATTGCGGCAGCAGACGGCATACGTACACCCGAGCAACTGGCTGCGGTAGATGAGCGCCGAGTATTGCAAACCATTGTGGCGCAGGCAACCGATGCTCGAGTGCGAGACCGCACGCAAAAGATGTTAAACAGCGGGTTGGGGCTTAATAAAATATAGCGGTTAATCCATCGCGCGCTTCAAATCGCGTTCTTTAATGGTTTCGCGCTTGTCATAGAGTTTTTTACCTTTGGCAAGCGCAATTTCTATTTTCAGCAGTCCTCGGTCGTTGATAAAAATGTGTGTGGGGACAATTGTCAGGCCAACGTCTTTTAGTCCGTTTTGCAACTTTTTCAGCTCGTGCTTGGTCAGCAACAGTTTGCGGTCGGCTTTAGGCTCGTGGTTATGGATATTGCCCATCTCATATTCAGAGATGTGCAGATTGCGAATAATCAGCTCCCCCGCTTCATTAAACAGACAATAGGCATCTTCCATATTAAATTTGCCCAAACGCATGGCTTTGATTTCCGTGCCGCGCAGCACTATGCCTGCCGTGTATTTATCCAGAAAAAAATATTCAAATGCCGCGCGCTTATTGCGCACGCTGAGATTTTTTACGTACTTATCTTTTTGCTTTGCCATAGTGTTATAATTACATGTGCTGCCTCAGTGCAAGAATTTATTTAACCACTATCTCATTTGCTTCGAGTACGGGTACTGCATCAAAGCGGTCTGTTTCTAAGCAAAAGCGAATGTCTTCCTTAATGCCCAGTTTTGCAAGCCGTTGATAATGAGATGAGCGGCTGATATGTGCGTACAAATCCATTTGCATATTGGCATACAGCTCGCTTGCGGCAAGTACGGCATCGTCTTCCCATGTGAAAAAGCCTTCCAGCTTGCGTGCCAGCGCACCTGCAAACAGGGTGTCTTCCAAATTAACCTTGCCTTTCCATCCGGCACAAATAATAACGACATTCCTGCCGGCTGCTTTTACATGTGCAGCTACGGCAGACAGATTCAAAAATGCTCCGATGACAATTTGTGCTGCCGCCCGCGATTTTTGGATGGCCTGAGTGCCGTTAGTGGTAGTGGTTACTACTTTTTTACCTTTCAAGCGGGATTCCATATAACTGAAAGGAGAGTTGCCCATGTGGAATCCTTCAACCTGTTTACCGTCGCGCTCGCCTGCACCAATATAGCCCTGTGCCATCAATGCTCTGCCTTCTTCCAAAGAAGCGACGGGCGTAATGCTTGCAATGCCTGTTGCCAATCCGGCCACCATGCAAGAGGTAGCTCGCAAAATATCAACAACAACAACCGTACGGCCGATTAGTTCATGCAAATGCAGCAGTTCGGGTGAGAGACAAACTTCGACGAGGGGTTTACTCATTGGCTTTCATTAATTGTTCTAATTGTGATTCGGTAGCACGGAGGCGTTCTTTGCAAAAATGGAGCAATTCGTAGGCACGCTCCATCTTTGCAGAGAGTTCATCAATACTTATTTCATCGTTTTCCAAGGCGTTGTGAATGGCTTGCAGTTCTTCCAACGCTTTTTCGTATGTCAGTTTTTCAGCTTTGGCCATTGACTTGGAAATAAATTTTCATCTGATTACCGATAATCTTTGTAAATCCTTTTACGTCGTCGCCTGTCCATGCGTTGTTCATTTCGCCATATTGGCCAAATTTAGATGCCATCAGGTCATGTGGAGAGCTGATACCCTGAATTTCAAAGCGATACGGCATCAGTTTGATATAAACTTCGCCGCTTACGTTGTGCTGGGTGTCTTGCAGGAAGGTTTCAATGTTTCGCATCAGTGGCTCGAGGTACTGCCCTTCGTGCAGCATCATGCCGTACCAATTGCCTAATTGTTCCTTCCAGTAGGCCTGCCATTTGGTAAGTACGTGTTTTTCAAGGGTATGATGTGCTTTAATGGTCATTAGTGCAGCGGGTGCTTCAAAACCTACACGACCTTTGATACCGATAATGGTATCGCCAATGTGGATATCGCGGCCGATGGCATAGCGGCTGCCAAGTGCGTTCAATGCCTGAATTACTCCGACGCTGCCCCCGTGTTTTTCGCCATTGAGCGCTACAGGTTCTCCTTTCTCAAAAGTCAGAGTAATTGTATGTGGCTCGGTGGTTTGCAATTGGCTTGGATAGGCTTCTTCGGGCAGAGAGAGGTTAGAAGTCAGCGTTTCCTTACCGCCTACGCTTGTGCCCCAAATGCCCTGATTGATGGAATATTTTGCTTTCTCCCAATTGCCGCCGATGCCATGTTTTTTCAGATACTCAATTTCTTCTTCACGCGAAAGGCGCAAGTCGCGGATGGGGGTAATAATACCGATTTCGGGGGCAGCTATCTCAAATACCAAATCAAAGCGCACTTGGTCGTTGCCGGCTCCCGTGCTGCCGTGTGCAATATACTGCGCGCCGATTTTTTTGGCATAGTTTACAATAGCCAATGCCTGAAATACGCGTTCGGCGCTTACCGAAAGCGGATAGGTATTATTGCGCAGCACGTTGCCGTAAATCATGTAGCGAATGCACTGCCGATAAAAGTTATCTACCTCGTTTAGGCAGGTAAAACTTGCTACGCCAAGTTCATGAGCACGTACTTCTATGCGCTGCATATCTTCGGTGCTGAACCCGCCTGTATCTACGATGGCAGCATGTACTTCTAACCCTTTTTCTTCACTCAGGTATTTGGCACAAAACGATGTATCTAATCCGCCGCTGAAGGCAAGTACTACTTTCTCTTTCATATCAGGCATTGATGGTTTGGGGTTTCGGCTTGGTAGCGTTTGTATGATTGTTTTTTCCGTTGTTCTTGTCTTTGTCTTTTAAAAGGACGAAAGCCTTGAATCGCAGCCAGCGCTCGTAGATTTTTTCTTTGAGTTTGAAGGTTTTTTTGGCTTCCGGCTCAATGGTTTTCTTTTTGTCTTCCTCCCATTTGGGGTCGTAAAGCATACCCGTGCAAAGGCAGTGCTTGCGGTTGGTACGCGTCAAAATATCATAGTTCACGCAACTTTGGCAGCCCTTCCAAAACGATTCATCGTTGGTGAGTTCGGAAAACGTAACGGGTTTGTAGCCTAAGTCGGAGTTGATTTTCATCACCGGCAAACTGGTAGTTAAGCCGAAAATTTTGGCATCCGGGAATTTTTCGCGTGAGAGGTTAAAGGCTTGTTCCTTAATCTTTTTGGCAAGCCCGTGTTGGCGAAATTCCGGATTAACAATCAGACCGGAGTTGGCTACGTAGTTGCCGTGACTCCATGTTTCAATGTAGCAAAAGCCGGCAAAAACGCCTGTATCGGTTAAGGCGATAATGGCTTTACCCTCACGAATTTTTTGTTTGATATACTCCGGGTCTCGCTTGGCAATGCCTGTGCCGCGTGCTTTGGCTGATTCCTCAATTTGGCGACAGATTTCCTGCGCGTATTCCAAGTGCTGTTCTCCGGCAACTTGAACAGTAATTTCCATTGTTTTTGACAGTTGAAATTAAGAAAAGTCAGGTAAAATAAATTGCGTGTCTGAAAGTTCTGGCGAATATGTTACGCAGCAAATATTATAGACACAATGCTTCGGAGATATGCCGCAACGGATGCAGCAATAGAAAACATGCCCTTTTCAGGGCCTACGGACAGGGAGAATACGCAAATGAGTAGCCTGTACTGCTACGAGCACGAAAAGAGAAAAAGTAATGTAAGGCGTGTTATTTTGCATTTGACGGCAAAGTAAGCACATTATTGCCATAATTACAATCAAATATGCTTTTTATTTATTTTTCGCCTGTTCCTGTGCAGGTTTGGCAGGCATATGATGGCGCAGGTTGTGCAGGGCAAAATCTATGAGTTCGTACATTTTATCCTTGGCAAGGCTGACTAAAAAAAATGCAAGTTGCTCTTTCAGAAAATTGGTAAACGAAAAACCCGTCTCGTGCTGTGCCGGCGGCTGATAAATCGGCATTTGTACTGGCGGTTGCTCAGACGGCTGACGTGCTTCTTCCTTTTTACGGGTCAGTTCATCCACCACTTTAACTACCAGATAGCCCAGCAACACTGCCCCCGCTGCAAAGGCAATGGTTTGCAGTTTGCTACCTATTTCGGCTTTGGTCTCTTCAACCGATGTGGTCAGAGAGTTTTTATATTCCTCTTTGCGGCGATTCAGTAGCTCGCGCTGCTCATCAATGTTCAGGTTTTTCATGTTCTTGCGTCAATTCGTTGATAAGCCATTGATTGTCAGGTATATATTTAGAAACAACTCGCTCAAAAACCACACGCATCTTTTTGCGGGCAACTACGAAAACTACAGCAGACAACAAGTACAAACTGCCTACAATACCAAGCCCCTGAATCATGCTACCGGTCATTTCGCCCAGCCACAAACCCAATGCGATGCTTAAAAAGATGAGCGCCATGCTTGACAAAAAACCAACCACTACCAGCTTAATGACATCCATAATCATCTTGGCGACCATCTCCTTGATGTCCAGCTTAATAAGTTCAATATTGATTTCCAGATATTTAATAAGACTATCAAACATGTTTGCACGGTTTCAATGTACAAATATAACAGGGCAAACGATATTTCTTGCAGTGGGCAGCAATCGGGCAGCTATGCAAAAGCCGCGCAGCGAAATTGAAAAAATATGCACCGATAATTTGGAATGTAAAATGTACGCATGATAACTTTGCTCGCTATTTAAAATAAGTCTAAATAAACTTAACTATTATGCATTTACTAACCTACTGCTTGAGCTTACTGCTTTTCATGCTTACCAACAGTTCATTTGCCGTTTTGCTTCCCGACAACGGCGTACCGGATAAAGGTACGGTCAGAGGAGTGATTACGGATGCAAACGGTCGTCCGATTGGCGGTGTAAGCATTGTATTAAAAGGCACTCTTCGCGGAACAGTGAGTGCCGAAGACGGCGGTTTTGAAATAACAGGAGCACCCGTGGGTGAATATATCCTATCGGCAAGTGCGGTTCATCTCAAAATTGCCGAGCAACGCATCAGTGTGCGTGCCAAAGAAGTAACCGATGTAAAATTGGTTGCTGAAGAACAGATTATTCAATTGGGCGAAATTGTGATTGCCGGAGCGCGCGGTGTACGTCCTGCTCAAAAACTGCCCGATGTGGAAGGAACTTCCATTTTTGCAGGTAAAAAAACTGAGGTTGTGCGCATGGACAGGTTAGATGCCAACCTGATTACCAACAATGCCCGACAGGTCTTTGCCAAAGTGCCGGGCATCAGTGTTTGGGAAAACGACGGCTCGGGGGTACAGGTAGGGGTTGCCTCCCGCGGCCTTAGCCCGAACCGCTCATGGGAGTTCAACGTTCGCCAAAACGGCTATGACATTAGTTCTGATATTTTCGGCTACCCCGAGGCCTACTATAACCCACCAATGGAAGCCGTAGAGCGTATCCAGATTGTGCGTGGTGCTTCTTCGCTGCAATATGGGCCGCAGTTTGGCGGTTTGCTAAACTACGTGCTGAAACGCGGTGATGCCAACCGCAAAATCTCTGTGGAAACGCAGCAAAGTACAGGCAGTTTTGGCATGTTCAGCACGTTTAATGCGGTAGGTGGCACCGTAGGCAAGTTGAATTATTACGGCTACGTACACCATCGTCGGGCGGACGGCTGGCGCCAAAACAGCGCATATAACATTACAAACCTGCATTTGAACTTAAACTATGCCGTTACCGAAAAACTGAACATAGGTTTTGAAATATCCAGATTGTTCTACATAAACCAACAGCCGGGCGGTTTGACCGATGCTCAGTTTGCGTACGATGCCCGCCAAAGCAGCCGCGCCCGCAACTG
Organism: uncultured Cytophagales bacterium; assembly: GCA_938039675.1. GTDB lineage: Bacteria > Bacteroidota > Bacteroidia > Cytophagales > Thermoflexibacteraceae > Rhodoflexus. The sequence goes on from CALHUI010000001.1 coordinate 97,111, forward strand.
GTTCAGTACGCCGTGGACTGTGCCCGCGCTCACCGCTGATTATCAGGTTACCGAGCAATGGAAATCGAGCCTTAAAGTGTTCGGGCTAATAGCCGAGCGCAACAGTATCGGTTATGTGCGGGCTATTAACATCCCTGACACATTGAATGCACAAACCGGCACGTTTAACCCGCGCCAGTTAGACCGTGATTCTTATCACAACGTTGGAGCAGAATGGCGCAACCTCATCAACTACAAACTCCTGAATCGGGAAAGCACCATTGCCGCAGGTTTACGCTACTATTCAGGCACTACACACCGCAGACAAAACGGCAGAGGCGACACCGGCAGCGACTTCAACCTGAATTTGCAAGAAGCCGACTATCCTCGCAATCTGGAATTTATGACCCATAATATTTCGGTTTATGTAGAAAATATATTCCGCCTAACAAAGAACTGGACAGTTACGCCGGGTATTCGCTATGAAATGGTGAAAAATACAGGCAAAGGGCAATTCGGACGTGCTGCAAACGGCTCGGCCATTTTGATGCCGCACACCAAAAAACGGCGCAATTTTGTGCTGGCAGGTATCGGAACGGAGCTCAACCTTGCACCAGAGGCTAATATGTACGCTAATATTTCACAGTCTTATCGCCCTGTATTGTTTTCGGAGATTACGCCCCCTACCACTACCGACGTTATTGATGAAAATCTGCGCGATGCTTCGGGCTTCAATGCCGATTTGGGTATTCGCGGCAGTTATAAAAACATTGTTACCTACGATGTGAGTGCATTCTACTTACAATATGACAACCGCATTGGCACACTCAACCAAATTCGGCCTGACGGCAGCCGCTTCCAACTGCGCACCAACGTAGGCGGCAGCCGCACCCAAGGCATAGAAAGCTACGTAGAGTTTGCCCCGATTGCAGCCATTACCGACCGCTCAAAACTCGGCTATATCAATCTGTTTGCTTCGCTTTCGTGGATAAATGCCCGATATACAGACCTGAGAGTGGTAAGTATTGTAAACAACGAGCCTGTAGAAACCAATCTGAAAGGCAACAAGGTAGAAAATGCCCCATCCTACATACACCGCATAGGTGCAACTTATACCAACAAAGGTTTTTCGGCAACTTGGCAAATGAGTGCTGTGGGCGATGCCTTTTCTGATGCCAACAACACACGCATTGCTCCTACAACTGCTGTAACGGGCATGGTGCCAGCCTACCGAGTAATGGATATTTCGGCTACTTGGCGATTCCTGCAACGTTACAATGTGCGTGCAGGCATAAACAATCTGACCGATGAACGCTACTTTACTCGCCGTGCAGGCGGCTATCCCGGCCCCGGTATTATACCCGGCGAAGGCCGCAACTACTACCTCTCTGTTGGAGCAAGGTTCTAAGCCATTGGGCAGAGAAGGATTTCGGCCCTAATGCGAACTGCACGATAGAATCTTGGAAAAGTTTAATTTAATTGATATTTCACCCGTACGGACAGGGCATTTCCTGTCCGTACAAATATGCCCGCATCAGAAAAATACAATCCAAAGAAAGGTATTTTTGCGCTAATCTTTCATTTTGACTTTTTGCACATAACGTACTGATTATCAAATAAATAGCAAATAATTTTCGTCAGACTTTTCACACGCTTACCCAGGAATCAACCTAAAGCAATGCCTAAGTAACTTACCTGCACTGTTGCCTTGGTATTTTATGCCTCAATCCGCATATCCTGCGGATATACCAAACCAATCAGGCGGCGAATTTCCTCCAGTGTTTGTGCTATTTGCAAACTGGTTGTGTGCGGTAGCAGTGGCTCCTCTGTCTTTCCGGAGCGGATAGCCTCACCTGCGGCAGCTGTTTCTAACCAAAGACCAATGCCTCGTTTTTCGGGGATAAACGAAACGGGGTCTTTATCGGGCAAATGCAGCGTTACCGTTCCCCAATTGTGCCATGGTTTTGCCATGCGGACACTGCCGTTTTCACCTGCAATAACAGCTTCCGAAGCCGTGTCTTCCAAAATACTGCACGATAGCATTGCTTTACATTTTTTTTGCAGGTAGTCAAACTTTATTTGACAGGAGGTATCTATACCCAAATGGTTGAAAGTAGCAATAGCCGCTATTTTTTCAGGTTTCCCGAGTAGTTGCAATGCCAAAAAAACAGGATAAATGCCAATATCGAGCAGCGAGCCGCCACCCTTGTTTTTATCCATCAGCCGATGCTCTTCGGGGAAATGGGCTGCAAAGCCGAAGTCGGCGCGAATCTCTCTGATTGCACCTATCTGCGGCAACCATTCCAGCATTTTGAGAAAAGAAGGCATATAGCGCGTCCAGAGGGCTTCCATCAGAAACAAGCCTTTCTCAGTGGCCAACTTTTGCATGGCAGCCACTTCGGCAGCATTGATGCCCATTGGCTTTTCGCAAAGTACATGCTTGCCGTTTTGCAGTGCTGCTATGGTCAGCACATAGTGGTCGGCATGAGGTGCAGCCACATAAATTGCATCTATTTTAGGGCAGCCAACCAACAGCCGAAAATCATCAAACCAATAGTCTGCGTTGTACCTTTGGGCAAATTGTCGAGCATTTTCAGCACTGCGAGAGGCAACGGCAACCAGCCGATGGTCGGGCAGCAATTTTAAATCTTCGGCAAAGCGGCCGGCAATTTTGCCAAGACCTGCAATGCCCCATCGGATGGTTTGCATCAGCCAAAAGTTTTAAGGTTCAACCCCAATGCACTAACGCCTGTGGAAAGGTTCAAAGTATCGCCGTTTTCTACAATAATAGTTATGTTATCCAACAAAGTGCTCAAATTCAATGTTCCGCCACTGCGTACAACAATGGTTGCGTTATTAAAATTGCCTCTGATAGTAGTTAGTGTGCCGCCTTTTTGTATAACAATAATGGCATCACTGCTGCAAGAGCCGCCGCTGCCGATGGTAGTGCTGCCATTAATATGCAAACGGCTGCCCAAAGCACCTCTGTTCATTGTCAAATTATTGCTGATGGCAGATGTGCCACAAGCTACGGCAACCCCCTGATTGTCAATAGTTAGGTCGGCAATGTGATATTGTTAAGAAAAGCCGGCGAATTTCCGTTATTAACCATACTGCTATTACTAATGGTATCACTCTGGCAGGCAATAGCAGCAATATTGCTCGGCGTGATTACGCTTGGTACCGATTCGCACTGAGCCAATAGTATTTAATCCGCCATACTCAGCAAAAAAATAAGGCAACTATTCTATGCACAGCCATTGAATAACTTTGTACTATTTATTTGCTTTATGCAAATTACATCAATTTTTCAAACTCATGTTTTTTCTATGTTATTGAATTTTTGCTTTAATCAACAGCAGTGGACAGCAGATATGACCCAACCCTTAGATATATCTATACCGCTGAATATCAATCAATTAAACCCGAACTGCTATTATGCCGAAGAACCGGCGGCCGAAACTATCAGTTTTGGCGATTCTTTTATTGGCAGTGTGGCGGCGGGCGGCAGCTGTAACTATCAACGCCTGCACATAACGCCACACGGAAACGGCACACATACCGAATGCTACGGGCACATTTCCGCTGATGATGCCACTATTCACGAATGCCTGCGTCAATTCCTATTTTTTGCCCGTCTGATAAGCATACAACCTGCGCAACTGTCCAACGGCGACCTTTGTATTTTGCCAGAACAATTAGAAACAACAATCCTTGCAAATATTCCTGAAGCATTAATTGTCAGAACCTTACCCAATACTGACAATAAACGGGTACGGCAGTATTCCGGCACTAATCCACCCTATTTTCATGCGGAATGCGGGCGTTTGCTGGCAAACAAAGGCATTAAACATCTGCTCTGCGATTTGCCTTCGGTAGACAGGGAAGAAGACGGCGGCCGATTGCTTATGCACCGCTATTTCTGGCAGTATCCGCAGGCAACTCGCCGCGAAAGCACCATTACCGAACTGATTTATGTGCCTGATACTATCCCCGACGGCGATTATCTGCTGCAACTCGGCATCATCAGCCTGATGATGGATGCCTCGCCAAGCAAGCCTGTATTATACGCTTTACGTCAGTGAAAATTTTTTCATTATACAGAAGCACAAGAGATTTGTAAATTTTTTGTGTAAATTATTAAAAGCGGTCGTTTAAACCTGTCATTCTTTAAGACCTATCAGGTTTGTATATAGAAGCAAGAAAACACCAATCGCAAGCATATCGCGCTTAAAATTACCCTCGACAAACTAACTATTAACGCAGTGCTTTGGGCAGCCAAGTAGCCAGTTCGGGATAAAAAGCAACCGAAAGCAACACTAATAACTGAATCATAATGAAAGGAATAATGCCGCGGTAGAGGTGCTGCGTAGTAATTTGCGGAGGAGCAACTCCTTTCAGATAGAACAATGAAAAGCCGAACGGCGGTGTCAGGAAAGAGGTTTGCAGGTTCATACATACCAACATGCCCACCCAAAGCAAATCAATCTGATAGCGAGCAAAAACAGGCACAATTACGGGCATGAAAATGAAAATAATTTCGATAAAATCAATAAAGAAGCCGGCAATAAAAATACCCAGCATCACAAAAGTCAGAAAAGCATAAGGGCTTAGGTTCGAGCTTTCAATCAATTGCACCAAGTCGTGGTCGCCGCCTACTCCCCTGAAAACCAAGCCAAAAGCTGTTGCGCCAATCAGGATGATAAATACCATCACCGTCAGGTGCGTAGTTTCTGCCATTACTTCTCGAAGGACTTTCAAGTTGAGTTTGCGCTCATAAGCAGTCAGCAAGGTTGCCATAAATGCACCTACGCCTGCAGCTTCGGTTGGAGAGGCAATTCCTGCAAAAATGGCTCCCAGCACCGATACGACCAAAATCATGGGCAATACGAATGCCCTGAACAATCGCCCGTAAAAACCATCCCCCTTAAATGCAGCGCGCTCCTCGGCGGGAATGGCAGGAGCAGCCTCAGGCCTGATAACAGAAAAAACAATGATATAAATTATATAAGCAGAAACAAGCAATAAACTTGGCACTACCGCACTGACAAATAAATCACCCACCGAAATATTCATCACACTGCCCAACAGCACCAGAATCACACTTGGCGGAATCACCTGCCCCAGCGTCCCCGAAGCGGCAATTGTTCCCGTGGCGAGGTAGGGGCTATAGCCGCGTGCCAGCATAGCCGGCAGGCTCAGCAAGCCCATTGTTACCACAGTTGCGCCTACCACGCCCGTAGAAGCCGCCAGCAACGTACCGACAATAACTACGGACAGTGCCAATCCGCCGCGGAGGCCGCCAAAAAACATCGTCATTGCATTAAGCAGGCGCTCGGCAATACCCGATTTTTCCAGCATTACGCCCATATAAACAAACAAAGGCACAGAAATCAGCACGTAATTGTTCATCGTGCCGTAAATCCGAAGCGGCAGCAGATTAAAAAGTTCCAGCCCGAAAGTAAACAGCCCGAATATGATAGAAACACCCGCCAGCGTAAACGCCACCGGAAAGCCGAGCAACAGCAAAACAAACAAGGTCAGAAAGAGCAGCAGCGCAATCATGTGTTTTCAGAAGATTTTTGAATACCCAGAATCACCAATAAACTGTCCAGCAGCAGTGCAATGCCTTGGAGCAGCAGCAATGCAAAACCAATTATCATCGTACTTTTAATCAGGTAGCGGTAAGGCAGCCCGCCCGCATCGGCAGAGCCTTCGTTGATGCGATAAGACAAGGCCACATAGGGAATGGAAGCCTTGATAACCAGCACGGCAAAAGGCAACAAAAACAACAGTACGCCAAAAAAATTGACCCAAGCCTTTGCTTTTGGGCTGAAACGCGAATAAAACACATCTACCCGCACGTGGCGGTCGTGCCGCAACGAATAGCCCGCACCTATCAGGAAAATAATGGAAAAAATGTGCCACTCGGCTTCGTAGAAAGCTACGCTGCTGCTTTTAAAAACATAGCGAATGATGACATCTATGCAGAACACAATCACCAGCACGGTAGTGAGCCACGCTACGCCGCGCCCTATGTATTCGTTCAGTAAGTTAGCCACGCGACTGTACGCACGCAAGGTGTTAATCAGGAGTTGTTTCATTTTCAGATACACACTAAGGGTGTCGTAAGATAATGAGATTTTGAGGCTATCCAAAGAGGCACGGTATCCGCACGGCTAAATGCCGCAGTAATTAGCAAACCGTATAGCCTTACGCATCGTCTCTTGACCTGCCCGATAGACACCCTTATACCATGCACCGTGTGCCCAATTTTCAACGCTGCATTTTTGCCGCTAATAAACTGCTGCGTACCTTTAAGCGTATTAAATCAATATACACGCTTTCACTTATGAAAAAGTTTCTGATAATCAGCAGCGTTATACTGGTGCTCGCGCTCATTGGCGGCGGATGGTTTGCCTACTTTGCCAGCTATAGCGAAGGGTATCGCGCAGGTAAAATCATGAAAATCAGCCGCAAAGGAGTAGTTTTCAAAACATGGGAAGGACAGCTCAACGTAGAAGGCATTACTAGCAATACGGGAAAAGCCGGCGGCAGTTTGACCAGCACATGGGAGTTCTCAGTAGAAGGCCACCACAAGGACGTAATTGACTCTATTCAGAAAGCCATGGATGAAGACAAACGCGTAAAACTCCATTACGAAGAAAAGTTTTACGCTTATCCTTGGCGCGGCGATACCAAATACCTGATTACCAAAGTAGAAATATTGGACTAAGCTATTTTTTCGGGCGTACTTCCCGGAAACAACGATAGGGTCAAAAAGCGCATCATCTAAACTCAAATGCACCTGCAAGTCTTTGTATGTTTCCAAGTTGCTCTGGTCGGCCGTTGCGCAAAAACAGCACTTCGATTTCTGTCAATCCCCCTACGGTGCGGACGTATTTTTTGAAATGTGTCTCGCGCAGTGAACCGTCGGCCTGTGGCTCTATGGTTCGGACAAGGTACAGGTGCTTTTTATCATACCTGCATCGTAGCGTTTTTTCATCTCTTCGCGAAGCACCTACCACATGTACTGCGCACCCCGTCCATTGGTCTTCCCTGAAAACGTCGGTTTCACAGCCTACCTTTGCAACGGCTGTGCCGCCGGCAGGTGATACAAACCGCCGGCCGGCAAAATCAGTGTGTTTCTCATAGAGCGGGCGGCAACAGGTTTTTTATCGCGAAAACTGAAAAACCGAGTCGCGCGTAAAAAGAGTTGCATTACCGGTTTCTATTTCGCCCAAGCCTATCCGAAAATCAAATGGATAGTCAATAGCCTCGTATCATATGCTTGTGTGCGAAACGGTATCGGCTTTGTAGTGCGTATTGTGCTGCGTAAACATAATCGGATATGCCGCTTTGACATGGTAATGTTTTTCAACAGCAGACGAAAATTGTTCGGTTGAACCGATTTTTTGTGCCGAAACATTAAACAACTATCAAAAGACTATTACAAGCAGCCCGCTTCACAGGCGTAGTTGAGTAATTTGGCGCACAAATTATTGGAAGATTAAACGCCAAATTGCGTTTTTTCAACGGAAATCAACTGTTGATGAGATAAGCAGCCCCCGTATGTGCTGCCATTACATGCAGCCTACACTTCCATTTTTTCTTTCACAAACGGACGGACAATCAGGCGAGTGGCGCGGTCATAGGTGAAGTAGTTCCACATCCAGTTCATTAATACCACCAACTTGCTGCGAAAACCAATGATATAGAGCAGGTGAACAAAAAGCCATACGAACCATGCAAACAACCCTTGAAATTGAAAGCCGGGCATTTCTACAACTGCGCGGTTGCGGCCAACCGTTGCCATACTGCCTTTATCAAAATATTTAAACGGCTTCATCGGTTTCTTATCTAACATGCGCAGTAGGTTATCTCCCAACAACCTGCCTTGCTGCATGGCAACAGGTGCCAATTGTGGATGCCCATTGGGTGTTTCCTCCGTAATTATCGCACTAATATCACCTACGGCAAAAATATTGGCAAAGCCTTTTACCTGATTGAACTCATTGACAATAATTCGGTTGCCACGCGTAATAACCTCCTTCGGCAGGCCGTCTATGAGGTTACCCGTTACTCCGGCCGCCCAAACAACAGTACGCGAAAGAATCTTACGCCCGTTACTGAGCGTAACCTCTTTGCCGTCATAGTCTTCCAATCGCGTATTCAGCCACACATGTACTTGAAAACGCTCCGTGAGGTATTTATAGGCTTTTTTGCTTGATTTCTCGGACATAGTACCTAACAGGCGTTCGCCGCTTTCTATCAAATGAATATCCATTTGGCGAAAGTCCAACTCGGGGTAATCTTTGGGCAATACGTGCAGTTTCAATTCGCCAAGTGCACCAGCCACTTCTACACCCGTAGGCCCTCCCCCGACAATTACTATATCCATCAGGCTTTGCTGTTCGTCAATATTTTTTACCAACAGCGCGCGTTCCAGATTTTGCAACAACTGACTGCGCAAATCCAGTGCCTGATGCAGTTGCTTTATTGGAAATACCAATTGTGCCAGTTTCTGATTGCCGAAATAGTTAGTTTTGGTACCATTGGCAATAATGAGATAGTCGTAGCGTAACTCCCCGATAGAGGTAGCAATGGCATTCCGCTCCGGATAAATTTCTGTTACTAAACCATAGCGAAAATGGAAGTTGGGCGTTTCTTTAAACAACTTGCGCAAAGGGCCGGCAATAGAGTCCGGCTCTAATCCTGCGGTTGCTACTTGATAGAGCAAGGGTTGAAATGTATGATAATTGTGGCGGTCAAAAAGTACTGTCTGAACGGGTTTCCCTGCCAGTTTTTTAATTATCTCGATTCCTGCAAATCCGCCGCCAATAATTACTACACGCGGCAATTGCGTTTCGGGAATAGACATGGTTGTTTCACCGTGAATTTCTTCCAAGTCTATCCGGTGTATTTGGGGATGCTCTAAGGTTTGCATTATACGTTCAACAGCTGTTTCCTTACTTGTACGCAATTCCCAGAGAAAGGGTATATTTTACACAAAGTTTTTTGAAAAAGCCTGATGAGAAACAAGCGGATGATACGTATAAACCTGACAGGTTTAGGTCATTAAATTTTTTCAAAACCTTACACAAATATTCTTCTACAAACCCATTATAATTTTGCATATGCCCCATTAGCAATCTTTGACAGGACAGGGAATCGGTTTGCCCCTTTTTAATTTTCTGCCGCCTTTGCCCGAAGCACAGCCCGAAGAGAATGCTGCAAGCAACAGTAAATAAACTATCCATCGGGTTTTACTAACGCGGGTAAACATCGGGTTTAGCTCTTTTGGGTTTTACGGGTGTCCATGCAGTGCGCGGTGCATGATAACAACTTGCCATACCCAGCAGGCAGATAAATAACAGCACCTTACCTACCGAGAGTTTTTGCAACAAATTCCTCTTTTTCATTACCACATTCGGATACGTTTATTCACTTTTGTATATTCAACCGGCTTTCCGGTGCGAATAGGCTTCGACTTGCGTGGTGTCCAACCCGTATTAGGCGCATGCACGCACGAACCAAAGCTCAGGGTCAGCACACAGAACAGCACAAGATAAATTGCTTTTTTCATATCAAAAAGGGTTATGAATCATCTTATCAGCATACGTGCAAATGTAGTAAATATTGCAGCGCGCCAAATTTTTCCTGCCGAAGTGCAAATCAGCCACGGTAAAATTGCCGACATTCAACCTACCGATGTACCCTGCAAATACTTTCTGATGCCCGGATTTATTGATGCACATATCCACATTGAAAGTTCTATGCTTGTGCCTGCACAGTTTGCACGGCTGGCCACATTGCACGGCACGGTTGCTACCGTTTCCGACCCTCACGAAATCGCCAACGTAACAGGCGTAGAAGGCGTTCGCTACATGGTGCGCAACGGCAACAGTGTCCCTTTCAAATTCTGCTTTGGCGTACCTTCTTGTGTGCCTGCCACCGCCTTTGAAACAGCAGGGGCAGCTATCAGCCCCGAACAGGTCAGAGAACTTTTCCAAACAGATAGGCTCAAATATCTTGCCGAGATGATGAACTGGCCGGGCGTTCTATACGGCAACGAAGATGTAGCGGCAAAAATTAAAATTGCACAAGAATTGGGTAAACCCATTGACGGGCACGCACCCGGCCTGCGCGGTGAGCAAGCAAGACAATACGCAGCGGCAGGCATGAGCACCGACCACGAATGTTTTACTGCCGCAGAAGCACTCGACAAACTGGCGGCAGGCATGAAAATTATTATCCGCGAAGGCAGCGCTGCCAAAAATTTCAACGCACTTGCTCCCTTACTCCACGAATATTGGCAACAAATGATGTTCTGCTCCGACGACAAACACCCCGACAGTTTGCTGGAAGGGCACATAAATCAATTGGCAGCCCGCGCCGTAGCCTTAGGCGTAGATGTTTTTAAAGTATTAACAGTTGCCTGCCTCAACCCGATTCATCATTATGGATTAGACGTTGGCCAATTGCGCATCGGCGACCCGGCAGATTGCATTTTGGTAGAAGACCTGACGCATTTTAAAGTGCTGCAAACGTGGATTAATGGCGAACTGGTAGCAGAAAACGGGCATTCGTTTATTAAAGCACCTGTGGCAGAGAAGCAAAATGCTTTCTGTGCAAAACCTATCAGTGCCGATTTGCTGCAAGTTCGTGCAGCCTCCGATACGGTGCGCGTCATTGCAGCACTGGACGGTGAACTTATCACACAGGAAGAGTTTGTTAAAGCCACTATTGTCAATGGTTTCGCCATTGCAGACCCCGATAAAGATTTACTCAAAATAGCGGTTGTGAATCGTTATAAAAATGCCCCGCCGGCCGTGGGCTTCGTTCGCGGATTCGGATTGCGGCAAGGGTCCATTGCCTCATCAGTAGCCCACGACTCGCACAACATTGTAGCCATAGGCACAGATGATGAACTGTTGGCCAAAGCTGTTAATGCCATTATTGAAGCCCAAGGCGGTATTTCGGCTTGCAATCATCAAGAAACCAAACTACTGCCTCTGCCGGTAGCGGGGTTAATGTCAGCAGATGATGCCTACTATATAGCACAGGCCTATCAGGATATAGACGCATTTGCTAAACAACTTTGTGCACCCGTGCAGGCACAACCCTTGCAAGCACCCTTTATGACGCTGAGCTTCATGGCTTTACTCGTAATACCCTCGCTGAAAATGAGCGACTTAGGTCTGTTTAATGGTAATAAATTTGAATTTGCGCAGGTTTTCTGCTAACAGTTTTGTTAATTGTATGGCTAATAACGTAATTTGTGCTGCTTTTTATCCCTATTGATATCCGATGGATCAAACATTAGTGCCCTATGAATCCGAAAATGGCTCTGCGCTTGAACTTAAAAATGAGGGCGGATATGTATATATGTTTTTTGAGCCTGATACAGCAAAAAAACAATTGTATTATAAGTGGCGCGGCTTCCTGTTGATGGATGAACTGAACACCGGATATGGTAAAATAGCCGAAATAGTGCGTGAATATAACATTACATCACTGATAGCGGATCATTCCGGTATTGTCGGCCCGTGGAACGAGATTATAGATTGGTTAGTTGCCGAATGGACGCCTCAAATGAATATGGCAGGATTGCAAAAAATGGCAATCATCAGTTCTACGGATTTATTCTCCAATATTTCACTTGAACTGTTCCTGATGGATAACAACCATGCAAAATACGAAGTCAAAGTATTTGACACGCTGCAAGAAGCCAAAAAGTGGGCTTTCCAATAGCTAATATCTTGCAAGGATTGAAAGGCTCACTATTTTTTAAGTAAATTTGCGCCGCTTTTCATAAGTGTTAAGCAGTTTAATATTTATGCTCAATCGGCGATTACTTCGTGCTAAGGCTGTGCAAAGCCTCTATGCTTTTCAACAATGTCAGCAATCGGACTATGAACTTGCATTAGATAAAATTGCATCCGACTTTCTGCCGGATTTAAACTCTATGGAAGTGCAAGACCCCATTAAACTGGCGGAAGGAAGAGAACAAGCACAAAAACTATTTAAAGAACAATATCTCAACAAAACACTCACGTTAGACCGTCCGGTAAGCCCTAAGGTTGAAAAATCTGTAGCCGAAGCCATTCGCTTTTACCATCAGGCACTCAAAAAAGATTACGAAAACCTGAGCCGCTCTTTGGTGCGCGAAACCGAAAAAATATTTGACAACTACCTGCGTTTCCTTTTGTTGCTGGTAGAACTGGGTGCACAAGCCAAAAAAGAACATCAGGATAGCCTGAACCGCAAGTTTACTCAGGTAAGCATTGCCGAATATACCTTTAAACTGGCCAAAAACCCTATTATTGCCAAATTGGCTACACACATTGCGCTCAAAGACGAAGCCCTGCGACGCAACATTGTGTGGGACAACGAACTTGTGCGCGAGTGGTACAAGCTCATGCTCAAAGAAGACTTCTACAAACAGTATCGCAACCTGCCCGAAACAACCCATGAAGATGAACTGAATATCGTATTGAGCATTGCCAAACAGTTCATCCTTTCCAACGATGCTGTTTTAGCCTATTTTGAAGAAAATGACATCGGCTGGGCAGACAATATGCCCGTTATTAAAAGCATGGCAGTAAAAACCATCAAACGCATTGCAGAAGCACCCGCGGGCGAGCAGATACCATTACAAGAGCTTTCCCCAAACTGGCAAAACGATAAAGAATACATGGTTGAACTGTTTGCCAAAGGCGTACAAGAGTCGGCCATGGCACAGCAAATGATAGCAGACCGCACCCAAAACTGGGATATTGACCGCATAACCATATTGGACAAGGTGATTCTCAACCTCGCTATCAGCGAAATGATACACTTCCCAAGCATTCCGGTGAAAGTAACCATTAATGAGTTTATTGAAATCTCCAAAATGTACAGTACTCCCAAAAGTTACTTCTTCGTGAATGGCCTGCTCAACACAATTGCCACCGACCTGCAACAGGCCGGCAAAGTAAAGAAAAGCGGTCGCGGCCTGATAGACAACAAATAATTTTAAATTTTCGTATATTTGAATAACAACACTTCAATCATTATGAGCAAAGCAGGAAGAACTCTCTTAGGTTTTATCGCCGGAGCAGCAACAGGGATTGTAGCGGGCATGCTTTTCGCACCGGACAAAGGAATTAACACTCGCGACAGATTAAGCTATCGTTTAGATAAGTATTTAGATGCTTTGAAAGAATTAATGGAAACGCTCAAAGAAAAGAAAGATGAGCCCATTAACAGCGCTAAAGCAGACGGACAGCGCGTAGTTGGCGATGTTTTGAAAGAAGCTGAAAAGATTTACAGCGACATGCACGATTTGGAATTCCGAATTAAGCAAAAATAGCCCCTGTGCAACTAATCTACACTCCGCATTGTTTTGGCAATAAAGGTTTTAAGTTGTTTTAATAGGTTTATGTTCCAAACACCTCTCTGCATTTTGCGGAGGGGTGTTTTTTGAGTTGATTTTGTTTCTTTGAGCACATGAAAAGTAACCGCGAACAAATTATCAGTGCCATTTGCCGCAACAAACCCACAACCGAGGCCAACTTGCCAGCCGTTCCTTTATATGCCGCCTATACAACCGAGAAGGAATTACAATCTGCATTTGTGGAAATACTCGGGCGCATTGGCGCTACGGTTGTACATACCCCCACCCAAGAAGCCATCCGACAAGCTGTTCGCACCTCCTATCCGGAGGCTGTTCATATTTGCAGCGCACACCCTGCCGTACAGGGCAATATAGACCCAAACGCCATTAACCACCCTGCGGAACTGGACGTGGTAGATGTTGCAGTTATGCAAGGTTTGCTCGGCGTAGCAGAAAACGGAGCTATCTGGCTTACCGAAACGCAGATGATACATCGTGCGCTCCCCTTTATTACGCAACATCTGGTAATTGTACTGTCCGATAAACATCTGGTAGAAAATATGCACGCTGCCTATCGGCAAATAGCACAAATAAGCGAAGGTTTTGGTGTGTTTATTTCAGGCCCTTCGCGCACGGCAGACATTGAGCAATCGCTCGTTATAGGTGCACACGGCGCACGCAGTCTGTTGGTTTGCCTAACAAGTAATTAAAAAATGCATTTTTTTACAAAAGATGACTTAGCGCATTGTTTGTCAGGCGTCTGTCTGCTATATTGCTTTCAGATTGCACAACCTTACAATGAACAAACAGATTTTATGAAAACCATCCTCGTTCCCACCGACTTTTCTGACAATGCGCTGAAAGCAATGCAATATGCCATTCGCTTTGCCAATACAACCGGCAGCCATTTGGTATTTTTCAGAGCTACAGATACGATTGTACCGGAAACAGCGCCTGTTCATTTGTACCACGAACTGGTAAAAAATGACACAGAGGAAAATATGGAAGAGCTGCGGAAGCAGGTTGCACAGGCATATACTGCTTCGGGTATTGCCCCTGCTACAGACAGCTACTCTTTGGCTGTTGAATACGGCGCTTTCAAGAACATGATTCACGTAGTTATTGAAAAGCATCAGGCCGATATGATTATTATGGGTACACAAGGTGCAAGCGGGCTGAAAAAAGTATTTTTCGGCAGCAACACAGCAGGATTATTTGGAAATGTAGATATCCCTGTGCTGGCAGTACCCGCCGACACTCCGGCAGACAGCATTACTAAAATCGGTTATGCTTCAGACCTGATCGACTTTGGCGATGAACTTGCAAAAATTGTAGCTTTTGCCAAACTCTTCCATGCAACCATAGACCTTTTCCACATATATCCGGTGTACCCTCAATTGGTGGACGTAGCCAAATTTGACAAGGAAAAAACTTTGCACATGCTCACCTCAAAATTTGACTATGACAAACTGCACATCACCTTTATAAACACCGAATATGACAACGATATTGTAGCCGGTATTCAACAGTATGTGGCCCAAGAAAAGCCCTCACTGCTCGTAATGTTCACCCACGAGCGCTCGTGGTTTGACAAGTTATTTAACCCAAGCATCAGCCAATCAGTTGCTTTTGATACACAGACTCCGCTGTTGGTGTTTAAAAAAAAGTAGCTACTCCAAAAAATCATTGTGAAGGCATAGCCATTATGCAGTTTGTACACAAACGAATCAATTTCAGCCAACAAAAAACCCACTCAGAAGTACTTCTAAGCGGGTTTTTTGTGGAAAAGTGCCCAGAAGAGGATTCGAACCTCCACGCCATTACAGCGCCGCCACCTGAAGACGGTGCGTCTACCAATTTCGCCATCTGGGCATTTTTGTGGGCACAAAGATGTTTTGGTTTGCTTTTATTTGCAATACTTTCACCCAAAAAACATCAACTTTTTTCATCTGCCATGCTGTTTCGCCCTTTCAAAACAAGCGATGTAGAGTCTTTAACTCTGATTGCCAATGATTTCAGCATCTGGCAGCAAGTGCACGACCATTTCCCGCATCCCTACACATCAGCAGATGCAGCCTAACTGGGTAGAGCATTGCAGCAGTCAAAAGCCATTCACCAATTTTGCCATTGAGTACTAAGAACAATTGGCAGGCAACATAGGCCATCGTACTGCGCGAAGACAACGAACGCTTTACCGGCGAATCGGCTATTGGTTGGGCAAAGAGTTTCGCGGCAAGGGCATTATGCAGCAGGTCATCCCTGACTTTTGCCGCTATTGTTTTCAAACATACGGCTTAAAACGCATTGAAGCTATTGTTTTTGCACCCAATGAAGCCTTCAAAAAAGTACTGGAAAAATCAGGCTTTCAGTTGGAAGCCATCCATAAAGATGCCTATTACAAGTGTGGCGAAGTTATTGACGGCTGGCGATATGTCATTTTTCCTGCTATTGATGAATTTATGCCAGATGCAACTTCTTCATCTTAGCTTTTAGCGTATTGAGGCTAATGCCCAAGGCTTTGGCAGTATGCGTCAGGTTGTTGCGGAAATGTTGCAACGCCCGCTGTATATGTGCTTTTTCCACTTCTTCTAAGTGCCAACCGACTGGATGATGAATGTTTACGTCCGACTGGCTGCTATCTACTTCGTGTAACACCATCTCCTCCGTAATGCGAGGTTCGTGGCGATAAAAAACATACAGCCCGGCAATCAGATTTTGCAACTGCCTAATGTTGCCGGGAAAGTTGCATCGGATAATAAAATCTGTTGCCTTTGCGGAAATCGTCATTTTTATGCCGTGATTGAGCTTTCGGGCTTGTTGCTCCCATAGGAAATTAAACAACTGCCGTCGGTCATCTTCGGGTAAATCAGCCCATGAAGGCAAGCGAATGGGGGCTGGGTTCAGCCGATAGTAAAGGTCATCGCGGAAGCGACCTTGGGCAATCATCTGCGGCAAGTTGCGGTGAGTAGCGGCAATAATCCGCACATTCACCTTGCGGGGGCGTGTATCGCCCAGTGGAGTAATCAGCCCGTCTTGCAGCACCCGCAGCAAGGACTGTTGCAGCAGCAGCGAAGCATCGCCAATTTCATCCAGAAAAAGCGTGCCGCCGTCAGCTGCTTCAAAATAGCCGGCGCGACTTTCTACTGCTCCCGTGAAAGCACCTTTCTTGTATCCGAAAAGCTCGGCGCGAAGCAGTTCATCGGGCATGGCGGCGCAATTAACGGCCAGAAATCTTCCCTTGCCCGAAATATGGTGGATGTGCCGCGCCAGTTGTTCTTTTCCCGAGCCGGAAGCACCTGTGATGAGTGCGGGGAAATTGGGTAAAGAGGCAACCTGTTCTGCCCGATGGTAGGCCGACCGCATGGCAGGCGTAATACAGGTATCGGCAGAGCGACTGTCGCCCCGAGTGTGCATTAGCAAGCCGTAGGCCTGTGTAGATTGTTGTTTGGCAAGGTCTATCTCCAAAATTTCAGGCCGCCCGCTTTCCGTAAATTCGGGTTTACGCATGTGAAACAGGCGCGTAAAATCGCGGCAGGTAGTCAGGCAGCAAAGCACCCACGCCAGTTGCATCATCTGATACCCTGCATTGTAAAAAATATTTACTCTGCTGTCATCCCGAAGATGTAACAAAAAAGACTCGACCTCTCCTTTGATACGGGCTAAATCTATCGGGTCGGGGATGTTCATATACACGGGCGTAATGCGATGCGCGGGAAAATCGCGCCCAAGCCTTTGAAGCATAGCCGTCATTTGTGTGTCCTCGGGCTGTGAGGCTTTCATAGAGAGCAGATAGTGCCTGTCGCAATCGTGTTCGGGTATATAGTAGCGATGCAGCCGCCAAGTCATTCCGTTAATTGCAGATACATGAGGATTGTCTTTTTCAAAATCAAAGCGATAGTCTAACCAAGAAACCAGAACATTTTTCATTGAATCTCTACCTGTTCATTGTATCTCACGTCGGTAATTTCCATTCGCAACCACGTCCAATCTTCTTCGGGGAGTTTCCATGTGGCTCGTAACTTGTAAGGAACGCGGATGCCATTAAAAGTACGCCAACTTTCGGCCGTAATTATCCACCCATGCTGTTGAGCACCTTCCTCGCCGCCCATGTAGCGCATAGCGCTGAACAATGCCAAATCGCCATCCGGTGTAAAGCGAAAAATACCGCTGCCTGTTATTTCTCCGTAGCACAAGGTCATGCAAGCAGATGACAGCCAACAGAAAATAACGCATAGCAGTAGGTCGGATAAGTTTAGTTTCATTCCAAATTTACAAAATCCCCCTGTTTCGTTCCGTTTTTTTGTTAATTGATTCCAAAAACTGCCGCTATGTTTACCAACCAATCACCCATCAGAGGGCTGACCAATGCCGAAGTGCTTGCCTCACGGGACAGATACGGCGCAAATGTGATTGATTATCAGAAAAAAAACGGTCTGTGGAAGGTTATTAAGGGGCTTGCCAAAGAGCCTATGGTAATACTCCTGCTCATTACTGCGGCTATTTATTTTTTCAGTGGCAATTGGGAGGACGCTATTTTTATGGCTGTGGCCATCGCATTTGTAGCCACCATTTCCATCTATCAGGATGCCCGCACCAGAAATGCCTTAGAAAAACTCAAAAGCGTCACACAACCCAATTGCAAAGTCATTCGGAACGGAGAAACCATAGAAATTCCTACGGCTGAGTTAGTCATTGGCGATGCGATGGTGGTAGAGGAAGGAACTTCCGTTCCGGCAGACGGTATCATTTTGCAGGCCAATGATTTCTCGGTCAATGAATCGCTGCTCACGGGCGAATCGCTGCCCGTTTACAAGGATGCAAGCCTAGCATCTCCTGTTTTTCAAGGCACTACGGTTACCAGCGGCTTGGCAATTGCCCAAGTAAGTGCTATCAGCAAAGAAACACAGCTTGGCAAAATCGGTAAGCAGTTGGAAGGCATCAGCGAAGAAGCTACGCCTTTGGAACGCCAGATTAACCACTTTGTGCGCATGATGGTGATAGCAGGCACAGCGGTATTTGCCTTTGTATGGATGCTGAACTGGTTTCGCTCGGGTTTGGTAGTGGACAGCTTGCTGAAAGCGCTTACGCTTGCCATGAGCATCTTGCCCGAAGAAATACCGGTAGCATTTACCACTTTTATGGCATTAGGCGCATGGCGGCTGATGAAAAAAGGGATTCTGATTAAGCAAATCAAAACCGTAGAAACGTTGGGCAGTGCCAATGTGATTTGCATAGACAAAACCGGCACTATTACCGAAAATCGTATGCAGTTGGTGCAAGTTGTTCCTAACAATAGCCTTAGCAAAGAGGATGTCGTGCGTATGGCCATGTGGGCCAGCGAACCCGTTCCTTTTGACCCGATGGAAATTGCCTTACATGAGGCTTATGCGGCAGCCGCACCGGTTGATGAACGAAAGTATTTCCGCATTATCCAAGAGTACCCGTTGGGCGGCAAACCACCCATGATGACCCATGTGTTTGCCAACAGCGAAGGAAATCGCATTATTGCTGCCAAAGGTGCGCCGGAAGCCATTTTGGCACTATCTGTGCTTACACGGGAGGAAAAATCAGCCATTGAACAACAAGTGCACACACTTGCGGCAGAGGGGTATCGCATATTGGCTATAGGCGAGGCATTGTTCAGCGGCAATGTTCTCCCGCTCCGACAGCAGGACTTTCAATTGCAGTACTACGGTCTGGTAGCATTTTATGACCCGCCCAAATCCAATATGCGTAGCGTTTTGCAAGATTTTTACCGTGCAGGTATTTCTGTCAAAATCATCACCGGCGATAATGCGCTCACCACCCAATCCATTGCCCGCCAAATTGGTTTTGCAGATGCCGCAAACAGCATCAGCGGCGAAGCACTGATGGCACTTTCCGAAGCCGAACTGCAGCAAACAGTGCAGCAAACCAATATCTTCACCCGCATGTTCCCCGAAGCCAAACTGCGGATTATCAATGCGTTAAAGGCTAACCGGAACATAGTGGCCATGACAGGCGACGGCGTAAACGATGCCCTCGCACTCAAAGCTGCACACATAGGGATTGCAATGGGCAAAAAAGGTACGGAAATAGCCCGACAGGCAGCCTCTCTCATTTTGATAACCGATGACCTTTCCAAAATGGTAGAGGCCGTAGCAATGGGCAGACGCATTTATACCAATCTGAAAAAAGCCATTCAGTACATCATCTCTATCCATATTCCCATCATTCTGACCGTTTTCCTACCGTTGGTGCTGAACTGGATTTATCCGCATATTTTCTCACCCATTCATATTATTTTCTTTGAACTGATTATGGGGCCTACCTGCTCTATCATCTACGAAAACGAGCCGATGGAAGCCTATGCGATGGAGCAGCCGCCGCGCCCTTTCAGCACCACCTTTTTCCGATGGAAGGAGTTGATAACCAGTATTATACAAGGTCTTTTCATCACAGCGGGGATGCTCACGGTTTATCAGGCAGCAGTTCATCAGGGGGCGGATGAAACGCTGACACGCACGATGGTTTTTGCCACACTCATTAGTGCCAATATTTTTCTGACATTGGTCAATCGCTCTTTTAGGTACTCTGTGCTGCACACTTTGCGTTATGCCAATCCACTCATTCCGTTGATTATCGGTATTACCACAGCATTATCCGCCATGTTTATCTATTGGCAACCTGCGGCGCATTTTTTCGGATTTAGGCCACTTAATTTGGCAGAAGCAGGCACGAGCATAGCCATTGGTTTTATTTCTGTTATTTGGTATGAAGCCATAAAGAAACTGAAACAGTGATTCAAACAAAACAAAAAAGCCACTCTCTGTATTCAGGAGAATGGCTTCAAAATAATGCAGGATAATTTATTACTTTCTGTTGTTTACGATGTACTCAACTTTTGCCAGCTTTTTCTGGGCGGTAGTCAGTTCCGATGCTTCAGAAAATTTATCAACAATGGTTCTGTAAGCCATTATTGCATTGGCGTAATCCTCTTTCAACTCGTATGCCAAGCCGAGTTTTAATAGATAAGCGGGCGTAAAGGCATCGTTCGGATAGTGCTCGGAAGCCTTTTTGTAGTACTTAATCGCATTATCCAAATCTTTTTTCTCCATGTAGGCATCTCCAATCAGGCTGTAAGCGCGCGCCTGAACAAGCCAATCGTCGGCATCAAATTTTTCTAGATTTTTAATAGCTTCGTCATACTTGCCTTCTTTCAGTTTGGCAACACCCAAGTAGAAGGCCGCTAATTCACCAGCATCAGTGCTGCCGTATTGGTCTACGATTTTCTCCAAACCAATGGTGGTGTTGTTATTGTCTCCTTTGACGGCTTTGTTGATAGAGTCTTTTTCAATGTAGAAAATGGTAGGGAAAAGCTCGTTTTGGGCTTTGATATTGTTCTGTTCACTGAAATACTTCCAGCCAACCACGCCGCCAATCAGGGCGAGCACGCCCACACCAATACCAATTACCAACTGGCGATTATTTTTAGCAAACGCTTCGGTTTTGCTGAGCTGTTCCTGCAATGCTTCTGGGCTTTCAAAAATTTCTATGCCGGCTTTGTCTTTCTCTGCCATTGTCGTTTTCAATTTTGAGAGCGCAAAGTTATCTTTCCTATCTGAATTGTGGAACAACTTGCGCCATTTATTTTATAAAGGAAGGTTAAACTTAAATATGGCGCTCGGCATGGTAAGAAGAACGCACCAGCGGCCCTGATTCAACGTACTTGAAACCGCGCTTCAAACCTTCTTCTTTGTACATGGCAAACTTATCGGGGTGAATGTATTCCACAACTTCGAGATGCATCTTGGTAGGTTGCAAGTACTGCCCCAGTGTCAGCACATCCAAGCCGTTGGCAATCAGGTCGTCCATGATTTCGAATACCTCTTCTTCGGTTTCACCCAAACCCAGCATGATGCCGCTTTTGGTGCGCTTGCCGTATTCTTTGGTCAGGCGGATTTGCTCGAGGCTGCGCTCGTATTTTGCCTGAGGGCGCACACGGCGGTAGAGGCGCTTTACGGTCTCCATGTTGTGCGAAACCACTTCCTGTCCTGCCGAAATCATCCGATACAAAGCATCCCAGTTGCCTTTCACATCGGGAATAAGAGTTTCTATGGTTGTTTCAGGGCAGCGTTCTTTCACGGCACGCACTGTCTGATACCATATTTCAGCGCCGCGGTCTTTGAGCTCGTCGCGGTTTACCGAAGTGATTACCGCATGTTTCACACCCATCAGCTCAATGGCTTCAGCAACGCGCCGAGGTTCGTCGGTGTCGTACTCATTGGGGCGCCCTGTGGCAACGGCACAGAAGGTACAACTGCGTGTACACACATTTCCCAAAATCATAAAAGTGGCTGTGCCTGCGCCCCAGCACTCGCCCATATTGGGGCAGTTGCCGCTTTGGCAAATGGTATGCAATTGATACGTATCTACCAGTTTGCGCACCTTGGCATATTGGGGACCTATGGGGAGTTTTACGCGCAGCCAGTCGGGCTTTCGTGTACGCACAGGCGCTTCGGCGGGAGGAGTATTGCCAAGAACAGGAAGTTCTATCATGTCCATCGGATATCAATATTTAGCTTGTAAACACAAATTTACGGGCAGATGTTTAGCCTGACAAGTATTCCATCAGTTGTTTGGCGCAGGTACGGATGCTATTACCCGCTCGTACATGGCTTCGTACAAGGGGCGGATTTTGTGTACATCAAACTCTTTCGCACGTTTGAGCGCATTGGCCTTGAATTCAGGTAGTTTATCGTCCTGCAAAATAATAAGTGCATTTTTCACCATATCATCCACATCGCCTACATCACTCATAAAGCCCGTAACCCCGTGGATGTTCAGCTCGGGCAGGCCACCGGCGTTGCTGGAAATCACCGGTACTTCGCAGGCCATTGCTTCAAGGGCTGCCAAACCAAAGCTCTCTTTCTCGGAAGGCATCAAAAATAAATCGGCTACAGAGAGCACCTCTTCTATGGCATCTAATTTACCTAAAAAACGGATGTCGTCCATCAAATCATTGTCTTGGCAGAGTTGTTCAATGCGACGACGCTCGGGTCCATCGCCAATCAGCAACATTTTGACGGGGATTTGCTGCCTCAGTCTGCAAAAAACCTTAATAGCATCGTCTATGCGTTTCACTTTGCGGAAGTTGGAGGTATGCACAATCAGGCGCTCTCCTTTAGGGCAAATAGCTTTTTTGAAGTGCTCCTTTTGTTGCTTCTTAAAGCGCGTAAGGTCAATAAAGTTGGGGATTACTTCAATCTGCTTGGTTATTTCAAAATGTTCGTAAGTATCGGCGCGCAGGCTTTGCGAAACCGTTGTAACGCCGTCGGACTGGTTGATGCTGAAAGTTACAACCGGCGCATAGCTTTCGTCTTTACCTACAAGGGTAATGTCTGTACCGTGCAGTGTGGTAATAAAAGGCACATAAAGCTCTTGCGTTTTCAGTATCTCGCGTGCCATGTATGCCGCCGAAGCGTGAGGAATGGCATAGTGGACGTGCAGCAAATCCAATTGCTCAAATTTGGCTACATTGACCATTTTGCTGGCAAGTGCCAATTCATACGGCGGGTACTCGAACAACGGATACGTGCGAATATCCACCTTATGATAGTAAATATTTTCATCAAAAAGCGCCATTCGTGTAGGCTGGTCATAGGTAATAAAATGGATTTCATGTCCTTGCCGTGCCAGCGCATTGCCCAATTCGGTGGCTACTACTCCACTACCGCCAAATGTCGGGTAGCAAACGATGCCTATTTTCATGTAAAAGGATTTTCGCCAATAAAAATCAGAAGTAAGTTGTATGTTTTATACTGTAAAAACTAATTCAACAGGTCTGGACGCTCAAAAGTTTACACAAAGTTCATGTATTTGCGCATAAACATCACCGATTGAACTGTATTAACGCGTGCAGGCAACAAAAACGCATGATTCGGATTTGAAGAGCAGACAATCTGCCCGACACAGAAAACAAACGGATTGCTTGTTGAATAATGCAAAAAACCTGACAGGCTTTTGCGACCTGTCAGGCTTAAATAGCTGTTTTTCAGAAATTTACATAAAATATTTTCACAAATTGCTTGGGCTTTTGTACAGCATCGGAGACGGTAGTTTATACGCGCTCTACAATCAATGCCGAAGCGCCGCCGCCGCCGTTGCAGATGGCAGCCAAGCCGTATTTGCCGTTGCGCTGGTGCAATACGTTTACGAGCGTGGTGATGATGCGCGCACCTGAACATCCCAGCGGGTGTCCGATAGATACCGCGCCGCCGTTAACGTTTACTTTGGCTTGGTCTAAGCCCAATTGCTTGATGAAGGCAAGAGCTACTACCGAAAATGCTTCATTAACCTCAAAATAGTCAATGTCGCCTAAGTTCAAATCTGCTTTTTTCAGTGCGCGCTCTGCTGCCGGTACCGGCGCGGTAGTGAACCACTCGGGTGCTTGTGCTGCGTCGGCAAATGATACGATGCGTGCCAAAGGTTTCAGGTTCAGGGCTTTTACCTGTTCGCCGCTGACGATGGCAAGAGCTGCCGCGCCATCGTTGATGGTGCTGGCATTAGCGGCTGTAACGCTGCCGTCTTTGGTGAATACAGGTTTCAGCGTCGGGATTTTATCAAAGAAAACGTTTTTGTATTCTTCGTCTTCCGCCATCAGTACGGGTTCGCCTTTTTTCTGCGGAATGGCAATCGGAGCAATTTCATTTTTGAAAAGACCACTTGCCGTAGCTTCTGCGGTACGCTTGTAAGACTGAATCGCATAGGCATCTTGCTCTTCGCGACTGATTTCATACTTGGTAGCTGTTGCGTCGGCGCATACGCCCATTGCGCAACCCTGATAACGGTCGGTTAGACCATCATAAACCAAGCCGTCCAGAATTTCGCCGTTGCCATACTTGTAGCCATAGCGTGCTTTGGGGATGTAATACGGCACGTTGCTCATGCTTTCCATACCGCCCGCAATAATGATGTCATTTTGTCCGCTCATGATACTTTGTGCAGCAAACATCACGGCTTTCATGCCCGATGCACAAACTTTATTGATAGTTGTACAGGGTACGTGGTAGCCCAAGCCGGCATAGACAGCCGCCTGACGCGCAGGTGCTTGCCCCAGTCCGGCGGCAATTACGTTGCCCATGAAAACTTCTTCTACCTGCTCACCGGTAAGTTCGGCGCGGGAAACAGCCGCCTTAACGGCTTCTGCACCTAATTGAGTGGCTGTAAATCCTGCAAGGCTGCCGCCAAAGCTGCCGATGGGCGTTCTGGCAGCGGAAACGATATAGGCTTCTTTCATTGGTGTTATGGGTGATGTAATTGCACAAATTTAAGGCTGAAACTTGTGATATTTGGCTGCCTTTCGCTAAAATTGAAGGCTCATATCAGCCTCACATTCCTTTTTTTATTTTTCACATTCTTAGTTACACATGCAGCGAAAAATTATCTATGCTTTTGTATGCCTTCTGCTGCCAGCGTTGGTATTGCAGGCACAAAACCTCAACATGGAAAAACTGCACGGAATGAAAGCCCGCAGTATTGGTCCGGCAGGGGTAAGCGGGCGCATCACGGCAATTGATGTGGTATTGCGCAATCCTAACATTATCTACATCGGCTCGGCTTCGGGCGGTTTGTGGAAATCTACCAGCGGAGGCATCAATTGGCAGCCCATTTTTGATGAGCAGCCTGTTGCTTCCATAGGTGCTATTTCTGTTTATCAAAAAAACCCTGACATTATTTGGGTGGCAACAGGCGAAGGCAACCCGCGCAATAGCCAAAACTTCGGCAACGGCGTGTATCGCAGCAACGACGGCGGAAAATCATGGGTGCATTTGGGGCTGGAAAATACGCGCAGCATCCACCGCATTTTTGTGCATCCCGATAACCCTGATGTTTGCTACGCAGGTGTGCAAGGGCCTGCTTACGGGTTCAGCATGGAGCGCGGGGTATGGAAAACCACCGACGGCGGCAAAACATGGCAACACATTCTCAAACCGGAAAACAACACCACGGGAGTCGGCGAAATGGTGATGGATCCGCATAATCCCGATAAATTTATCGTCAATATGTGGGATTTCCACCGCGATGCGTGGTTTTTCCGTTCCGGCGGCCCCGGCTCGGGTTTGCACATTACGATGGACGGTGGTAAAACATGGAAGAAGTTAGGCCCGGAAGACGGCTTGCCCGAAGGCACGCTGGGTAAAATGGGCTTTGCTATTGCCCGCAGTCGCCCCAATGTAGTTTATGCCCTGATTGAATCTAAGAAAAACGCCCTGTATCGCTCCGATGACGGCGGCTTTAAGTGGACAAAAGTTACCGACCGAAACATTGGCAACCGCCCATTTTACTATGCGGAAATCTACGTTGACCCGACCAATGAAAACAGGATTTACAACTTATATTCCGATGTTTCACTCAGCGAAGACGGCGGCAGAACTTTCCGCCCGCTATTAAGCAACCAGATTCACTCCGACCACCACGCATGGTGGATTCACCCCAACGACCCGGACTATATCATAGATGGTAATGACGGCGGTCTTGCCATCAGTCGCGACCGCGGCAAAACGTGGTTTTTTCCCGAAAACCTGCCGTTGAGCCAGTTTTACCATATCAATGTGGACATGAGCATTCCTTACAAAGTCTATGGCGGTATGCAGGACAACGGCTCATGGGCAGGCCCCAGCCAAGTTTGGCGCATGGGCGGCATCCGCAACCACGAATGGGAAGAAACCAGCTTTGGCGACGGCTTTGACGTATTGCCCGACCGCAGCGACAATCGCTACGGCTATTCCATGTCGCAGGGCGGCAATTTAGTGCGCTACGACTTGGTCTCCGGTGCTACTAAATTCATTCGTCCGCAGCATCCCGACAGCAAAGTGATGCTGCGCTACAACTGGAATGCTGCCATTGCGCATGACCCATTTGACGACAAAACCATCTATTATGGCAGCCAATTTGTGCATAAAAGCACCAATCGCGGCGACAGTTGGGAAATTATTTCACCCGACTTGACTACCAACGACCCCGAAAAACAAAAGCAGATAGAAAGCGGCGGTTTGACTTACGACGTTACGGCGGCAGAGAACCACTGCTCTATTCTTGCCATTGCACCGAGTGCAGTAAAGAAAGGCGTGATTTGGGTAGGAACGGATGACGGTAATCTGCAATTAACAACCGACGGCGGGGCAACTTGGACAAACGTTATTAAAAATATTAAAGGTTTGCCTGCCAACACGTGGATTCCGCAAATTCAGACTTCACCAACCAACGAGGCAGAGGCAGTTGTGGTATTTGACAACCACCGCCGCGACGATTGGACTTGCTACGTTTTCCGCACCAAAGATTATGGTAAAACATGGGAGCGGCTTGCTGCTAACGTAAAAGGCTATGCCTTATCGTTTGCCTATGACTTGCAAGAGCCTAACCTGATGTTTCTGGGAACGGAATTTGGTCTCTATGTAACGGTGGACGGCGGTAAAAATTGGACAAAATGGACGCAAGGCTATCCGCACAACGTTTCCACCCACGACATGGTGATTCATCCCCGCGAGCATGATTTGGTGATTGGTACCTTCGGGCGCTCGGCCTATATCATTGACGATATTCGCCCGCTGCGCATTATGGCAAAAGAGGGGGTAGCAACCTTAGACAAAACCCTGAAAATATTTGAAATTCCTGATACATATATGGTACATTACCGCTTCCCTGCCGGTATGCACGAATTTACGCCCGATAACGTGTACACAGGCGAAAACCGCCAACGCGGAGCAATGATTAGCTTTGTGATGAACCCCAAGGATGCCAAAACAAAGACCGACACAGTGAAAGTGGAAGTAGTGGCAGCAAACGGCGAAGTAGTGCGTACTTTCCGCGCAGGCGGCAAACCCGGTTTGAACCGCATCTATTGGAATTTCAGTAAGAAAGGTGTGCGCTTCCCCGGACAGCCCAAGCCAACCAACCCCAATGCTCCTGAACCTGCCGGCGGAACAGTTGTTCCGGGAACCTATATGATTCGCATCAGCTATGCGGGCGTAAAAGACTCTGCCAAAGTAAACGTGCTGCACGACCCGCGCTATGAAACTACGCCTGAAATTTTGGCAGCCCGTGAAAAGATGCAAAACGAGATGATGGGCTACGTCAGCAAAGTAACCGAGGTAGCCGACAATATCCGCGGCGGACAGGATAAAATCGGGCAGGTAAGCCGTCTACTCGGCGACCGCAGCGACGACAAAGCCAAAGCCATTAAAAAGGCAGGCGATGAACTGAGCAAAAAACTCACCGATTTGAACAAGAAAATCAGCGGAGACAACGAATTGCAAGGCATCGTTCGCCGCCCTGATGCCGTAACGGCGGTTATCAGCAGTGCGATGTCCTACTTCCGCACGACGCAGGGGATGCCCGGCAGCAACGAGCAGGCGGCCATGAACCATGCCATCAATGCGGTAAATAACTTGCTGGCAGAAGCCAATACGCTGTTTGCCAACGATTGGGCAAACTACCAGAAATTGGTGAATGAAGCTAATATCACCATAGTAGAAACTATGCCCGAAGTGAAGTAGCATTAGTCAGCAGGATATTCGGCAAGGGTTTCCCGCATTGCATCTGCTGGTGATACAAAAATTTACACAAAGTATTTTTCGCAAAATCACTTACACTTTTTTAAACAGAAACGGTAAAAAGCAAAATCCCGACAAGTTTTCAGGAGGATTTGTCGGGATTTTTGTTATCGTCGAACCGTGGCGATTAATTAACGCCAATGGCTGTTAATATATCATTGCTCATAGGCTTAATACCAGAGCCGTAAAACTTCACCAATTCGCCTTTCTCATTAACCAAGTACTTGCAGAAATTCCACTTAGGTGCCTCGCTATTCCATCCGTTTAGCTCTTTGGTAGACAGCCACTTATAAAGGGGATGCATGTCATCGCCTTTAACAGAAATTTTCTCAAACATCTGAAAAGACACTCCGTAGGTTGTACGGCAAAATTCAGCAATTTCTGCATTGCTGCCCGGCTCTTGGTTGCCGAAATTATTTGCAGGAAAGCCCAAAATAACCACTTTGTCGCCGTGTTTCTTGTTGAGTTCTTCCAACTCGGCATACTGCGGAGTATAGCCGCATTTGGAGGCTACGTTTACAAGGAGCACCTTTTTACCTTTAAACGTGCTGAAGTCCACCTCATTACCGTTGATGTCCTTCATTTTAAAATCGTAGAAAGAGGGTTTTTCCTGCATGGCGGTTTTATTAATAATGCTTGCCTCGGCCGTTTCGGGTCTAGATTTAGTTTCGTTGGCGCCCACACAGGCACTTACAAACAGTAAATAAGCTAAAAAGATGTGGTTCATAATGAATCATGAAGAGGTTTAACAATTTATTGCAACTACAACAATTGTTGTTACATATTTGTTCAGCTTCGGCACTAAATTTTTAATGCGCTTTTCGCAGATTGCAAATCGCGGTAGAACGATTGTTCGGTAGCCTCGGAGTAGCGAATGGCACGCTGTCTGAAATTTTCGTAGGACTCATATACTTTTTTGCTGACGGGGTCTGTCGCAATCATCTCACGCACCACTTCCAGCAATTGCTCGTTCATTGCCGTCAGCACGTCGGCAGGAAAGCGGCGCAACTCTTTTTTCTCTTGCTGAATCAGTTTGTCCAAATATTCGGCATTTTTTGCTTCTACCTCTGCAAAAATGGTTGTGTGCAGGTGCATAATAGCTGTTTCTAAAATAGCTTTCAGGTCGTCGGGTAGTTCTGCCAGCGCATTTTGATTGACAAGGACTTCCAACGGCGTTCCGGGCTCTTGCCATCCCGGGTAGTAGTAGTATTTGGCTACACGATGCAAGCCCAGCAGGTAGTCATGGAAGGGTCCAATCCACTCGCAGGCATCAATTACGCCGCGCTCCAAATTAGTGTAAATCTCTGCACCGGCAACCGTAATGGGCGAACCGCCAATTTTTTTTACCACCTTACCGCCCAGCCCGGGAATGCGCATAATCAGCCCTTTAAAGTCATTGATGTTATTGATTTGGCGGTTGAACCAGCCACCCATTTGCATACCTGTGCATCCGCCAAGGTAAGGGACAATGTTAAAAGGTGCATATACCTCCTGCCAGAGTTGCAGCCCGCCGCCGCCAAGAATCCAAGCAATCATCTGCTGGGAGTTCATGCCAAAGGGAATGGAAGCGAAAAATTGGGATGCCTGCACACGCCCCGCCCAATAGTAAGGGGCCGAGTGCCCCAGTTCGACTGCACCAAGGCTGACCGCCTCAAAAACTTCATAGGCAGGGATGAGCTCGCCCGCACCGTACACCTGAATTTGTATGCGGCCATCAGTCATTTTCTCGACCAAGCGGGCAAACTTATCCACATTTTCACCCAAAACGGGAAAATGCGGTGGCCAAGTAGTTACCATTTTCCAGCGAAAAACCTTATCGGATTTTCGCGTTTTTTGTGCCTGATTTTCGTTTTCTGCCGACCGGCAAGCGGCCAATCCACTACTTGCGGCAAGAGCGGCCAATGTACCTTTTTTAAGAAAGTTGCGCCTTTTAAACGTATCCATACAACAAATTTATAAATTTGGCTCGGTATGAAGTATTTGCCCTCAAATAAAGTATTGCGAACGGTCATGACCGCTGTAATCGCATGGTTGGCAGGGCTGCTTTCGCTGCCGGCCGAGGCGCAAAAAAAGGGAAGTGCAAAAACTTCTATCCAAGCCCCCGTAAAAAAAGTCAATGCCGTTGTTAAAACACCTCCCAAAGTAGAATATAACCGTCCGCTGAAAGACAAAACCATCCGCGTAGTGCTTGACCCCGGGCATGGCGGCCACGACCCGGGCACACTTCGCAGCTCTCAAAAGTTTAGCCACGAAAAAGATATTGTTTTGGAAATCAGTCAGTTAGTTGCCAAATACATAGACGAAAACTTAGAAAACATAGAACTGATTCACACAAGGCAGGCCGATAATTTTGTCAGTTTGGAGGAACGGGTAAAATTGGCAAACAGTGCCGAAGCAGATTTTTTTGTAAGCATCCACTGCAATGCTAATCTGCACTCGTGGGTAAGCGGCACGCAAGTACACATCCACGACCACGCCTTCGTACGCAGCCTTGCATTAGCCCAAAGCATTGACGAGGAATTTCGCGTGCGGGCACGCCGCCCGAGTCGCGGCATCTTTAATACCAAAGACCGAAGGCACAGCCTTTATGTATTGCAGTACACCACCATGCCGAGCGTATTGGTTGAAATCGGCTTTTTATCGAATAAGGAAGAGGAACGCTACTTAAACGGGCAATATGGCAAGGAAATTATTGCCTCCGCTATTTACCGTGGTTTACGCAACTATCTGGTAGCAGCAGAAACAGGTGTGCGATTCAAAACAAACAGCCCTGCCGGCAGAAAGCAGTTGGCAGAAGAAAAAGCCGACAGCGAAAAAATCCGCTATCGGGTGCAGATTACTGCCTCCGAAAAGAAGATTCCGATGACGCATCAGGACTTTAAAAAACTCAAAATGCCCGTTAACGAGCATCTGTTCGAGGGCGAAACCTATCGCTACCGATACACGGCCGGCGATGCGTTTGATGATATTACGAAAGCCACCGAACTGATGCGGGAAGTCCGAAAAAAAGGCTTTCCCGATGCCTATCTGATTATTGACCCGCAACAAAGGGCTGAAGCCATCAAAAAGTAGCGCTTATTTGCGTATGTGATTACAATGATACAACTTTGCAGCTATTTAGAATAATTCTAAATTATATCTCTGCATTTATGAAATTCACCTCTTTAATTGCAGCTGCGGCATTGATGCTGTTGGCTGCCTGCGGCGGTCAAAACAACCAAAGCAATCGGGAAACTGCCACAACAGACTCACTTGTTGTGAATGTGTACACACATCGCCACTATGACGCTGACAAACAACTTTTTGCCGAATTTGAGAAAGAAACAGGCATTAAGGTAAATGTTAAAACTTCCAGCGCCGACGAGTTGCAAAAACTCATGGAAATGGAAGGCGCTAATTGCCCGGCCGACTTGCTGCTGACCGTTGATGCAGGTCGTTTGGTGCGAGCCAAAGAAAAAGGCCTGTTGCAACCCGTACAGTCAGAAATATTGAATGCCAATATTCCTGCTAACTTGCGCGACAGCGAAGGCTATTGGTATTCGCTCACACAGCGTGGCCGTGTGATTGTTTACAACAAAACCAAAGTAAAACCTTCCGATTTGAGCACTTATGAAGACTTAACAAGTGCAAAGTGGAAAAAACGCATTTTGATGCGCCCGTCCGACAATATCTACAAC
Source organism: uncultured Cytophagales bacterium (assembly GCA_938039675.1). Taxonomy (GTDB): domain Bacteria; phylum Bacteroidota; class Bacteroidia; order Cytophagales; family Thermoflexibacteraceae; genus Rhodoflexus. The sequence goes on from CALHUI010000001.1 coordinate 128,739, forward strand.
CAATCGCTATTGGCTTCCATTATTGCACACAAAGGCGAAGCAGCCGCGCTGCAATGGGCAAAAGGCATTGTAGCCAATATGGCGCGCAAACCTAAAGGCAACGACCGCGACCAGATTTATGCAGTTGCCAACGGAGAAGGCGACGTAGCTATTGTCAATACCTATTACTTAGGGCAAATGCTCAACTCAAAAGAAGCGGCTGACACTGTGGCCGCACAAAAAATCGGCATCTTTTTCCCTAATCAAACCGACCGCGGCACGCATATGAACGTGAGTGGCGGAGGTGTTGCCAAATATGCCCCCAACAAGGCGAATGCCATCAAATTGTTAGAGTTTTTGTCTTCCGATAAAGCACAACAAGTTTTTGCAGAAGGTAATCAGGAATACCCGGTCAAACCAGGCGTGCCACTCTCTGCCACTTTGGCAAGCTGGGGCACTTTCAAGAGTGATACATTGAATATTATGGAATTGGGCAAACTGAATGCTGCCGCCGTAAAAATATTTGATGCCGCCGGCTGGAAATAATACTTTCACAAAAGCCTTATTGCGCACACAAAGCCATCTCCTGTTTGGGAGATGGTTTTCGATTAATTTGCTCAAAAAGCAATGTACCGCATTAAAGCACAAAGTTTTCAAAATTAAAAATCGTCAAAAATGCGTCTCAATAAGCCTCAAAAGACGTTTACATATCTGCTAATTGGCTGCTTTTGAACATGCTACATAGAACAACTCTTAATATGCCGTAAAGATGCTTATTTTAGCAATAAAATCTTGAAATTTTATGCTCACAATAGGGTATGACTTAGGCAGTTCGTCCGTAAAGGCGGTTCTAATGGATGTAGAAAAAGGACTTTTGCTCGCATCGGCAACTGTTCCGGCAGATGAAATGCCTATTCATGCGCCGCAAGCAGGTTGGGCAGAGCAGCCACCTCAGATGTGGTGGGATTATGTACAACAGGCAACCCGACAACTGCTGATAAAAGCACCGCAGGTATTGCCTCAGGCAATTCAAGCCATTGGTATTTCCTATCAGATGCATGGGCTTGTATTGGTTGATGAGTCGGGCAATCCACTGCGCCCATCTATTATCTGGTGCGACAGTCGGGCGGTTACAACAGGCGAACAAGCCTTAGAAGCCATTGGGCAAGAAAAATGCTTTCGCCACCTGCTCAATTGGCCGGGTAACTTTACAGCTTCCAAATTGCGTTGGGTAATTGAAAATGAACCGACGATATACCACAAAGCCCGCTACTTTATACTTCCGGGCGACTTCATTGCCCTGCAAATGACAGGAAAGGCAACGACCACCGCTTCGGGGCTTTCAGAAGGCATACTGTGGGATTTTGCAACAAGCCAACCTGCCGATTTTCTCATGCAACACTACAGAATTCGCCCTGAAATGCTGCCCGAAATAGTGCCGAATTTCGGCATACAGGGCGAACTTACCCCCCGTGCGGCAGCACAACTCGGACTGGCAGCAGGAACGCCCGTCACTTACAGGGCAGGCGACCAACCCAATAATGCTTTTTCGCTCTATGTGCTAAACCCCGGTGAAGTTGCAGCTACGGCAGGTACTTCGGGTGTTATTTACGGAGTTGGGGAAAATCTTGTCCCCGACCCCGATATGCGTTTTAATACCTTTCTGCACGTCAATCACCGTCCTGAAATGCCACGCCTAGGTGCGTTGCTTTGTGTGAACGGCACCGGCAGCATGAATGCATGGCTGCGCCGCAACATCTGCCCCGAACTGTCCTACGATGCCATGAATGAGTTGGCAGCCACTGCCCCCCAAGGCGCTGATGGCGTGCAGATTTATCCTTTTGGCAATGGTGCAGAGCGAATACTATCAAACCGCAACGCAGGGGCGCAAATCAAAGGTGTGCAATTCAACCGACACAGCCGTGCACACTTGCTCAGGGCTGCACAAGAAGGGATTGTTTTTGCACTTTGGTACGGCATGAAAGCCATGCAGCAAGCAGGCATCCGATTTGAGACGATTCGCGCAGGGCACACCAACATGTTTCTAAGCCCGTTGTTTGCCCAAACCTTAGCAACATTAAGCGGTGCAGCCATTGAATTGTTTAATACCGACGGTGCACAGGGCGCGGCACGCGGTGCAGCCATCGGTGCAGGGCTTATTAGCCAAGCCGAAGCATTCAGCCACCTGCAATGCCTCCGCCGCATAGAGCCGAAAATTACGCAACAGGCTGACTTACAAGCTATTTATGCCAACTGGGAAAAAGAAATAACAGCATAGCTCATCAGTTAGACGGCTAACCCCCTCGGCTTTGTGATTTCGAAGTAAGTAAGTGAACAGTTTAAAGTGAACTTATCTGAAGCCGCTTACAGAGTCTATAAACAAACCCGACAGGTTTTATAGACTTATCGGGTTGTAAGCAATTGTTTTTCAATAATTTACATAAAGCATTTTTCGCAAACCACTTGCACTTTTGTATAACGACCGCTGTTAGGAATTCGTAAAAACCTGTTAGCACGTTGTACGTTGCGGACGCTAATAGCACTTTGACAAAAACAACTTTTCAAATTGCACAAATACAGCAGTTGTGTGCCATTGTAGAAAAAAACTAACTTTGCAGAAAAACAAATCAATGAACAAAAAAGACCAAGTTCTTACCGAACTTTTTGAAATTTGCCAAAAACGAGGTAACTATATTTTTCATAACGATTTGGTAAAAGACGTATCTAAAAGAGTTGGTTTTGGAAATCCTTCTGATGCTACCAAAATTGACAATAAAGACAGACTTCCGCAAATATTGCTTGACAACGATTTTGCAGTAATTCACTTAGGCAACGGAAATCATCAGTTTATCAAAGGAATTGATTAAGGTTTATCACGATTTTGAGCCAATTCAGGAAACTTTGGAATGGACTTACCAAAAAAGCCTACTCAACGAGTATAACAGCAGTGAAAGTAACATTTTGTCAGTCGCCAACAATCAGCGAATTTTGCATCATTTTTTGTTTGGAAAGGATACGGAATTTGATAGCATAGACATTACTCAAAGACCGAAAACCTATTTTCCACATCGCACTAAAACGAGTTTTGCCTACAACTTTGGAAAGGATTTGTACCTTAAATTAGATAACATACAGATAGAAATTGACTTGACTATTGAGTTTCAAGGAACTATTGGAGTGTTTGAAGGAAAAAATGGCAAGCCTGATAGTTTTGCAATTTATCAAATCTATCACCCGTTTTTGTACTATTACAAAGCAAAACAACTTTCCGAACTGAAAGGCAAAATCAAAGAAATTTATGGCGTTTATGTTGTCAAAACCATAGAAAATAGCATTACGAACTTAAAAATTTGGGCTTATACCTTTG
>CALHUI010000002.1 GCA_938039675.1 uncultured Cytophagales bacterium
GTTCGATTTCTGTGTCTTTCTGCTTTTGAACTTTTTGTAAGTCTATTTGGCTTGCAAGTCGTCTCAAAAAGAATTGTGCAGGTCGTTCACTTGTCTGAATTACTGTTGAGTTTTCGGCATTATTATTAATATCAGTGTAGCAATACGCTGCTATTGTCGCCCAGGGTGTCTTGCCAGTTGTTGTAAAGTCACCAAGCGTTCCAAGTTCATTTGCCTTGTCCCAAATTTCCTTTGCAGAAAGTGGTGTCCCAACTTTTTCAATCGTCTTTTCTATAACGTCCCAAAATGTTGTCTTTGCCATTTATTTCTTTTTAGTCGTGTCGCTTTACAATGCCCTATAACGTTTTGCCAAACCTGACAAGCATATCGGCCAGCCCTTATTTTGTTTTGATGTCGTTTTTTTGATAGTGCACGAAAGTATGAAACTGCCTGATTATCTTTTATGTATTACTAAATAACTGCCCGTCTTTAAGTGTCAGTTTATTATCAATGATACGGTGCTGTTGCATCAAAGGGTCGTGGGAGGTAACAATGATGGTTTTACCTCCTTTTTTCAGCGAGGTAAATACGTCCAGAATTGCCGCTGCCGTGTGGCTGTCCAGATGCGCGGTAGGCTCATCGGCAAAAACAATAGTAGGATTGGCTGCCAAGGCTCTTGCAATAGCGACGCGTTGCTGTTCTCCTCCCGACAATTTTTCTATGGGCGATTCTATTTTATGTAGAATACCCGCACTTTCGGCAGCTTTTTCCACAGCTTTTTTCAAGCTGTTGTGCGAAAGCCCATAGGGAATAAGCGGAACGGCAATATTGGCACGTACCGTAAGCCCTCTGATAAGATGAAACTGTTGAAATACCACACCAATATGTTGGCGGCGGAAGCGCGTCAGAAATTTTTCCGGCCAGCGCGATACCTGCTCGCCGAGGCAGTAGTAAGCTCCTTCGGTTGGCTTGGCAAGGCAAGCAAGGATGGAAAGCAAGGTGCTCTTACCGGAACCCGAAGGGCCTGATAAGAGCACACATTCACCCGCTTCAATCGTTAAACTGATGTCTGTCAGGGCTTTTACTTCATTTCTTTCTCCGCTGTTAAAAACCTTGCTGACACCTATGGTTTCTATAACAGGCATGGATGCAGCTATTGTTTGTTGGCGTTTTGTACTTTTTCAATGTCTTTGGCTTCCAGTACATCTCTGATGTTCATGCGCTGGTTGTCTTTGTAGGCAACAATCCAAGCATCTTTCACACCCATTTTGCGCAGGTACTTTTTAAAGTTATCGGCTTCCCAATAGTCGCGGAAGTGTCCTAAGGTGTATTTGTAAGCACCGTCGGAATCCTGTTCAACGGAAAAATTTTTGTTGTTATCCTTGAACATGCTTGCGTCAATTTTGCTGTAAACGCCTACCTGCACGCGAAACCATACGCCTTTGGTGTATTCGGAATAAGAACCTTCCACCTCATTTTCATCGCGGTTTACATTTGAAGAGTTTCCGCTGCCTCCGCCTCGTGCGGCTGCCAGTTCGTTACGCAAGGCTTCTATTTCAGCGTCTTTATCGGCAATAATCTTACCCATATTGACCAATTGGCGTTTCATGCCTTCGGCTTCACCTACCAGTTCGGCTTTACTGTTCACCAAGTCGCGATATGCCAACGGGTCTAACTCGTTCTTTTTCTTTTTCCACTTTTTGATTTCTTCCTTGTTTTTTTTGTCATCATTTTTTTTCTGCGCCACAACAGGAAGCACCGCTGCCGAACTTAAAAATGCGAACAGAAAAAAAGCGTAAGCCGGTTTCATAACTTTTTATTAGCTTTGGTTGTGTGAATCAATACTTTACACCAATTTGATAGCATATATTAAGCCAAAAACAAAATTTATTTGAGGCTGCCAACCATATCGGCGGGAACTACCCATTGGTCATACTGCTCGTTGGTCAGCAAGCCCAGTGCAAGAGCAGCTTCACGCAACGATGTGCCCTCTTTATGGGCTTTTTTGGCAATTTTAGCGGCATTGTCATAGCCGATGTGCGGATTCAGCGCAGTTACCAGCATCAGAGAGTTTTCCAGATGACGGGCAATGACTTCATGGTTAGGTTCAATGCCGTCAGCACATTTTTCGGCAAACGACACGCAGGCATCGCCCAGCAGGCGGGCAGACTGTAATACGTTGGCCGCAATCAGCGGTTTAAATACATTAAGCTCGAAATGCCCCATAGAACCGCCTACGCTCACGGCTACGTCATTGCCCATTACTTGCGCACAAACCATTGTTAAGGCTTCGGGCTGTGTCGGGTTCACTTTGCCAGGCATGATAGAGGAGCCGGGTTCATTGTCGGGAATGATGATTTCGCCAATGCCGCAGCGCGGGCCGGATGAAAGCATGCGGATATCGTTGGCAACTTTCATGAGGGCTACTGCCGTGCGTTTCAGAGCACCGCTCAGTTCTACCATTGCATCGTGGGCAGCCAGTGCCTCAAATTTATTGGGTGCGGTTACAAACGGATAGCCTGTCAGTTCAGCAATTTTTTTGGCAACCAGTACATCATAACCTTTGGGCGTGTTGAGCCCTGTACCTACGGCAGTTCCGCCGAGTGCCAGTTCGCGCACTGCTTCCAGCGCATTTTTAATGGCGCGGATGCTCATATCTATTTGCTGCACATAGCCGCTGAATTCCTGCCCCAACGTAAGCGGTGTAGCATCCATAAAGTGTGTACGGCCTGTTTTCACAATCGGCATGAAGGCCTGCGCCTTGGCAGCCAAGCTGTCGCGGAGCCGTTGCAGACCGGGCAGCGTAATTTCTACTACCTGCTTGTAGGCTGCAATGTGCATCGCCGTAGGGAAGGTATCATTAGAAGACTGCGATTTATTAACGTCGTCGTTAGGGTGCAGTACCTTTTTCTCGTCGGTGAGCTGACCACCACTAATGACGTGTGCACGATAGGCAATCACTTCATTAACGTTCATGTTGCTTTGCGTACCCGAGCCGGTTTGCCAGATAACCAGCGGGAACTCGCCGTCTAATTTTCCGGCCAATATTTCATCGCATACCTTACCAATCAAATCGCTCTTTTCTTTGGAGAGAACGCCCAATTCGTAATTGGCGAGTGCAGCGGCTTTTTTAAGGTAAGCAAAGGCATAAATCACCTCTTTGGGCATACTGCCTTCCGGCCCGATTTTGAAGTTATTGCGTGAGCGCTCGGTTTGCGCACCCCAGTACTTATCGGCAGGTACTTGTACCTCGCCCATCGTGTCGCGTTCTATGCGGTAATTCATCGGTGAAAAAGTTTTAATTAATGCAAACAAATTTAATGGAAGATAACGGGATACGTGCGCAGGTAAGAGGAGATTTAGATAAATAATTAGGAGTAAATTTTAACTCACACTCTCGAAAGCCGACTTCTTGCATCGTCCCATCGTTTGAGTAAGGGATACATAAGAACAGCTACCAGAATAATTGCTGCGCCCATATAGAAGCCGCCGGTCAGTTGTTCGTGTTCGTTAAAAAACACTGCTGCAAGCAGGATACCGTACACAGGTTCCAGATTAACGGTCAGATTGACTGCAAATGCTGTAAGTCGTTTCATGAGTTCTACCGATGCCGCATAGGCATATACTGTACAAGCCCATGCCAAAACCATAATCCAAATCCAGTCCGTTGCCTGCGGAATCAGTTGCAGAGGTTCGCCATTGTTGAGAAAATGCTGATAAATCGGTAAACTGATGAGTGAAACCAACCAAGCGCCTATCATTTCGTAGAAAGTGATGGTTTGGTGGTGGTATTTTTTAGTAAATTGGCTGTTAATGACCGTAAAAACAGAGGCCAAAAAGGCGGAAGCCAGTGCTAAGGTAAGCCCCAGCATCTGCTTGAACTCAAAACGGAAAATGACATATAAGCCGGCTATGATGACCAACCCGCTGACTAACTCGTACCACTTTACTGCTTTTTTATTCATAAAAGGCTCCAGTACAGATGTCCAAAGGGAGCAGGTTGCCATGCCTGCCAAACAGATGGAAGCATTAGCCACCCTTGCAGAGGCAAAGAACAACACCCAGTGCATCCCGACAATGGTGCCGGTAAATATCAGGCGAATGATGGCTGCACCGTCTAATTTCACCGATTGTTTGCCGATGAGCAGAATTGCTGCCAAACCCGCTATTGCCAGCAGTGTACGGTAAAAAACCAGTTCCAATGCCGGAATGCTGATAAGCAGCCCCAGAACAGCGGTGAAACCCCACAGCAATACGATAAAATGCAGTTGCAAATAGTCTTTGAACATAATGGAAGAGTCTTATCGCGGAACAGTCTTGTACATAATAATTGCCAACACACCAAACAGCAGCGGCGGTGCCCAAGCCGCCACAAAAGGTGAAACAGAACCCGCCTGACCTAAGCTCATAAACATCCGCGCCAAAATGATGAACAGAAAAGCTATCAGAAAACCAATGGCAATTTGCACGCCCGACCCTTGCCGCGATTTGCGGGCAGAGACAATCACTCCCATGAATGTCAAAATAATAATAGCAAAGGGATAGGCAAATGCCATATTCTTTTGTACTAGAAAAATACCAACCGCTGTATTGCCCCGCATCAGTTGTTCTTCTACATACGCATTGATTTCGGGTATGGTCAGTTCTTCGTGCAGCAGGTGCGTACTTTCAAAGTCTTTGGGCGAAAGACGCAACAGCGTATCGATTTTTTCACCGTATTTCAGCACTTCGCGTTCGCCGGAGAACTGATGGAGGCGATAATTTTCAATAGACCATTTGCCGCTTGTGCTGTCCCAACGGATGCGCTCGGCACTGAGCTTCTCCAAGAGCTGGTTGCCTATGATGCGTTCCAACGTAAACTGATAGCCGGTTTGAGTAAAGTTATTGTAGTTCTGCATGTAGGCGTAAGCATCGGGAGCCACGCGAAAATGCACGTTGGTGGCATCGTAGAAGTAACGCTCTTTGATGAAGGCGCGCTCAAATGCTACCCGCGACTTGTTGGTAATGGGTACCAGATAGGTGGTGCCTGCAATGCTAATGACTGCCAACAATGCCGCACCTAGCATATAGGGCATCAACAGGCGCATAAAACTCACCCCAGAGGCAAGCATCGCAATAATTTCCGTGCGGTTGGCCAACCGCACGGTTACAAAAACTGTTGCCAAGAATACAATAATCGGGCTGAGCAAATTGGTCATGTAGGGAATGTAGTTGATATAATAGTGTTCAATGATAAACCCTAACGACAACTTATTGCGGTAAAAATCCTGACTTTTCTCGCTGTAATCAATCACGCAGATAATGGCATTGAGCATGATGACCACATACACAAACGTACTGAGAAACTTTTTCAGAATATAAGCATCTATTAGTTTGAGACGCATGGCAGTTTAGTCCAACACAAAAGTTTGTCCTTTTTCGGGCATGGCCACTTGTTGGTAGCCTTCGGTTGAAAGCAGGGTACGGAATGCTTCCATTGAATCGGTTTCGCCATGCACCAAAAATAACTGTTTCAAACGGTCGGGTGCCTGTTGTTTAACAAACTTTATGAGGTCGTCTTGGTCGCCGTGTCCGCTGAAAGCATCGGTGTACTTCACTTTGGCAAGTACGGGAATTTCTTGGTCGCCTACGCGCAGCGAAGGAATGCCGTCCAGCAATTGCCTGCCCAGCGTATTCTCTGCGCTGTAACCAATCATCAGAATGGTGCAATACGGGTTAGAAAGGTTGTGGCGAATGTGGTGCTGAATACGCCCGCCTTCCAGCATACCCGAAGAAGAGATAATAATACAAGGCTCGCGGTAGTTGCTGATGGCCTTGCTGTTTTTCAGGTCTTCCACAATCACCAGATTGTCAAAATCAAAAAGGGTATCGTGGGTTGCCAAAAAATCGCGGGCATCCTTGTTGAGCATTTTGCTGTAACGCGCATAAATTTTGGTGCTTTGCAGTGCCATCGGGCTGTCGGAAAAGATTTTGATGGGTGGCAAACGCCTTTGCATAGCTAATTTGTTAAATGTATAAAGCAACGATTGCGTGCGGCCTACACTAAACGACGGGATAATCAGCCTGCCGGGCTTCTCTACACAGGTTTCTATGATGGCTTTTTCCAACTCTGCCCCTACTTCCACATTAGGGATATGATTGCGTCCGCCATAGGTACTTTCGCAAATCAGGTAATCTACTTGCGGAACAGGCGAAGGGTCGGGCAGCAGGGGGTAGTTGTAGCGCCCTATATCTCCCGAAAACAGGATGCTGCGTTGCTTGCCGTTTTCGTTTACCTCAATGAGGATACTGGCAGCTCCGAGCAGGTGCCCTGCGGGAATGAATGTAACGTATAAGCCTCTCTTAACCTGAAAGCGCTGATTAAACGCAATGCCGACGAAGTTGTCCATCGCAGACTCTACCTGTCTTTCAATGTACCATTCGTTCACTACATTGGGCGGCGGCAACTGCTTCTTCTTTTTCTTTTTGGAAAGATTTTGTAGCCTGCGGCGGTGCAATGCAACCGAATCGGTCAATAACAGGTGGGTGAGGTCTATGGTAGGAGAAGTACACAGTACTTGCCCCTCGTAACCTTCGCGATATAGATTGGGAATATTTCCCGAATGGTCTATATGGGCGTGGGTTAACAATACCAGATTGAGCGTACTTGCATCAAACGGAAAAACTGACCCTGGAAATGCCTGCGGCAACTCTTCTTCTTTGCCGCGTTCTCTGTCCATATCAAAACCGCAATCTATCAGAATGCGATAATCGTCTTCTAATTCCAATAAATACATGCTGCCCGTAACTTGTCGGGCAGCCCCCCAAAACGTCAGTTTCATTCTCTCAAATATCTTTTAAGCTATGTTTGGCACGAACCTGACAGGCTCTGGAAACCTATCAGATTCCGGATAGCATCTCATCAGATTTTGCCTCAACTCAATAAGCCCGCTCGTGCGAACCTTGCATAAATTTAATGAACGCATTATTTACGATGTAATTACCGCCCGGCGTAGGATAATCACCTGTAAAGTACCAGTCGCCGATATGATTGGGGCAGGCACGATGCAGATTTTCTACGGTTTGGTACACCACCTTAACTTCTGCCTGAATGTGAGGCTGTTTTACTATCTGCGCCACTTTATCGGAAATTTGCTCGTAGGTAAACGGCGCATAAATTTCTTTGACATGATTCACGATTTTGTGGCTTTCCAGCTTAACGGCATCTAAACATTTCTGGTAAACCTCTTCCAGCAAATAAAGTTTTTTGTGTTCCTTCAACAGTTCGCGTGCGGCACGGAAAGCAACAAACTCATGCATACGCGACATATCAATGCCGTAACAATCGGGAAAGCGAATCTGTGGTGCGGAAGAAACTATCACAATACGCTTGGGCTCTAATTTTTCCAGCATATTGATAATGCTTTTCTCTAAGGTAGTGCCGCGCACAATGGAGTCATCTATTACAACAATTGTATCCTGCCGCTTTTTAATAACCTCGTAGGTAGTGTCGTACACATGCTCGACCAAATCGTTGCGATGTGCATCATCGGTGATGAAGGTGCGCAACTTGGCATCTTTAATCACCAATTTTTCCACTCGCGGACGGAACGAAAGCACCGATTCCAAGTCTTTGGCACTGAGTTTTCTTTCTGCAATCGCTTTTTTTCGCTGCTCAATCAGAAATTCTTCTATTCCCTGCATCAAGCCCAAAAAGGCTGTTTCGGCTGTGTTAGGGATATAGGAAAAAACAGTATTATTCAGGTCGTAGTCAATGGCTTTCAGAATCTGGTCGCGGAGCAAATAGCCCAAGGCCTTGCGTTCCTGATAGATTTCTGGGTCGTTGCCGCGTGAAAAATAAATGCGCTCAAAACTGCACGAACGCTTAGGCAGCGACTCGGTAAAAGGCAACATCCGATAGTCGCCTTCTTTGTCTATAATCAGTGCGTGGCCGGGTGTAATTTCCTGAATCTGGTTGTATTGGCAGCCAAAAGTCGTTTTGATAGCCGGTTTTTCGGAGGCAACAACTACTACTTCCTCATCGGCGTAATAGTAGGCCGGGCGGATACCGGCAGGGTCGCGTGCGACAAATGCTGCGCCGTAGCCTGTCAAACCGGCCATGGCATAGCCGCCGTCAAAGTCTTTGCAGGCACGTTGCAATACGCGCTGCAAGTCAATATGTTTTTCCAGTAATGTTGTAATTTCTTGATTATCAAATCCTTGCTGATTGTAGTGGTCAAACAGGCGTTGGTTTTCGGTATCCAGAAAATGCCCTATTTTTTCCAATACGGTAACTGTGTCGGCTTTGGCTTCGGGATGCTGACCTAAACTGATGAGTTTTTTAAACTGTTCATCTACATTGGTCATGTTGAAATTACCTGCCACAATCAGATTGCGGCTTCGCCAGTTGCTGCGGCGGATGAACGGATGCACACTCTCAATGCCATTGCCACCAAACGTTCCGTAGCGCAAGTGCCCCAGCCATAACTCGCCGGTATAAGGTACGTTATTTTTTAACCAGTTCGCGTTCAGGTATTTGTCAGGATACTTTTTTTGTACTTTCCGAAGCACTTTGCCCACTTTTTTGAAAATGTGTACAATGGGCTGAGCTTTCACGGAACGCACCCGATGCATGTATAGATTGCCGGGGCGCGGATTGATGACGATGTTTGCCACACCGGCACCGTCCTGCCCGCGATTGTGTTGCTTTTCCATCAGAAGGTACAGGCGATTAATGGCGTAAGCAGGTGTGCCGTATCGCTCAATATAATAGGAAAGGGGCTTGCGAAGCCGAATCAGCGCAATGCCACATTCATGGCGGATAAAGTCGCTCATGCGAAGGCTAAAAATAAAGAAGTGCAAATGTACACCTTTTCCCATAGTTTTCTATGGGCTGTTTGCAGATGATTGGCAATAAGTAGAACCTCTATTTGACAACGGCTATCGCCTCAATTTCAATAAGTACTTCGGGGTCGTAGAGTGCTTCTACGCCTACGAGCGTACTTGCAGGCAGCTGCTCCATATTCAGGTAGTTGCGGCGAATTTCGCGGATGCGGTTGCGGCGCTCAACGGTCAGTCCCACTACGTAGGTATTCATCTTTACCACATCGGCAAAGGTTGCACCGGCGGCTTTCAGGGCTGTTTGCAGATTTTCAAACACCTGCCTCACTTGTGCATCAAAGTCATTTTTGCCCACTATCTGCCCCTGTGCATCGGTGGGTACTTGCCCCGAAAGGTAAATGGTCGTTCCGCCGCTTACTTTGACCACATGTGTATAGCCGGGCGGCTTCGGCCACTCCGCAGGGTTGATAAATTCTACCTTAGGTTGTTGTGCATGAGCAGCCATACTGACCAGCATAAAAACAGCAATGTGCAAGAGTGTTTTCATGGTTGTTGTATCTAAGAAATAAGTGTACAAAATCGGAAGTTGTTTGCGAAAATTTTTTATGTAAATCATTGAAAAAAGTTGTTTATAAAACACGACAAATCTCTAAAATCTGTCGGGTTTGTATATAAGTTGGGTAGTGTAAATCGCCTTCAAAATTTTCTGCCGTGAAGTCCGCCAAGTGTTATGCCGATGCGCTATGTGTATTTATGAACGATTCTCTTCTTTGCGTATTCTGCTAAACAACAGTGTTTACCTACCCGTGTCATCCCTAAAATCTATGCTTACTATCCTACTGAAATAACTGAAAAACCGCCTTTCAAGTGGTTTTCGGCAGCCTGCAACAGGTCATCGGTTGTAATTTTGTTCAGTGATGAAACATAGTGATGATAGAAGTCTTCGGGTAGCCCATGGTAATAAATGCCTTTATAGCGATTGGCTATGGCAAAAGCCGTATTCAGCGAACCAATAAATGACCCTTGCATATAGTTTCGCACCAAATGCAACTCATCAGTATCTATTGGCTGCTCAATCATCCCTGCTATTTCCTTGTGGATTTCGCTAATGGCCGGCTCGCGCAAATCTTTCTTTACATCTGCGCCAATTACTACGTAAGATGCCTGTTGCAGCGTAACCAGATTGGCATAGATGCCATAAGTAAGTCCTTTCTCTTCGCGAATGTTTTGCATCAAGCGCGAGCCGAAATAGCCGCCTAAGGCTTCTATAAGCAACGAAAGCGTAAGGTAGTCCCTACTGTTTTTGCCCTGTTCTAACGCAATGCTCTTGCCAATGCGAATAGAACTTTGTACAGCGTTTTCCTTCGGCTGATAGAGGGTAACAGGTGCAATAGCTGGTGCATGGCCGCTTAGGGTTGGTGCTGTAATATGGCTCACGGGTAATGTGCCCAGCGTTTCGGCAAACAGTTGCACATCATCGGGCTCAAGCTGCCCTGCCGCAATTATCTCAAAGGATTTTCCTGCATAGTACTGTTCATAGAATTGCTGTACCTCTTCTTGCGAACTGTCGAGCAACTGCTGCTCGGTGATAACGCTACCGTAGGGATGCGTTGCGCCAAAAATGCTCTCCCTGAACAGGTTAGTGGCTACGGTAGCCGTTTTTTCTAAATTGATGCGGATGCCTTGAGCAGTAACGTTTTTTAGTTTTTCTAACTGACGTTCGGGGAAAACAGATTCGGCGAGCATTTCCTGCACCAATCCAAGCATGGGGCGCAAGTGTTTGTGCAGGCAGTAAAACTCTACTTCGCTGTGGTCGAGCCCGGGACTGAGTTCCAAAAACGCGCCCATTTGGTCTATGGCAGCCATGAGCGATGCAGCAGAACGATGCTTTGTACCTTCTGCCAGCATTTTATTGGTCAGATAGGCAACAGCGCGCTGCTTGCCCGCCGACCTGCCTGTATTGAAATTGAGCTGGACATTAACAGTTGGTTGGACACCTGCATTAATTAGCCGCAGTCGGATGCCGTTGGGCAGTATAAAAGTTTGCGGGCGTGCCAAAGGAAAATCTTCTAAGGCAAATGCCTGAGGCGCAATTGTACGGTCTAAGGGTTGTTCCATAAGCAAAAGTACAAGTTTCTGACGGGTTAAGTGATACAGGTCATCTTTTCCATTGACCGATACAACGAAATTTGCAGCCAAAACATCCAAATGAGCCCATCATGAAAACTATCTGTTACTCTCTCAAACCCTTTGAACGCCCGGGCATGGTGCAGGCCAACCATCACAAACACGAACTGATTTTCAATGAACAAAGCCTTTCTTTGGAAACGGCAACACTTGCCGAAGGCTGCGAAGCCGTTTCTATTTTTACCAACGATGACGCTTCGGGCGATGTGCTTAAAGCACTTCACAGGCTCGGTGTGGGGTACATAGCCTTGCGCTCGGCAGGATATAACAACGTGGACTTAACAACGGCACGCCGATTAGGCGTTCGCATTGCCAATGTGCCGGCCTATTCGCCCAATGCCGTAGCAGAGCAAGGCGTAGCCCTGCTGATGGCACTCAATAGGCGAATTGTAGAAAGCCAGTGGCTCATGCAAATGCAGGATTTTCGCTTAGATACGCTTACAGGCTTCAATATTCACGGCAAGACCGTTGGTATTGTTGGCACAGGACAAATCGGGATGGCTTTTGCCAAAATTATGAACGGCTTCGGTGTTCGGCTGCTTGGCTTTGACCCGCAACAAAACCCCGAGGCAGCCACTATCGGGCTAACCTACGTTTCGTTGGAACAACTGCTGCAAGAAAGCGACATTATTTCCATCCACTGCCCTCTAAATAATTACACCCAATACATGATTGATGAACCGCAATTTGCATTAATGAAAGAAGGAGTGTATATTATCAACACAGCACGCGGTGGCATTGTGCGCACATCTGCACTTATCCGCCACCTGTCGGCAGGCAAAGTAGGCGGTGCCTGTTTAGACGTGTATGAGCGCGAAAAAGGCTTGTTCTTTTTTGACCACAGGCATACCATTATGCAGGATGAAGAGTTTATCCGCCTGCGCAGTTTTAAAAATGTGCTAATAACGGGTCATCAGGGTTTTTTAACGGTAGAGGCCTTGCGCAATATTGCAGATACTACCATTGAAAACTTAGACGCATGGGAGCAGCACGGACGTTCGCCAAACGATTTGACAGACTAACAACTCATTGAACACATGAAGTATTCTCTCTCTTTGGGCAAAATTTTGGGAATCCATGTACAAATTCACTGGACATTCCTAATTCTCATCGGCTGGATTGTAATAAGCAACCTGAGCGCAGGCAATGGCACCGAACAAACGCTTTGGGCAGTCCTTTTTTTGCTCACCATTTTTGCCTGTGTAACACTGCACGAATTTGGTCATGCACTAGCGGCGCGCCGCTACGGCATTGAAACACAAGATATCACCCTTTTGCCTATCGGAGGCTTGGCACGGCTGGCCTCCATGCCCGAAAAACCGATAGAAGAGCTGGTTGTTGCACTGGCAGGCCCGGCAGTGAATATTATCATCTCTTCGCTCATCTATCCGTTTCTGCATATCTCCGAAGAAACGTTAATTTCCCTCAACCTGCGCGCTGTTGATGGCGATACTTTTTTGCTGAATCTGATGGCTGTCAATTTATGGCTGGCATTGTTTAACATGATTCCCGCTTTCCCGATGGACGGTGGGCGCGTACTGCGTGCGCTATTGTCTTTCCGCATAGAGCGGGCGGCAGCAACCCGTATAGCTGCTGCTATCGGGCAATTTCTTGCCATCGGATTTGTTATTTTGGGTTTCCTTGGTAATCCCTTCCTGATTTTTATCGGCTTCTTTATATTCCTTGGTGCACAGGGAGAAGCCGAACTTGCACAGACCAAGTCTGCTTTGCAGGGCTATCGAGTAGCCAATGTAGTGATGCACGACTTCATGACCTTGCAAACTTATCAGCCATTACAGGCAGCGGTAGATGCGCTGCTCAACGGGCAATCGCGCAACTTCCTCATCTTAGACCAAGACCGACCCGTAGGTACGCTCAGCCGCGATGAAATTGTGCGGGCACTTTCACAATACGGTGCCGAGGTACCTGTAAGTCAGGTAATGAATCCCGAGCTGATATTTTTACAGGCAGAAATGCCGCTGGAAATTGCTTGGCAAAAAATGCAGCAACACCGCATAGAGTTTGCGCCGGTTATGCACCGACAGCAATTGTCGGGTGTATTAGATGTAGAAAATATTGCCGAGTTTATGATGGTACAAAGTGTGCTGAAATCATCGGAAGCACGCAGCAGCTCTGCAGCAAAGTCTACATAGTCACTTTGCATGTAATTTTTTCAGCTTTCAGCGAATCTGCCGTACTTTTAGGTACAATTTTTATGGTATTCATACTGTACTATAATTAGATATCTTTGAAAATCTGAATTGTACCATCCCAATGACCCATCGCATTGTACGATATTTACTACTGTTTTTTGCTTTATTTGTAGTCGCTCCTGCCTTGCTTGTTGCGCAAGCCCCAAACCCCGTTCAACAAAGACGACAGGAAGAACTCAACGTACTGAAAGCTATTTTTGAACAAATGGGGGGCGCAAGCTGGACGGGGCCGGGCATGCCTTGGCCTGTCGATGATAGTAATGCACTTTCCACTTTTCATACGTGGGCAGGCATTACCTGCGAACCCAACGATAGTACGGGGCGCATTGTTAAAATCAGCTTACCCGGCAGGAGGCTTACAGGCAGGCTGCCTGCCAATGTCAATAAACTGACCGAACTGACCGAATTAGACCTTTCCGATAATGCGATTACAGGTGCCATACCACAGGAACTTGCCACTCTCACTAAAATTACTTCTATCAATCTGAGTAAAAACCGCATTACCGGCATTCCAAGTTTTGCTACGGTTACTTCCCTGCAAACACTTAATGTTTCAAACAACAAATTAGCATTCGATAGTTTTGAGCCCAACATAGGCAGAGGATTTACGCTGACACCGCAAGATAGCATCGGGCGCGACACGGTAATTGTATTGAACGAAAAAGACGCTTTTCGCTTCAATGGTGAAATCGGAGGTACGGCCAACGTGTACCAATGGCTGAAAGACGGACAGCCTTTTGGCTCAGCTAGCCCTAATGCAGGAATTCTGGACTTTCCCGATGTTACACGCAACCTTCACCAAGGACGCTTTGTGCTGCGGGTAACCAATCGGTTGGTTTCGGGAGTTACATTATTCCGACGCACTGTCCGCATTATTGTTACACCCTGTTTTATTACCGGTTCACGCATAGGCCCCGAACGAACCGTGTACTGCGAAGGAGCACCCGTGCCTACCTTCACGGGCGAACAGGCATCGGGGGCAGTGGGTACGCTGCGCTATCAGTGGCAGCGCTCTACCGACAGCCTCACATGGACAGATGTAGGTTCAAACAGCAAAGACTACAAGCCAACCGTAATCGGTCAAAGCATCTATCTGCGCCGCTTGGCACTCGACGACCGCTGCGTAACTGATACAAGCAATATCATACGCGTGCTGTTTGTACCGCGTATTCGCAACAATGTGGTGGAATCTTCTTATGTCTATTGCCCCGGTGATAGCATCCGCACATTCATAGGAACACGCCCCGTAACAGGAGGAGACGGCAACTACCGCTATCAATGGCAAAGCTCTAAAAACCGCATTGATTGGTCAGATGAGGACGCAACGGCCAATTTCCGACCACAGGCACTGCAAGATACGACCTATTTCCGCCGCATAGTTTCTGACCGCTCCTGTGCCGTAGATACGAGCAATGTTATCCGAGTAGTGGTAGCACCTGAATTTGGTCCTAACTTAGTCGGTTTTGACCAAGTACTTTGTCCCGGACAGCGACCGCGAGCCCTGCGCGATACCGTCCGCTTAGATTCTACCACTGTTCGCGATACAGTGAACTTTCGCTTCCTTTGGCAACGCTCCTTAGACCGTCGCGCTTGGATACGTGCCGATTCGCTTACTCGCGCCGATACTTTTTCCGTATTTCAGCCGCGCACACTGGCAGTAACCACCTATTTCCGCCGCTTAGTAATCGGCCCTTGTGTTACCGATACAAGCAACATAGTTACCCTCTCCATTGCGCCGCCTATTGAAGGAAATTTTATTGAAGCAGACCGCGAAACTCTTTGCGACAATGATACATTGCCTATCAAGCTGCGCGGCATCATCCCCGAGCCCAAAGGCGGAGGCGGACAGTACAGCTACATCTGGCAAAGCTCACTAAATGGGCGCGACTGGAACAATCGGGCTACCTCCGACACGCTCGATTTGTTTATCCGCAACGTATCCGATACTACCCTCATCCGCCGCATTGTTCGGAGTCGCTGTTTTACCGATACAAGTAACATTGTTCAAATCAACCGTACTTTTGACTTTGGCGAAAACAAGGTTACAAGTGGCAATTTGACTATCTGCCTGACTGACAAACCGCCGACCATTCAGGCAACACGTCCGCAGGAGCGTGGCAGATTCAATATTCAGTGGCAAATTTCACCCGATTCGGTCAATTGGGCGAATGTAGATTCCACCCTCAGCCGCCGCGACTTAGGCAAAGGTGTAGATTACACGCCCGATACCTTGCGCCTTTCGCTGCAATATTTCCGAAGACTGCTTAACAACGGCTGCCGTACCGATACAAGTAATGCTGTTTCGCTTCGGGTTGTTCCCAAACTGGCTGGCAACCGCATAGCACCTGTTACGCAGGAAGTTTGTGAGAGTAGTCCCATTCAGGAACTGCGCGGGCAGCAACTGACCGGCGGCGGCGGCAATTACCGCTATCGTTGGGAGGTTTCCACCGACAGCGTGCGTTGGGCATTGGCCGACACCTCTGCCGTATTCCAACCGCGGGGATTGGTGCGCACCACGCTCATCCGTCGCATTGTGCAAGCCGCCCATTGCAGCCCCGACACGAGCAATATGGTACAAATACGCATTATTAACCGATTGGAAAACAATCGCATCCGCGACAATCAGGAGATATGCTTGGGGCAAGAGCCCGATACACTGCGCGGCAGCATACCCGCAGGTGGCAACGGACACTATGATTACATCTGGCAGCGAGAAGTAAGTCCCAACGTTTGGATATCTGTTGGAGCAGAGCGCGACCACTTTCCCGATGTAGTACAAACTACCCGATTTCGCCGCATTGTTTCTACCCAATGCTTTACCGATACAAGTCAGGTTGTCAATGTGTTTGTTACTCGTCCTATTCGCAACAATATCATTCTGACTACTAACCAGACCATTTGCAAAGGAGCTCAGCCTGATACCATTAAGGCTTCTATTCCACAAGACGGCACAGGCGTATTTGAATACCAATGGCAAATTTCTACCAACCGCACCACATGGCGCGATATACCGCGTGAAGTAGGGCCGTTTTTAGTACCCTCAATGTCGGACAGTACAAGTTTCTATCGTCGCATTGTAAAAAACAAATGCTTCAGCGATACCAGTTTATCAGTACCCATACGCGTACTGCCTTTGCCGCGCGTTAATGCAGGGTCTGATACAACGGTTATCTTCGGCAGAGGCATCCGGCTGCGGGCAACAGGCGCAAGCAGATACGTATGGACACCCAAAGAAGGGCTGGATAATGACTCCATTGCTACACCGCTTGCAAGCCCTCGCGTAACTACTCAGTATATTGTGCGCGGCATAGATGCAGCAGGTTGTGTCGGGCAAGATACCATAGAAGTGCGAGTAGCTACCGACCCCGAACTACTGGTTGATATCGTGGATGTGATTACACCAAACGGCGATGGGTTGAACGACTTTTTGCACGTAAAGAATATAGAACTGTACCCTCAAAACACGCTGATAATTTTCAATCGTTGGGGGCAGGAAATTTTCCAAAAACGCAACTACGCTAACGATTGGGACGGCACCATAGACGGCAAGGCACTTCCCACAGGTGTGTATTTCTACATTTTTAGAATAGAAGGCACTTCGCGACCGAAAACGGGTTCATTCACGTTACTCAACTAAAACTATGAAGAAATTCTTACTGACATGGGTATGCGTTATTGGATGCATTTCTTTCGCATACGCTCAGCAAGTGCCACTGTACAGCCAATATTTCCACAATCCGTTTATCTACAACCCTGCATGGGCAGGGTTGGATAAATTTGCCTCCATGAACCTGACCTACCGCCGCCAATGGGAAGGATTAGAGGGTGCACCACAAACCATACTTGCAACCTTAGACCTGCCTTTCTACGAAAATAAGGCCGGCTTGGGTTTTAACATTTATCAAGACAGAATCGGGCTGTTTCAGCAAAACAAAGTACAGTTCAGCTATGCTTACCACCTTTTTGAGTTATATGAAAACAGTTCGGTTTTCTCATTCGGACTGACCGGCGGACTTATCACCAATCGCATAGACTTCAACAATGCCTATATCCTGAATCCTAACGACCCGCAGTTGCTCAGTAATACAGGCAACTACCAAGGATTAGAATTTACCTTCGGCTTGAACTACATTTTTCAAGACAAGTTTCAGATAGGCTTTACTATGCCCCAATTTCTTACAACAGGTATCCGCACCATTGACAACAGTACTAACGATATTGATTTACAGCCACATTTTTTATTGGCAGCCAAGTGTACGCTAAAAACCTACGATGAAATCCATCGGATAGAACCGATGCTCATGTTAAGAAAAGTGGGCAATGTACCATTGCAATTTGATGTAGGTGCACAGTACACATGGAACAATACCCTTTGGTTTAATGCGGCGTTCCGCACCAGCTACAGTGCTGTGGCTGCTCTTGGTGTAAACGTGAAGAACTTCCGTTTCGGATTCTCCCGCGACTTTAGCGTTTCCGAGTTGCAGGGAGCCGTAGGCAGTACCAACGAAATTATGCTGGGCTACAAATTTAATCACCTAAAAACCAAGACTTACGGTGCACCCAAAGGTCGCTCCAATACCAATATACGACGTAAAGTCGAGCATCCTTCCAAACCCGGCCCTGTTTATCGCCCCAATAACATACATTTGAAGAAAAATCCCAAAAAGAAGCCTAACGTGAATCTGCGCTCACGTCGCCGAATTAACTGATTTTGTGTATGCGGGTATTTTTGTTGATTGTTTTACTATGGGCTGCCTGTGTAATACATCTATACGGACAGGATAATGATGAACGGTTTCAGATAAAACTATTGCGCCTCAATACGCAATACGATGAGGCTTTTCCTGTATTCTACGGTAATGAGTTCTATTACTTGGCGGCAAGGAAACTCAAATCGCCCATTAATCTGAGCAACAACGGCGCAAATTATTACCTCTTACCACATCCAGACAGCAGCTATTCGGCCAGAAGGCGCGTATTTATTGCGCAAAGAAGAGAAGAACAAGGCATCCTATCCGGTGCATCCTATGCAGCAAGGAAGAATCGCATGTTTTACAGTCGCCATTTGTCAAAATCAGGTCATAATTCGCAAACATCGCGCATATACGAAGCCCTTGTATCGAGTAACATATGGTACAGCGCATTGCCTGTGCTGCAAAATCTGCCCGACAGTGTTACGGTCTGCCATCCATCGGTATCGGAGGACGGCAATACGCTGTACTTTGCTGCCAATTTGCCCGACAGTCGAGGGGGAATGGATATTTATGTTATAAAAAAAGACAGCACAGGCAAGTGGTCAGAACCTGTCAATGCGGGGGCAGACATTAACTCTCCCCAAGATGAGATAACCCCTTTCATTCATCCCGAAGGCAACCTGTACTTTGCTTCTAACCGCAGCAATGGCTATGGTGGATTTGATATTTACGAGGTGCCTGCTGTTGCAGGTAAACTGCAAGAATGCCGTTTAATGCCTCCTCCTTTCAACTCTTCCAACAATGACCTTGCGCTGATTATGAACGAAGCACAGCGAATCGGCTATTTCAGTTCCGACCGAAGAGGCAATTATGATATTTACGCTGTCAGTGTGAAAAAATTGCATCATACACGCAACCTAACCGAAAGCGGAGAAAACCTCTATGAACAGTTTGAAATGGAGGTTTCCGGCAGCGTTATGGATACAGCCAACCGACAGCCGGTCAGAGGCGCACTGGTCAAACTACGGGACATTTACACCGACGATATACGAATTACCTTTACCGACAACGAAGGCAGGTATCTGTTCACCGTTCAGAATGACCATAAGTACCAAATAGGCGTTTCCAAAGTGGGCTATCAAAGCATAGAGGATACAGAATTTTCAACGATTGGCATTACTGAGCCGGTTTCTCTGAACATCAATTTATTAATGGGTTTACCTTTGTATAGGCAGTCATTGAAAATTCAAGTGCGAGAAGCCCTCAGCAATATTGAAAAATTATCGGACAACATTCCGGTTGTTGATGCCCATCTTGTGCTGGAAGATGTGGCAAGCGGCGAAAAGTATGAGAAACACAGCGACCCCGACGGCTCATGCTTGTTCATCATAGAACAAGGACGCACCTACAAATTGTTTGCAGAAGCGGCGGGCTACCAAAAAAGCCTGCCCTATCGGATTGCTACCAATCCTAAATACATGGGGCAATTTATTGAAATGACCATAGATTTACCCCGCGAGGAAGCAGTCGATAATCCTACTAACCGCTACATAAAAGCCATTGTGGTCAATCAGGAAACTAACAGACCACTGGAGAACGCAACCGTATATCTTACGAATGCCAAAACAGGTGAAACCCGATTTCTATACACTGCTAAGGACGGTACTGCAACTTTCAAAGCAGATTCAGGAATTATTTATAAATTAGAAGCACAAATACTTGGCTATCAGATGGAAGATTACATGATTGCCGAAGGCAGTGATGTGGAATTAGGAAAAACGCGCGAGGTTCTGCTGCCATTAAAGCCTGTTGATTACAACCCTATTCCGTTGGATGTTTCCTTGCCAACGATTTATTATTCTTCCGACCGCGAAATTCTTAACGATGAGGTAAAAGCCGAGCTAAACCGCATCCTGCAACTACTGACAGAGTATCCCGGCGTAAAAATTGCCATAGAAGCCCATGCAGGGTTGCACGAATCTTCGCGAAATGTATATGAAATAGCTCTGAAACGTGCCAATGCAGCCGCAGCTTATCTGTTCAAAAATGGATTACAGCGCAATCGCGTAGTAGCTATTCGAAGTTTTGGTGCTAAGCGCCAACGCAACGACTGCATGCGCAAAAATTGCACCCCCGAACAGCGTCGTGCCAACCGCCGTACCGAATTTATCATTGTGTATCGGTAAGTTGAATTAATTGCAGCATGGTCTCGCACTTCATCTCGGTTTCATTCCATTCTTTTTCAGGAATGGAATCTTCCGTAATGCCGGCTCCGGCGTATAAAATCAGGCTGTTTGCTTGTAACTGCATGCAACGCAGGTTTACAAACAAATGGCTTTCGCCTGAAATGTTTACGCTGCCGATGTAGCCGCTGTATAACGCCCTGTCGTATTGCTCATGTACAGCAATAAACTCCATTGCAGCAGGTTTAGGCATTCCGCAAACCGCAGATGTAGGGTGCAGCAAGTTAAGCATAACTGTTCCTAACTGAGGGAAATTGGTTACTCGCATATCCACTTCAAAATCGGTGCGCAAATGAATGAGTTTACCTGCTGCTACTGTTCGCGGGCCGTTCTCTTCAAACTCGCGCAGACGGATTTTTTTGAAGCAATTGATGATATAGCGGCTTACCATTGCCTGCTCAGCTATTTCTTTTTGCGTCCATGTTGCCTGCTGCAAATTGGTCAGCGTACCTTTGGCTTGTGTACCTGCCAGCGCCATAGTGCGGAAAATCTGATGCCTGTCCACGCTCACCAATATTTCAGGCGTAGCACCCATCCAAACCCCGACCTGCGGAATTGCAAAAAAGGATACAAAAGCATTGGGATAGCTCTTGCCAAGTTCAACAAATACTTCCGCAGGATTAAATCCCTCAGGCATGGCGGCCTCCTTTTGCTTAGACAGCACCACTTTTTGAAACTCATGCCTCTTGATTGCTGCTACGGCTTGCGCTACCGCTGCCCGAAAACTTTCCGATGAATTACCGCTCACAGCAGTTGTTTTTACATAATTCTTCAAGTGCTGCACCGAAAACTTCTCCGAAGGCATTTGTGCCGATAGCTCTGCTCCCTTGATGCGTTTTACAGTTCCCTCGAGTGCAGTTTGCCATATCCAATGTTCATCGGCAGGTATAAAATACACTCCTTTTTCGGCGTGAAACGGTGCTGCAACAAAACCGGCAGGCAGTGTCTCCAAGTCTGTTTGTGGGTAATGCTGTGCCTGCGGCGCAAAGCCTGCAATCAAATGAATAAGGTTGCTTTCGGGCAGTTTCCAAACAGCAAACGGGCGGTTTTCGGCACTGATATAAGTAATCAGGCGACTGATTTCCGTTGCTAAACTGACAGGGGCGGCAATGCCAACGTGGGGCGCAGACAACATAGGGCTACAAACATCTTCAGCTTTTAAACGCTAAAATGACAATGATTGTTGTAACAACCAATGGGACTCAAAGCCATACAATGGCAAATTTCTGTGCCAATTGCTGTAAATCTTCTACTACCGGAGCTACCAAGGGAATGCCTGAACGACGACGCTCGGCTTCGGCCTCGCGCTCAGGGTCGCCGGGAATCAGCACGCGCTCGTGTCCTTCGGCAGGTTTGGCATTGCGAAATCGGCTAATCCAGTTATCCATATGGTGTTTAAACTCTTCGGCAGGGCGGAATGCATCTATGCGCATCGCACCCAAAAAGTGACCTAAACCTTCGCCCACAGGTTCGGCAGGCAGTGGCAAAAAGCTGACGAAGGGCGGTGCCCAAGGGCCATAGCCTGCACCGGAAAGTACTGCTGAAAAAATATCTACGATAGAACCAAGGCAGTAACCTTTGTGGCTGCCATGTTCGCGGTCGGAGCCAAGAGGCAACAGTGCACCACCTTTTTTCAACGCATTGGCATCGCTGGTTGGTTGGCCTGCCTTGTCTTGCACCCATCCCAGCGGAGCATCGGCATTTTTGCGCTGCAAAATTTCCAACTTGCCATTAGCGGCCGTAGTAGTGGCAAAATCTGCCACAAAAGGTGGCTGCTTCTGTGCAGGAATAGCCACCGCAATCGGGTTTGTGCCCAACATGCGCTCTACGGAAAAAGTGGGCGCAACCAGCGGGCTAGCGTTTGTCATCGCCATGCCAATCATATCGTAGGCAAGCGCCTGCATGGCATGATAGCCTGCAATACCGAAATGGTTGGAGTTTCGCACACTTACCCATCCTGTCCCTGCCTGTTGGGCTTTCTTGATAGCAACTTTCATTGCCCAAGGTGCTACCACTAACCCCAGACCTGCATCGCCGTCAATGGTAGCGGTAGAGGGAGTTTCGTGTACAATGTGGATGTTGGGTTTTGGGTTAATCCGCCCTGCTTCCCACAGGCGCACATATCCTGAAAGTCGGGCAACTCCGTGCGAATCTATGCCGCGCAAATCGGCTATCAATAAACCCTCGGCGGCAGTAATCGCATCGGCCTCAGAGCAGCCAATGGCAGTAAATACTTGATAGACAAACCGATAGAGCGATTCGTAAGAAAAAGTTTGCATAAGCAACTGACAGGGATGATGATATTACAAAAAAAAGAATTGCAGGTTATCAGCTTTTGGCTTTATAACCCGCAACTCATGCTGTTCTACTTTTGGTCAATGAGTGATTAGCCGGCAACTACTTCTACTGCCACTTCTTTCTTCACTTCTTTGTGAAGGTCGAGCACGGCAGTATATTGGCCAAGCATTTTAATTTCACTCTTGAAAATAATTTTTTTACGGTCAATGTCAAATCCTTTTTCTTTCAGAGCTTCAGACAGTTGAGTAGTAGTAACCGAACCAAAGATTTTACCGCTTTCACCGGCTTTGGTTACGATTTGAATCACCAAATCGCCGATACGGTCGGCCAGTTCTTGTGCTTCGCGCTTAATTTTTTCGGCTTTGTGAGCAGCCTGACGCACATTTTCGGCAATAATTTTTTTATTCGACTCGGTGGCAGCAATAGCCAACCCGCGAGGTATGAGGTAGTTGCGGCCGTAGCCGGGCTTTACATCAACGATGTCGTTCTTATAGCCCAAACCTGCGATATCTTCTTTCAGAATAATTTCCATGACGGCAATTCGATAATTGTTGGTGGTTAATTAAGACTATTTGAGCGAATCGGTTACGTATGGTAACAGCGCCAGATGACGGGCACGCTTTACGGCTTGTGCTACGCGACGTTGAAATTTCAGGCTGGTGCCTGTCAGGCGACGGGGTAAAATTTTACCTTGTTCGTTTACGAATTTCAACAGAAAGTTCGCGTCTTTATAGTCGATATACTTAATTCCGCTCTTCTTGAAACGGCAGTACTTTTTCTTGTTTTCGTTGTTTCTAACAACTGATTCGTTTACGAGTGTCATGGCTATTAGACTTCGATTTCGGTTTTGGCAGTTTCTGACTTTTTGTTGAATGCGCCTTTACGGCGTTTTTCGTTGTACTCCAAGGCATGTTTGTCCAACTTGGTAGTCAAAAAGCGCATCACGCGCTCATCGCGCTTAAACTCGGTTTCCAATGTTTTGATAACATCCGGCTGGCCGGAGAACTCGAACAATGTGTAAAAACCTGTGCTCTTATGCTGAATGGGATAGGCGAGCTTTCTAAGCCCCCAGTCTTCGTGGTGGTACACATCCGCACCAAGCGAAGTCAGCACTTGTTTGAATTTCTCGACTGCATCCTTCATCTGAGCATCAGACAAAACGGGAGTTAAAATGAATACAGTCTCATAGTGGTTTGGCTTCATAAAATTTAGCTGCAAACGTTTAAGATTAATTTTGAGGGGGCAAAGTTATGCCTAAACATCTGAAAAACAATTATTTTTCAATACTTATTGCACATAGATGCCCATAGCGGCAAATTTTTCGATGCGTTGATTGATGCGCTCACGCGGAGAGAGGGCGTTCAGTTCGCAGAAGTTATTTAGGATGGCCTCTTTTACGGTCTGAACGACAGCAGTTTTGTCTTTGTGTGCTCCCCCCAGAGGCTCTTCAATAATGCCGTCAATCAGTTTGAATGCCAGCATATCGGTTGCAGTGAGTTTGAGTGCTTCGGCTGCCTGCTCTTTGTAGTTCCAGCTTCGCCACAAAATAGAAGAACATGACTCGGGCGAAATCACGGAATACCAAGTGTTCTCCAGCATCAAGACGCGGTCGCCGATAGCAATACCCAGCGCGCCTCCCGAAGCTCCTTCGCCGATGATGATGCAGATAACCGGCACTTTCAGCATGAACATTTCGCGCAGGTTATGAGCGATTGCCTCTGCCTGCCCGCGTTCTTCGGCCTCTATACCCGGAAAAGCGCCGGGTGTGTCAATAAAAGTAACAATAGGTTTATTGAACTTCTCGGCCAGTTTCATCAGACGCAGCGCTTTGCGATAGCCTTCGGGATTGGCCATACCGAAGTTGCGGAATTGGCGCTCTTTGGTATTGCGGCCTTTCTGCTGACCTATGAGCATAAAAGTTTGCCCATCGATGATGCCAAAACCGCCTACCATTGCTTTGTCGTCGGCTATGTTGCGGTCGCCGAAAAGTTCGATAAAATCGCTAGTGAGATTGTAGATATAATCCAGCGTATAGGGTCTGTCCACATGTCTGGAAAGTTGTACGCGCTGCCAACGGGTCAGATTTCGATAGGTTTCTATTTTCAAATCGTTGATGCGGCGTTCCAGCGTTTTTACGGGTTCAGAAACATCTACGCCGTTTTCGGTTGCCAACCGCTTCATTTCAGCAAGTTTTTCTTCCAACTCGGCGATAGGTTTTTCAAAGTCGAGCAACATCTTATTTGTTATGAGTAGGACAAATGATGAATCAGTAGATTAATTGTTCATGCTGAGCAGGAACTCTTCGTTGTCTTTGGTTCCTTTCATGTTGTTCAGCAGGAATTCCATAGCCTCGCTGGAGTTCATGTCGGACATGTACTTGCGCAGAATCCACACGCGTTGCATGGTGTCTTTGTCGAGCAAAAGGTCTTCGCGGCGTGTGCCCGATGCCGGAATATCTATGGCAGGGAATACGCGCTTATTAGCCAGTTTGCGGTCTAACTGCAATTCCATATTGCCGGTGCCTTTAAACTCCTCAAAAATCACTTCATCCATTTTGGAGCCGGTATCAATCAGTGCAGTAGCGATAATGGTCAGCGAGCCGCCGTTCTCTACATTGCGGGCTGCACCAAAGAAACGCTTAGGCTTGTGGAGTGCATTGGCATCTACACCACCCGACAGGATTTTGCCTGAAGAAGGCACTACTGTATTGTAGGCACGTGCCAAGCGGGTAATGGAATCTAACAGAATTACCACATCGTGGCCACACTCTACCATCCGTTTGGCTTTTTCCAATACAATGCTGGATACTTTGACGTGGCGTTCGGCCTGCTCGTCAAAAGTAGATGCTATGACTTCTGCATTGACGCTGCGTGCCATGTCGGTTACTTCTTCCGGACGCTCGTCAATAAGCAATACAATGAGATATACTTCGGGATGGTTTTTGGCAATTGCGTTGGCAATTTCTTTGAGCAATACGGTTTTACCTGTTTTGGGCTGTGCCACAATCATTCCGCGTTGGCCTTTGCCGATAGGCGCAAAAAGGTCTAACAAACGGGTGGAATATTCACTTGATTTATGGCTCAGTTTCAGGCGCTCATTGGGGAACAGCGGCGTGAGATATTCAAACGGAACGCGGTCGCGCACTTGCTCGGTTGTTTTGCCGTTTACGGTGATTACCCGCAACAAGGCAAAGTATTTTTCGCCTTCTTTGGGCGGACGAATGGTTCCGCGCACGGTATCGCCTGTTTTCAGCCCGAACAGTTTGATTTGCGAAGGAGAAACGTAGATATCGTCGGGGCTGGCCAAATAGTTGTAGTCGGAAGAACGCAAAAAGCCGTAGCCGTCCTGCATAATTTCCAGCACGCCTTCGTTTTCAATAACGCCGTCAAAGTCACGCACGGTGTATTTAGGTTGCAGTTGCTGTTGTGAGCGTTGTCCGCCTTTTTGAAAAGACTGACCGCTGTTTCCTCCCTGACGTTCATTTTCGAAGCGACGCAGCGGGTGCTGTTCGGCAATAGCGGGTTGTTCGGCAGGCGGCGGTGTATCTGTTTCCGGTGCAACTATTGGTTCTGCCATTTCCGTATCGACTATGGGCGGCAAAACTGTGGCATCTATCATAAAATCTGCCGTGAAGTCTTCTTCCAAGGGCGTTATCGGCAGGTTCTCTTGTTCAAGTACGTCTTTATTAACCGGCTCCAGCGGTTGCTGCTCACGTTTGTTTACCCTTGTTCTTTTCTTTTCCCGAACGGGCTCCTGTGTGGCAGGAAGCTGTTCAAGTATCGGCATTTCTACACGTGGAGCTATGTTCTGACGCTCTCTGCGGAGTTTCAGCGCAGGAGTATCTGTTTCAGGTTTCTTTTCAGTTTCAGTAACTGTATCTGCGGCAGGAGAGGGCGCAGAGGCCTGATGCTCTAAAATTTTGGCAATCAAATCTTTTTTGGTGGGTTTGCCCACAACTTTCACACCCAATTCCTCAGCCAGTTGCCTGACCTCTGACAAGAGTTTAATGTTCAACTCTTCAATACTGTACATAATATATAGATGCGGAAAATAAGTTATCGCTGCGACGCAGTCAACAGCAGGAAGGACAAGAAGTTTTAAATTGAATCAGAAACGGAACTTACCAAAGAGCTTCTTCTGTAAAGAGAAGCAAAAAAGGAATAGTTGTGCAATAATACGGGTTATGCACGTAATAAGCAAATACTACACCTGTTTTTTGCCGTTATTTTCTTTTTCCATGCTTTCCGTCTAACATTGCACAATGAAAGTTTTTTGGCGTATTCTGTCGTTTACTGATGCATGGGGGCGTTTTTTGCCCTTTTATATGTTGGTGCTGTTGCTGTCGGTTGTATTTGGTGCACTCAATTTTTCGCTGCTTATTCCTCTGTTCGATGTTCTGTTTGAAAAAGTGCCTGCCACCGCTACATCGCTGAAAGAACCGCTGTTCGACGGTAACATTATTGCCTATGCTACTGCTTACTTCAATTACCGTCTTCGCCTATCTGTGGCGGAATACGGGCCTATGCAATCATTACAAATGGTATGTGCGGTGTTGGTTGTGTCGGTGGTGCTTTCCAATTTGTTTGTTTATTTGGCTCAGTACAGCATGAATCAGTTGTGTTATACGCTGATTCGCGACATTCGGGTAGCTCTTTTCGAGCATTTTACCGACCTGCATTTGGGCTATTTCAAAGGAGAAAAAAAAGGCGATTTGCTTTCGCGTCTGACCAATGACGTGCAGGAAGTAGAGGTTACTGTTATTACCGTGCTCAAATCCATTATCAAAGAGCCTGTTACTATCATCATATTTTTTGGTGCACTGCTGTATCTGTCCGTAGAACTCACGGTTTTCACGTTGCTTTTTCTGCCGGTAAGCGGTGCTATTATCGCCGAAATTAGCAAGCGACTACGCAGGGAAGGCCGCGACCGACAAGATATGCTCGGCAAAATTGTCAATATTGCCGACGAAGTGCTCGGTGGCATTAAAGTAGTGAAGGCCTTTAATGCGGTGGGGTATGTGAACAGAAAATTTGCCGAGCGCAACGAAATTTATCGCCGCCTGACCATTAGCATTGAAAACAAGCGCGATTTAGCCTCTCCCCTTTCTCAGGTATTGGGCACTGTGGTAGTTGGAGGGATTTTGCTCTACGGCGGTAAAATGGTATTCAGCGGCGAGTTGGCAGCCTCCTCTTTTCTGACTTATATTGCTTTTTTTACACAGATACTCACCCCTGCAAAGTCGATTTCAACGGCTGTCAGCACCCTGCAACGGGGTGTGGCTTCCATGGAGCGCGTTTTGCAGGTGCTGGATACTCAGCCTGCCATCCAATCCGCACCCGACGCACAAACCATTAAAGGTTTGGAAAAAGTAATTGAATGGCGCAATGTATCGTTTGCATACGGCGAGCGAATGGTGCTGCAAAACATCAACCTGCGATTGGAAAAAGGAAAATCGCTGGCGTTGGTTGGCCCTTCGGGAGGCGGAAAATCTACACTAGCCGACCTACTGCCCCGTTTCTATGACCCCGTTCAAGGCTACATCAGCATTGACGGCGTAGATATTCGTCGGATTGAGTTGCAGTCGCTCCGCAATCTTTTCGGCATTGTTACGCAAGAGCCCATCCTGTTTAACGATACGGTTTTCAACAACATTGCCTTTGGTATGCCTCATGCAACCATGGAGGAAGTAGAAAAAGCTGCCCGCATTGCCAATGCGCATGAGTTTATTATGCGGTTGGAAAATGGTTACGATACGTTGTTGGGCGACCGTGGCGGCAGACTTTCCGGCGGTCAGCGACAGCGCATCAGTATTGCCCGTGCCGTTATGAAGAACCCGCCTATTCTGATTTTGGATGAAGCAACCTCTGCGCTCGATTCCGAATCGGAAAAGGCTGTGCAGGAAGCATTGGAAAATGTGATGAAAGGCCGTGCTACATTGATTATTGCACACCGCCTGAGCACCGTGCAAAATGCTGATGAAATTGCTGTCATTCAGGAAGGGCGCATTGTTGAACAAGGTACGCACCGCGAGTTGATTGCACTTAAAGGAATGTACAGCAAACTGACCCAGTTGCAGACGTTTTAAAACGGCTTAATGAAACCTTCCTGCATTGTCAGGATTTTTACTTGCTATCGCCTCAAACTGCCAATTCATAAGCTGTACTTCTGCCGCCCGCAGCTGTTTTGCGGAGGATTTGCTTTTCTGGCAGGTACTGAAATCCATTCTCCGCAAAACCTGAATAAATTTCAAAAACTGTTTTTAATTCACTTCAACTCCGTTGTCAAATCGCTTTTTGTCAATTTCGCGACCGTCGGTGTTGTAATAGCGCCAAGTGCCGTCGGCTTTGTCGTTGCGGTAGCGTCCGCGCACTCTGATTCTGCCGTTAGGGTGATATTCGCGGTAGTCTCCGTGTTTAAAACCGTCGCGGGTTTCTACTTCGCGTTTCTTTGTGCCGTCAGCGTAGTATTCGGTCTGCACTTTGGCGTTGATATCCCCAATGATTATTTCGTCTGTTGATTTGGTAACGGCTGCCGAGTCTTGCTCCGGATTTGCCCGAACGACAACGGGCACAATCTCTCTTGCCGCAGCATCAAACCGCACCAGCAACTGTGTATCAAATACCTCATTGTCGCCAATCAGTTGCAAGCTCACATGTTCAAAGCAGTTAATATACGCCTTGTTTGCATTCATGCTTAACCAAGTAGCAGGAGAAACCATGGAGCGCATAGCAGGGAACATGGCAGGCATTTGCATGTACATAAAAATGCTGCCTGCACGCGATGTCTGCTCTATCAGTTCGCTGAAGCCCTGTTGTGCTGCCAGTGTGCGGCCTGCCTCGTAGTCGTCTATGATGTTTTTTAAGGTTTGCGGGTGGTTGCTGAAAACCACATAATCGCCGATATAGGTGAAGTAGGGGCGCTCCAATTTTTTAAACAACTTTTCCAGAAACAAACGGAAGAAAAATTTGATGGTCAGGTACTTAATGGGATAGCCCTTGTGTTCAGTTTCAATGAATTTCATGGGGGTTCGCTTGTAGATTTGCTCGCCTACAAAGTTCAATTTCTCGCGCCCGATGGTTTTATCTTTGGCTTTGATAAATACGGCATAGTCTTTTTCGCCTCGGCTGCTTTCGGGTTGTAACTGAACAATGGCTACCTCCTCGCCAATCCAGTTGATGAAACTTTCGCGGAAATCCAATTTCAAAAAGCGCTCTATCTGCTGTATGTTGCGCTGATAATCGCTCCATGCGGCAGCGTCTTCTTTGTATTTTTCTTCAAACGAATTATAGAAAACGGAAAAATCTTTACAGGTGAGCGTGAGATAGTTGGCGGTGCGCTGTGGCAGTACTTCGTGTACAGACATACGCCCTTGCCCGGCCTGCAACAGGGCACGGTAGTAGGAATGTACCGAATCGGGCAAATTGGTCAGCCCACTGATGCGCAGCCATCGGTCATTCTCTGTGTAAAAATTGCCGCCCGTAAATGCCAACTCTTTGCTGATGCCATTAATAAAATCATTGGGAGGCATGTAGCAGCGAAAGTAATCGTCTAAGTATGCATAATTGAAAAACAACTTGAACAGGCCGCTATTTGACGTTTTTTTGCTTACCTGCACAAATTTGGGGTTTTGTACCAACTGCGGATTGGTTCGCTGCAAAAGTGCATTTTCTACCAATTTGCCCTGAAAAGAACAAACCATCAGGTTTTCCACAAAGGCCGCCGAAACCTGCGCGCCCGATTTTCTGTTCCGAAATTCGTAGATGACAGTGCCGTCAAAGTCGCGTTTGGCAAGGTTGAACCCCGAAAAAGGCAGTGCCACCAGATATTCCTGCAAAAAGGTGAGCCTTGCGGCACTCTCGAGGTCTACCACAAACAGAAAGTCGTAGTCCGAAGGTTTATAAACATGTGCCGAAACCAGTACATTTCTTGAACCCAGCAGTTTGAACAACTCGCTGTTTTGCTCAATCACAGAGTCCAGCGCATTAGTGCCTTCGGTCAGCGCACCAAAGTAGGGCTGCTTGCGCAAGTGCTGCCAAATAGCACTTCGGCTGATTGTGCGCCAACTTTCTATCGGTTCGTCGGTTTCTATGACAAATACCGCATCGGCAGGCACTAAACTCACTGCCGGCAGATTGCCTATTTTTTGCCCGATATAATACCAACCCAAGTACAGCAAGCAGGCAACGAATATCAGAAATACAACTACTTTACGCATGGTTGAACAAGTCAGATAAGTTTCGGCGGGCTTTTTGGTAGTTGCTCCACCAGAAGAAAGCCGCCACAGGTACAAATACAGGCACCACACAACTGCCAACAAAGATAAGATGATGCAACATAAACGACTCTAAAGACCTCCCTTCGGCATACAGCGCATATTTCAAAAAAATGGCGTAGCTGATATAGACACAGGCAACAAGTAAGAGCAGCAGTGTCAGCCATGCCCGCGGCCAGTGGAAAATAGCAATCAGCAAATAAAAAGGCAGTGCCCCGATAGCAGCAGCCAAACAAGCCTTTTGAACTTTGTGCCATAAAAAAACCTGCGATTGCGCCGCGCCTTGCATATCTAACCACACTCGCGGTTCACAGAAAACATAGCATGAACCTATTATGAGCAAGTACAACAGCAGTAAAGCAACTTGTACCACCACTGCCCGATAGAAAAAAACCGCCAGTACCCATACGGCCAGTAAAATCCACCCGTTTTTGCGCAAGCCGGCTTTCCACTCGTACATGTCGGCAGGCAAACGGTTAAACAGATGCAAACTTCCTGTGTTGCGCATGGCAGGCATTTGTGTATCGGGCAACAGCCACCATACCACCAGCCAGACAAGTATCCCTTGCCAGTATGCCCACGTAATCATTCCGATAAAAAACGGCAAGGCAAGCAAGGCATATTCGGTACGCATCAGCCATGCCCACTGTGGGGTAAGCGTTTGGAGGAAAAAACGGTCGCTTCGGCTGAAATGCAGCCCGACAATAATGACTACCGCTGTCAGTAATAAAGCCAAAGGGCTTTGCAAAGCTACCAACCGAAATGCTGCCCACAGCACAAAGGATAGCAACAACAGCAAACGCCACAGGCCTAAATCGCGCAGACTACGCACCAAAGCTACTGCCCGCAGGTAGAGTATCGTTCGGATAACAGGCAACATAGAAAAAGCCCCTTTGCAAATTAATGCAAAGAGGGCTGAAACCTGTTCAAGGAACAAAACTTAAACAACGCGAGTTATTTGTAATCAATTTGATAATGAGCTATTTAAAGGCAAAAAAATAAAAAAAGTAAGGGTTTGCAAAAAAAAGCATATCAAGAAACTGCTTTTCGCCATGCTAACCCTTGCTAATTAATACAAATCTTTATTGAGGTGCATGATTTCCTGAAAAATTTTCGGCACCATGCACAACCTCACTTGATAGGACAAGCCAAACAACCGCATGCCCAAATGTATCCCTGCGAAATTATCACTATTTGCATCTGCTATCATTTCAGCCGTATGGACTGTTTTAAACCTATTGCAAACCACTCATGTGTTAAAAATTCCGCACGCTTTTTCCGTATCTGACCTCTTATGAGCACTGCGTCGCCTTAAAAAAATACTATTTCTTTGAATTGTGCGCCTTCTTTTTTTTCACGAATGGCATCTCAACGTGTGCAACTTGATGATAACCTCTGACCATGTAAGGGACAACAGCAGCGTATTACCCTGTTCTTTGGCCATAAAGGCTACCTGACAAGGCGAAAGCAAGCCCTTGCCGACAAAGGCGTGAAGCTCATTACCAAAGTAAGGCGCATATTATTGACGGCAAGGAAAATTTTTATGTTAAAAATAGTTTTTTATTGACACGACAGTTGAAAAGTAGCCGATTTTTGTCAATCTTCTTCCTCGTTCGGATAAAAGTAGCGTTGTATTTGCTGTCGCAGTTCTACCAAATTCAGCGCAGGCAGTATTTTGCCATTGCGCACGGCAGAGGCATGTCCTGTTTCTTCGGAAACAACCAACACAAGTGTATCGGTTACCTCACTCATGCCAATAGCTGCCCTATGGCGTAACCCCATACTGGGCGGAACGTTTCTATTATCGGTTACAGGCAAAATGCAGCGAGCAGACTTTATACGTCCATTTACAATAATCATTGCTCCATCGTGCAGCGGACTGTTTTTAGAAAAAATGGAGATAATTAGGCGCTTAGAAATTATGGCATCAATCATATCGCCTGTTTCGCAGTATGTATCGAGTTCATCGTTTCGGGAAAGCACAATTAATGCACCTGTATGCGTGCCGCCCATAACTTTCATTGCTTCCAGCAAGTCATGAATGTCAAAATCGTTTTCATTGCGTCCCCTCCGTTTGAAAATAGCGGGCAATTGCAACCCCTGTATATCGGCCGATTTGCCAAGAATGAGCAAAAACTTGCGGATTTCCTGCTGGAAGATAATCAGTGCAGCAATGACACCCACGCTCATAAATTTGTCCAAAATGAGCGTCAAAATCTCCATTTGGATAGCTTGAACCACCAAAAATAGCAGGTATAATATCAATAGTCCGAGCAAAACCCGTAACGCCACCGTTCCTTTTACCAGCTTGTAAACACTGAAAAGCAAAACGCTGACAAGGGCTATATCAAGAATGTCTGCCCATTTGATTTCTAAGAAGCCAATATGAAAAGCCGGTACGAGTATCAAGTAACTGTAGGCAAAAAATGAAGCCTTTTGGCGCAACTATTTTTCTTTACGCCTTAAATTGAGCCAAAGTTACACAAGTCTAAGCGCTTTTTGGGTTGATGTGTATAAGTAAACAGGTAAATTTTTGCCTTTGCCTGTAAAGCACCCGGGGCAGGTTTACACAGATTTATTCGGATAAACACCCCCGATGGGGGGGATGTTCATCCGAGTTATTGGCTGCAACCCACATACTTCGTAAAGCATTCTAAACATTGCTTGCTATTGTTTCACCGAAAATATCCGACGGTCTTTACCTGCGCCTTTGATGGTCAGCGATTTGATTTGCGAAGGCAATCGGGTTTTCAGTTGGATAATGCCTTGGTCGGTGATGTCTAAGCCGCCGAAGCCGTTTAGCAACACTTGTAACATGCCGCCTGCACCTGTGGCAAAGTAAGGATTCGTTCCGCCTGCGGTTTCTGCCAGTACGCCAAAGGGCGGCGCTTCATTGGGTTGGAAACTGTCCAAAAACTGCTCATAGCCTTTTTGCGGGTCGCCCATACGAATATTGAGGATACTGAAAATGGCATGTGCCATGGCGGGACTGTCACCTTTTCTGCCGGGGATGTTGTCGCCCAGCACTTTCCAGTAGTAGTCTAAATCTTTGCGAATGGTTGCCGGGTCGGTGATTTGTTTGAGCGGATAAGCCAGTAAATTCACGTCGGCTTGCTTGATGGGTTCGCCGTTGTAGGAGGCATGTTCGCGGGTAGTGCCGTCGGGGAATTTGAGGATGACCAAGCCATCCGCCACTTCTTTCCATTTCGGATTTTCAGGCAGCCCCAGCGTGCGTGCTGCCGCGTTGGCATAGCCTAAAACTTCTTTTGCCATGCCGTTGGTAAAGGCGTTGTCATCTACGTTTTCCGCCCACTCGTCTGCACATACCACGTTGATGATGTGGTACTTGCCATCGCTGCCTTTTTCGGCGCGGCTTGCCCAAAAGTCGGCTACTTCTTTCAGCACGGGGTAGCCGCGTTCGCGCAGCCAAACCTTATCTTGCATTACCTGATAGTATTTCCAGAAAGCAAAACCCACGCAGCCCGTAATGTGGTGCTGAAAAGGGCCTGTTAAAGCCCACACGGGCGTAGATTCCTGCCCCGTATCGTCCGATTCCCAAGGAAACATCGCCCCTTGATAGCCGTGATTGCGGGCGTTTTGTTTGGCAGCTTCCAATCGTTGAAAACGATATTCCAGCAAGGACTTGGCAATTTCGGGCTGCAAAATCAGCAGCGGCGGGAACATCCACAGTTCGGTATCCCAAAATACGTGGCCGTTATAGCCCAAGCCCGAAAGTCCCATCGGCGAGAGGCTGTACGCCGTGCCTTCGCGGGCAAAACTGTACAAATGGTAGAGTGCCGAACGCACTGCCCGTTGCACGGCAAGGTTACCTTCTATTTCAATATCGCTCTGCCAGAGCTTTTCCCATGCTTCGGTATGGCGTTTAATGAGGCGTTCGCGCTTCTCCAAAGCGGCAAAAATGGTCAGCCGTTCGGCTTCGTTGTGCGGGTCAGCCATGTGTTCGGTGGCAATTACCGAACCGACTACGGCAAACCGATAACTTTCGCCTGCCTTCAACTGCTTGGTGAATTTGAGGCGATGCGTCCCGTAGTCCCATTCCTCGTGGATGAGTTGCGGTTCTTCGCCGCGGTGTTCTTCAAACAAAAAACTGTTACTTGCCGCTACGGTGTGCTTGCCCGTCGGGCTTTTGGCCACAGAAGTCATCAGCGGAATTAAAGCATGAGGGCGGTCGATGAGGTGGTAGCTGTTTTTAACTTCGCGCAGCACGTCGGGAGCTTGCATCACGCTGTGTGCCGTAAACGAAAGGTCTTTTTTTGCCTGCACCGTAACTTCTATGAGTGCCGTGTGGGGCAAATGGCGCAGCGCCATAACAGTGTGGGTAATGCTTGCCCTGTCGGCATAGTCAAACGTGGTGGTGAAGGCTG
Source organism: uncultured Cytophagales bacterium (assembly GCA_938039675.1). GTDB lineage: Bacteria > Bacteroidota > Bacteroidia > Cytophagales > Thermoflexibacteraceae > Rhodoflexus. The sequence goes on from CALHUI010000002.1 coordinate 35,092, forward strand.
CCCGCTTCATATCCAATGTTTGGGCATAATTGCTGATGTTGTTGCCGCCAAGCCTTCTACCGTCTATGTCCAAATCCATATTGGCAAACTCAAAAACCTTCATAATGTTGCTCACGCGCCCGCGCCCATAGGTATCGAATGCGCCGTTTAGTACTACTTCGCTTACCTTCATCGGGTTGGGTGAGGAAACAATTCCAATCATGCCGTTGGCCACAGTAATGCCAAAGTAGCGATTAGGGTCAATTTGCTGCGCCTGAATGTGCCAAGGCGAATCGGCTAAGTTTTGTGCCTGTGCATGCCCTATCAGCAGCAGGCAACATAAGAGTGTGGTCAGTTTTTTCATTGTTCAGCAAATCTTTGGATTTGGGATTTTCAAATATGCTTTCAGAAATCAAAACAGTTCGGATAAGTATATTTGGAATTTGACTTCCGAAATTTCAAATACCCTATCGGTCAGTCGCGCAGCCAGCCTTTGCGCCTGAACCAAAAGTAAATCAATATTACTATGCCAATCATAAATAGCCAGGTCAATCCGTAGCCCCATTCCATTTCAAGTTCAGGCATATACTTAAAATTCATGCCGTACACACCTACAATAAAGGTCAGCGGCATAAAAAAGACCGAAAAAATGGTCAGGATGCGCATTACCTCATTGGTGCGGTGCGAGGCTAGTGAAAGATGAATACTCAACAAGTTATTAGCATCTTCGTAGAGTTGGCTTGCCTGATAGTGAAGGCGCGACGCACTGTCTATTACATCTTGCAAATAGGGTGATTTGTCTGCATATGCCAGCCCTGTTTTGTTCAAAATATCATTAACCGACATAAGCATGTTCTTCATCACCGATGCGCGTCGGCGAAACAAATATAGTTTTTCAATAATGGACGCAGGAGCATTGTCGCTGAAAATCAGTCCTTCATATCGGTCTAAATCTTCGGCTGCTGCATTAAGCGGCGGCTCATAAGTATGCACTACAGAGGCATACACATCCAACATAATCATAAAACTCAAGTCAGTTTCATTTTTATGATAAACGCGCCATTTGTTGCGGATGACTTTCAGGTTTTCGTGGTCGTGGCGATGGATAGAGACTAGAAAGTTATCACCGATGAAAAAGGCAAGTTTATTGGTCATCTTGCGCACGGTATCGCTCTGGGGGGTGGAGTTTTCGTCAAACATCCGCAAGATAATAAACGACACGTCGCCAATTTTCTCATATTTGGGCAAGTGTTCAGGTTCTAAGCAATCCTGCACCGAAGTAGGGTGCAAATCGTACTGTACGGCAACTTGTGAAAGTTCGCGCAGCGAAGGGGCTATCAGGCTCGTCCACTCAAAACCGGTGGTCTTGCTTTTGAAAACCGACTCTATCATATCAGTTCTGCATTAGAAACGCTTTGATAAATTCGTCAATTTCACCATCCATAACACTTTGTACATCAGAGGTTTCTGTGCCGGTGCGCAAATCTTTGACCAACTTGTAAGGATGGAACACATAGTTGCGGATTTGCGAACCAAAATCTATGCGTTTCTTCGTATTTTCTATCCGGGCGCGGGCTTCATTGCGCTTTTCAAGCTCCAACTGATAGAGGCGCGATTTGAGCATTTTCAGCGCTTTCTCTTTGTTCTGAATTTGCGAGCGCTCCTGCTGACACTCAATAATCAGCCCTGAGGGGATATGGCGCAACCGAACTGCTGTTTCTACCTTGTTTACGTTTTGCCCGCCCTTACCGCCCGCGCGAAAAGTCTCCCAAGTAATGTCCGCCGGGTTGATTTCAATCTGAATGGTGTCATCAACAATCGGGTAGGCATATACTGATGCGAAAGAGGTGTGGCGGCGGGCGTTAGAATCAAAAGGCGAAATGCGCACCAAACGGTGTACACCTATCTCGGCCTGCAAATAACCATAAGCAAAGGGGCCGTCTATTTCCAGCGTGGCAGACTTAATACCTGCGCCTTCTCCGGGCTGATAGTTGAGTTCCGAAACTTTGTAGCCGTGTTTTTCGCCCCACATAATGTACATGCGCATCAGCATTTCGGCCCAATCTTGGCTTTCGGTGCCGCCTGCGCCGGGATTGATTTCCAGAATGGCGCTGAGTTGGTCTTCTTCTTTGTTCAACATTTTTTTCAGCTCCAACGCAGCTACAATTTTTTCGGTTTTATCTCTTTCTGCCAGAATTTCTTTTTCGCCTACTTCTCCGGCAGTGTAAAACTCATAAAGTACGTCTAAGTCATCCACTGCTTTTTGTGCTTGCTCAAAGTCGTTTGTCCAGTTTTTGCGCTGCCGGATTTCCTTCATAATTTGCTGAGCAGCCTGTGGGTCGTCCCAAAAGTCGGCGGCAGTGGTTTTAGCCTCCAATTCGGCTATTTCTTTGCATTTGCCGTCGTAGTCAAAGATACCTCCTTAAGGCCGATATACGCGCCTTCAAATCTTCTAACTGTGTGATTGTCATTCGTATAATCTAATTTCAGAAAGGCAAAGTTAGGTTTTGCGGCGGAAAGTATTGCAGTTGCCTGTGTTTTATCCTGATGCGGCGTTTTGATGGGAATAAATCTATATTTTTGCTACCATCAAAAACTATTTTAGCCTCCCATGAATATCCCACAAGACCTCCACTACACCAAAGACCACGAATGGATTCGCTATGAGGGTGATATTGCCGTTGTCGGCATCACCGACTTTGCACAAGGCGAATTAGGTGACATTGTTTATGTAGATGTCAATACAGTTGGTTCAGAAGTAAAAGCAGGCGATGTATTCGGCACGGTAGAAGCTGTAAAAACTACTTCCGATTTGTTTATGCCCGTAGACGGCGAAGTGCTGGAAGTAAACGAAAGCCTGAACAGCAACCCCGAACAAGTAAATAACGACCCCTACGGCAATGGCTGGATTGTAAAAATTCGTCCGACAGGCGGCGGCAAAGAAAACCTGATTGATGCAGCAGCCTATGGCGCACTGGTTGGGGCATAATGTGGTAAAAAACATGTAGGGCGCGGTGCGCCGTGTCCTTACATTAAAACACGCTGTGTCTCTACTAAAAAACCCTTCTCAGTTGCACTTTAAATTCGCTGCGGCGATTGCCTTCTATACGGTCTAAACCTGAGCCAAAAACATTCTGACTCCGCAATTCGGTGAAGGCATAGCGCAGCCACAGGTCTGTTTTCCGACCGATATTGAATTGGGCCATGTAATAGTTACGAAAGCCACGCCCGTTGTATGCTGGAATACTGAATGAATACAGCACATCTTTTTCAAAAATATATTGGCGGTTTTCAAAATCATCGGTATCAAACAAAGCAAAGCGGCTACTGATTTTCACTAATTTGAAATCCAGAACAATATCCTGTGCAATGACCAGCCCTTGCGTCATTTTGCCGCCTTCCTGTTGGAAACTGCTCCACTGAATACGGCTGCGTGTAGTTATAACTTGTTCTGCTTTAAAGTCGGCGTTGAGTTGGAAATTGCGGCGCACCGATGGCACTACCACGTCCATCATGGTGGTATTGTCGCGCAGGTTGCGACCTTTGGTTTCCTGACGCAATTGTGCGTAAATCGCTACTTTACGGTTCGGCTGATGTGTTAAGCGCACTAACCACTCATTGCCTGTAGAGGGGGCATCTACCAGAAAACGAAGCCATGGGAAACGAAAACCATCGTAGTAGGCGGCAATTGTCCAACGCAGTGTTGGCTTAATTTTAATGCCCCAGTAAGTGCCATGCTCGTTAATCGGGCGCGTGCCTTCGCTGAACGACCGGCCGTAGAATGAATGAAAATTGCGGTCATAGCGGCGGTAAAGCATAGACATATCTACCTTTGCCGAAAGGCTGCTTACAAAGCCTGCCAGAGCACCTATACCTCCGCTTGCCGAGCGTGCGGCTTCACCAAAGAAATTGAAATTGCGGTAGTTGTAGCTGAAAAAGCCGCCGATGTTGTGATTCTGACTACCATTAAACTCAAATCGGTTATAAATTCTGTCCACCGGACGAATGGGAACGCTGAAATGGGTCATCATAGCCGTTCCACCTGCCTCTAAATTGCCGTCAGATGAGCGGTAGGTGGCCGTAATGCCGCCGGTAACTTCGCGAATAGCATTTTTACCATTGATTTCGCGCTCGGTGCGGTGGAAGCCCGTCGGAATAATGCTGTTGATAAACGCCTCGCCAATAATATCCACATCGCTCATAGTATCGGCAGCAGCAAAGTTCACATTGGCCGAACGTCGTGCAAAAGAGATAAACGGCGTTACATCTACCTTCCCGAAATGGACAGTAGCGGCAGTCCCGCGGAAAAAACCGTTTTCAATTACACTTGTATAAGGCCGAATGCCTGTGTTGCTGCGGCGAATGGTAGCAACCGTTTCAGCCCCTTTGCCAATGGTAAAGCCCGCGGCAAGCAGCATTCCCTGCCCGGCCTGAATGAGGTAGTCGCCCAGCACGAGGGCTTTCAGCCGCCCGTGGTTATATACCGCCGCATGAGCTGACCAAAAATCCATTCCAAACTGACGGCGCGAGGGATTCCATACAATGGGTTCGCCGGCATCTTTTTCGGCTGTAAAGCCAATGCTGAAATCACGCAGGTGGCTGACGCGGAATCGCATATAAATTTTATCGGGAGAGCCGGTATAGCGTGTTTGTGTCAGTCCAGAGCGCAGCGTATCGCCCACCCCTAACGGACGAAATCCGCGCTGCTCTTCCAACACCCGCGATTGGCGGATAAGTAAGTAGTTGTTTTCTTCACTCAGAATGCGTTGCAAAAGCGTGCGTGTGTCGGCTGCAAATGTGCTTTCGCCTACCACCACAAAAGGCAGAACTTTCTGAATGGTTTCTAAATCAAAACCTTCAATGGCTTGCAGTTCGTAGATGCTGAGCAACTCACCGTTGCGTTGGCGATAGTCCAGAAATTGCCTGATTTGGTATTGGGAAAGTATATACAGGTCGGCCAACTGTTCATAGTTAGCCCTGTTCAGGTCTAATGGATTGGTGTAGAGCAAGTAGAGGGACTCATAAGCATCTTCGTAGTTGATGTCCTCATCCTGCACGGCAAAAAGGGACTGAATAAACTGGTCTAAGTCCACTTCCGATTGAAAGCGTTTTTGCTGTGCCGATGCAGCCCAGCCAAGCAGAAGCAACAGCCCTGTAAGTAAGGTTTTTTTCATTCGTCCCATGCTTTTTTGACAGGTTTCTGTTTTGAAAGATAGTAACGCAGCGCCACATGATGCGAAGGTAACAATTGCGGATGTGTGGAAACCGCATAGCCCGCTTCCAATTGCCTAAAATACAAACTCAACCCAAACGAGCCTGTATTAGGCTGTGCGGCAATGCCTGTGCGTATTGCCAGTTTGTCTATGAGGCGATACTCTACACCAACCTTTGCCCGTGCGGGCATTTCTGCATCTTTTTCTCCTTCCGCATTAATCATCAGCCGCTCGTTGGGGCGATACGAAAGCCCAGCTTTCATCACGGTTGGCAGCCGTTCATCCTGAAAATCGGCTAAGCGCGCCTGCGTAAAATTGAAAATATGTGCGCCTATCCACAGTTGCCGCGTCAGTTGCCCTACGCCGCCCAACTCAAAGGCAAACAGGTTGCGCAGCCCCAATCCTTCCATGTTGATTTGTACATAGTTTGCACGCAGCCCAAGGCTGTAATTGGCAATTTTATGGCTGATTCCCAGCGCGCCAATCGTTTCGTTGAATAAATTATCGCCGAAGCGCGAAAAGGTAGCCGAAGCCCATGCAACGCCATACACATGAGCGGCAATACCCGTAGCTACCGTGTGGAAGCCTGCCGCCTGAAAGCGATTGTCATAAGCGGAAAGAAGCGAAGTCTGTTTATTCCATGCCAGCCCGCCAATGTTGTTAAATGTTGCCCACTCGTCTTGTAATGTAACGGCTGCATTGGCCATACCTGCTGCCCTTGCACCTATGCCATTGGTGCGCCATTGTGCCTGTAAATCACCGATAAAAACGCAATAAAAAAACAGAATAGCTATCAGCACTGAGGGTAGGAGTTGTTTCATGCCTGCTTTTTTGTACCAGAAATTAAATCAATTTGATAGGATTTTGTTTAATGTAGCCTAAAATTGTAATTTGTTTTGCCTAATTCATTTTTTAACCCTCCTTTCCGTATTCGGATGAACAAAATCATAATTGCCATAGACGGGTATTCCGCCTGCGGAAAAAGTTCTACCGCAAAAGCTGTTGCGGCAGCTTTGGGATATAATTATATAGACAGCGGCGCCATGTACCGCGCCGTTACCCTGTATTTCATACAGCACTACGTCAGCCTTGATAACGAACGCGAAATTAGCCGTGCGCTTAATAATATTGAAATAGAATTCCGCATACCGCCCGGCAGAACCGACGGTGTCAGCGAAACTTACCTCAACGGCCTGAATGTGGAAGAAGAAATCCGCAGCATGTTCATTTCCGATAGGGTGAGTGACGTGAGTAAAATTTCGCAGGTAAGGCGCTTTTTGGTTGCCCAGCAGCAGAAAATGGGTAAAAAGAAAGGCATCGTGATGGACGGTCGCGACATTGGCACGGTCGTATTTCCGCAGGCAGAACTCAAACTGTTCCTCACGGCCGACATTTACGAGCGGGCACGCCGGCGTCAGGCTGAGTTACTGGCAAAAGAACAGTTGGTCAGCCTCAAAGAAGTGATAGCAAACCTTCAAAAGCGCGACCTGATAGACACTACCCGTGCAGAAAGTCCGCTGCGCAAAGCCGAAGATGCTATTGAGATAGATACCACCTTCGTAACTTTTGATGAGCAGGTAGAAATTGTATTGCGCAAGGCGTACCGCAAAATCATGTATGCAACTGATGAAGCAAGTCAATAGCATAATTATTCATCCAAATTCTACGGCAATATGGAACAAGGCATTCGATGGAAGCAAAGGTTTGAAAATTTCGGCAATACTTTGAAGCATTCAGAAGATGCTATTTATATCAGCAAGCTGAGTGATTTAGAGTAAAGAAATAATGCTTTCCCCCCTCTACCTATTCGATATTTCCGTTTTTCATACCTTAGAATTCAACAGTTTGCCGGAGCACAACAACCGCGTCGGAAAAATATTTTACACAAAAGGCCAATAGTCGCGCCTATGATAAACCTTCAAGAAAACCGCACAACTTCCAGTATTATTGTTTTGATGATGGCTATGGTGATTGGTGTCGGTTCTATCATCTACACCAACTCGCTGGTAAGCCGTATTTTGGCACAGGAAGAGCAGCAGACCTCTATTTTTGCCAAAGTACAGGAATACATCGCTACCGTTGAAGCAGGGGAAAATATCAATACGCTAATAGAAGTAATTGATGCCAACTATACTTATCCGGTAATTCTGACCGATGAAAAAGATAAGGTATTAGGACATCGCAACATAAGGATTCCCAAAGCAAAAGACTCGTTGGCCTACTTGGCCGCCGAACTTGCCGAAATGAAAGCAGCACACCCACCCATTGTGGTAGAGCCTGCCCCCGGCCTAAAAAACTTAATTTACTACAAAAACTCCGATTTGGTAGTGCAGTTGAAGTACTATCCTTACGTAGAACTGCTGATTATCAGCCTGTTTTTCGGCATTGTATATGTGCTGTTCAATGCTTCGCGCAAAGCCGAACAGAACAAAGTATGGGTAGGGCTTGCTAAAGAAACAGCGCATCAGTTAGGAACTCCCATTTCCTCGCTCATGGCTTGGATGGAGTATTTCAAAGCCGATGAATCGCTGGATGAAAGTATCATCGGTGAGATAGAAAAAGACGTGTTAAGGCTGGAAATGATTACAGCGCGTTTTTCAAGCATCGGCTCGCCGCCGGTTCTCAAATTTGAAAACGTGGAACAGTTGGTCAAAGACAACATAGACTACCTACAAAAGCGTATTTCTACCAAAGTGCAGATTTCTGTTAAAAATCTGGAAGGAATGGCTTTGGGTGCGCCGCTCAATCGCAGTTTGTTTGAATGGGTTATTGAAAATATCTGCAAAAATGCGGTGGATGCAATGGGCGGCATAGGCAAAATCAACATTTCGCTCAGCTACACCCGCGACAGTAAACAGGTGCAAATTGACATCTCCGACACAGGGAAAGGTATCCCAAAATCGCTGTGGAAGCAAATTTTCAAACCTGGTTATACCACCAAAAAACGAGGTTGGGGCTTGGGGCTTACCTTAGCCAAACGCATTGTGAAAGACTACCACAAAGGCAACATTTTTATACTCTCATCAGTGCCCAACGAGGGCACAACGTTCCGCATTTTACTACCCCGCTTCTGATACCTTGAAGTGTAGGTTTTTTATCGTACTTTGCAGCTATGAGTTTCTTGTATCCGTCGTTTCTATGGGCATTAGTACTTGTTTCCGTGCCTATTATTATACACTTGTTCAATTTTCAGCGTCCTAAGGTGATTTATTTTACCAATGTGGCGTTTTTGCGTGAAGTCAAATCGGTTGCCAATGCGCGCAATCGGCTGAAAAACCTGCTGGTGTTGCTGATGCGTTGTTTATTCGTAGCCGCATTAGTAGGGGCTTTTGCGCAACCTTTCATCCCCTATCATCGGGCAGACAACCTGCCTGTGGCAGGCAATCAGGTCGCCATTTACATTGACAACTCATTTAGCATGCAAAATGAGCGCGATGGTAAAAAGCTGCTTGACCGTTCGGTAGATTTGGCATTACAAATTGTCAAAGGCTTTCCGCAAAATGCGCGGTTTTCGGTATTGAACAACAGTTTTGAAAGCGACCTGAATTTCCTTTTTGAGCCTGCCAAAGCCAATGATTTGATTTTAAAAACCGATTACAGCAATGCAGGCAGAACTTTGGAGAGCGTGTATGAACGGCAAAAAAGCATTCTTGCCAATGTAGCAGGCAGCGGCAGCCACCATATTTTCTGGCTGACCGACTTTCAGCAAATGCCCGGCAGCGATTTGGAAAAATTAGCCACCGCATTAGACAGTGTAAATCGCTTTTACCTGCTGCCGCAAGAGGCCAATGACGTTTCCAATGTGTACATTGATTCGATATGGCTGGAAAATCCCTTCGTGCGCGTGAACGAAACCAACACGCTCAGCATACGCATGCGCCATTTCGGTACAGAACCGGCTACCGAACGGTTGGTGCGCCTGTTTATTGAAGGCAAGCAGGTATCGGGGGGAACTGTCAGCCTTCAGGCCGATGAAACGAGCGAACTCAAACTTAACTTTGCCGTAACTTCTGCCGGGCAGAAGCCTTGTTGGGTGGCGGTAGATGACACACCCGTTGTTTTTGATAATAATTACTACTTCACGCTGAATGTAGCCCCTCAAATCAATATTTTACACATCGTAGAAGGTAAAAGCCCGACCTACATACCCGATGTTTATGCTAATGAGGCGTTTTTCAAAGTCGAATCGGTAAGCGTCGGCAATTTGGATTATGACCGCATCAATACCGCCAACGTGGTGGTTTTGCAAGGTTTGAAAACCATAGACATAGGTTTACAAACAGCTTTGCGCAACTTTCTGGTGCGTGGCGGGGCACTGGCGGTATTTCCCGGGCAGGTGTTTGACCCGCAAGCCTATTCGGATTTGTTAGGTATCCGCACTGTTTTTATTCCCGATGCACTTTCTGCGGCGACTTTGAAACTGTCGATAAATGCGCCCGACTTGCAAGAGCCTTTTTTTAAAGGCATTTTTGAAAAAATGACCGAACAAGGCGAAGCTGCTCGCATGGCAATGCCCGAAGCCAAAGTAAATCTGTCGTGGAGTGGGGCAGGCAGAGACCTGTTGAGTTTGCGCAATGGGCAACCCTATCTCTCATCGTTTGAACTGCTGAACAGCAGAGTTTTCCTTTTTGCTGCACCGTTGGATTCAACTTTTACCGGATTGCCGCAAAATGCGCTTTTTGTACCGATTATGTACAAAATTGCACTGGCGAGCAAGCGTGGCACCGAACGGCTGGCCTATTCTTTTGCCGAGCCGCTGATTGCCCTGCCTTTGACGGAGGGGCAGAATTTTTCGCGCAACGATGTGCTCAAGCTCGTACCCGCCGACAATACTGCCACTGACCGCGAGCTAATTCCCCTACAGCGCTTTGCCGATAACCAACTCATTATTGAACTGCCTAAAACAGAACTGCCTGCGGGCAACTACAACTTAGTGCAACGCAAAAACGACAATGTCGTAACAGCTCTTGCCCTGAATTATGACAAGGCAGAGTCGCAATTCAAAACCTACAAAGCCGACGACCTGAAGCGAATATTTGCAGGCCGAAAAAATGTACAGGTGCTGGACGAAGTCAGCACCCGTGAATTTGCAAGCACATTCAATGCTATGAACCTGAATAAACCGCTTTGGCGCTACTTCATTATGGCAGCTCTTGCCTTTTTGTTGGTAGAAGTGCTGCTGCTGCGGTTTTGGAAGGGGTGAGCTGCGCAACCTACATGCTTACGCGATACAGCAGTTGAGTGATTGACAGTATATCGCGTTTTGCACTATTGTCCTTTCAACAACTCCTGTTGCCATTTCCATGCCGAGGCCATCATTTCATTGATGCCAAAGCGCGGCTGCCATCCTAAAACAGTGGCTGTTTTGCGGGTGTCGGAATAAATGGCTGCCACATCCCCGGCGCGAGGGGGGCCTATGCGGTAGTTGAGTTTCATTTGCGCTGCTTGTTCAAAGGCGTGAACAGCTTCCAGTACGGTTACGCCTTGCCCTGTTCCCAGATTGAAAACATCGTAATAATGCAGCGAATCCTCTTGTCGGAAAAGATATTCCAACGCCGCAATGTGTGCTTCGGCAACATCTGTAACGTGTATATAGTCGCGGATACAAGTACCATCGCGGGTGGGGTAGGTATTGCCCGCCACAACGAGCTCCGAACGAAGCCCCGCGGCAGTTTGTGTAATAATCGGTACGAGGTTGAGCATTGTTTGCAGCGCATCCTCGCCAATTAGCCCTGATTCGTGCGCACCTACGGGATTGAAATAGCGTAAGGAAATAGCTTTGATAGAGCTTATCTTAGCCGTGTTTTGTACAATTTCTTCGCCCATTTGCTTGGTATTGGCATACGGCGATTCCGCTTTTTTGAATGGCGTAGCCTCATGAACGGGCAGTTCATCGGCATTGCCGTAAACCGAGCAGGAAGAAGAAAAGATAAAATGATTGACATTTCTTTTCTGACATATTTCCAGCAGGTTAATCAGCGAAACAAGGTTGTTGCGGTAGTAGCGCAGTGGTTGTTCCACCGATTCGGGAACGGATTTTAGTGCAGCAAAGTGAATAACCCCCTGAATATGAGGATTTTCATCAAAAATAGTTACTGTTGCGGCTTTATCGCAAAGGTCAATGGGATAGTTGCGCACCTGCATGCCCGTAATTTTTGCAATGCGATTGAGCGTTTCCGGACGTGAGTTTACGAAGTTATCGCATGAGATAACCTCATATTTGCCTTGTTGCAATAGTGCAATAACTGTGTGCGAGCCTATGTAGCCACATCCGCCGGTTACGAGGATAGCAGATTTAGATACTGTCATGGAATCATTCAAAAAAATGAAGTGCCTCCTCTATAGCGGCACTTCACAAATATAATCATCAGCAATTTTATTTTAGTAATTCGGTAAGGCGGTCTTCCAATGCCTGCCCACGGAGGTTTTTATCTATGATGATGCCGTTTTTGTCTAACAGCACCGTCATAGGGATACTCTGAATGCGATAAAGCGGCACAACGGATGATTGCCAGAATTTCAGGTCGGAAACATGAGTCCAAGTCAGCCCGTCGTCTTTGATGGCTTTGAGCCACTGGTCTCTTTCCTTATCCAACGAAACACCGAATATTTCAAAATCTTTTCCTTTGAACCTGTTGTACATGCGCACTACGTTCGGGTTTTCGCGGCGGCAAGGGCCGCACCACGAAGCCCAGAAGTCAATAAGTACGTATTTGCCGCGCAGCGAAGAGAGCCTGATTTCTTTTCCTTCGGGGTCATTCAGTGCAATTTCGGGGGCGGGTTGCCCAACAGCGGTTTTGCTGATTTGTTCTAGTCGCTTGCCGAAATCAGCTACATACTCCGAAGTAGGATGCGCCTGTGCAAGTTTTTGATGGATTTGCTGCAAAAAAGCTATCTCCTTATCGGCATCGAGAGCACCTGCCACCACAATAGACACAATGGAAGAAGGATTTTGTTCTATCATTTGCTTGGCTTTGCCAATAGCATCGGCAGAAATCAACTGATAGGCTTCCATCAGTTGCTCTTGCGTCAATTGCCCGTTTACTGCCAGAGCCTGCACACTGTCGGTCTTTCTGCGGAAAGATTGCTCCAACCCGTAAAAACGCAGCAAATAGTCGGTGTCGGGCGAGCCACTTACTTTAAATATGCCATTGGTTTGCCCGGCCGCTTCTACCTTTATTGTAGCAGGTTGCGTAATTACCAAATCTCCGAATTGTGTATTGTACACATTCAGCGAATAGAAACCGGGAAATTCTACTTTTACTTCTATGCGAAACTTACCGTTATCATCGGGCTTGACCGAATCTATGGGAACAGCTTTTTCTAACCCTTGCCTGCTCAGATAAACCATTTTACCGGGTTGCGGATTGGCAATTGTTCCTTCAATAACCGTTACTTCTGCATGTGTATTTTCAGCAGCATTTTGGCAGGCTGCAAGTGCTGCTCCGAACAGTAAAAAGAAAACAGTTTTGCGATTCATCGCTAAAATTAAATTTAAGACAGCATCAAAAATAGGCAAAAAGCATCCGCTTACGGGTGATTACTAACCGATTTTGGATTATTTAACATTGATTGCCGGCATCTGTAAGATTGAGAGTTCCTATCTATCTACCCAATCTTTCCTAACTTTGCCCTATGACTGCACAAGAGTTGTTGGGGCTATATGCCAATGATGCGTTTATTCAAAATATCGCCCATCAGATTAATCAGATGGGCACGGGAATTATACCACTGCGCAGCCTTACGGGCAGTCAGGACGCGGTTATTGCTGCCACACTCTATAAAATCAATCCGCAGCCGCAATTGTTTTTGCTGCACGATAAGGAAGAAGCCTACTACTTTTTTAATGACCTTCAAAACCTGCTGAAAGACCAGTTGCGCTCCGGGCAGGAAATATTATTTTTTCCTACGTCCTACAAGCGGCCTTATCAGTTTCAGGAAGTTGATAACGCAAATATTTTACAGCGGGCAGAGGTACTGAATCGCATCAACCAGACTAAAAACTACCTGCAAGGGGAAATCATTGTGAGTTACCCCGAAGCAATGACCGAAAAAGTCATCAACAAGCGCTCGCTCGTAGAGCATACTTTTCTGGTCAAAGTCGGGGAAAAAATCAACGGCGAATTTGTTGCCGAACTGCTGCACAGCTACGATTTTGAGCGCACAGATTTTGTCTATGAACCCGGACAGTTTGCCGTTCGCGGCGGTATCATAGACGTATTCAGCTATGCCGGCGACCTGCCCTACCGCATTGAACTCTTTGGCGACGAGGTGGAAAGCATCCGTACTTTTGACCCCGTTACACAGCTTTCCGTGGCGCAGGTACAGTCCATTTCGCTCATCCCCAACGTGCAAACCAAACTTTTGCACGAAACACGGGAGCCGTTCCTGAAGTTTATTCCGAAAAATACGCGTATCTGGGTCAAGGACTTAGCTCTGACGCTGGAAACACTGCGCAAATATTTTGATAAAGCCACGCAAGATTTTGCCGAAATAGTATCAGGCAGCGACATCCGACTGGTTGCCAAACCCGCTGACCTTTTTGAAACTGCAGAGAGTTTTGAAGAAGCTCTTCGGTCTTTTACTGTGTTGGAATTTGGTAAACGATTTATAAGCAAGCACAAAGCCATAGAATTCAGCAGTAAACCGCAACCCTCATTTAATAAAGATTTCACACTGATTGCCAAACACTTAGACGAAAATCAGTTGCGTGGTATTACCAACGTGCTGGTGGCAGAGCAGCATCGGCAATTGGAGCGGCTTCGTACTATTTTTGAGGAAATAGACCCGCAGTTGCGTTTCCAAACGCTGCATTTGGCAATGCGCGAAGGCTTTTGTGATGAACTGCTGCAAATAGCCTGCTATACCGACCATCAGTTGTTTGAGCGTTTTCACCGCTACAAAGCAAAGGAACGCTTCTCCAAGTCGCAGGCAATGACCATCCGCGAGTTGAAATCGCTCCAAATCGGCGACTACGTAACCCACGTAGACTACGGTGTGGGGCGTTTTGCAGGCTTGGAAAAGGTAGAGTCCAACGGAAAAGTACAGGAATCCATCCGATTGGTCTATCGGGACGACGATATTTTGTACATTTCCATTCACTCTCTGCACAAAATTGCCAAATATACCGGCAAAGATGGTGCTACTCCTCCGTTGAGTAAACTCGGCTCGCCGGAGTGGGAAAACAAAAAGAAGAATGTCAAAAAGAAAGTTCGCGACATCGCCAAGGAGTTGATAAAACTCTATGCTAAGCGCAAGGCCGCACCGGGGTTTGCTTTTTCCAAAGACAATTATTTGCAAATTGAGCTGGAAACCTCATTTCTGTATGAGGACACACCCGACCAAGCAAAAGCCGCCGCCGCTGTTAAGGCAGACATGGAACAACCCTACCCGATGGACAGGCTCGTTTGCGGCGATGTGGGCTTCGGCAAAACCGAGGTTGCCATTCGTGCAGCCTTTAAAGCTACTACTGACGGCAAACAGGTTGCCGTATTAGTGCCAACAACCGTGCTGGCCATGCAGCACTACAAAACTTTCAGCGAACGCCTGAAAAATTTCCCTGTGCGCGTGGAATACATCAACCGCTTTAAATCTGCCAAAGAAATTAAGACAACCCTGCAAAACCTTGCCGAAGGCAAAATTGACATTCTGATTGGTACGCACCGCATTGTGAGCCAAGATGTCAGGTTCAAAGATTTGGGCTTGCTGATTATAGATGAAGAGCAAAAGTTCGGTGTAAAAACCAAAGACCGCCTTAAAGAAATGCGTGTTAATGTGGATGTGCTCACACTTTCGGCAACACCGATTCCGCGCACGTTGCAGTTTTCGCTCATGGGCGCGCGCGACCTTTCCATTATCAACACGCCGCCGCCCAATCGCCAGCCTGTTACTACCGAAATTCACGTGTTCAAAGAAGAGCTCATCCGAGATGCAATCAGCTATGAGTTGCAACGTGGTGGGCAGGTGTTTTTCGTACACAACCGCATCGGCGATATTGAAGAAATTGCCAATATCATCCTGCGGCTTGTGCCCGATGCCCGCATTGGCATTGCGCACGGGCAAATGGACGGCAAAAAATTAGAAGCCGTGATGATGAAGTTCATTGAGGGGGAATATGATGTGCTGGTTTCTACCAACATTATAGAAAGCGGCTTGGACATTCCCAATGCCAACACAATCATCATCAATCGGGCACATACCTACGGGCTTTCCGACCTGCACCAGATGCGCGGCCGCGTCGGACGTTCCAACCGCAAAGCCTTCTGCTACCTGCTTACGCCACTGATGAGCGGCCTTACGGCAGATTCGCGCAAGCGTTTGCAGGTATTGGAAGAATTCAGCGATTTGGGCGATGGCTTCAAAGTAGCCATGCGCGACTTAGACATTCGCGGCGCAGGCGACCTGCTGGGGGCAGAGCAAAGCGGCTTCATTACCGACATCGGCTTTGAAATGTACCATCAGATTCTGGATGAAGCCATTCAGGAACTGAAAGCAACCGAATTTCGCGAGCTGTTTGAGCACGAACTGTCTCTGAAACAAGAGGATTTCGTGAAAGACTGCACCATTGAAACCGACTTTGAAATCATTATACCCGACACTTACGTTTCGGGCATCAGCGAGCGGCTGCGCCTCTATACGCAAACCGACAGCATTAAAACCGAAGAGGAGTTAGAGCAATTCCGCCAGTCGCTGATAGACCGCTTCGGACCCATGCCGCGCTCAGTATGGGACTTGTTGCGTACCGTTCAACTGCGTTGGCTGGCACAAAAAATGGGGTTTGAAAAAATTACACTTAAAGGCGGTACGCTCAAAGGTTATTTCCTCAATAAGGAATCCTACTTTCAGGGTGAAATTTTTGGGCAGATTATTCGCTATGCCACACGCAACCCCAAAAACTGCCGACTGAAAGAAACCAATAAAGGCCCCGTGCTGATTGTGGAAAATATCACCGATGTGGAAAAGGCTATGCAGGTGATGGAAGATATGACAGGGAAATTACAGGAAGTATAGATTCCGACCTGATAATCGCATTTCCACATCGCTTGATAAAAACTCATTTCGGCATCAGGTAAGCATCTGTTCCGCAAGGCTGCTGCCAATCATAGAACCGATGGCGACTCCCATGCCACCCATGCGCACCCCCAAAAACACTTGCGGCAGCGCAGGGTGAGGCTGAACAATCGGCTGTTTGTTTGGCCCGAATGCCATAATACCTGCCCACCGCATGGCAATTCGGAAATCTGTACCGGGCAAGATAACACGGCGCAACTTTTCCTCCAACAAATTCATAATCAGTGGTGTAACTTCAAATTTTGTGGTGGTTTCACCCGCAAAATCGGTATTGCGCCCTCCGCCGAACAGCACGCGATTGCCTACGTTGCGGAAGTAATAGTAGCCCTCGTCCATGTGAAATGCACCGCGAAAAGGCAAATTCGGGATGGGGTCGGTAATGAGTACCTGTCCGCGGCCGGGGCGCACATCCAATTCGGCGAGCAATTCGCATGCAAAAGCATTGGTGCAAACGGCCACTTTTTCAGCCTGAAAATCAATATTTTGCGATATTGTTTGGCATGAAATTACAATTTTTCCCCGTTGTTCATGCAGTTCATGCACTTCACACCCCGTTACAATGTGTACTCCGCGCTCCGCTGCATATTGCCAGAGGCTTTTCACCATTTGCCCTGTGTGCAACATTCCTTCTAAACAATTGAAAACCAATGCTTTGCTGTGCTGCCGACAAAAGCCGAACTCGCGAATTTTATCATTGTGCAATGTGAATATCTCTTGCTTGAACAGTTTGAATAACATGAAATTAACAGCCTCCAAGTGTTGCAGGCTGTTCAACTCCTGTTCACCGATGAGTTCATAGCCGCCAACAGGTTCATAGCCGATGCGCTCGTCGCCAAGCCTTTGACGCAGCCGAAGCAGCCCTTTCCATCGCAACTCTACCAGTGCGAGCATTTCCTCTTCGGACATGGTTTGCAGGTCAGCCAGCAGTTCGGTCAGGCTGCCGAAGCAGGCAAAACCCGCATTTTTGGTGCTTGCTCCCGTAGGCAATGCGCCACGTTCAATTAATAAAATGCGCTTGTATGGTTGGCTTTCTGCCAGCGCTGCGGCGGTTGAAAGCCCGACAATTCCTCCGCCAACTACCGCGTAGTCGTAATCGGTAAATGATGATTTTTCCCAAAAACTCAGCATTGTTAGTTTACGTTATCTCCGCGCAAAGTACGGAAACGGCGGCGAGCTTCCGCCGTATAGATACTTCCTTTATATTTTATCAGGACATCCTGATAGAGTTGCATAGCCGTTGTTTTGTCTTTCAGGTTTTCTTCCTGAATTTTTGCCATTGTGAATAAGGCATCATCTGCCAGAATATCATCGCCGTATTCTTCAATAATTTTTTTCAGACAGTCTATTGCTTGTCCAAACTGACCGCGTTTCAAATAAATATTGGCCTGCGCCCAATAAATTTCATCGGTCAGCGAATGGTTAGGGTAGGTGAGGAGCATTTTATCGTATCGGGCAAGTGCTTCGTCAAATTTGTTTTGAAATACCAGCAGTTCAATGGCCGAAAACTCGCGAAGGGTAGTTTCGGCTGTATCCAGTTCCAGATTGTCCCCAATCAGCAGTGAAAGTTGCATGGCATCATTAGCAATTTCACGCGAGGTAGCTTCTTTGAGCACGTCCAGATATTCTTTGGCAAACTCAAAATCGCCTTTAAAATAGAAGAGGCGGGCATTGCGCAACTTTGCCAACTGTCCGATGTTGGTATTTTTTTCGGCTTTTTCAACTTGGGCATAGAGCAGCGTGCTTTCCCAAGGCTCGCCTTTGAGCAGGTAAATATCTCCCAAATCCAATTTTGCCTGTGCAATAATATCGCGTTTATTGGCTATTGCAGGCGAAACCACAATCTGTTCCAATACTTTAATGGCAGTGTCTTTGTTGTCTAAATAGAATGCCTGTAACAAGGCCATGCTTCGGGCAGCTTCGGCGGTAGACTCCCGTAAGCCCACTTCTGTAAGCATTTTGGTATAATCATTTACCAATTGTCTGATTTTCACCATATCAACGGGAAAGGTATTTTTAATTATCTCTTCACGCGATTTAATCAACATTCTGCGCGCCACGGGATAGAGGTTGCCGGAGGGGTAGCGCTCTATGATATATTCAAAAATTTTAATAGCATTCTGAAAGTCTTTGTTCTCAACGGCAATCATGCCGAGGTCATAAAGCCCCATGCCTTCTAATTTTTTGCGTCGGTCAATGGCTTTTGCCTGCACCAGTGCTTTGCCAAACTCTTTAAGTTGGATGTAGTACCAAAGCATCATTTCATTATAGACGATTTGGTCGGGGTATTTTTGCAAATAGCGTATCAGAATGCTCTCCATTTTGGCGAAAGCATCTTCATCTCGAATGCGAGATTGCAACACGCTTTGTACGTAATCCAATTGCCGTTCGCCTTCGGTGAGCAACTCCATATACTCCTCAATCATTTTATCTATTTTGCCCGAAAGCGAGTAAAGCACCGCCAACTCATAAATAAACTTATCATTGCCGTTTTTCCGTCCAATCAGATAGAGTCGCTCGGCGTAGTCAAACAGGTTGGCACTGATGAAATAGCGAGCTGCATACTTAATCAGGTTGTCATCTTTTCGCACAGCAGCAATAAAGGATTCAAAGTGCTTTTGTGCTTCCTCGTGCCGCCCCATCAGCCCCAGCACAACGCCGTAGTCCACATTGAACAAGCCTTCGGTCGGGTAGGCTTTCACTTGCCGGCGCAGATATTTTTCGGCTTCGTCCAATTGTTGCAATTTCAGCATTGCATCCAAATAGTTTTTATGTGTCTCGTACACATACTGCTTATTGCGCACCAATTTGGAGTAAATAGTTAAGGCCTTTTCAAACTCGCCGCTTGTATAATATTCGTTGGCGAGTTCCAACTCATCTTGTGCCTGTGCTTGCAGCAGAAATCCTAATATGCAAACGAGCGGTAATAACCATTTTTTTGCGTTGTTCACTATATAAAGCATATACAAATAATTCTAATTGATTTTAAAAATTAATTGAGGTTTATTGTTGAGCCATGTATTAGTTGAATAGTTCTTGCTTTTGCCGTACTGTTCATTGCATTTTAATTATCTGAATAGGAAGTTCATCATAAAATGTACACTAACCGTTTTGCTATTAGCAAGTTAGCTTACTTATTCAACGAGTTATTCAAATGTGAGGTTTGCTGTTCATCTTTCTAAATTTGGTGGGATGCGTGAATAACCATTGCGGAAGGATGAATAAATCATGCCAAGTCGTGTATAGCAAAACAGGTATCAACCGTGAAAAAGGCAGTTGATACCTGTTTGTTCAAGCCTGTACACTATGCTGTTCAAGATTTGTTCAAGGGAAATTTATTTGAGCGCGCGTACAGGAATTTGTTCTTTGCTTGTGTCTATGATGTTGTCTTCATAGTCCCACTTGGGTTTTACTTTGATGACTTCACCAAAAACATAGACAGGCTCGGGGAGAATTCTTTGGGAAGGGTTGCCCGCATCCCATTTGCCGTTGTTGTTCAGGTCTCCGATAATACGAATGCGTTTATCTCCTGGGGTAACATATTCAAACTTGAAGTTCTTCGTATTGAATAGCTCTTGCTCTATGCTGAATTTGTCGGAGGTAAGTTGCACAATAAAGTACGGATAGTCGGTACGTACTTCTCCACTGATGGTAGCCAAATCGTTAGGGTCGCGCTCTTTGTAACTGATTTCTTTGCCTTTCAGTGTATCAGACTCTACGGAAATGAAAGCGTTTTTCCCGATTTTCATTTTGAACTCTTTGACGTTCTTGCCCAAATCTTTTTGGATAGTAAGTTGCGTGAAATTGGGATTCCAAGAGTAGTCTGCGGGCGTAAGTTTTTGCTTTTTGAGTGTATCTTTATTTGTAAAGACTTGATAATCAATGCTATCCATTAAAAATTGGCTAACGGGTTTATTAAAAACCAATTCAAATTTGAGCTTATGAATAGCCGGAGTAACCAAAGCTCCGCCTGTGGGAAATTCTTTGACCTCAAAGGGTGCTTTGCGGATATTTTTTTCTTTGGATACTTCTGCAAAATAGACATTGAGCGTATCCGTAATACGGTTTCCGGCCGAGTCTTGTGCAGTTAAATAGATTTTACTGCTGTCACCTATGTTATAGGCTTCGGTGCGGAAAAATCGGATAACATCATTCTCGAGCATCCATCGGGTTTTATTTGCAAAGTCTGCGTCAGCATACTGTACCTCTGACATCTGCAAACCTTTATTGAATTTCACCTCGTAATATTGACGCACGGCGCGCGCCTGTGTACGGCGAAAAGGACGGGTATCGTACCGCACCGTTTGCAGATTGACTATTCTGAAAGAGCGATTGATTAAATCAACTGGTACGGAGTCCATACCGATTGCTTCTTGTGTGTTGTTGTAAATCAAATCGCTTTTAGTGCCTTCTTGCAAAGCATAAATTTTGTAGCGGTCGGGTTTAATATTTTTCAGATGGAACTTGCCCAAAGAGTCAGTTCTGGTTTGGTAAAGCGGCTTATGCTTGAAAATATCTAAGGTATCGTTCAGGCGATAGAGTAGTACAGAGGCCTTGATTTCCGGCTGACCAGTTTGCAGTTGGGTTACTCTGCCGCTGATATTTGCTGTATCTATTTGTTCTCCTGTACTGAAAGCGATGCGCAGATTTTCCGCTTTGTTGCGCTCATTTACATCTTGTACGGTTTCACCGAAGTCAAGCACATAGGTAGTTTGCGGCTCGAAAGGTTCTTCAAATATCAGTGTTAGAATATTTTTATTGAGCTTAAACTCATAATCACCTTTGATGGTAGGCGTGATAATGAGCCCCGATTTCAGGCTTTTCAGTTCAATATATTCATCAAATACCAACTTAATAATTTTGCCGTTGAACTGTACGCTTTGGTCTTTGGGAATACTGAACAGCAGTTGCGGCGGTGTTTCATCTTTGGGGCCGCCTGAGGGCGGAGTACTCATGTTAGCGCATGCAGCCAGCAGACACAACATGAATACTCCGATAATAATTTTTTGTAACATGAGTTATTTGTCTAAATAGACCATAATAATGGATATATCTGCAGGAGAAATACCGCTGATACGCGAAGCCTGTCCTAAGGTTTGGGGGCGAATACGGCTCAATTTTTCACGAGCTTCGTTAGAGAGTGCTTTTATTTCCTGATAGTTGAGCGTTGGGTGCAATTTAATATTGTCTAAGTTGCTTAAACGCACAGCAACACGCTCTTCTTTTTCAATGTATGTATCGTATTTAATCAGGATTTCTGCTTGCTCTACTGCTTCGGGAATATATTTTTTGAGCTCTTCGCCTATTTCTCTGTCTATTTGCGCCAGTTGTTGCAGCGTAATTTCGGGGCGTTTCACAATTTGTTCTGCCTTAATTTTTTGCGTTAGCAGTGCAGAACCAAGCGCTTGCAATCTACCATTGACTTCTTCCGGAGCTACGCTTTTTTGTTTCAGGTATTGCAAAACCTTTTCCGTGTCACTTTTTTTGCGCAGCATATTCCGGTAGCGTTGTTCATCGGCAAGCCCCAATTGATAACCTTTTTCGGTAAGTCGTAAATCGGCGTTGTCCTGTCTAAGCAGGATGCGGTACTCTGCTCGGGAGGTAAACATGCGATAAGGTTCTTCTGTGCCTTTGTTTACTAAATCATCTATCAGCACTCCGATGTATGCTTCCGAGCGTTGTAATATGAAAGGTTCTTTTTCAAAAACTTTATTGTAGGCATTGATACCGGCAATCAGCCCTTGACAGGCTGCTTCTTCGTAGCCTGTTGTTCCGTTAATTTGTCCAGCAAAATAGAGATTTTCTACCAGTCTTGTTTCCAGCGTTAGTTTAAGCTGTGTTGGCGGGAAGTAGTCATATTCGATGGCATAGCCGGGTCGGAACATTTTTGCATTTTCAAAGCCGGGTATCATCCGCAGGGCTTTGTATTGAATGTCTTCGGGTAAGGACGTAGAAAAGCCATTTACATATACCTCTACTGTTTCCCAGCCTTCAGGTTCTACAAATATCTGATGGCGGTCGCGCTCAGCAAAGCGATTGACTTTATCTTCAATAGAGGGGCAATAGCGCGGCCCGATGGACTGTATAGTGCCATTGAACATTGGCGAGCGGTCAAAACCAGAGGCCAGTGTGCTGTGTACTTGTGGATTGGTATAGGTAATATAGCAACTTCTTTGGTTGAGAAGGGGCGGTGTATCTGTATAAGAGAATTTACCTGCCGGTTCATCGCCTTTTTGCTCTTCCATAGCCGCATAGTTGAGGGTGCGCCCATCTACGCGCGGGGGTGTGCCAGTTTTCATTCTTCCTGCTTCAAAACCAAGACTTACCAACTGCTCGGTAATGCCAAATGCTGCTTTTTCACCGGTTCTTCCTCCACCGAACTGTTTTTCACCGATATGGATAAGCCCGTTGAGGAAGGTACCATTTGTCAGAATTACTGCTTTTGCCTCAAAGGTGACACCAATACTTGTTTTAATTCCTTTAACTCTCCCCTGTTCTACTACCAGTCCTGTAACCATTTCTTGCCAGAAATCCACATTGGGGTTTTTTTCTAATGCCAGCCGCCAAGCTTCTGCAAACCTCATGCGGTCGCTTTGCGCACGTGGACTCCACATGGCAGGCCCTTTGGAGCGATTAAGCATCCGAAATTGAATCATGGTTTTGTCGGTAATAATTCCCGACATACCACCCAGTGCATCAATTTCGCGCACGATTTGTCCTTTGGCAACTCCCCCTATGGCAGGGTTACAACTCATTTGGGCAATCGTTTGCATATTCATGGTTGCAAGCAATACTTTTGCGCCCATGGTAGCTGCTGCATAAGCTGCCTCACAACCGGCATGGCCTGCTCCTACTACTATGATGTCATATTTTGGATACATCGCTGATTCTGTTTTGATTACACAAAATTAGTATATAATCTGATAAGTAGGCAGTTGCAGCAAACAGTAATTACAAGCAACCAATTTGAAAAGTTTTATATCCTCACTCTACCGAAGCACTGTTTTAAGAGGAAATCGTATTATGCAACCACATGGATTTTATCGGGGTCGGTATGAGTCAATACTGCTTGGGATTTTTATGAATAAATCCGAATAAACTCACGGCGTTATCCGCATTCAAAAAAAAGAATCTAATAAATTTACCTGCTTACTTAAACAATCAAGGTAATGTTCCACGTGAAACATTACCTTGAGTTATCTTTTATATGGATTGATTCAGTTTTGCGCTAAAGCAATAAGATACGTCGTTTTCCACGTGGAATATTAGTTTTCTTGATTTATGGCTGTAGCGGCTTTGGCTTCTATAGTAGTTTTTAGCATATTATCTAAAATTTGAAGACAGTTATCTTCTTCTTTACGCATAATTTTTTGGTCGCTGGCATTTTTATCTTTAAATCCGCATAAGTGAAGCACGCCATGTATCATTACGCGTGCTAATTCATTCAGCATTTCTTTGTTGTATTTCTGCGCATTTTCAGTAACGCGCTCTATGCTAATGAAGATATCGCCTGAAATTTCGTTAGAACCCGGCTCCGAATTATCAAAAGTAATAATGTCAGTTAGAGTGTCGTGGTTTAGGTACTGCATGTTGATACTATGCAGGTAATGGTCGGAACAGAAAATGTAGTTTAGTTCGCTAATTTTTTTGTTATATACATTTTCAACTATATAAGCCACCCATTCTTTGTAAACCTTTTTGGATGGCAGTTTGAAAATGATGTTTTCTGTGAAGAAATGCACTTTTTTACTCATGTCGTTGAGAATTTTGGGTTTTGATAATAAAAGTAGTAGGTAGTTTTAGGTTAAATAAAATGTCAGGTTTACTTGGCTGCCTTGCGATAGAAATTCAACTTCATCGGCAAGGTGTTTAATGATAAATATTCCTCGCCCTCCGGGTTGCAGTAGGTTCTCCGGTGCAGTAGGGTCTGGCAGGTTGTTATAGTTAAAACCTTTTCCTTCGTCTTTAATAGAAAAAGATATTTTTTTGTCGTCTATGTGCATGGATAAATCAACCAGCTTCTTATGGTCTGAGCGGTTGCCGTGGATGATAGCGTTATTAACCGATTCTGTTACGGCAATCATGATGTTGCCATAGATGTCATCATTAATATGCAGTTGTTCTTTCAGCTCTTCTATAAACTGTTCTACCACTCTGACATTTTCAGGTATAGAAGGTATGCGTAGCTGTTGTACTGCGTTCATAGTTATTTTTCGATTAAGCGAAGAAATTGTTAATTATTGACTGGCGCTGATTCATTTATTTTTTTGAAATACTCATTGACCTCTTGCTTATAATAAGGATTCAATGAGGGCGGAACTGTTTTAAGTAGTTCTATTTGTTTGGCTTTGTCTTTTAGATACTCGTTGTAAAATCCGGGAGAGGTTTTGTTTTTCTCTTTCGCGCGTTCTGCTTCGCGCTGCTCATCTTGATCCCGCTCGCGCAGAGCTTTTTCCGATTCAAGCAGTCGAGTCATAATTTCTTTCTGACGCTTGATTAAATCTTGCGTAAGCCTACGGTTTACCAAGTCTTCTTCTGTTTTTTCCATTTCTTCCAATAATTTGGCAATATCTCCCCCGCTACCGTCCTTCCCGTTTTCTTTCTGTCCCTTTTTGTCTGCGGGTTTTCCTTCCGTAGCCTTGCGCAAAGCTCTGCGGATAAGCTCCTGCTGTGCTGCAAGTTTAGCCAATTGTTCGGACATCTCTTTGCCCGATTTCCCACTTTTCATCAGTTCTTGTATCTGCTGGTTGAGCGATTGTTGCATTTCGCTCATATTTTGTTGCTGGCGGTCTTTTCGCTTTTTATTCACTAATTGCATACCGCCCATTTGCTGACCCATTTGCTGCTGCATTTGATGCAATACATCGTCAAGCATAAGGGCCAAATTGTTAATGCTTCGCATGGCAAATTGTTGCTTGCCTGCTGCTATGTTATTATGGCGTTTTTTTATTTCTTCCAAGCTTTGGTTGATGTAGTCATTCATTTCGCTTACTTCGCGTGTAACGAACGACTTAATCTGAAATACGCGCTTAGAAAGTGCTATCAGGCTGTCTTCTACGATTTTTGCGTTGTCTTTAATTTTCAACTGCTGCTGCCCTAACTCTACAAATCGGGGATCTTCCTGTCTGACACTTTTAAATTGTGTCATCAGGCTTTCTTGGTCAAAGGATAGTTTTATAAGGTTCTCTAATATTTGGCGTAAAGCGTTGTAGTCTTCTACCTGTTGTTTGGCTTCGGCAGCCTGCTGCATTTGCTGCATCTTTTGGCTCATTTGCTGCATTTTTTGCGCTGCATTGCGCTGCAATTCGGATGCTTTTTGATTTTGTTTTTGTTCTAACTGTTGGATACTTTCTTTTTGTTTTTGTTCAACTTGTTTTTGTTCATTTTTTAAGTCCTCCATTTGATTTTGTTGCTCCTGCTTTTGGAGTTCTTTTGCCAAATCTTCTATTTGTTTGAGGTCTTTTTGTTGTTGTTCAAATTTTTGTTTGAGTTCTTCCTGTTTCTCTTTTAATTCTTGTTGTGAAAGGCTGTTTTCCTTTGTTTGTTCGGCTAATTCTTTTTGTTCTTTGCTGAGTTGTTGCAGGTTGTTAATGGCTTCTTTGGTTTTTTGTTCCATTTGCAGTTTCTTGAATATTTCGAGTGCGCGATCTAATTCGCGAGCTATGTTTTTCTCGCGTTTTTCGATTTCTTCAAGAATGTTCTGCAAATTATTTGGGTTTTGGAGTTCTTGTTGTAAAAGTTTATTGAGCTCGTCATACAGCTTTTTACTTTCTTCATCCAACAACTCTTCCATCAGTTGATTGAGTTGCTCGGCTTTCTCAGTAATTTCGTGGTCTCTTTCGCCAAAGCGCTCTTGTTTGCGATTCAGAATTGCATTTTCTTTTTGTAATTGCTGAATTTCTTTGGTCAGTTCCTCGCGGCGCTTAATCAGTTCTTCCAGTGCTTGCTTGTCTTGCCAGTTGAGTTTCTTTTTGCCTTTCAGTCTGTCTTGTAATTCATTCAGGCTTTTTTTGAGCTCTTCGGCTTTTTTGAGTGCTTTTTCTATTTGATTTTTGGCTGAGGAAGCCGATTTTTCAAGTTCTTTTGCAAATTCTTGTTTATCCGGAATGCTAAATTCTTGTACGGTTGTTTTACTGCTTTTAGCACCGTTTACGCCGTCATTGTCCCATACCTGCACAAAGTACTCGAGCTTGTCTCCTTGCGAAAGCCCGAAATTCTCAATGTTGAATTCTTGATAATATCCTTGGCTAATCAGATTCGGATTAAAATTGATTTTTATGCTATTGTATTGATTATCAGTGTTTTTGCCTTTTTTCAACACTCTATATTTTAATTCCAGTCGGCTGATACCGTAATCGTCGGATATGTTGCCAGCAACTATTACAAAGTTGTAGAGGGCGGTGTCTTTTAGTTGATTGAGATTAATGGTCGGATATTCATCGGGTATAACATTTAAGGAGTATTCAATCACATCTTTATTTTGGCTGTACCTATTTTTTAATTGTATAGTATATGGGGCAGATTGAATGGCTTTTTTAGTGAATTCAAAAGTGTTGTTACCGTTTTTGTTAGCCGGTATTAAACTGTCCGACTGAAATTTGACAAAGAGTTGTTCTGTTTGTTGGGTGTTAAAAATCCACTTGATGATTGTTCCTTGCGGTACTATCAGGTTGCCTGTATTGGTGAGTTTTTCATCTGGTTTTCCCAAATATGCAGGATAGTCGAGAAACGCAGTAAAATTACTCATGTTAGGGCGCTCTTGTAACTTTAATAAATAGTCCTTAGAGCTGAATCCGGAAGCCTCTATAGAAAAGGGTATGTCTTTTTGTACATTTTTAAAGGTGAATGTAAACTTATTAGCTGTGGCTTTATCCATTTTAATTCTTCTGTCTCCATAGAGTACATAGGCCTCCGATGGAATGGCCGTACCAGTCAATTCTATCTCGAGCCGAAAGTCTTCATTTTTAAATACAAACAGCTGATTTTCAGGTACTTGAAAAGTAAAAGGTGCTTTTGGGACAAAAGTTTTGGAGTAGTAAATCAGGCGCGGAGTTGTTTCTGTAAAAAGTTGCGGAATAGTTGCGGCAAGTAAAAGCAAAACTAAAACGGGAGGCAACACATATCGCAAGTAGCGTTTGTTTTGTGTGTAGTCTATGGCAGTCCGAAAGTCTATGAGAGATATGGCTTGTGCTTTTTGTTCGATGCTTGCCGCAATTAAGTCGGTTTGTGAGGTGCTGAGTTGCCCTAATTGCAGAATATTGAGCAGCCGGTCGCTTACTTCGGGAAAATATTTGCCTATTTGAACGGCAGCTTCTTCATTGGTTAGCGGACGATTGAGATTGAATAATTTCAGTATCGGAATCAATATCCATTGGTAGGTGGCAAAGCCAGCAAAAGAGAGAAAGGAAAAAAATAAGGTAGCACGCACCCACGAATTGAAGTTGCCAACGTATTCAATGCTGTTTACCAACACAAACAACGCAGCCAAAGCACCGGTTGTCAGCATGAGACCTTTCAGAAGCATGTTTTTATAGTACTTCTGTTTATACGCCTTTAATTGCTGCTGAATTTGGTCATATTTATTGGCAGATATCATATCCCTCATACGAAATTTGAAAAATTAAAGTTGCTCTGACATGCTGAAATTTATTGATAAATTTATAAAATGCACATATTTCCTCAATTTAAGGAGTGAAATTAAATCCTATTTGACTGAAAAAGCAATTACTTGCCAAATTAGTTCTGTAGTTTTGCTTTTTTAACAAATCATGAAAGGAAAAGTTGTTGTTATTACTGGCGGTTCTTCCGGCATTGGAAAAGCACTGGCTGAAGTTTTTGGACGCAAAGGCTCTCATGTTGTCATTACTGGAAGAGATGTAAATGCACTACAAGAAACAGAGCACTATCTTAAAAATCAAGGCATTAGCATAGTTGCTGTTCAGGCCGACGTTACGCTGCCGGCCGATAATGAGCGCATGGCAAAAGTTGCGATTGAAAAGTTTGGTAAGATAGACATATTAATTAACAACGCCGGTATTTCCATGCGGGCACTTTTTGAGGAGGTAGATTTGAACGTTGTTAAAAAGGTGATGGATATTAATTTTTACGGTGCTCTTTATGCCACTCAGGCTTGTCTTCCTTCCATTATTGCCAATAAAGGTTCTGTAGTAGGTATTTCTTCAATTGCAGGCTATCGCGGGTTGCCCGGCCGCACGGGATATTCTGCTTCCAAGTTTGCCTTACAGGGCTTTTTGGAGGTTCTGCGTACGGAGATGATACCTAAGGGTGTGCATGTGCTGACGGCTTGTCCCGGTTTTACGACCTCTAATATTCGTATGCGCTCCTTAACAAAAGACGGCAGCCCGCAGGGAGAGTCTCCGCGCGATGAGTCCAAAATGATGAGTGCAGAGGAATGTGCGGAGCGTATTTACAACGCTGTTGTTAAGCGCAAAAAAATACTGATACTCACGCTGGTGGGCAAGCTAACGGTATTTATGAACAAATGGTTTCCCGGATGGATGGACACGATTGTGATGAAGTACATGGCTCAGGAAGCCAATGCTCCGCTCAAAGGTTGATTTAACAAAACATTCATATCTCTTACCGAAAAGAAATATAGCTTTGGGGCAAGTTTTTCAGTTGGTGTCGGCTGTGTACAAACCTCATTTTTATGTTTGGTCTTGAATTTTCTCTGGCAATAGTATTAGTCCTTTGTATACTTTGTGCCCTTGTATTTGAATTTATTAACGGCTTCCACGATACGGCTAATGCGGTTGCCACTGTAATTTACACAAACTCTTTGCGGCCGATTCCGGCGGTTGTATGGTCTGGTATGTGGAATTTTGTTGGTGTATTGACAGGCGGTATTTCCGTGGCAATGGCCATTATCAATATCTTACCGATTGATACGATTCTGGATACAGACATAGGCCATAGCGTTGCGTTGGTGCTGGCCATTTTGCTGACAGCCATTTTCTGGAATTTGGGCACATGGTATCTCGGATTACCTTGTTCCAGCTCGCATGCGTTAATTGGTTCTATCATTGGCGCGGGGTTTGGCTATTCGCTGCTAAATGCAGATGTTTCAACCGGTGCAGTAAATTGGGGAGAGGCGCAAAAAATAGGCATGGCATTGCTGTTTTCGCCTCTGCTTGGCTTCAGCTTGACGGTTCTCTTAATGTTTTTACTGCGCTTTGTATTTCGGGCCGACAATAAAATTTTTAAAGAACCCCCCAAAGGCAAAGTTCCTCCTTGGTGGATTCGCACCATCTTAATTCTGACCTGCACCGGTGTGAGCTACTCTCACGGCTCCAATGACGGCCAAAAAGGGATAGGTTTGGTAATGTTGGTGCTGGTAAGTTTTGCGCCCGTTTACTTTGCACTCGATGTGAGCAAAGACAGCGTTGAATTGGGTAAAGGCCTTGCGCATTTTCAGCAAACCGTTCGGCAAATAGATTTGCAAGAGCTGGCAAGAAGTGACAGTGCCAAACTTGCTGCCATTAACGGAAAACTGACATGGATGCAAGGCGAGCTTATTAAATACGGTTCTTTGGACAATTTGCCACAGAACGAACGGTTCGAGTTTCGCAAATCTATCTTGCTGGCAGAAAAGTTTTTCCGCGATGCAGAAAAGAACAACATGCCCGGTATCAGCAAAGAGCAACTGGCTTCTGTAAAAGCTGATATGAAGCTGATTACGCCGTTTACCAATTATGCACCTGTATGGGTAATTCTTGCAGTAGCGCTGTCGCTGGGTTTAGGAACTATGGTAGGTTGGAAACGAATCGTAGTTACTATTGGCGAAAAAATAGGTAAACAACACCTCACCTATGCGCAAGGCGCAAGTGCCGAGATGGTAGCTGCCGGAACCATCGGGCTGGCATCTGCGTTGGGGCTTTCCGTAAGCACCACACAAGTACTTTCTTCGGGCATTGCAGGCTCTATGGTAGCTTCCAACGGACTTAAAAATCTGCAAGGAGGAACTATTAAAAATATTATGATTGCTTGGCTGCTTACTTTTCCGGTATGTATGGCAGGTGCAGGAACTTTGTTCTTGATAATCAGATGGTTTATAGATTAGCCTTTAAAACCATAAAATACGGCTGCTCAAACTTGTCTGTTTGGGTAGCTTTTTTTATCTTCAACAATGTAAAATGAAGACCGCAACCTAAGGTTTTTGGGTGTATTTTTGCCCATTATTTTAGTTGTATCGTGCTGCCTTAATCCCCAAAATCTAAGTGGCAAGCCTCACTTTCACTATATACTGTTACGGCTTAATGTATTAACTATCGCCTAAATATGCTTGTTACCAAACGCAACGGGACAACCGAAACCGTCAGAATCGAGAAAATTACGGCTCGTATTGAAAAGCTTTGCTATGGGCTGGACATGAACTACGTGGATGTATTCCAGATTACACAGCGCGTTATACAAGGAATGTATGACAAAATAACAACCGTAGAGCTGGACAATCTGGCAGCAGAGACAGCGGCTTCCATGACAACCCGCCACCCTGACTATGCGGTACTTGCCGCCCGTATTGCGATTTCCAATTTGCACAAAGAAACCAGTAAGTCTTTTTCAAGCACTGTTAAAAGACTTTACAACTACATTGACCCTAAAACAGGCGAAAATGCGGCACTGATTTCCAAAGAGGTTTACGAAATAGTTCGGAAGAATGCGGCATTTTTAGATTCTGTCATTATCTACGACCGCGATTTTAATTACGATTATTTCGGATTTAAAACACTGGAGCGCTCTTATCTGTTGCGCATGGACGGCAAAGTAGTAGAGCGCCCACAGCACATGCTGATGCGCGTGGCCATCGGTATCCATATGAACGACATCGAGGCTGCCATCGAGACCTACAACTTGATGTCGGAAAAGTGGTTTACCCATGCCACGCCGACGCTATTCAACGCCGGCACGCCAAAACCGCAACTCTCATCTTGCTTCCTGCTAACTATGCAGGAAGACAGTGTGGACGGTATTTACGATACCTTGAAACAATGTGCCAAAATTTCGCAGTCTGCCGGAGGTATTGGTCTAAGCATTCATAACATCCGCGCTACGGGAAGCTACATTAAAGGAACGAACGGTACATCTAACGGTATTGTGCCGATGCTCCGCGTATTTAATGATACAGCCCGTTATATTGACCAAGGAGGCGGTAAGCGCAAAGGTGCTTTTGCTATTTATTTGGAACCTTGGCACGCCGATATATTTGACTTTTTACAACTCAAAAAAAACCATGGCAAAGAAGAACTTCGTGCCCGCGACTTGTTCTATGCCTTGTGGATACCTGACCTGTTCATGAAGCGTGTAGAGGCAGATGAAGAATGGTCTCTTTTTTGCCCCAATGAAGCCCCCGGCTTGTCCGATTGCTACGGAGAAGAATTTGAGCGCCTCTATGAACGGTATGAGCGCGAAGGCCGTGCCCGCAAAGTTGTGCGTGCGCAGGATTTGTGGTTTGAAATATTGGAAACGCAGACCGAAACCGGTGTGCCTTATATGCTCTACAAAGACCATTGCAACCGCAAAAGCAACCAGAAAAACTTGGGTACTATCAAGTCCAGCAACCTGTGTACGGAGATTATAGAATATACGTCTAAGGACGAGGTGGCTGTTTGTAACCTTGCTTCGCTGGCACTTCCCAAGTTTGTTCATGAAGGTAAATTTGACCATCAGAGACTCTATGAGGTTACCAAAGTGGTAACGCGCAACCTAAACAAGGTAATAGATATTAACTATTATCCGGTGGAAGAGGCGCGCCGCTCCAACATGCGCCATCGCCCGATTGGCTTGGGGGTACAGGGTTTGGCCGATGTGTTCATCATGCTGCGTATGCCGTTTGATTCGGAAGAAGCCCGCGGCCTGAACAGAGACATTTTTGAAACTATCTACTACGCTGCCGTAGAAGCATCTATGGAACTTGCTCAGAAATACGGCACTTACGAAACCTATCAGGGGTCGCCCATGTCGCAAGGCTTGTTCCAGTTCGATATGTGGGGTGTAACGCCATCTTCTGGCCGCTGGGACTGGGAGGGGCTTCGCAAAAAAGTGCTGGAGCACGGTGTCCGCAATTCATTGCTGGTAGCACCCATGCCTACGGCTTCTACATCCCAAATTTTGGGCAATAACGAGTGTTTTGAGCCTTATACTTCAAATATTTACACTCGCCGTGTGCTTTCAGGAGAGTTTATTGTGGTGAACAAACACCTGATGAAAGACCTGATTCGACTTGGTTTGTGGAATGAAACCATGAAAAATATGATTATTCAGGCCAACGGTTCTATCCAGCAGATTCCGGGGATTCCGCAAAGCCTCAAAGATATTTACCGCACAGTGTGGGAGATTTCGCAGAAGGCTATTATTGAAATGGCAGCCGACCGCGGCCCTTACATTTGCCAAAGCCAAAGTCTTAACATCCATATTCAGGAGCCCAATTTTGGTAAGCTGACTTCTATGCACTTTTATGCGTGGAAGAAAGGTCTGAAAACCGGTATGTACTACCTGCGTACACGTCCTGCTGCCGATGCCATTAAGTTTACGGTGGACAAGGCTATGCTGCAGCAGGTGCAGGGGCAATTGGAGAGTGTAGCTGCCGGACAACCTGTTACTACTATTACTACTACTTTTTACGAGAAAAAGTCCGTACCGACCGAGATGCTGCGCGCCACTCCTGCCACAACCAAGGAAGACTACGAGCAAAAGCGTCAGGATATGTCCTGCTCGTTAGACGACCCCGAAAGTTGTGAAGCCTGCAGCGCATAGATACTTGCTCAATGAAAACTACAAACCCCGAAGAAAAGCATCGCTCCTTCGGGGTTTATTTTATGACAAATACCTGCCTATCAGATGCAGATGGGCTTACTGCTTTACATCGCCGTTTTTAGATATTTTTACCACTAAATGGTCGGTAGTTTCGCCTTCATTGTAGCCGGCAATAATAAAGTCGCCGTTTACATCTTCTGCAATGCCGTAGGCGCGCTGGTCGCCGTTGCCGCCAATAGTTTTTCGCCACAGGGTTTTGCCTTGGTCGTCGAGGAGCATAACGAAGGCGTTATTACCTTCTTTACTTGTATTTTCATTGTTGGCATCAGGTACGAATATATCCACATATCCTGCTACAACAATTTTACCGTCCTTTGTAACCAATAGGTCTAAGGCTTCGTCGGTGCTGGTGGTACCGGTTGTGGTTTCCCATACCTTTGTACCTTTCGCATCGGTCTTTACAACCCATATATCGTGGCTGCCTTCTTTGGCAAAAGAGTAGGTATAACCGGCAAGCACAAATCCGCCGTCCTGTGTTTGAGCAATGGCATTGGCTTGTTCACCCATTTTGCCGCCATAGGTTTGTTCCCATATTTTGAAGCCTTCTTTATCAAGAGCTATCAGCCAGAAGTTCCAAGCCAATTTACCTTGGTGGCGCACTTCTTTGCTGCCTACAATCATAAAACCGCCTTCTTTAGTAGTAATTACCTGTGTACCCATTTCGCTATTATTGGGCAACCCAAACTCGCGTTTCCATATCAAATCGCCTTTTTCGTTGCTTTTGATAAGCATAATGTCAGATTTTCCGGTTGTGATTTTAGTAGCATTGGCAAGAATGACGAAACTTCCGTCTTCCAATTGAATGACAGAACGGGCTTCATCTATGCTGTCATCGTCGCCAAATATTTTTGCCCATTGGCGGTCGCCGTTTTTGTCTAATTTGATAACCCATACGTCTTTCATGTCAGGGCCGCCGCCATAGGAGTCGGAAGAGCCAACCACCATAAAGCCGCCATCACGGGTTTCGCAAAGGGCGAAGGCTTCTTCGGTTTCCTGACCGCCATAGTTTTTGTCCCATATAACAGAACCGTTATTGTCTAACTTGACGATATTGAAGTTCATATCCATTGAGCCAACACCATAAGAATTGGACCTTCCGGCTACGACCACACCGCTACCAGATTTCAACGCCACAATGTCAGCGGATGCATCGTAATTTTTACCTCCAAAAACCTTGTAAAAGGCTGCCAGATGTTGCGGACTGTTCAACAGAACATGCCACGGATTGGGAGAGCTCAGCAGCATCAAAGTGAGTAAAACTATTGGCTTCATAAAGGATAGATTGTTGTTCTGATGTTCAAATTATTAATGCGATAAACGGGAAAATATTGTGCGTTAATAAGGATGTAATAACTTCACAGGAAAATCCGTCGCAAAAATGGTGTCAAAATCGCTGTGTTATTCACTTTTGGGGCAAAACTTTCATCTGTTGCCCGAAAAAGCTATCTTCTGGGAGGAAGAACAAACACTGATTTTGTCTGATATTCACTTGGGTAAAGCCGGCCATTTCCGAAAGTCAGGGTTTGCCGTACCGCAAGGTGTTCACCTGCACGACTTGGTTACGCTGGAAAGCATTATTCAATGCTGGTATCCTGCAAAAGTACTGATTATAGGTGACTTATTTCATAGCGAACGGAATGCAGAGTGGTTACTTTTTTCCGATTGGCTCAATCAGTTTACATCTGTTCGGTGGGTACTTGTCAAAGGAAATCATGATATTTTGCCTGCCGCTGCTTATTGGTTAAGTTGCCTGGAAATTGTAGCCGACAAATGGGAGAGTTATCCTTTTGTTTTTACCCATGAACCTGTTGAGCCGGCGGGCGAATGGTATAATATCAGCGGGCATATCCATCCTGCCGTGCGCCTAACAGGGCGGGGACGACAACATTTGGTATTGCCTTGTTTTTACTTTGGCTGCCGCAATGGTATCTTACCTGCTTTCGGCAAATTTACCGGTATGGCAACTATTCGGGCAAAAACAGGCGATACGGTATTTGTGATAAGTGCCGGCGGCGTAACCCGCGTCTGTTAAAATCAGCATAACTTTGCAACCATGAGGAATCGCAAAATCCGCAAATGGGAAGACATCCTGCAATGGGTAGCCGTTGCATTGGGACTTTTGTGTATGAATCTGTTTATCAGTAGCTTTTTCTTTCGGCTTGATTTGACAGAAGACAAACGCTATTCCATTGCGCCCGGCACTCGCCAATTGCTCAAGAATCTGGACAACAACATCTACGTAGAAATATACTTAGCCGGTGAACTGAATGCCGGATTTAAACGCCTGCAAGCTGCTATTCGGGAAACGCTGGAAGAATTTAACGCTTACAGCAACAATAAAGTCCAATATCGGTTTATTGACCCCGAGTCGGCAGGTAACCCTGAGCAGCGCGGTGCTTTTCAGCGAGAACTGATTAATGCGGGCATTCAGCCAACTAACTTGTTTGAAAATGTGGATGGTAAGCGGATTCAACGCCTGATTTTCCCCGGTGCGATTGTGCGTTCGGGTACGCGGCAGGGAGCAGTCAATCTGCTCAAAGGTAATTTGGCAGCCTCGGCACAAGAGCGGCTCAACCAATCGGTAGAAAGCGTAGAGTTTGAACTTGCCAATGCTATCAGAAAAGTTACCCGACAACAAAAACCCCGCATAGCACTTATACAAGGACATTCGGAGCTCAACAGCCTGCCTATAGGAGACCTCAAACTGAGCATGGATGAACATTTCATTACCGAAGAAGTCCGGTTGGACAATGACAGTGCGCTGGCAAACTATCAGGCGGCTGTTATTATTCAACCGAAAGTGCCTTATACCGAAGCGGAAAAATTCCGTTTAGACCAATTCATTATGCGCGGCGGCAAAGTGCTGTTCATGCTGGATATGGTACAGATGAATTTAGACAGTATTGCCATTGGTGGCGCTTATGCTTTCGGCTACGATTTAAATCTGGACGATATGCTATTCCGATATGGGGTGCGTGCCAATATGGATTTGGTACAAGATATGCAAATGGGTACGGTTATCATCAATGTGGGGCAGTTTGGCAATGCGCCTAACCTGCAACCTGTTCCGTGGCCGTATTACGTATTGGCCAATCAGTTTGGCAAACACCCGATTACCCGCAACCTGAATGCGGTTTATACCAAATTTACGAGCAGTATAGATACGGTCAAATCCAAAGGAGAAGTCAAAAAAATTCCTTTGCTGATGACTAACCAGTATTCCCGTATTCGCCGTGCACCTACGATTGTGAGTTTAGACGAGCTGAAAAATGATGTAGAGCCTGCCAAGTTTAATCAAAGCCATATTCCGTTGGCTTATTTGCTGGAAGGCCGTTTTCATTCGCTTTTCCGTAATCGGTTTGCACCCGAAGGCATTGCCGAAGGAACAAAAGTGATTCAAGAAAGCGTCCCTACGCAGGTGGCAATTATTGCTGACGGGGATGTGGCGGTGAATGAATTAGACCGCCGCTCTCAGCAGCCGCTGCCGCTCGGCTTTGACCCTGTTACCAAGCAGACTTTTTCCAACAAAGACCTGATTATGAATACTTTAATCTACTTTACCGATGAAGATGGGCTACTCGAGGCAAGGTTGAAGGAAGTACGTATTCGTCCATTGGACAAAATCCGTTTGACGGATGAGAAAACGCAATGGCAGGCATTGAATCTTGTTTTACCGTTACTGCTGACAGCTGCTTTGGGGGGGAAGTGGTACTATGTACGCAAAAAACGCTATGAGAAAGTTTAAGGGGCTTAGTTTTTTGGGGCTGTGGGTAGCTTTGCTTTGTTGGCAATGCACCCCACAAGAAGACAATCAACCTATGCCGCCCTTGCCCGATGCGACCAATAATAATATCGACAAAAAAATTGCTTATCTCTCCAAACTTATTCAGGACAATCAGACCAATGCAGAGGTTTTTTTCCAACGTGCCACGCTGAATTTGTCTATCGGCAAAGAGAATCTGGCCTTGATTGATATTGACCGTGCGCTGGCACTTAAAAGCAATGAACCCAACTACTATTGGGTGCGTGCATTGGCCTTAGACCAAAGGTCGGATTTTGCAGGTGCACTGGCGGCTGCGCGTAAGGCCGAAAATATGAATTTGGATAAAGGCATACAGCCTTCCCCTAACACCTTTAAATTGATGGGCAAATGGCATTATCTGCAAAAAGATACTGCTGCTGCTCGTCGCTACCTTGTTGCTGCGCAGCAATCTTTCCCCGACCATGCCGAGGTGTACTACTACTTAGGCTTACTGAGTAAAGATGCCGGCGACTCTGTACGCACTGTAAGCAATCTGCGGACTGCCATTGGTTTGCAATCTAACTATCCCCAAGCCTATATAGCATTGATAGATTTCTACAAAAAACGCGGCAGTCGTCGGTGGGCTACTGCCGTTGCCGCAGAGGCCGTAGAGCAATGCCCCAATCAGCCCCAACTGATGGAAACCTATGCAGACCTGCTCATGCTTGGAGAGAAGCGAGAAGTAATTGCTATGCAATGGTATCAGCGGGCAGCCGACCTGCAACCCGACAATTGGCGGTTGCACTACATCGTCGGTATGTACCATCAGCGCGAGCAACACTACAACGAAGCGGAGAAATACCTTAAAAATGCGCTTGCCAACAAGCCGGACTTGGAAAAAGCCCTATACAGCCTAGGAACGATTTACGAATACCAACGCAAAAACCTGCCCGATGCTTTGACTCAATACGAACTTGCAGCAAAAATTACGCCCTACGATACTACCATTACCTATTCGGTGCGGCGTGTGAAAAAGAAAATTGCTTATGAAGAGTATAAACAATCGCCGCAATATATCCTTGACCAAATGCGCAAACGCAAGGAAGAAGATGCTGCCCGACTGCTGCAACAACAGAATCAGTAAGCTAAGTTTAAGATTTTAAATCTCTTATCCTAATGTTTGCGCCTTTAATACTGATTTTTGCACTTTGCCCATCGCATTGCGCGGCAGTTCGTCTGCAACATGCCATTCGGTCGGTTGTTTGTAGGGCGCTAACTGTGTTTTCAGCCATTGCTGAACTTCGGGGAGTGCTGCAGGATTGGTAAGTACGACAAAAGCCACTGCCTGTTCGCCCTTTTCGGGATGTGGTAATCCAATAACCGCACAGGCTTGCACGGCAGGATGTGCCAAAATTGTATCTTCAATTTCTAAGGCAGAAACTTTATAGCCACTGATTTTCAGAATGTCAGCCGAAAGCCGCCCCATGATTTTGTAATTGCCGTCTGCATCGCGTTGTGCCATGTCCCCTGTGCGAAACCAGCCGTCGGGCGAGAAACTCTGCGCTGTTGCCTCGGGACGTTGCCAGTAAGCCCGAAACAGCGTCGGGCTTTTCACCTGAATTTCGCCTATGGCTTCGGCATCGGTCTGAACTTCGCCGTTTTCGTTCACCAAGCGCACCGATACGCCCGGCAGCGGCTTGCCGACAAAACCCGCCTTGCGTTCACCTACCAGCGGGTTGGAAATGGCCATGCCTATTTCCGTCATACCGTAGCGTTCCAGCAGGAAATGTCCCGTGATTTCCTGCCAGCGTTGCAGCACGGGCACGGGCAGTGCCGCCGAGCCTGATACCATCAGGCGCAATTTGCGGGCTGCTGCAGAATATTCGGCCTGTACGTTTTGGGGCGCTTGTTCCCAATACTGAATCAGCCGCTGATAGACCGTTGGTACGGCCATGAACAGTGTCGCCGAAGGCTCTTTGAACCATTCCCACACTTCCGCCGCATCAAATTTGTTGCGCAAAAGGCAGTGCGCACCGTTCCAAAGTGCACAACAAAGCATGTTTATCAAGCCATGGACGTGGTGCAACGGCAATATATTCAAAATTTCATCGTTCGCTTGCCATGCCCATGCTTTGGAAAGGGATTGTATTTGCGCCGCAATACTTGCGTGCGTATGTAGTGCACCTTTGGGTTTGCCTGTTGTGCCACTGGTGTAAATCATCAGCGCGGGCGAGTGCTCATCAACAAGATATATATCTGATGCTGTTGTCAGTGTCTTCACTGACGACGATAATCTACCAATATCTGCCTGCACGACAATTGCAGGCGGATGAGGCAACATCGCCGCCGCTTGGCCAATACCCGATTCGTACTGTGGATGTATCCAAACCTTTGGACAACCCGTATCGGAAAGCACATAAGCCCACTCTGCAGGCGGATGCGTAATGCACAGCGGCACAGCAATTCCTCCCGACTGCCATATGCCAAACAGCACCGCCGCATAATCAAAAGATGAGGGATAGAGAAAGCATATTGGCTGGCCTGTTGCATTGCCTAAGCGGCTGCTGACCGCATCGGCTGCCGCCACAAGTTGTGCATAGGAGTAAGTGCCTTGCGTATCACCCAACGCCTGCCTTTCGGCAAATTGCTGCAATCGGGAAAAGAATCGGAGGGGGTGCATATGGTGGTATTTTGACTATGATACCTGCAAAACTATTTTGAGTTACCGTTCAGTCAAACAAAGGCACGCATCATTGTAGTATTTTTGCTATGATGGATGCGCCGAAAAACACACCCGAGTTACCGCCCGATTATTACCTGCATTATTTCCACTACGTGCTGGATTTTGTCGGGCAGCGCTATGCAGATTTTGCCGATGAAGCAGCACGACGGTTTGAGGCAACTTTTCGGGCTCTTTCCTATGAGGCACAATGCCTCTATGTGCGGATAGCCAACCGAAAGCCTGTCTTTTTCCTGCCCGAAGACCTTTACTACCCCGAAATCGGCAACCCTGCGGCAGCGCTGGAAGAATTGCACAAAAACAAGTTGATTGAGCGCGTCATGCCGCTTGCCATCGCCGATGATTTACTGCGAGCCGAGGCATTAAAAAGCCTGACCAAAGCACGATTGGAACAGCTTTGCACTGCCCTTGACGAGCCACTGCCGATTGCACCCAAAAAAGCCCGCAAAGGTGACTTGCTGAATTTTTTACACAGCTATCAGGGCCGTTTTCAGCCTCATTTTGAATTGATTTGGCAGATTTCAGAACGAGAAGTTGCTTTCTGGAAGTTTCTGTTTTTCGGTAATCCGGAACAGGAAAATATGTCGCAATTTGTCATCCGCGACCTGGGCAATGCACAGTTTCATGATTGGGACGAAACGCAGCTTTCCGCGCTGGCACATTCCGCACAAGAGGCACAGGAGTATTTTGCTGCGCATTGGAACTTCCTCACTTTCAAGCGATTGGTGAAACACGGCGTTCCGCCACAGGCTGTTTTTGAATGGTTTGATGCCTTGCCCAAGCCTTCATTCTCATTTCCTGTTTTTGATAAGTTTTGCCTGCGGCTGGGCGAGTGGTTAGAAAAAAACAAACTGCCCGATGAAGCGCTGACGGTTTACCGATATACCGAAAAGCCGCCATCCCGCGAGCGACAGGTGCGCATTCTGCACCGCCGCAGCGATACCGATGAGGCATTGGCACTTTGTATGTCTATCGCAGAAAATCCGCAAACGGCTGATGAACAGTTATTTGCACAGGATTTTATCCGCCGACACACACAGGGCAAAGGCACGTTCCGCAAAACCGTAACGGAGCAGTTACTCAATGCGCCCGCTATTACAGTAGATGCGGCGTACAAAAATTACGTGGAGGGCGGAGTGGTACAATACTATCGGGAATGGGGTTTTCGGGCCGTTCATAGCGAAAATTACGTATGGCGCGGCCTTTTCGGGCTGATGTTATGGGAGGTGATTTATGACGGTCCGCAGTTCTTTCACCACCCTTTGCAGCGCCACCCGACCAACTTGTTCCATGCCGACTTTTACTGCCAAAGGCAAGCGGCGATTCATGCGCAGTTCAACCGCTTTACCGAAAGTGTCACAGCATGGGCTTATGTGGAACAGCTTTATCATCGGCAGAAAGGCATGGTCAATGCTTTTATCGGCTGGCGTGAGGTTTTTTTGCCACTGGCCGAATTGTACTTTTCCCGTATGAGCTGGGAGCAAATCCGCGAGGTACTGCTGCAAATTGCCCGCAACCCGAAAGAGAATGCACGCGGCTTCCCAGATTTGACAGTGTGGAGTGAAACCGACTTTTTCTTTGTGGAAGTCAAATCGGGAAATGACCAACTTTCGGCACGGCAGTATTTCTGGCTACAATACTTCAATCGGCTGCAAATTCCTGCGCAAATTTTGCGGGTTTGCTTTTCGGCATAGTCCAATTGACGGCTTTGTCATACTTTTGTGGCTGTATTTCAATTTTTTATACTACCACACATCACTTTTTCGTAATTTCGCCTTATGGAACAAGCCTATAACATCCTTCTGTATTATTGCTATACGCAGATAGAAGACCCCGAAACTTTTAGGGACGAGCATCACGAATTGTGCTTGTCGCTCAATCTGCGCGGGCGCATCATTGTAGCTGCCGAGGGGCTGAACGGAACAGTTTCCGGCCTGAAAGCAGATACAGAACGCTACATGGCAGCAGTAAAGGCTGACCCCCGTTTTGCTCATATTGATTTCAAAGTTGAGCCTTACCACAAACATTCTTTTGCCAAGTTGCATGTGCGCGTAAAACCCGAAATTGTTCATTCCGATTTGCACCACATCAACCCAAATCAAAGAACAGGCATTCACCTTTCGCCTGCTGAGTTTAAAAAACTTAAAGATGCGGAAGACGTGGTGATTTTGGATGTTCGTTCAAACTACGAGCACGCCGTGGGTAAGTTCAAAAATGCCGTTACGCTGGATATTGAAAACTTCCGCGATTTCTCGCAAAAAATCGGTGAGTTAGAGCAATACAAAGGCAAGAAAATCATCACCTATTGTACAGGCGGTATCAAGTGCGAGAAAGCAAGTGCTTTTTTGTTGGAGCAAGGTTTTGAGAACGTGTATCAGTTGCATGGTGGCATTATCAAGTATGCCCTTGAGGAAGGTGGCGAGGACTTTGAAGGCAAGTGCTACGTGTTTGACGGGCGCGTAGTTGCAGACGTAAATAAGGTAAATCCCAAAGTGATTTCTACCTGCTACGTTTGCGGCACAGAGTGCGACCGCATGGTCAATTGCGCCAATCCGGACTGCAACATTCACGTACCAATTTGCGAAAAATGTGGCTGGGAAATGGAAGGTGCTTGTTCGGCAGAGTGCAAGTCGCACCCCAAAAAACGCCCTTACGACGGTACAGGGTACTACCTGAGAGAGTCTAACGGGTACAACCCCTATCTGAATTCTAAACGAGCTAAGAAAAACCAATCCGCCGCCAACTGCCTTACCGAAGAGGTCTGAAATCAGTTTTCATAAAGCAATTAAAGTCATTCCATGATTTACGGGATGGCTTTTTGTTTAGATATATGCGCTTTTGAATTTCTAAAAATCGGTCATTAGGTTGAAGAAAAAACCTCTGTCTCCTTCTCTGTTTAAAGCATATTCAAAACGCAGCACAGAGGAATTGTACAATACAAGGTCTAATCCTGCACCTGCACCTACCAACCATTGGTTGGTCAGGCGTTTGTTTTCCATGCTTACATAGGGATTGTTTACATAGCCTGCATCGGCAAAAGTTTTCAGATAAACTGCTATCGGAATAGATTTGAACTGTTCCAATGGAATTACATCGCGCAGGAAGTGGTCATTAGCAAGTACCCGCCAGCGCAGCGTGTTTTTCCAGACACCATAACGAGGCCCATCAACTACATATAAATCGTAGCCGCGCACGAAAGTATTACCGTAGCCAAAACCTCGCATTTCGGCAAAAGGAACACGCAGCGGAAAAATCAGTTGCCCGCGCAGGCTGGTTGATAAATAGAGTGGTTTAGCCAATTGCAGAAATCGGGCGTAAATAATTTTAAAGTCAAACAGATTCAAATCATCGGCAGCGCTTAACCCTTTTTGCAATGCTGTAATTTGCAGATAACGCCCTTTGAGCGGATAATTTGCCATGTCGCGCAGGTCGCGGTTGAAAATATAGGCAACCTCAAAATAGCGCTGTCGGTTGGCACCATTTAAGAAATATTCAGGATTCAGGCGGGCAATGGTATCGGCAATATGATAGTTGTGATAACGCAATTCAAAAAAATGCGTATTGTAAAATTGGCTGCGTTTAAAAATCGCAATATCAGCCGTAAAGCGACTGCGCAAAACCTCTTCCGAACGCACAAACATGAGTCGGTTATTGGCTGTTCTGTAAGCTATATTTTTATTGTTGTCATATAAAAACCGGAAATTCATACCGGTTGTCTGTTTTTTATCTAAATAAGGAATATTGTATTCCAGTTCAAACTTGCGGGTAAATCCTAATTGAAAAGTCAGTTTCAAATCTTCATTTCTGCCTCGCACATTTTGCTGAGAGAACCGAATCCCGTAAATCAGGCGGTCTAAGTCGCGCCCGCGCTGTTGCCACCATTCGTTAAAATTGCGGTCGGCAAGTTCTATGTAAGGAATGGGATATACATACCATTTTTCGATGACCGTTATTATCAGGTCTATGGTATCGCCCGCTACGGGAAAATAAAATACTTCTACCAGCACAAACAAATTGGTATTGAATATTTTACTGGCCTCTTTTTGTAGGGTAGTCTGGATATTGTGCTTAGCGATTTTATCGCCCGGTTTGTAGGCCAATTCACGTAATATAATGCGGTCAATAGTGCGTTTATTGCAATCTACGAATACGTCTCTAAT
Source organism: uncultured Cytophagales bacterium (assembly GCA_938039675.1). Lineage (GTDB taxonomy): Bacteria > Bacteroidota > Bacteroidia > Cytophagales > Thermoflexibacteraceae > Rhodoflexus. Next base: position 78,826 of record CALHUI010000002.1, read on the forward strand.
TAGGAAACTGTCTGAAACAGCTGAACTATCGGTAACGGTTGAGTGTGTTTCAAATGGAAGCAAACTATTGTCAGCCCAAAGTTGATGTATCCTCAAAAAATAACTTAAACCGACTATTAATAATAAAATAATGCGTCTCATCTGAATTTATAGACCATACTCTGCGCAAATTTGCATACTTTTATTTACCGTGATGAGGATTTAAGAATAATTAACCCGCGGATTTTGTGTTAATAATAGTGAAAAACAAAGAGAAGGCCAGATGTTTCGCTTCAAGTTTATAATAGCTTCTGCTGCGATGGGCTTATCGTTAGCTGCTTGTGATACAAGGCCGTTAGAGCCGCTCAACCCGCAAGAAGGGACGGAATATTTTCCGCTGGAAAAAGGGCGATTTGTGTCCTATAATGTCAGGCAAACCAATTACAGGCTGAACCAACCGCCTGAAGTCATTACTTTTCAGTTAAAAGAAGTCATCAGTGAACCCTACACAACGCCTGCCGGCGATGAAGCATGGCGATTAGTTCGTTATCGTCGCGCCAACGGACGCGAAAACTGGGAAATCATCAACGTGTGGACGGTGCGAAAAACACCGGCTTTTGCCATGCGAACCGAAGAAAATGTGCCTTTTTTGCGGCTGGTATTCCCTGCGCGGGTCGGCGTAACATGGAACGGCAACCAGTACAATACGCTCAGCCGTGAAAATTACCGCATTACCGACATCGGTACGCGGCGCGTTTTTGACGGCAGACCCTATAATGAAACTCTGACCGTTTTGCAGCGCAATGATTCAACGCTGGTTGGCAAAGACAAACGCATGGAAGTGTATGCTCCCAATATCGGGCTTATTTACCGCATTTCAGAGCAGGTAGCCTATTGCCAAGACAGGACGCAAACCTGTGTCGGTCGGGCAATTATTGAAAGCGGTACTATTATAGAACAGCGCATTTTTGACAGCGGTATAGAGCGCAACTAACCAACATTATCCAAACATGAGAATTGCAGCCATAGATTTAGGAACCAATCAATTTCATTTGCTAGTGGCAGAGCAAACCGCCGAAGGAAAGCTTAATATTTTAGCCAAAGAAAATCGTTTTGTACGGCTTGGCGAAGGAGGCATTAACGATGCCCTGATTGTTTCAGATGCCATTGAACGCGCACTTGGTGCAATGCACGACTTTCAGGCAATCATCCGCCAACACGAGTGCCAAAAGGTAGGTGCAGTGGCTACAAGCGCCGTGCGAAATGCCAAAAACGGCAAGATGCTCATTAACCGCATTGCCGAAGCCACAGGTATTCAGGTAGAAGTGATTGACGGCAACCGCGAAGCCGAACTGATTTACGAAGGCATTCGCGCAACCATTCCCATATATGAACTCTCGCTGATTGCAGATATTGGCGGCGGCAGTGTGGAATTTGTGATTTGCAATGCCGAAAAAATGCTTTGGAAAGCAAGTTTTGAAATAGGTGCACAGCGTTTATTTTATCGCTTTCATACCATAGACCCTATTCCTGCCGAAAATGTGGTTGCGTTGAACCAGTACCTTTCGCGCACACTGCAACCCCTTACCGAAGCGATAGAACAATATCACCCGACTACGATTATCGGCTCATCAGGCTCTTTTAGCACACTCTACAAACTGTATGCAGGTTTAGAGGGCATCGGCTACGAAAAAAATCGGCCTGAATACGAACTGCCCGTAGAAGGATATTACAGGGTGCACAAGCAATTATTGCTGAAAAATCGGATAGAACGCAGCGAAATGCCGGGCATGAGGCCGGAAAGAAAAGATATGATTGTTACAGCTTCCTGCATTGTTTATTTCCTTGTGCGTTTGTTACATTCAGAAAAAATACGTGTGGTTTCGGCTTCTCTTCGCGAGGGCTTGCTTGCCTCGCTTGCAAACGAATAAAAAATTAAGATTTCCCGAATGTAAAAAGCGTTTCACACAAAACATTACAAAAAATATCAGTACACAAATTGCAAAATGCACCTGAGGGAATTACAACTGCACAATTTTAAAAATTACGAAGAAGCAACTTTTACTTTTTCACCCGGCATCAACGGAATTGTAGGAAAAAACGGAGCGGGAAAAACCAACTTGCTGGACGCTGTTTATTATTTGTGCATGACCAAAAGTGCATTTCAAAATACAGACCAAGCCAATTGGAGATTTGGTGAAACTTTTTTTACGATAGAAGGCACAATAGAGCACGGCGATGTTCCCGTGCATTTGCATTTGAGTTTCAGCCGCGAGCGCGGCAAAGTTTTAAAACTCAATAAAAAAGCATATACTAAAGTCAGTGAGCACGTGGGCAAATTTCCCTGCGTGCTCATCACCCCCAACGACAGCGACCTTGCGCGTGAAGGCAGCGAACTTCGCCGCCGCTTTTTTGACACAATCCTTTGCCAACTCAACAAAGTTTATTTGGAGCAACTGATGCGCTACAACAGGTTGCTGCAACAGCGCAACAGCCTGCTCAAACAAATTGCCGAACGGAGGCAAGATGTTTCTATGCTGGAAATTTACAATGAGCAATTGGCTTCTCCTGCGCACTTCATTGCAGAGGAGCGCGCCAAGTTTACGGAAAAATTTTTGTCTGTTTTTCTGGAAAATTACCGATTCATCAGCTGTTCTAACGAAGTTGTTTCTTTAACTTATCAATCGGCATTGAACGAAACTTTGTCTTTTGTGTCGCTGATGCAACAAAATCAGTCCAAAGATTTAGCCTTGCAATACACCTCACAAGGCATCCATCGTGATGATTTTATTTTTGAAATCAACGGCAATCCGCTGAAAAAATTTGCTTCGCAGGGGCAACAAAAATCTTATACCATTGCTTTGCGACTGGCACAATTTGAAATTTTAACGCAACAAACAGGCATCAAGCCGTTACTCTTGTTAGATGATATTTTTGATAAGTTGGATGATGAGCGAATTACACAACTCATGTTGCTCATGTCGGGCGGAAGATTCGGGCAGGTGTTCATCACCGATGCACGCCCCGAACGCACCGAAAAACTGTTTTACAACGATGGCATTCCGATTCACATGATTCGGATATGAATTCCGATGATATATCTGAATTTAAAATCCGACGGGTTTCCGAAGACCTGTCGGATTTGTCTTATTGTTGAATTTGTAAAATCCGTATTTAGAAATTAAAATTAAAGCAGCTTATAAGCAACTTTTCTTGAGCCTTCTACTTTTTCGGCAGCAACTTTATTTTGCTTTTTCATTTCCGATAAAATGCGATACACATTAGCACCTACTTTTGGTGCATAGCTTTCATCTAACCCTTGGCTTTCTATGATTTTATTTTGGATGTCAGCTACTTCCAGCGATGCGCCCGCAGCTTCTTGCAGAACTTTCAATACCAAACCTTCGTAATCCAATTTAAGATAGCCGCTTGCTTTGCGCTTGCCTGTTGCCGAGGCAGCCTTAGGGCTGCGTTTTTTGCCGCCTTTTTCCGTTGCCTCAGGCTTTTTTTTCAGTTCACTGCTCAATTCACTGATTTCCGCATCAATTTCTTTAATCTGACTTTGCAGTGCCTTGATTTGCTCTTGAAGTTTGGCTTTTTTTTCTTCGTAGGCTTTTATGATAACCGGATACATTTCCGGCGTGATGGTGATGGTTTTCATAAATTCACACGTTTAAATTCTGGGGATAATATGCAATATTAAAAATTAAAACCGAATTGTGAAAAAAATGTTATGAATACTGAAACCCGTTTTTAAAAATCATGCAATTTGTTATTCGTACGGATGTGAGTGCCGACCTGCAAAAAGTTTGGGCAAACTTTAATGAAAATCTTTTTCAGGCACTTGTACCGCCTTTTCCGCCTATCAATTTATTGCGATTTGACGGCTCTCTGAAAAATGATGAAGTACATCTGGAACTTAATTTTTTACTTTTCAAACAAGTTTGGATTAGCAAAATTACCGAGCAGGCAGCCAAAGAAAATGAAATTTATTTTGTGGATGAAGGAATCAGACTGCCTTTTTTTCTGGGCTATTGGCGGCACAAACATTTGATGCAGGCACTGCCCGAGGGCGGCACGCGTATTACGGATGACATCACGTTTGAAGCACCTATCAAAGCGTTGAGTTGGCTACTGTTCCCTGCCTTGTATTTGCAGTTTTTGTATCGGAAGCCTGTTTACAAACGGTATTTCAAATAGATTGGCATCAATAAAATGAAAACCCGACAAGTTCAGCAGACCTGTCGGGTTTTTCCGGTTGTGCCTCACTGTAAAGAAAAAAACGAGAAATTGAAACCAAATCACAAGTAATTACGTTGTAAATACGAAAAACGTAAAATTTGATGAATATGCAAGTTTCAGTAATTCAAGTGGGCAACTCAAAAGGGATTAGATTAAGCAAAACCCTTTTAGACAAGTACCAAATCACCGACAAGGTAGAACTTGTTTTGGAGGATGATTATATTGTGCTAAAACCTGTTGCCGAACCCCGAAAAAATTGGGAAGAAGCCTTTGCTGAAATGCACCGTAACCGAGACGACAAATTGCTTATTGACAGTGTGTTTGAAAATGAAAATTGGGACTAAAAATGACGACTTTTTTGCAGTATGAAATTGTTGTTGTCAATTTAGACCCAACAATGGGGAGTGAAATCAAGAAAAAACGACCTTGCCTCATTGTTTCACCCAACGAAATGAATAAACACTTGGCAACAGTCGTAGTTTGCCCAATAACTTCTCAGTCAAAAAACTATCCGACAAGAGTGAGTTTTGAGTTAGAAGGACAAACGAATTGGATAGTGATAGACCAAATTCGCACCATAGACAAGAGCCGACTAACGAAAACGATAGGACATTTGGACGATGAAACCATTGAACAAGTGAAGGCAATCATCAAAGAAACTTATGTAGACTAAAAAAACAGCGAAGGCACAACATTGGCTTGGCGAAAAGCGGGGCTGAGGTGCTAATCTGTGGGGCAGTGCTTTTTATTTACATTTGTGCTTGTGGGAAGTCTGGTGCTGTTAAATCCCCGCCTTCGCCAAGCCCTATTCGTTATACGCCGATTGCAATATGCGCTAATTCACTTTTGTATAAACGGTTTCTTTTTCGTAAAAGAAACTCAACTTGTCGTTTTCCTGAATGAAACTGCGCAGTGCTGCCGAATTATCAAACTTTTCGCGCACATTTTCGGTAACGGGCAGCAGTGTAATTTTATTGCCGTTGGCAGATTGCAATTTAAAAATCAGAAAATCTGCATTAGGTACGGGGTTGGTTCCTTGGCGCGTCATTTTTACGTTGAGAAAAGTCAAGTCGCCGATAGTTGAAGTATGCGCCACATAGGTTTTGCGCTCTACCGCACCTTCTATTTTGTGTGTATGTTCTACAATTTGATAGATATTTTCATCGACTTTTGAGATGTCGTAAAAATCTTTTCCCGAAACATCTACCTTCCATCTGCCGAGCCATTCTCCTTTTACCGGCTGATTGGGTTCATCCACCGGCACGGGTGATTGGTAAGGGCAGGCGGTGCAAAAAAACAAAAGGGCGAGTAAACCAAACAAACTGAACTTTTTCATGGTCGTCATAAAATTTAGCTGTAGTAAAAAGCGCAATTGTCACGCCAAAAAAATTATTTATTTTTGGCGTGGTAATACAAAGTTGAACAATTTTCAGGGCACAGCACTTGTTTTGCCACTTGGCGAATATCGACGGCAGTAACTGCCTGAATTTTATTCGCCTCTTGGTTGATGAGGTCAGGGTTGCCCAGAACGGCAGCATAAGCCAGTCCTGTGGCGCGGTTCAGCACTTCCATTTCACCGAAAATGAGCGTAGATTCTGCCTGATTTTTCACTTTTTGCAGCTCGCCTTCGGCAAGCAAATCCGCTTGGACTTCGGCTATTACTTCGCCGATGGCTTGGTCTGCCTCTTCCAAACTCACGCCTTGCGCGGGTTTAGCCGAAACGGTGAACAGCCCGTTGTCTATGCTGCCCAAAATGCTGGCACTTACCGAAGTGAGAATGCGTTGTTCTTCAACCAATTTGTGGTACAGCCTTGAAGATTTGCTACGCCCCAGCACATCACTCAACAGGTCGGTGGCGTAGTATTCGGGTGCGAGGCGGTCGCACATGTGCCACACTTTGTAGAGCGCACTTACGGGCACATCTGCCTCTACGTGTTGGCTGCGGGCTTCGGTCTGTTGCGGTTCGCGGGGCAACTGCCGTTGGGGAACGTTCCCCGCAGGAATAGGCCCGAACCACTTGTCGGCAAGGCGCTTTACCTGTTCGGTTGTGGTATTGCCCGCTACGACCAGAATGGCATTGTTGGGGCGGTAGTATTTGAAGAAAAATTCCTTCACATCGTCCATCGTAGCGTTTTCTATGTGCGAAATATCCCTCCCGATGGTTGCCCATTGGTAGGGGTGTACCTTGTATGCCATCGGGCGCAGCCGCAGCCAAACGTCACCGTAAGGTTGATTCAGGTAGCGCTGTTTATATTCTTCAATCACCACTTTGCGCTGCACTTCCAACACTTCGGGGTTGAAACTGAGCGACAACATGCGGTCAGACTCTAACCAAAAGCCCGTTTCAACGTTTTGCGCCGGCAGTGTGAGGTAGTAGTTGGTAATATCGGCACTGGTGAAGGCGTTGTTTTCGCCGCCTGCTCTTTGCAGCGGCTCGTCATATTGCGGAATATTGGCAGAGCCGCCGAACATCAGGTGTTCAAACAGGTGTGCAAATCCGGTTTTATCGGGACGTTCATCCCGCGAGCCTACATCATACAATAGGTTCAGCACCACCGTCGGAACGAAGTGGTCTTCGTGTACTAATACCCGCAAACCGTTATCTAATACAAATGAGTTGTAGTGAATCATACACAAAGTTAAACAATGCCGTGCCTACGACATCTAAATCTAACAACGTTTTGATACTGATGTAACCAATGTTCACACGTATTAGCCGTCAAAATCCGCGTACTTAATTAAGCAGTTTAAATCACAAGTATGTAAAGTCCGCCTACAGAACTTTCAGCCGCTGACGGGGATGAATAACCCTGTAAGCGGTCTTTAGACCCTAACAGCGGTTAAAAAACAACGTTTCATTTTGCTCACTTACTCATTACTTTTGAATTTGCTTATGCGTTGAACGCCGCCATAAATTTCCCCGCACATATGTAGCTTTTTCCAACCCGTTTCCGTAAATTTGTTATGTATGCATACTATTTTGGAAAAACGGGAAAATTATGGCTAAACACTATGCAAGTATCCGCAACGCTAAGTTCTTAATGCATGAGGTACACGACTTATCCGCGCTGACTAAGTACGAATATTTTGCTCATCACGACCGCGAGTCTTTTGATATGATGATAGATGCTGCGTTCCAACTGGCAGACACGCATCTGTTCCCCTACTTCGCCGATATGGACAGTAACGAACCCGAGTTGACAGACGGCGTAGTGAAGGTACACCCCCAAGTGAAAAATATTATTCGCGCAATGGCAGAGGGCGGCTGGATTAATGCCACCGTTCCTTTGGAACAGGGCGGTATGCAGTTGCCCGAATCTATCAATGCGCTGGGGCAGTTTATTTTTCAGGCTGCCAACAACAGCGCCATGCCGTTTACGGGACTGACTGCGGGCGCTGCCAACCTTATCCGCACCTTTGGCAGCGACTACCTGAAAAAAACCTACATGGAACGCATGTATTCGGGCGAGTGGCAGGGCACAATGGCACTCACCGAACCGCAGGCAGGCAGTTCTCTTTCTGATATTGTAACCACAGCCGAACCCGCCGAAGACGGTATGTACAAAATCAAAGGACAGAAAATTTTCATTTCCGCAGGCGATTTAGACGCGCTTGATAACGTAGTGCACCTGCTGCTGGCACGCATCAAAGGCGCACCTGCCGGCACGAAGGGCATTTCGCTGTTCGTAGTGCCCAAAAAGCGCGTAGTAAACGGCACATTGATTGATAACGACGTGCTGCCCGCAGGCATTTACCACAAAATGGGGCAAAAAGCCACGCCTGCCATGCACCTGATGATGGGCGAAAACGACAACTGCTACGGCTATCTTGTCGGCGAACCCAACAAAGGGCTTTCCTACATGTTCCAAATGATGAACGAAGCCCGCATTCTGGTAGGTATTACAGCCGCTGCCATTGCTTCGGCAGCTTATTATGCGTCGTTGGAATATGCCAAAGAGCGCCCGCAGGGTCGGCGTTTGAACGAAAAGAACCCGCTCAATCCGCCAACGTTAATTATCAATCACCCCGACGTGAAACGGTTGCTGTTGTTCCAAAAGGCAGTAGTGGAAGGTTCGCTCAGTTTGCTGCTGGAAACTGCTAAATATGCCGATTTGGCGCATATTACCCAAGGCGAAGAAAAGGAAAATAACCTGCTCATGCTGGAACTGCTCACCCCGATTGCCAAAACCTATCCTTCCGAGGCAGGTATTGCATCGGTAAGCGCAGGTTTGCAGTGTTTGGGCGGCTATGGTTTCTGCAAAGACTTCCCATTAGAGCAATATCACCGCGACATCCGCATCACGGCAATTTACGAAGGCACAACCGCCATTCAGTCGCTGGACTTGCTGGGGCGCAAACTGACTATGCAAAACGGCAAAGCGGGCGCATTGTATATGCAAACTGTCGCCAAAACTGTTCAGGAAGCGGCTACTTACGACACGCTGAAAAAATATGCAGGCGTTATGGAAAGCCAGATGCGCAACCTGCAAAAAGTTACCGCACACCTGATGGGGCTTGCCCAAAAAGGCGATGCAGAACTGTTCCTTGCCGATGCAACGCTCTATATGGAACTGTTCAGCCTCAACGCCATTGCCTGGCAGTGGCTTAAACAAGGCATTGCAGCCCACAAAGCACTGCTTGTAGGCGGATTGAGCGAAACTGAAACCGCCTTCTACGAAAGCAAATTGCAGGCGATGAAGTTCTTCTTCCACTATGAAATCCCGAAAACGCAAGGACTCAGCACTCGCTTGACTGACAGCGAAATCATCACCATTGCGCAAGATAAGGAAGTACTGGTGTAATCCGCTAATTTGGCCGACGGGCATGGGTTTTCAGGAAAAAACTTTTGCAAAGCCTATGCTTGTTTTTTATCGGCAGCAGAGGTGATGCCATTTACTATTGAGGTTCTGCAACAAAACCTGTAGTCAATAATGTTATCTGTTGTGCGATGGTTTGCTGTTGAGGCATTAAGTGTTTGATGAGCCTATGCAGGGCTTCTTTTGCAGAGGGCGTTTGTTTGGCATTTATTTGCTGTTTAAAACTTTGTATCATGGCATGGCAATCATGCCATTTGCCTAACAGTTCTTGCAGTTCGGCAATTTTCTCTGGTTGCCATTGGTCGGTTGTAAAACCCGTACAGGCAGTCAGGTAGTTGTGGACTTTCAGCTGCTTTCTGACTTCGTGCCAATCAGCGGCTTTTTCGGGCAGTTGCTTGATTTTTTGCAACAACTTGCAGCTTTTGTGCTGCATCCACTCTTTGACTTTCTTTTTGTCCAATTGTGTCAAACAGGCAGAGAGTTTGTCTGAAAGTTGCCCGATAGAGTGCAGCAAGTCGTGATTAATAAGTTGCCGAAATTCGACTTTTTGAGCAATTTCCGTTTCTTCTAACTGCAACAACAGCAACGTTTTACTCTTATCTTCATCTTCAGATAAAATAGACGACTGAACAAATGCCGATTCTATTTGCTTTTCGCGGATGATGCCTGCGCTTTTGAAAACTTGGCGCAAGGGGCGGCGGTATTTTTTGGGCGGCAGACAGTTGGGGTTCAACTTTCCGACAAGCACCATTACGGCTCTGATTTTTTTGATTTCTACTCGCAGCAAATGAAAGGTTTCCGGCTCAAACTCTGGCGGCGGCAACTGCAAAATTGCCATGAGTTTTTCTTTGCGTTGTTCCATATAGGCAACCGCTTTTTTCATATGCTGCCGTGGGGTTGGTGTGTTTCGTAAATTTACGGATTCATCTCAAATATTTGTACCCCATCGGACAGCAAGAGAATGACCCACCGCCCGTTCATGACAAAAAACACATCTTCAGCAAAGCCTTTTGCTTGCTGTGTAAGGGTTGCCTGCGCTACCATTTTACCTGTTGCTGCATCGCAAGCCAGCCATTGCAGCCCTTTTGAAGCCGTATCATAGGCAAAAAGCATATGGTGTTCGTTTTCCAAATAGTGAACGGCTGAAATTGGCTTTTCACCTGTCAGCCCTTTTAAATAATCAGCAATCACCTCAAAATGAGGTGATTGCTTGTCATAAATAGTGGGTGTAATAATCTTTTGGGTTGATATATTTTCTTCGATGTTGTCAGCGTCAGGCTGCCATGCCTGCCCTGTATTTGGGTCAAGGCGGCGGCGAACTATTTCGCCCTGTTCTATCCTGTACGTATGCAAGGTGCGGTCGGTAACTTTAGTCAGGTAGTCATCGGGTTGTTGCCAGCGCAGTGATGCGGTTGCCATTTCCCAAGCCCGGATGCCGCGCGGGTCGGGGTAGCGGTTGCCTTGTTGTTGGTACAGTAACAACAAATCCGAAGTTAAACCTGCCAAGTGATAAGTCAGCGGCTGTTTGGGTGGCTGCCAATCGTCCATCAGTAAACTGCCATCGCTGAGGTTTAGCACGCCGAATGCCACGCCGTCGGGCTTGCGAAACTCCATCGCCAGCAAATCGGGGATATTTTCAGGGTTACAAGCAATGCGAAACAAACGCATTTCCGGATAGCGGTATTCCAAATATTCGGTCATGTGCAAAGGTAGTGTTCTTAACGAATGAAATTTTTACCGCAAGGTGCGCCAAGTGAAAGTCGTTATTCACCTTACCTGAAAACCACGCCGAAACTAATAGGCGTTAATTCCGGTCCTCTATTGGCGGCGAAGAGGTTGCTTGCGCACGCGGAAAAACTTTGCCTCGGCACAAAACCGTAACCAACTCAAAACAACTCTGTTTTTGCCGCTTCATCTGCCATTTCCTCAGAGGCTTTGTCGCCAAGGTAAGACTTGATGGCAAAGTGCATGATATACAGCAAAGGAATCATGATAAGGGCAATGGCAAATTTGTAGATGTAGTTGATGATGCCGACGGAAATGACTTGCTCAAACGTCCAGCGCGGGTTGCCGAATACGTAGAATGCAATGCCCAATACGATAAAACTGTCAATCAGTTGGCTGACCAAAGTGGAACCTGTTGCCCGCAGCCAGATGATGCGGCTACCCGTCAGGCGGCGAATCCACTGAAACGTAACAGCATCCAGCAACTGCCCGACCAAAAATGCCACCAATGAACCGATGATAATGCCCAAACTTTGCAGAAAAATGCGGTTGAAGGCTTCGTTAATATTCAGCGGGTTACCTGCGCTGTCGGTGCTGTTGATGCTCAGCCAGAAGTCGGCAGGTACTAACTGTGTAGCCGAGTAAATCATCAGGAAGGCATAGCTGATAAAGGCAGCAGTGAGCAGGGAAATTTTGCGCACGCCTGCCTTGCCGAAGTATTCGTTGATAATATCGCTGGTGATGAACACCACAGGCCACAACACCACACCTGCCGTCAAATTAAAATCCAGCACGAAATCGCCTAAAAGAGGGATTTGTGCAGGTGGAAAATTCAAGGTTTTTTCCAGCGAAAAAATTTTGGTGCCTACCATTTCGGCAACCAAGGCATTGGTCAAAAAAAGTCCGCCGAGGACAAAAAACAGGGTGTTTTTCTTCTGTTGCAGTTGAGTCATAGCCTCATCCATGAGAAACCCGACGGCTCTTCAAAATCCGTCGGGTTATGTAAAATCCGTGTTTTGCTGCTGCTTATTGTGCTACGGCAATGCAGGAAATTTCCACGCCTACATCTTTGGGCAGGCGGGCAACCTGTACCGTTTCGCGGGCAGGGAAATGTGAAATAAAATATTGCCCGTAAATGTTGTTCACGGTGGCAAAATCGTTCATGTCGCGCAGGAAGATGGTACACTTTACCACGTTGCGGAAGCCCATGCCCGCCTCGTGCAAAATGAACTCTAAATTGCGCATCACCTGATGCGTTTCAGAAGCAATGTCGCCTGTTACCATTTCGCCTGTTTCGCGGTTGATGGCTATCTGACCTGAAACGTACAGGGTATTACCTGCGCGCACTGCCTGATTGTAAGGCCCGATAGGTTCGGGGGCGCGGTTGCTGTTGATGATTTGATGCATGGCTGTTGATTGGTTTTCGGTTGCCAAAGATAAAGTATCGGATGGGATTTTTGCTGTTTCGGCGGGCTGACGGGGGCCTAAGTTGAACATCAGATACAATAATATGCCCAACACGACCAGGAGCATAAAAGCAGAAAGAAAAAGCAGGTTGGTTTTATTCATGGTTTTCTCTGTCAGAATTGTTTTGCGCACGCTCACCGTAAGGGAAGCCTTCGGCAAGGAAGCGATAGCGGTCAAAAATAGCACGAACCGGTCGTTTCAACATTTTTTCGCTGGCAAAAAGTGCATTGCCAAAGATACCCGAAGCGTAACCTTGCCAAACGGTTCGCTGTTGTTTGCCATCAAAAAACAAGATAAGCAGCGTACCTTGCCGCAGGTTGTACTTAATAGGGTCGTATTTTTCCTTTTCGTCTTCGTAGCGCACCCACTCTTCAATATCGGGCTGGTTGAAGCCCGTAAAACGCAAGTCGTCAAAGAAGATGCGATAGGAAACCAGCAGGTCGGGCTTTTTGTCGGTTTGTTTGTAGCCAATCAAGCCCATGCGAAAGCGGATTTCATCCTCAATGATACGGCTTTGCGGGTCGTCTTCCAATCGGTTGGGGTTCATGTCTTTCACAAAGTCAAAAGACTTGTATTTTTTGAATTTACCGTGATAGCTGTAATCGGACTCTACTTTGATTTTTTGCGAAGTAGAGCAATTGGTAAAGAAGAGCGCAACTGTCATCAGCATGGCAGTGTAGGTAAAAGTTCGGAAAAGATTCATCAATCGCTGCATACGTTTCAGGATAGATTGGATTGGAAAAACAGGAAAGACTTTGTTGTTGGAAGAAACAGGTAGGTATGAGCCTTTGATAACTATAAAACTAAGTGAAAAAAGTCTGCTTTGCAAAAAAATAAATAAGGAATGTGCCATTCGTTTTTATTACAAACGGAGTGATTTTTATGTGGCAGCAAACCGCTGTTTTGAGCAGCCTCTGCCGTTGTGATTCAGACAGTTGGCAATAAATGCGACAAAAAAATTAAGCAGTTCAGCAACTGAAAGCACATGGCATAAGCACGTCAATTGCGGCAGATGACACAGATGAACGCCGGCTAAGATGTTTTAGACAAGAGAAAAACGAAATTCAGCATCCGAATTTTTTTCAACAAAAAAAGGCCATCATTTGAAAGATGACCTTTTTTTAAGTTGAGTAAATCGGAGTTAAACTATTTCCGGTGTATTCATTTTGCTACTTTTTCTGATGAGTGCGGCCATGGGTGGAGAAAGTAATCGCAACTTGCGCTTGGCACCGTCGGTCAGGTATTGCACTTGCTCGGTGAGCATTGTGTTTGCAACAGTCAGCTTACCTGTGCCAAGGTTAGATACAGTCCCTAAAACAGCCAGTGCAGTTCCGTAAATCCCCCCATTCATATACGCATAAATCAGTGTGGCTATCATGAGCAGCGTGGGTAAATAAGCTATCACATGATTAACCGATACATGCAAAAATACATTGTAAACAATTCGTCGTGCGGGACGGTTGAGCAAATACTCCATATAGCTTTTGGCTGCTTTTTGGTAAATTTTCTCCAAACTGCCTGCCACATAACCTGTGGCGATAGCTATCCACCAAAGTCGTGCCAACCGGCCGGCGGTATATTCCCTGCCGTTTTTCACCCAGTTGGCAGGGAAGATGGTTTCAACCAGCCATTGTGCCAGCAGCATGAGCAATAAAGCTGCTGCAAGGCCTGCTGCCAATGTGAGCAAACCTTGACGGTTGCTGCAACTATCGGTCAGGTATGCCGGCAAAAGCGCAATACAAACACTTCCAATACCATAAATCAATGGTACAAAAACAGGTGCATATGCAAGGCGTGTTGTTTGAAAGGCGCTGACGTTTATGAGTGTGATTCCAAGAAAAGCGGCTGCCACTACTGCGGCAGCAAAAATGTGGATGTATTCCTGCTCAATGGCGAAGTGAGGCTTTACATTGGCTGAACGGTGTTCCAGAAGCAAATTAGCCAGCAACCACGTAACCGAAGTGCCTGCTGCAAAGCCCAAAGAGGCATAAGCAAAAGAGGTAAAAACCGAATCTTCACCGGTTGCGGTAAGGAATTGCCATACGACAGCAAGCGTAAAACCAAGTGAAGCCAGTAAAGGAGTACCTAACGATACGACAGGACGCGGGATAAAAATCAACTGCCACCATTTTTGAACAGTAACGTATCTTGGCAACATCCGCGTGAAAACGACAACCAAAAGTGCTTGTGTTAAACCGATAACCACTGCCCGTTGAATGGCCGAAAGAGCGATTTCAAAATACAGAATACTGAAAGCAGCGGCGGTAAGTATGAAAAGAGGGGCAAAATTGCGTTGAATGATGTACTTAAAACTATAACTGGGTAACATGAAGGTTTTGTTTGGTACAACCATGCATCAGGCACAAACTGCTAAGCTGTAACCTGAAGGCTGAGGGCTTTCCTCAACAAAGCCAACCAATTGTTTGTCGGTTAGTTAAGCTTTCTGTGTTTAACCGCATCAGACAAGAAGATTATCTTTCGCAGCAAAACGCAACCGCAAAACTAATACTTTTCCCCCTATTTCCAAATTTATTGGCCTAAAACAGCATATAAACAAAATGTCTGTTCGCAAAAGGCAAGCGGAGACATGAAAAAAATCAGGTTTGAAAAGTCGGTAAAAATCGGGTTATCCTATTAAGCGGGTTAGAATAATGAGTAGAAGTCAAATTAAATTCACCGATGAACGGGTTGGTTAAGCCGCCAAGTATTCTGCTGCCACACTGTTTTTCTCCATGGCACGGCGCAAGTTCAATAACGCATAACGCATACGTCCCAGTGCAGTATTGATGCTTACGTTAGTAATATCGGCAATTTCCTGAAAACTCATTTTCATGTAATGACGCATCATGAGCACTTCTTTCTGATTTTCAGGCAACAGGTGAATATAGCTTTTCAGTTGGCGAAATGTTTCGGACTGAATCTGAGTAGTTTCAATAGAGGCTTCTGACAGTTCAATGGTATTGTAAAGTGCAGAACCCTCTTTAATGCGCATATTAGGATAACGCTTTTGCTTGCGGAAAAAGTCAATTGCCATATTGCGGGCAATGCGCGCAATCCAAGGTAAAAACTTGCCCTCATCGTTATATCGGTCAGAACGAATAGTATCCAGCGCTTTAATCATGGTTTCCTGTAGCAGGTCTTCGGCTGTTTCCGCGTCTTTCACGATGTTATAAATAATGGCGAATAAACACTGACGATGACGGCTGAAAAGCAGGTTGAAGGCATTCTCGTTGCCGTTACGGAAACTTACTATTAATTCGCTGTCATTGGCGGAGGTGAGGGCTACAGTTTTCATGGCGCTTCAAAGTTTAATATTGATTTGAATTTATTTTCGGTGAAATGCTTGGTTTCTTAGACAAAAGTAGTAATACAATCGACAAAACCAAAGTAGCCGATAAAAATTTGCCGATTGCCGAAAGGCTTATTTGATGCTTCGTCAATACTTTGTTGCTGTATGTAATTGATAATCAATTTATTATGTTTAAAGCTGCAACGAGTTTTATGTAAGTTTTGTGTAAGTAAATCTATTGTATTGATTGTCTTATTTTAATATTTTTTAACTTTTTATTTGCTGATTGCTTGATTTTTTTCGGTGAAAAAACAAAAAAGCACCCGCCGAACAGGGGTGCTTTTTTGTTTTCGTCGATGAAAATATGTTATTCGTCGATATTTTTGGGTGCTTCTTCGGCTAAAAACAAATCCGGTTCGTACTTGGACAGGATATTGAACCAAGTGATGAGCTTTTTAATATCGGAAGCATAAACTTTTTCACGGTCAAAGTCTGGCAGAATTTCAGCCAGAAAAGCCGTCAATTCTTGGGCTGGAGCATTTGGCGAAGGGATTTCGCCTTGCCATTGATGCATGGAACGAAATACATCGGTCAGTGGCACGCTGCCCTCCGCATTATAAGCATAAATGGCCACTTCTTTCAATACGGAAACTCGGCTGTTCATGCCAACGGCAAAGCGTGTACGCTTCTCGTCAATGCTTTCCAGAATAACTCCTGTACGTGTCGGTTTAATTACACGATATAGGCCGGGCTTTCCCGCCACGGCTGCAATATTGGTCAGATTCATGCTGTTGATTTTTTGCTTGCATAAGGCAGCACGCAAATGAGTAGGCTGCTATTTATTTTGTTTCGATAATTGATTTAATGACCCGATGTAGGACAGAATCTCTTCACGCCCCTGCCCCGTTTGGGAAGAACTGATAAATAACGGCGGCATTTCTGCCCAATATTGTAGGGCAATTTCAGTATAGTGTGCCACAGCTTTGGCTACTGCAGTCTTCGATAATTTATCGGCTTTGGTGAAAATCATGGCAAACGGCAGTTGTTGCTCTAACATCCAGCCCATAAAATCCATGTCATTGGTTTGCGGCTCGTGCCGGATGTCAATCAGTATAAATGTGCAAACCAGATTGCTGCGCTGTTGCAGGTATCTTTCAATCATTGCAGAAAAACGCGCACGACTGGCTTGGCTTACTTTGGCATAACCGTAACCGGGCAAATCGACCAGATACCAGTTATCATTGATGATAAAATGATTGATAACCTGCGTTTTGCCGGGTGTGGCTGAGGTTTTTGCCAGCCCTTTGCGTGCAGTCAGCATGTTGATGAGTGATGACTTGCCTACGTTAGACCTGCCAATAAAAGCATATTCGGGCAAATGCCCTGACGGACACTTGGCTACTTCCGAATTGCTGCTGACGAATTTGGCACTGTGAATTTGCACGGCGCAAAGTTAGAATATTCTGCCATACGTGCTATCGTCCGGTAAACTTTGCCTCGCGCTTCTCTAAGAATGCCTGTGTGCCTTCTTTGAAATCGTGTGTTTGGCAGCAGACAGCAAAGGCTTCGGCTTCCACTTCGTAGCCGTCTATGGGCAGAAAGGCAGCATCGGCAGCGCGGATGGTTTGTGCAACGGCTACGGGGCCTTTCTTCATAATTTTATGTAGAATTTCACGGCTTTTTTCCAAAAGGGCTTCCTGTGAGGTGGTTACATGGTTCACTAAACCCAGTTGCAGGGCTTCGGCGGCGCTAATCATATCGGCAGTAAGCATGAGTTCTAGTGCTTTGCCGCGACCAATTAAACGACTGAGGCGCTGCGTACCGCCATAGCCCGGGATAATGCCTAAGTTTACCTCCGGCTGGCCGAATTTGGCATTTTCAACAGCTACGCGCATGTGGCAAGCCATCGCAAGCTCGCAACCGCCACCCAATGCAAAACCATTTACTGCTGCAATAACAGGTTTGCCGCAGGTTTCTATCATGCGGAATATATGCTGTCCTTTTACGGCAAAAGCACGTGCTTGTTCTGCATCTAAATTGGTGATTTCGGAAATGTCGGCACCTGCTACAAATGCCTTATCGCCGGCACCTGTCAGGATAACGGCGCGTATGGATTCATCGGTTTGCACCAACTGAAAGGCGGCCTCAATTTCCTGCATCGTGCGGATATTAAGCGCATTGCGCTTTTCAGGACGATTGATGGTGATGGTCAGGATGCCGTTTTCATTCACCAGCAAAAGGTTCTCAAACATCATATCAGTAAAAAATCGGTAGTTACGAGCAGCAAGTTATGGATTTGCTTATATTTACCCAAACGAATAAGGTATGGAACTCTCAAACAAGACCGCCCGGGAAATTTATTACGAAATAAAAGCCAATCCACAGCGGGCTAAATTTGGTTTTGGTAAGCGCCCTGCCATTGTCAATATTGATTTGCAGCGTGCTTACACCGATACGGCAACTTTTAAAACCGCCTACGAAACCGATTTGCGACAAATTGAATACATCAACGAAATTAACCGCATTGCCCGCAGTAAAAATGTCCCTGTTATATTCACCTATGTAGCCTATATGGACAGCGGCGAAGATGCAGGCGTATGGGGAACGCGCACCAATACGCCCGATTCGCTGCAAAACATCAAATTCGGTTCAGAGCGCGCCGAGTTTGACAAACGGTTAGTTGTGGATGCCAAAAGCGATGTGATTTATTGCAAAAAAATGCCTTCGCCGTTTTTTGAAACGCCGCTTGGCTCGTTGCTGACATGGCATCAGGTAGATACCGTGATTATTACGGGAGGCAGCACTTCGGGCTGCGTGCGTGCTGCAGCTGTGGACAGCCTTTCGCGAGGGTATCGCACCATTGTCCCCGAAGAATGTGTGGCCGACAAGCACGAAAGCTATCACTTCGCCAACCTAACCGACATGCTGCTCAAATATGCCGATGTAGAGCCGGTGCAGGCGGTGATAGACTACTTGAACAGGCTGCCCGTTTTGGAAAAACGCATCAATGAGTTTTTAAATCGCTGATAGTCAAAATACTTAAAACCTCAATCAATATATACCCGTTCACTGCCAATCTTACCGATTTTATGCTACGCGACCCTAAACTGTACAGCTACTGGCCTTACCAAAACCGCCCGAAAATCCGTTGGAAAAACGGGTCAAAAATTGCTTTTTGGGTAGCGCCCAATATTGAGTTTTATGAGTTAGACCCGCCGCAAAACCCTATGCGCAAGCCTTGGGCAAGGCCGCATCCGGATGTGCGCGGCTATTCCATGCGCGACTACGGCAACCGTGTCGGGCATTACCGCATGATGGAGGCGATGGACAAATACGGCGTGCGTGGCAGCGTGTCGCTGTCGGTAGCCATGTGCCAGCATCACCCTGAAATTATTCAGGCCTGTGTGGAGCGCAATTGGGAATTTTTTTCGCATGGCATCTACAATACGCGTTATACCTATGGGATGAGCGAAGAGCAAGAGCGCGCGATTATTCAGGATTCATTCCGAACCGTTCGCGAAGCTACGGGACAAACCATTAAAGGATGGCTTGCACCTGCACTGACGCATACGGAGCGCACCTTTGACCTGATTGCAGAAGCCGGTATTATCTATACCTGCGATTTGTTTCAGGATGACCAGCCACAGCCGCTGAAAGTCCGTTCGGGTAAGCTCATTTCCATGCCTTACTCGTTGGAAGTAAACGATGTGATTTGCTACAACAGCTATTTTCACAGCCCGCGCCACTATGCCGACGTGCTAAAGCGGCAGTTTGATACACTCTATCGTGAAGGCGAAGAAAGCGGTACTGTCATGTGTATTCCGCTTCATGCGTATTTGGTAGGGCATCCGCACCGCATCAAACCGTTTGAGGAAGCACTTGCTTACATTACTTCGCACCCCGATGTGTGGGTTACTACTGCTGCCGAAATAGCAGAATATTACTACGAACACTATTATGATATTGTGCTTCAGGCAATTGAGGCATAAAAAAGGCAGCTCAATCGGGCTGCCTTCGTTTTTATTTCTTTTTCGGAATCCAAGCCCAGAGCATTTCGCAGACAACGGGCTGCTCGCCGCTTTCATCGGTTACGTTAACAGGCACGTAAAGTTCGCCTTTGTGTGTATTGCGAATCTTTTCCTGTTGCTCGGGAGTCAGCGTAGCAACGGCGCGCATAGCCACTTGCGAGCGCCTCACAAAATCCGATTTGATGGATTTGATGAGTGGAAGGCAGTCATCAGGTACGTTCATACCGACAATTATACCTGTTGCGGTTTCTGCCGGCAAAATCATGGCTGCCGCATGAATCTGCCCAATGTGGTTGCCTGTTTTGCGGCGGTTTTTCAGGTACAGAATCACCTCATTTTCAGTCAGTTTTTCAAAATGAATACCGGCAGTACCCACTAAGGGAACAGCATGACCGACTGCCCATGAAAGTACACTCTTGGGATATTTACTTAAACGTTTGGCATAAGTTGCCAGACGATTGGTTGAAGACATAATACTTCAATCAATTGCTACAAATTTTTTGTGTTCTCTGCGGCAAACTTTTGCGGTAAAAAAGACCAACCGCAGTGTATGCCGAGGCTCAAATGCAAAATGTATAGCACTGCACCAGCAGCTAATAAAAGCGCAAGAGGTTTTACAAAAAATGTTTCACGTAAATTACTGAAAGTCAAATGTTTAAACCTGTCATGTTTAAATACAACTACCAGAAAATAATGTACAGCGCGGCAATTGCGCCTGCAATAAGCATGGCGCCGATGTTGAAAGTCGGGCTGGTCCGCAAGAGTGCAGCATCGACGGTAATGCCCTTCTGATTGTCTTTGCTGCGGCTGTCCATCAGGCTGATAATGATGATGCCGACTGCCAGTACGAGGAAAACAACCCCCATGCGGTCAATGAAGGGCAGGGCAGGCAGCAATTGTTTCAGCAGTGCCGACAGCGGAATGGTCGTGATAGCTGCAAACAGGGCAGCATTGGCGGTGGTGCGTTTCCAGAAGAACCCAAACAAGAAAATTGCCACAACACCCGGCGATACGAAGCCTGTATATTCCTGAATGAATTGGAAGGCTTGGTCTAACGCACCCAAGGCTGGTGCAACAATTGCCGCAATGGCAAAAGCAGCAAATGCAACAATGCGTCCCGTTTTTACCAGATTGGCCTCCGATGCCTTTGGATTGATAAAGTTTTTATACAAATCCATGGTGAAAATAGTAGCAGTACTATTAGCCATAGAGGCAAGTGATGAAACGATAGCCGCCGCCAATGCCGCAAAAGCCACGCCTTTGAGTCCTACGGGTAACAGGTTTAGCAATGCGGGATAGGCTTTATCCGACTTTACAATACCCGTTGCCGCGTCGGTCATGGCGGTGGTGAATGTACCTGCGCCCCCTTCCTGCATTACAACTACGTAGGCTGCAATGCCCGGCACAACAACAATCATAGGCATGAGCAATTTGAGGAAGCCCGCGAAGATGACACCTTTTTGCGCCTCGTCTAAACTCTTGGCTGCCAGTGCACGTTGTGTAATGTATTGGTTGCAGCCCCAATAGTTCAGGTTGGCAATCCACATGCCGCCAATGAGTACGCTCAAACCGGGCAAGTCCAAATAAGCATCTTTTTTTCCGCCTGCCCCATCAGGAATCATCATTTGCCCTTCAGAGAAAATCATGTGGAAATGTTCGGGAGCTTTTTGGCGCAATGCTGCCAGTCCTGCCAATACGTCGCCACCGCCTACCAAGTCAAGGGCGAGGTAGGTGGTGGCCAGCCCGCCCGTAACAAGAAATACCACTTGTACAACGTCTGTCCATGCCACTGCCATCAGGCCGCCGTAAATGGAATAAACAATGGCAAGTACCGAAAGCCCGATAACAGCGTAAATCATCGGTACATCCAGCACGGTATGCAGCGTAAGTGCGCCCAGATAAAGCACTGAAGTCAGGTTTACAAACACGTAAACCAACAGCCAGAAAACGGCCATTGTCGTCCGCACGCGGCTGTCGTAGCGCGCTTCCAAAAACTGCGGCATGGTGTAGATGCCTGTTTTGAGGAATACGGGCAGAAAGAATTTACCTACTACCAGCAGCGTAGCGGCAGCCATCCACTCATAGGTAGAGATAGCCAAACCCATCGCAAAACCCGACCCCGACATGCCGATAAACTGCTCGGCAGAGATGTTGGACGCAATCAGCGACGCGCCAATTGCCCACCAAGGCAGCGATTGGCTTGCCAGAAAGTAATCCTTAGAATCTTTTTCATGCCCCTTTTTTTCGCGGGACACCCACAGACCGATAGCTATAATAGTGATGCAATAGCTGATAAAAACGATGTAATCAAGTTTTGTCATAGCATGATGTGAAGTTGAAACGTTTTTTCATTTCTGTACTTCACAACAATACGAACTTTTCATTTGGCAGGCAAATATAGTTACCATGAGTACACAAGAATACAAACGGCTTTTGTACTTATGGTGAGTAATATTATACATACAGCGGCCCGGCTTCCTGCGCCACAATATCGCGCCAGAGTTGCTGTTCAGGAATACCGGGCTTGCGCTTGCCAAACATGAGGATGATGTTTTGCCCTTTGTGGTCGTATAGCTCAATGCCTGTAACGATACCGTCTTCGGTGGGTTTGCGTACTACCCACGCTGAGGCGACGGCTTCGTCTTTCAGGTGTAGATTAAATTCGGGGTCAAGTACGTTGAACCAACCGTTCATCGGCACGATGTTGCGTGCAAGCCCCGTATGGATTTGAATGCAGCCGCGATTACCCGCAAAAATCATAATCGGGCACTGCTGTTCTGATACGGCAGCGAATACCCGCTTGACCTGCTCAAAGGAAATTTCCCATGCGTATCCATCGGGGGCTAAGCGCAGCCCTTGCGTGCGGCTGACTTTATACTTTCTCAGCATTCCGAAAAATTCGTGTGTGTCTTTCATGTTTAGCCATGCCTTGCGGAATCCGACGATGTCAATCGTTTCATCGGGTTGCGGGGCTTCGGGTGCGGCGTAGGTGCTTGTTTCCATCGGTGCGTAGGGGGCTGCGGCACGGTATTTTTCTGCCAATGCTTCAAATGCTTCGCGGTTACTTTTTTCGTTCAGGTAAATTTTATGGACTGCCTCACCGCTTTTGTCAAAAAATTGCAGGCTGAGGCGTTCATTTTCATTCACGGCAAAACCAAAAGCCCAGTGCATCATAAACAGGCGCAGGTCAATATCGTCGCCCAGTACCAACCCGACGTGGTTATCAAAGGACACTTGTTCATAAATGCCTTTGCGCTCATGCACAACGTGGTCGTTGCGGGTAAGTGCCATCACGTAGCCCAATGAGGGCACATCTTTGAGTATTTCGCGGAAATCACCTTGCAGGCGGATGGCAGTTTCGCCAATGCCGCAGGCAACCAATTCGGCTTCGCTTACTCCTAATTGCTTCGCCGCTTCGCGAATGCGGACTTTCGGATGTTCAGCCTTGAAGGCTTCGTAGCGTTCTTTGAGGGTTTTAAGAAAGGTTTGCATAACGTTTGAAGGGTTTTTAAATGATGAATGATGATGGAATCTTAGGGAATGTCAGCATAGGCGGCTTGCACGGATAAATGCGGAAGTTGATAAAGGAAAAAACAGCGCAAATCCGTGTTATCCACCAACAATCTGCGTTCTAACAGATGTTGCACATGCCTGCCTGCGCACATTCACGATGAATGGGCAGCCCAACTCAGGATGCTGCATCAGGTTGACCTCCACGCCAAACACGCGATGGATATTTTCGCAAGTCATGACCTCTTGCGGGCTGCCTGCCGCTATGACCTTACCTTTTTTGAGCATAATCAGATGGTCGGCGTATTGTGCGGCAAGATTCAAATCGTGCAGGACTGCCACCACGCAATAGCCTTTTTGTGCCAATCGGCGGGCAAGGTCTAAGGTGTGATATTGATGCAGCAGGTCTAAACCCGTAATCGGTTCGTCCAGAAATAAATATTTGGGCGTAGCAATAGGCATTTGCGGGGCTTGCATTTCGCTGCGGTCGGTAATTTGTGCCAGCACACGCGCCAACTGCACGCGCTGTTGTTCACCGCCGGAAAGCGTTTGATATGTCCTGCCTTTCAAATGCTGCGTATCTGTCTGTTGCATGGCAAAATCAACAATTGCACGGTCGGTCGGGGTCGGATGCCCGTTGAAATGCGGATAGCGTCCCATTAGTACCAATTCTTCGCATACAAATGGCAGAGAAAGTTGCTGTTGTTGCGAAAGCACGGCACGCATTTGTGCCATTTGCATTGCCGAAAAACTGTTCAACGGCTTGCCGTGAAAATACACGCTGCCCTGCTGCAAGGGATAGTCGCGGCAAAGCACTTTGAGCAAGGTAGATTTACCCGCACCGTTAGCACCGACAATGGCGGTGAAAGCACCCATTTGCGCTTCCAGCGAAACATCGGACAGCAACTGTTTTGTCCCGATTCGGTAGCTGAGATGTGAAACCTGAATCATATGGTGGTCATGCGGTGTTTTTCTTTTATCAGAATCCAGAGGAAAAAGGGCGTACCAAGCATCGCAGTGATGATGCCGATGGGTAATTCGGAAGGTGCAACCGCCGTGCGCGAAATCAAATCGGACGCAGTCAGGACGGCAGCACCCAGCAGCACCGAAGCGGGCAGAATCAGTTTATGGTCTGCCCCTGCAAACAGTCGCAGCAGGTGTGGAATCACCAGCCCGATAAAGCCGATGGTTCCGGCAACGGCAACAGATGTACCCACTGCCATGGTTGCCCACAAAATGACCTGCCGTTTGAGCGATTTGACGTTAATACCCAGATAAGCCGCCTCACTTTCGCCTAATGCCAGCGCATTGAGGGCTTTTGAGAGGCGCGGCAGTGCAATCATCGGCAGCAGCATGAACGGCGCGACGGCGGCTACGCTTTCCCAACTTGCCCCGCCCAAACTGCCCAAACCCCAGAATACGATGCTGCGCAATTGCGCGTCGGTGGCGGTATAGGTCAGTAGCCCCGTAAGTGCCCCCGCAAGTGCGTTAATGGCAATGCCTGCCAGCAACATGGTAGCGACAACGGCTTTGCCGCCCGTTTTGGAAAGTCGGTAAACGGTCAGCGTAGTTATCACCGCACCGCCAAAGGCAAAGACCGACAGCGCATAGAAACCCAGCAACCCCGAAAGCGCGGTAAATACTTTGATTTCCAGCACAATCATCACCACTGCAAAAAGTGAGGCTCCGGCAGAAACGCCAATCAGTCCGGGGTCTGCCAGTGGGTTGCGGAACAAGCCTTGCATGGAAGCCCCTGCCACTGCCAATGAAGCCCCTACCAATACGCCCAATAACACACGCGGTAGGCGGATAATCCAAAATACAGCCTCTTGCTGCGGCTCAAACCCGGCAGCTTCGCCGCCAAAGCGATAGCTGACGATTGCCAACAGTTCGCGCCCGCTGATAGCTACCGCCCCGATGCAAACCGAGCAAACGACTACTGCCAACAATAAGGCAATCAGTACCGAAATAATAAGCGTTTGTTTCATGGTCAGCGGATTTTATCGGCTAATTCCTGTAAGGCTTTGCCCAATCGGGGGCTGAATCCGGTGAGCAGTTGCCCGTCCATTTCCACAATTTTGCGGTTTTTGCCTGCATTGGTCTGGGCGATGCCCTGTATCTGCAAAAGCCCGTTGATGCCGCCCAGACTTTGCAAACCGCTGGTAAACAGCAAAATGACATCAGGATTAGCGAGCAGCAGCGACTCTGCGGTAAGCGGTTTGAAGTCCGTGAAGTCATTGGCGGCATTTTGCCCGCCTGCCAGTTCTATGGCCTGCGCTACGCTTGTGTTTTTGCCCGCTACCATCAGCGAACCCGCGCCGCGAGCGTAGATGAACAGTACTTTTTTGCGGGTAGCAGGTTTTTTAAGTGCGGCTACTTCTTTGCCCACACGCTCAGCGATGCTGTTGCCCTGTGCCGCCAAACTGAAATCTGCCGCTACCTGCCGGATGAGTTTTTGCGTGCCTTGCAGTGAGTGTTCGGGTTCGTAGAGCAACACTTTCACGTTGGCTGTTTTGAGTTGCTGTTCCAATCCAGGCGGTAATTGGCTGCGGATGCCGACAAAAACTGTCGGGCGAAGTGCCAGAATACCCTCTGCCGAAATATTGCGGTTATGCCCAATCTTCGGCACTTTTTCTAAGCTTTCGGGGTAGGTGCTGGTTACGTCCACGCCTGCCAGATTCTTTTCCAGCCCTATCTCACATAAAATTTCACTGATTGTACCGCTTGCCGATACAATTCTTTCCGTATTTGTCTGCGCCTGCATCAGGGTAGCAAAGCAGGTGAACAGCAGCAGTTGAAGGATTAATTGACGCATAGTCTTTTCTGTCATGGATGATTTTTCGGATATGCAAAGATTTAATTTATTTAGACTAATTCCAAATTATTGCTCAAATTATTTGGAATCATTCTAAATAAGCCATAGATTTGCATCGTCAAACAAGCAGTCGCCATGAAATCCACACTTACTGTATGCCTAATCAAATTATTGATAATCAGTCAAATGCAGGCATTTTCACAAAATGACAGCCTGAAAATGCGCGAATTAGACGAATTGGTCATCACCGCTACCCGTACCGAAAAAATGGTGTCGGTGCTGCCCATGCCTGTTACCGTCATTTCGCAAAAACAAATGCAGCAGATGGGCAGCCTGCGACTGAATGAAGTTTTGCAAGAGCAAACCGGACTTGCTATTGTTACCAATCACGGGCAGGGTTTGCAGGTGCAGGGCTTCAACCCTGAATATACCCTGATTCTGATTGATGGGGAACCGCTCATTGGGCGTACGGCAGGTACGCTGGAACTTTCGCGCATCGCCGTAGGCAACATCAAACAGATTGAAATCGTCAAAGGTCCGAGTTCCAGCCTGTACGGCTCAGAAGCGCTGGCAGGCGTAGTGAATATCATCACGGAAAACCCGACAGCCAACCGCGCTGCTTTTTCCGCGCGCTACGGCAGCAATCGCACGTTGGATTTAACCTCTAATCTGCAATGGAAGAAAGAGCGCACCTCTGCTTCGTTGTTCCTCAATCGGTACAGCACGGCGGGCTACGATTTTTCGCCTGAAACTTTTGGGCAAACCATAGAGCCGTTTCACAACTATACGCTGCAAGGCAAAGCCGAACATCGCTTTTCCGATGTGTGGCGGCTGAGTCTTTCCGCACGGTACTTTACCGAAAATCAGGATAGAAATTTTGAGACGGGAACGGCGCAGCTTTCCAATCCGGCGAGCGGCAAAGGCAGGATTCAGGACATGAATGTTAACCCTGTACTGAATTTCAAAGCATCGGGTAAATTTTGTGGGCGCGTTAGTTTATATCATTCCAAGTACCGCACCGATGCTTCCAGCCGTTACCTGAGCAATGGCAGTCTGTTTGATGAAAGTTTTTTCAACCAGACATTCCTGCGCCCCGAAACCCAGCTGATTTGGCTGTTTTCACCCAAGCACAATACTACGTTTGGTTCGGGCATGGTGCAGGAAAGTGTTGAGGCAACCCGTTACACACAACGGCAACAATCCCATACCGTTTATGCCTTTGCCCAACACGAGTGGCTGCCTGCCGAAAAATGGCACATCATTACAGGGGGGCGTTTTGACAGCCATAGTGTGTATGGTTCGCAGTTCAGCCCCAAAATTTCGGCACAGTACCAGCTTACACCCAAAATTGCCCTTCGCGCTTCGGGCGGCGTAGGCTTCAAGGCACCCGATTTTCGGCAGTTATATCTCAATTTCATCAACAATGCGGCGGGCTATTCAGTGTTTGGAACAGAGGAAGTCGTTCGGCTGATTCAGGAATTGCAGGTACAAGGACAAATCGGCGAGGTGCTGTTCAACCCTGATGCAGCAGGCAGCCTTCGCGCCGAGCGTTCACTTTCGTGGAACTTCGGGGGTAAATGGAAGCCTACGGAACGCACGCTATTCAACGTCAACTTTTTCCGCAATGATATTCAGGATTTGATTGAATCGCAGGTATTTGCGCGGCGCACCAACGGACAGAATATTTTCAGCTACCGCAACCTGAGCCGCGTATTTACGCAGGGTGTAGAAATTGACGGTACGCACCAGCTTTCCGATAAAATCAGCCTTTCGGCAGGTTATCAGCTGTTGCTCACGGGCGACAAGTCGGCAATTGAACGGATTAACAATGGCGAAATTTTCCGCCGCGACCCTGTTACGCTCATCACTACCCGCCTGAGTCGCAGCGACTACGGGGGGCTGTTCGGGCGCAGCCGCCACATGGCAAACGCCAAAATATTCTACGAAAACAAAGCCAAAGGCTGGACTGCCAACCTGCGGGCTATCTATCGCGGTAGCTACGGCTTAGGCGACCGCAACGGCAACTTAGTCTTAGATGACCCTTCGGAATACGTAAACGGCTTTGTAACCCTGAACGCCGCGGCAAGCAAAACTTTCTTCGGTGGAAAACTCAGGCTGCAAGTCGGGGCAGACAATCTGCTCAATTTTACCGACCCGACGGCGATTCCCAACATGCCCGGTTGCCTCCTCTGGACAAGTCTTCATTTCCAAATCCGATAAACTCAACCGACAAACAAACTTGCCATGTGCACCGGTTACATTCTGTTTCATCACGAGTCGGGATTTGCCGCTTATTGCCAAAAGTGCGGCTGCGTGCGGTTTGCTTTCGGAACAACCGCTGTTTATTTCACCGAGTCTCAGTTCAGGTTGTTTTGCGAGTACATCTTAGATTTTTACCCGCACTATGACCCTGCGAGCCTGATGAAAAACGTCTGGATTCCTTTGGGCAAACAAAATACTTACCTGATTCTCAGCGGGAAAGAGTTGTATCGGCTCAAAAAATCGCTGCGCACCGCATTAAATAGGCTGCATATCCGCCGACTTGCCGAAACGGCATGTGAACAACTCAACTGACGGATTTCATTAAATCCGCCGTCTGTTTTTCAAAATTCCAAATTTCAAACAAACCCAAACCTTTTTTACCATGAAAAACTTCGCTGTTTTACTTGCCAGCGCGGTACTATTGCTGCCTGCGCTCACATCTTGCAAAGATGACAACGTAAGCCCCGTACAAACCGTTGTAACGGAAACCGTCCGCGACCTGGCTGCCGACCCGGTACGCATAGACCCTGCAACAGGTCGTCCGCTGGGCGGAACGAATCGCTTCACCCTGTACAGTCTCCGCGAAAACCGCATCGTTGCCAATTCGGACAGTGCGACTAACAAGTGGGACATTGGTTTCAGAGGAACGATGCTTATTGTCAATGGTGGCGCAATTCGCAGCGGGCAGGGCGGCGCCTACATCTCCACGGGACTTTTTGACGAACTGAAAGAAATTCCCGCAACGGCAGAGTTCCGCACCGACCAAAGCCCGACGAGCCTTGCCATTCCGAATGCTTCGGGGCAGGGTTGGTACAACTACAATACGCAAACACACCTGATTACGCCTATTCCCGGGCGGGTGATTGTGTTGCGCACAGGCGACGGTAAATTTGCCAAAATGGAAATCCTGAGCTATTACAGAGGCGCACCTGCTACACCCACCCAAACCTCAGAGGCGCGGTACTACACTTTCCGTTTCAGCTTCCAACCCGACGGCAGCCGTAGATTTTAGTTTTTTGTGTTTAAAATAGATTGCTGAGACATCGCAATAGTCTTGTTTAAGATTGAAACAGCCTCCGGTTACCCCGGTTGGAGGCTGTTTTGCTTTATTAGTTTTTATTTTTTGCCGTGCTGCCTAATTTTTATATTCTGCCTGATTGAGCAGCGAATTGTAAAATGCGATAGCAGCCGCCAGTTGCTGAGGGCTGTCAAAATCGGGTTTGTTTGTATCTAAGTATGCTTCAAAATCCTTGCTAGGAGGCAGTGCTTTCAATAGGCTTTTACGGTTCTTTCTAAGTTTTATCAGCGACTTATCGGGTGCTACCAGATAGTATTCTACGTGCGAGGTGAATTTATCATAATAGCGCCCTGTGCTTTGGGCTTTTCCAATGTCAGATGCTAAGAATCCGCGGGTATGATATACCAGCAGGCCATATGCGCCCTCGTGTAGCACTTCGCAGAATCGGGGCGCATTTTTATCGCCTACGGGAAAGCGTTTAAAAATGTGTTTGTTTTTTTGCAGCGTGTCTTCCATAACGAAATATTCCACTGCCGTAGCATCCACAATCAGCGAATCGCCTGTGTCTTTGCGCCATATCATTAGTTTTTGTGCCTGATACACGTCTAACTTGGCAGGGATATTTTTTACCACATAGCCATCCTTCATATGGATGTTGGTCGGCATCCATTGCGGGAATATGTAAGGCGAGCCTTCATATCCTTTGGCGCGGTTGTCAAAGGTGCGCATCATCATGTTGGTGCCGCGGTTCAGCGTGCCGTCGTTGCTAAACAGTTTGCGCAAATCGTTGTCTAAACTGATTGCCTGAACAGCTTGTTTGCTTTGTTCGGGCTTGGTTTGGGCGAACCCGCTGGCTGCCGGCAAAAAGCAGAGCGCTGCTATTGCCATTAAAAAATAACCTTTCATATAACTTGATTTTCAGGAGTTTGCAATTTACGAAAGCTGTACAACAGCCTGTTACATTTGCAATGCCTTTTTCAATTCTTTGCGGGTTTTAATCGGATTGCTGTCTTTTTTCAGAGAAAAGGTATGATTCTTTGTCTGTTGTAAACGATACCAGTCTAACTTTAGCCACTCTTCCACCGGAAAGTAGGCAATGGAGTAATCCGGCATCACGGCAAAGATGTGCCTAGTTTGTTCGGGTGCAAGATAGATATTTTTCCAGTTGTCTTTTGTGCGTTCTACTACGGTGGACTGTTCTACATTGATGTAGTAGATTTTTTCGGGCTGCTCCTGTTGCAAGCGAAAGTCTGCCATAATTTCAACTGCACCGGGGAGTTTCATGATTTTGTCAAAGTTGAAAACGCCAAACTTGCTAATACTTACGGGGCGAAAAACTTCGGCAATCTCATCTATTTTACGGCTTTGGTCATTCACAGTCTGTACCAACTGTTCATACTCCTTAAACAGGTTGTCGGGTTTGCGGCGCAAAAATTCGCTGATACGCATATAGGGGTGTGCGCGGAAACTGAACTTGTTCACCACCTTGTCTTCATAAACGGTTTTCCGGCCATAAACCGTGCGTTGTTCAATTTTACCCACCCGACGCTGTTTGGTGCGTAAATGCACCTGCCAGGTAGTATCATATTTGGTAAAAGAGTGACGCACCTGTTTGGTTTTGCGGCACTGGATGTTCAGCTTGTACGAGCCGTCTTTTTGCATGTCGGCAGCAGAGGTGATATAGAAATATTCATAGGTACTGCTGTTATTGCTCGTATATCTCAATTGCTCATTTAGCCATTGGGGAGGTTATACGTCCTCCAACTTTTGCCATACCAATGTGTAGGCAGGGTAATAACTTTTTTTGCCCAACTTCACAGGTGTATTGATGTCCAGATTTTCATAAACGGAAATACCGTAGGTATCCGGCAAGCGGCGGAAGTTGGCTTGCAAATTTTTGTCGTATACCTTATTGTATTGATAGTTGAAATAGACAACCAAGGCCTCGCCAAAGTGCAATATCATCAAGTCTTTGGGGTTTACGGCATGCACCGATTCCGGTGAATCTTTCATGCGCTTTTTGGTTGTATCAGGCTTTACAGCGCGCGCTTCTCTTTTATTTAAATACCCACTTGCCTGCTTTTTCATCCCACTCATAAAAACTGTAATCATCGCCTTTTTGATAGGAAGCAAAGATTATATCTATTTCTTTACCCGAAGCGACAGAGAGTTCTCGGTCGCCCTGTTGTGCCGAAATATCCATCATGCCTGCGGTTTGGAACTGATAGGTAGTACCCGCACTGTCGTAGCCAAGCAATAGGCCTGCTGCGAAGGCATCTATTGCGCCGTGCAGTTCGCGGTATTTCAGGGCTACTTTGCCTTTGACAAGGTTGCCATCCTCATCGGTAAGCGCTTCGGGCGGCACAATAATCTGCGTACCACTTGGGTGGTTGATGAGTGCGCCTTCCTCCGCCGCAAATTCATAAGTAGTGTAAGGAACATCAAGTGCGGGAATCGGCGGTTGAAAGGCCTGCTTTTTTTCCGGTGCATTGCCAGCCGCTCAGAGCTGTGAGGGCAGGCAGAATGAATGGGAGAGTTTTCATGAGTATGTTGGATGGGAGTTGATTTTTAAACGATTAACCGCGCTCTATGTGTTTCTTTCGTATATCTATGAACAGTTTTTGTTTTTCTTCTTCGCTAAGTGAAATGCCGTGGACAGCCAAAAGGCGAATGGCTTGGATAGTGCCGTTCTTATCTCGGTAGTACATCACGATATCGTATTGCTGTTTGCTTTTCAGTAACGTCAGGCTTGGGAAAGTTGCCAGCGAAGCAATCAGAAACAACCAGCAGTTGCCAAGGCCGATGGTTAGTGCTCACAGCAACGCAACTCCTGACATCAACAAAAAAGGGAACGACCATTGACAGGTATCCTATGTTGTAGTTCTCTACCTGAATAATATCTTGCCAGTAGTATTCTGTCCTGTCTATTATCAGGCGAGAAGAAACGAGTAGGATTTTGCTTGAACGACTTATAAGGTGAACAGATAGTTTTAATGCTTAATACCGCTGATTATTCCTGTATTCCCTGTTTTTTTTAAAAAATTCTTGGAAAAGCTATATCGTTTGATGCTTTTACGGTATCCCCTTGACAATCAGGGCAAATCGTCCGAACTTTGTATCACTATGTTTACACCTGCACAAGCGGAGCGTTTCGCTGCCATGGAAACGCCCTTTTTCTACTATGACCTATCGCTGCTCAAAAAAACCATTGATATGGCAGCGTCATGTGCCCGCAAGCATAAGTTTGATATCCATTATGCGCTGAAAGCCAATGTGAACTGGGAAATTTTACAACCGATTGCCGCGGCAGGCTTCGGTGCGGACTGTGTGAGCGGCAATGAAGTCCTGCGCGCCTTAGAGGCCGGTTTTTCTCCTGATAAAGTGGTTTTTGCAGGCGTTGGCAAATCCGACAAGGAAATCTGCACAGCATTGGCACATGATATCTTTTGTTTCAATGTGGAGTCAGTAGAGGAATTACAAGTAATTAACAAACTGGCGGCACAGGCAGGCAAAACGGCTACGGTTGCCTTGCGTGTAAACCCTTTGGTAGAGGTAAATACACACCACTACATTACCACGGGGACAGCTGAAAATAAGTTTGGTATTCCCCCGCGCGACTTTGACGCGTTGCTGCAACTGTTGCCGCAATTGTCCCATGTGAAAGTGATAGGTCTGCATACGCATATTGGCTCGCAGATTTGCGACATGGATAATTTTAAAAATACCTGCCTGAAATTCAACGAAATACGCCGATGGTTTGAGCAACACGCATTGCAATTTACCGACCTGAACGTAGGTGGCGGCTTAGGCGTGGACTACAAACAACCCGATAAACACCCGATTCCTGATTTTGAAAGCTATTTTGATACAGTGAGTCGCTATTTGGAGCGCACACCACAGCAGCGGGTACATTTTGAATTAGGCCGTTCTATCGTAGCCCAATGCGGCAGCCTGATTACCCGTGTGCTGTACACCAAGCAAGGGGAAGTCAAGCGTTTTGCGATTGTAGATGCAGGCATGACCGAGCTTATTCGCCCCGCCCTCTATCAGGCATATCACAAGATAGAAGCGGTGGGTGTTGTGGCTGCCGAGTCTTATTCATACGATGTGGTAGGCCCGATTTGTGAATCTTCCGATTTTTTTGGGAAAGAAGTAGTACTGCCCGCGCTCAAACGCGGCGATTTGCTGGCTGTTCGCACAGCGGGTGCTTACGGGGAAGTGATGACTTCATTCTACAATTTGCGTGAAAAAGCCCCTGCGGTTTATGAAAATTGAACGCAGCAACTTGCTGTCCTATCCATAGCAAAGGATTTGCACGTCATTTTTTTAATGATTGAAAAACAGTCATTTAAGCCTGATGGCTCTCAGAGGGCTGTCAGGTTTTGGTTTATATCTAACCCCCAGCAAAGGATTTGCAGCTCCTTTGATACAGACAAATCCTTTGCTACAGATAGCTTCCGATTTTGTAACTTCAAACCCGCAACAAACTTGATTTTATGCGCAGCAAATCACTTGGCAAATTGCTCAATACAGAGCGCACCGAACGAGGTGCCGTACTGACAGCCGACTTCGGCATGCTTGCCGTTACTTTTCATGCGCCCAACACCGTGCGCGTGCAGGCATGGCAAGCCGACACCGAACGCGAAACTTTTTCCTACGCACTTGCAGACCGACCAACCGCGCCTTTCACCGTTCAATGGGACGAGCAGGCGGACATACTGCAACTCAAAAGCGACGAACTCACCTTGCACGTCTATAAAAACCCCGTGCGCCTGCAATTTTTTGACGCAACAGGCACGCTGCTCAACGAAGATGAGCCTGCTTTCGGCATCTCATGGATAGGGCATCAGGCAACCGCCTACAAAACCCTGCAACCCGACGAGCGATTTATAGGCATGGGCGAAAAAACGGGCAACTTAGACCGCCGAGGCAGCGGCTTTTCGCATTGGAACACCGACTTTTTCGGCTACGGCACCGAAAGTGACCCGATTTATGCGTCACTGCCTTTCTATATCGGCATTTTGCCGCGCAGCGGGCGGTGCTATGGCATTTTTATGGACAGCCCCGTAAAGTCGCATTTTAATTTTGGTGCTTCCAACGACCGTTTCGCCTCATTCACCGTAGAAGAAGGCGAAATGAACTACTACTTCTTTGCCGGAGCAACCGTTGCCGATATCGTTAAAGCCTATTGCCGCCTTACGGGAACGATGCCGCTGCCGCCCAAGTGGAGTTTGGGTTTTCATCAAAGCCGTTACAGCTACTACCCGCACCATGAAGTGCGCACGCTGGCGCAAACTTTCCGCGACAAGCAAATTCCTGCGGATGTCATCCATTTAGACATCCACTACATGGACAAATACAAAATTTTCAGTTGGGACAAAGAGCGTTTCCCTACGCACCGCCAACTGATTGCCGATTTGAAAGACATGGGCTTTCAGGTCGTGGTTATTTGCGACCCGGGCATCAAAGTAGAGGAAGGCTACGAACCGCACGACGACGGAGTGGCAAAAGACGTGTTCATCAAATACCCCGACGGCACGTACTACCGCGGGCAGGTTTGGCCCGGCTGGTGCTATTTCCCCGATTTCACCGATAAAAAAGCCCGCCAATGGTGGGGCGAAAAGTTCGTTGAGTATGTCCAAAGCGGCATAGAGGGCTTCTGGAACGATATGAACGAACCTGCCACATGGGGGCAAAAATTCCCCGATTTGGTGGAGTTCAGCTACGAGGGGCAAACCGCAACCGCCCGCAAAGCCCGTAACGTGTACGGCATGCAAATGGCACGGGCAACCTACGAAGGCACAAAAAAACTGATGAACGGCAAGCGCCCGTTCGTGCTGACAAGGGCTGCCTATGCGGGCGCACAGCGCTATACCGCCCTCTGGACGGGCGACAACACTTCATCGGACGAGCATATGCTGCTGGGGGCGCGCTTGGTGAGCAGTATCGGGCTTACGGGCATTCCCTTTGTGGGCTACGACGTGGGCGGATTTGTAGGCGAACCTTCCGTTGCGCTTTTTGCCCGATGGATTGCGCAAGGGGCATTCGCACCATTTTTCCGCTGCCACAGCATGATTAACACCCGCGACCAAGAGCCTTGGAGCTTCGGCGAAGAAGCGGAAGCCATTTCGCGCAACTACATCAGCCTTCGCTATCGCCTGATGCCTTATATCTATTCGGTTTTCTACGAAGCCTCACAAAGCGGGTTGCCCGTAGCGCGTTCGCTGGCATTAGACCACCCCTACGACGACCGCGTGTACAACACCAACTATCAGAACGAATACCTCTTCGGTCCCGGTTTGCTGGTTTGTCCGACCGAAAGCACCCGTACCATCACGAAGGTATTTCTGCCCCAAGGAAAGTGGTATTACCTCTACAATAATCAGCTTTACGAGGGCAACAGCGAGGTGCCGGTGGAAAGCCCCTTAGAGTTTCTGCCCGTGTTTGCCAAAGCAGGTGCAATTATCCCGATGCAAAGTTTGGTGCAGTCCACCCAAGAGGCGCACGACGGCACGCTTTACCTGCACGTGTACCGACACGGCGGCAGTTCCGATTTTGTACTCTATGAAGACGACGGGCAAAGCTACGACTACGAACGGGGCGTTTATCACCGCCGCGTCATTGTATATCAGGGCGCATCGCGCGAGTTGATTTTGGAAACTGCCGAAGGAAGTTTTGCAAGCACCTTTACCGACCTGAAACTTATCTTGCACGGCTTTGAAGAGGAAATCGGCGATGAGGTGTTGCTCAACGGGCAGCCGCTGGCAACTGCCGACGATGAGTTGGCACTCTTAGACCCGCTGCCTAATTTTGACCCCTTAGGCAAACCGATTTTGCGGGTTGTGCAACAAAATAAAACAATCACTTGCCCGTTAGTGAACCAACGGATGGTGTTTAGATGGTAAAAAAACGGCTTCGCCAATACGCTAACCGCGCCGCATTCAACAAATTGCTGTTGCTGGCAACCGACCTTTTGCTGGGGGCGGTCGCCTTTGTTTTGTCTTTGCTTTTGTTTGAAGAGCTAACCCCCGTTGCCTTAGGGCAAACTGCTGCCCTTGCCCTTGTGCTGCGATTGGCGGCATTTTTCGTTTTCAAAACCTACGCCGTCGTTATTCGCTTCATCCACCTGCGCGACATGGCAAAACTCACGCTGTCGCTGGTGCTGTCCGATAGCGTTTTGGGTGTGCTTTCCTATGCCTTTTGGGGCAAATTTTCCGCTGCCATCGGCATTGCTTACTTCACCCTGTCGCTGATGGCGCTGGCGGGCTATCGGGCATTGGTGCGCTATTTTAGTTGGGGCAACGATGCCGCCGACGAACATCCGCCCGTTCGCTTGCTCATTTTCGGGGCGGGCAGCGCGGGACTCATCACCAAGCACGTGTTGGAACATGCCCCCGGGCTTTCTTACAAAGTCGTTGCCTTTTTTGACGACGACCCGATGAAAAGCGGCAAAACCATTGAAGGCGTGCGCGTGTTCAACGTAGCCGAACATTTCAAAGACATTATCCGAAAAAACGGCGTGCAAAAAGCCGTCATTGCCATTCATCACCTTTCGCCCGAACGCAGGCAACAGTTTATAGAATGGTGTTTGGAAGCGGAAGTTCCCGTGATGAAAGTGCCGCCGTTAAGCCAATGGTACGAAGGCGGATTCAACCCTGCACAATTAGAGAATGTGCGCATAGAAGACCTTTTGGAGCGCGAACCCATCCGCATGGAGTCGCCGCACGTGCGCCAAACGTTCAGCGATAAAATTGTGCTGGTTACGGGTGCTGCGGGCTCTATCGGGCGCGAACTTTGCCGCCAATTGGCACGCTACCGTCCGCGACAATTGTTGTTGTTGGACAAAGCCGAGTCAGCCTTGCACGAGTTGCACCTGTCGCTTTTGGAAGAGGAGCACTACCCCGATGCGCTGCCCGTTCTGGCAGACGTTACCGATGCGGCAGGCATAGCGCAAATCTTTGACCGACATCGCCCGCAAACCGTTTTGCACGCTGCCGCCTATAAGCACGTACCGATGATGGAAAACTACCCGCAGCAGGCAGTCAAAGTCAATATTTTCGGGACAAAACACGTGGCAGATGCTGCTGTTCGTTACGGCGCGGAAAAGTTCATTCTGGTTTCTACCGATAAAGCCGTAAACCCGACCAACGTAATGGGCGCATCCAAGCGCATTGCCGAGTTGTACGTACAAGCATTGCACATGCAGGGCAGCGCGACCACCTTTGCCATTACACGCTTCGGCAACGTTTTGGGTTCGGATGGGTCGGTCATTCCGCGTTTCAAAAAGCAAATTCAGGCGGGCGGGCCCGTAACGGTAACTTCGCCCGATATTGTGCGCTATTTCATGACCATTCCCGAAGCGGCGCAGCTCATTTTGGAAGCGGGCGCAATGGGCAGTCAGGCGGAAATTTTTCTGTTTGACATGGGGCAACCCGTGCGCATCGCCGACTTAGCCCGCAAAATGATACGGCTGGCAGGTTTGCAGCCCGACAAAGACATCATCATCCAATTCACCGGCTTGCGCCCCGGCGAAAAACTCATGGAAGAACTCTTGCTGCAGCAGGAAAACACGCTGCCGACCTATCACCCCAAAATCCGCATTGCCAAAAATATTCCGCTGATTAACATGCAGGAGATAGATTTTTCATTGCAAGAATTTCAACATAAAACTGCAGAAAATGCCGACGATACGGAAATTGTACAGCTAATGATGCGCTTAGTACCCGAGTTTCAAAGCACAAATCCTAAGTTTGCAGCCATCGACGTGGAAAAAATCTGTAACAATCGGAACTTTTCTTCGTTTCCTACATAAAGTAAGCACAAGGCGTGAAACTCTTTTCTGTGCTGTTGTGCCAATCGATGATAAAACATACAACCCAATCTAACCGTCAACCTTTGAATGACTGATGCCGAAGAACCTTGTCATAGTAGAGTCGCCCGCTAAGGCAAAAACTATTGAGGGCTATCTGGGAAAAGAATACACTGTCAAGTCAAGCTATGGGCATGTGCGCGATTTGCCCAAAACAGACGATGCTATTGACATCAAAAACAACTTCACACCGCGCTATGAAATTTCGGAAGACAAGCGCGAGATAGTTGCTCAACTCTCTAAACTTGCCAAAGAGTCCGACGTGGTGTGGCTGGCAACGGACGACGACCGCGAAGGAGAAGCCATTTCATGGCACTTGTACGAAGCGCTGCGCTTAGACCGCAAGGATACTCGACGCATTGTTTTCCGCGAAATTACTAAGTCGGCTATTCAAAAGGCGATTCAGCAGCCGCGCAGCATTGATATTGACCTTGTCAATGCCCAACAGGCACGCCGCATTTTAGACCGCTTGGTAGGTTTTGAACTGTCGCCAATTTTGTGGAAAAAAATCAAAGGCGGACTTTCCGCAGGGCGCGTGCAGTCGGTTGCCGTACGGCTCATCGTAGAACGCGAGCGCGAAATCATCCGTTTCAAATCCGAATCGGAATACAAAATTACTGCCGTTTTCACCTTAGACAAAGGCAAAGAATTACAAGCCGAGCTTCCTAAGCGATTTAAAACCGAATCAGAAGCCGAAGCGTTTTTGCAACGCTGTATTGGAGCAACCTTTACAATTGCCAATCTGGAAAAGAGACCTGCCAAAAAATCCCCCGCACCGCCGTTTACAACCTCTACTTTGCAGCAGGAGGCAAGCAATAAGTTGCGTTTTGGTGTATCGCAAACTATGCGATTGGCACAGAAACTCTATGAAGCAGGGCATATTTCCTACATGCGTACCGATTCGGTAAACCTTTCCGACGAGGCAATGGAAGCCGCTGCCAACGCCATTAAAAAGGAGTACGGCGAAACCTACCATCAGCCGCGCCGCTACAAAACCAAGTCGGAAAGTGCGCAGGAAGCCCACGAAGCCATTCGCCCGACTGACTTTTCGCGTAAAGTGGCAGGCGACGACCGCAACGAGCAGCGACTCTACGAATTGATTTGGAAACGCACCATCGCTTCGCAAATGGCAGATGCCAAATTGGAGCGCACTACGGCAAGCATCGGCATTTCCACTGCGCCCGAAATTCTGGAAGCAACGGGCGAAGTCATCCTTTTTGACGGTTTTTTGAAAGTTTATTTGGAATTCAACGGCGAGGAGGAAGACGAAGAACAAAAGGGTATGTTGCCGCCGCTGCAAGTGGGGCAAGTGCTGGATTTGAAACATCTGAGAGCCACCGAGCGATTCAGCCGCCCGCCTGCCCGCTATACGGAAGCAAGTTTGGTGAAAAAGTTGGAAGAATTAGGCATCGGCAGACCTTCCACCTACGCCCCGACCATCACTACGATTCAAGAGCGCGGCTACGTGGTCAAAGAATCACGCGAGGGCAGAGAGCGCGCCTACACCGAACTCACTTTGCAGCAAAACAATATCAGCAAAGCACAAAAAACAGAAAACACGGGTGCGGAAAGCATGAAACTGTTTCCGACCGACCTTGCCATGCAGGTCAATGATTTTCTGTTAGCACATTTCCCGAACATCATTGACTACTCATTCACTGCCAAAGTAGAGGAAGAGTTTGACCACATTGCCGAAGGCAAAACTGAGTGGCAGAAGATGCTGGAAAGTTTCTACAAAGGCTTTCACCATCAGGTAGAGGACACGCAGAACAATACAGACCGTGCTTCAACTACCCGCAAAATCGGCATTGACCCGACCACCGGCAAGGAAATAATCGCCCGCTTGGGCAAATACGGGCCTTACGTGCAGTTGGGCAGCGAGGAAGACGGTACCGAAAAGCCGCAATTTGCAAGCCTGCGCAAAGGGCAGTTCATAGAAAACCTCACTTTGGAGGAGGCGCTGGAATTGCTGGCAACCCCGCGCGAAGGGCGTTTGCTGGGGCATCACCCTGAAAACGGTAAAGAAATGATTGTCCGCATCGGCAAGTACGGACCCTATGTGCAGTTAGGCGGCGATGAGGAAGGCGTAAAACCGCAATATGCGAGCCTGCGCAAAGGGCAATCACCTGAAAAAATCACGTTGGAAGAGGCATTAGAGCTTTTCAAACTGCCGCGTGAGGTCGGTCAGATAGACGGCAAACCCGTTGTAGCCGCCATCGGCAGGTTTGGTCCGTATGTGAGCTACGACAAGCAGTTTTTTTCATTGCCCAAAACCTTAGACCCGCTAACCGTTACGCTGGATGAAGCCAAAGAAGTGATTGAAAAAAAGCGCAAAGCAGACGCGGAAAAAGTCATTAAAGTATTCCCCGAAGATGCAAGCATCCGCATCCTGAACGGACGCTGGGGTCCTTACATTGAGGCAGGCAAGAAAAACTTCAAACTGCCCAAAGGAACGGAGCCGGCCTTGCTTTCCT
This sequence comes from uncultured Cytophagales bacterium, assembly GCA_938039675.1. Taxonomy (GTDB): domain Bacteria; phylum Bacteroidota; class Bacteroidia; order Cytophagales; family Thermoflexibacteraceae; genus Rhodoflexus. Next base: position 119,321 of record CALHUI010000002.1, read on the forward strand.
TTGACGAGGTAAAAGCAATGGTCGCCGCAGAAGCCCCGAAAACAGAGGCAAAAGCAAGTACAAAAACAGCAGCGACTGCCGCAGCCAAAGCAACTACCAAAAAGGCATCGGCAGCCAAGACAACCAAGGCGACTGCCGCCAAAAAAAACACAACAACTAAAAAGAAATGAGAACTTTTACATACCTGATGGGATTGCTGGCAACAGCAATCCTGTTTTCGGCTTGTCAGAATACCGACGAACAATTTGCCACCAAAGCCCGCGAACTGTTAGCCAAGCAAGATTACAACGCAGTAGTTACCCTGCTGGCACCTAGAAAAGCGGCTTTACAAGATGCGGATGCGGTCAATATGCTGGGGTTCGCCTACATGGAACTGCGCCAAACCGACTCGGCAATGTCTTGCTTTAATCAAGCCATTAAATTGAACAATCAGAACTACAAATATTTTTACAACCGCGGCAATGCTTTCTGGCAAATGGGAATGCCCGAAGAAGCCCTCAAAGACTTTGACCGTGCGCTGGAATTAGACCAAACCGTGTATGAGTTGTATCTAAATCGTGGGGCAATGTTGGCAGCCATGGGGCGGCACAAAGAAGCAATTGCCGATTTTAACCGTGCTGCTGATATGAACAAAAGCGACCGCAATATTTTCTTCAATCGCGCACAGAGTCATCTGGCATTGAAAGAGTTTGATAAAGCCGCCGAAGACCTGCAATATTGCACCGAAATAGCACCCGATTTTGCCCGCGCCTATTACATGCTGGGTTTGGTGGTTTATGCCCGACTGCCCGAAACTGCCAAAAACGACCCTCAAGGCTGCGAATACCTGCAAAAAGCCGTCAGCCTCGGTATGCCCGAAGCGCGCGATTTGCTCTACGAAAAATGCGGGCAGTAGATGACTAAGGTCATCGTTGGTGACGTTGGTTGTTGTTATCTTGCAGCCGTTTCACAAACCGACAATAACCATGAGATACCGCTGCCTTTTCATCCTTGGCATTTGCCTGCATGTGGCATGTGCTGCGAAGGATTCCTTGCAAACATCTTTGCAACGTTTTGGCGGAGGGGGATATTTCAAAATCGGTTACGGGGCAATTGCGACAGAGGGGATTCCCGCCGTACTGAACAGCCGCAGCACCTTCGCCCCCGATGTGCTCACCGTAGGCGGTGGTGGTTTTGCTTATCTGAACCGCGTGGTAATCGGTGGCAACGGATTTGGTATGGCAGGCAGCCGACACGGCGATACGCTTATTACGCACGGCGGCGGAGGATTTGAGTTCGGTTATGACCTGCTCAACGGAGCTAACCGCCAATTGCTGGCAACCGTCATGCTGGGCGGCAGAAGTACGACCATCAACATAACCAATCGCAACAATGGGCCCGTGTTTATGTCGGGCAGCATCATGGCAGGAATTAACCTGCATCTGCTGCAATATATATTTTTATCCCCCAAAGCATCAGAGGCCTCGGGGGGCATCCATTTCGGGCTGCAGCTCTGTGCATGGACAAGTTTAGGTGGCGGCACTTGGGAGCGGGATGGCAGAAAAATAGCGGGTTCCGGCAACTATCAGCCGCAGGGTATCATACTTTCTGCTACGTTTGGCGGTGCAGGTTTTGGCAGTAGGCGATAGTTTTGTGCCTATTCCATGATATCTCCTGCCGGGTTGCGGCCTGCTGCCCACAGCAGTTCAGCAAACGACTTGGCGTATTTAAACTGGAAGTCCACTAATTTCTGTTCGCCTTCCAACAGCTTGGCTTCCCGACTATTTACCAAAAACAGGGAACTCTCGCCATTGAGAAACTTAATCTGTTCGCCGTTCAGAAGAACCTGATAGTTATTTACCATCTGTTCCTGTAAGCGCAGTTGGGTGCGTAAATTTTGCAAATCGTTATATACGGCGCTGATGTCGTTCAAAATTTCGCGGTTCAATTGCGATAACTCAAATCGGCTTTGTTTAATCTTGATATTGGTTTGTGCCAATTTTGCCCGCTCTTTGCGCAAAAACAAAGGAAAGGAAAAATCAATTCCGTATTTGTAATTATTGCGGAAGAATGCGCCGGAATTGGCTTCATCAAAGAACGGCGACTGCCCTAAGAAGTTGTAGTTCAGATTAATAACCGGTTTGAGCATTTCTATGGCAAGCCTGCGCCCTACTTCCAATTGTTTGATTTTAAAATCCAATTTGAGCAATTCGGGGTGGTTCTCACGGGCGTATTGCAGCAAAGTTTCCAATTGGTCGCTTTCGCCAAGCTCGTGCAGGTTATTTGTAGGCAGGGCATTGTCGGGCAACTCCAATGGTTGGCTGTCTTCGTCCCACAGGTGATTGGAAAGTATCAGGCGTGTATTATTCCAGAAAACAGAACTGTTGTTAAATGCTACTTCGCGCTCTTGCAGGGTGATTTTTGCCTCAACAGAGTCAATAGCGGCCAAATCACCTTGCAGGATGCGGGCTTTGACTGCTTCGTAGCGGATTTTAGCCAAATCTACCCCTTTGCGTGCAATTTGTAATTGTTTGTGTGCAGCATACCACTGCCAGTAGTCTTTGGTTGCCTGCAACACAATTTTGTTAATGGCTTTTATCCGTTCGGCTTCCAACATGCGGTTCATGTATTGAGCCTGTTGTAAAACGGCGCGCCGTTCGTCAAACAGTAAACCTTGTGCAACAGGCAAAATAATACCGGCATAGAGTAAACCCGAGCTTGGCGTACTTTCTTTCGGGTTCAGGTAGGTGCCCGAGTTTTGCTCGAAGCCTACTTTAAAATCCGGCCCGAAGACGGTCGGAATTTTCATTTCGGCATTCCATGTGTTGAAATAATTCTGCTTTTTGAAATCCTTAAATTCGTGGCTGGCTGCCATTTTGGGGTCAAAAAAGCCGCGTGCCAAGCGAATTTCCTGCTTGCCCATTTCCGAAAGCAAATTGGCCTGCTTCACTATCGGGTGGCCGACAGCCAATTGCCGATAGAAGTCTTTAATACCGAATATGGTCATATCATTGCCGGCTTTGAGTTTGTCTTCGGGGTAGAAGGCAAAGAAAGCCACAATAATGGATACTCTTGATAAAATACGCTTCATGCTGTCATGCCTGTTTCTTGCTCACGTGAATTACTTTTTCTTCTTATCGCTATTCCATTCTGCATCTTCAGGGGCTTCTTTCAGGCTTGGCGGGAAGCCGTTCAACTGCCGCCATATTTCGTACCATACAGGCACGTCATCAAGCATCGCCCAGCCCAATACGCCGGAACCTTGGCGCAGTTGTTTTGGCCATGGGTCATCTTGGGGGTCGGGTTTTACCAGAATGCGATATTTACCCGCTTTGCTGTCCACCACCGCATCTATTACAGCTATCTCGCCGCCAAAAGTACCCACGGCTACGCTTGGCCATCCTGAAAACTGAATGGCAGGCCAGCCATCAAACTCTAAGCGTACTTTTCTGCCGACTGAAAGCAGGGGAACGTCCATGGGTTTGATGTACAACTCCACGGCAACCTCGGGGTTGGCGGGCATGATGGTAACAACGGCTTCTTGTTCCTTGATGGTTTCACCGATACCTGCTTTGAGGGCTTTTACAACCATCCCGTCCTGAGGGGCGCGACAAACGTATTGCTCATTGCGAATTTTCATGTTGGCATACTCATTTTTGAGTTTTGCCAAATCTGCCTGCGCATTGGCAAGTCCTGAGATGGCATCGTTCAGGTCTGAACGGGCTTTGGATATCTTTTCCAGATATTCGGCACGTTTGGCATTGAGCTCGATTTGCATGTTGACAAATTCTTGTTGTGATTGCAGGTATTTGTTTTCAGCCGATACGATTTTAGCATTGGATTCCTGCAATTTGCTGCGCCGCGATTCAAGCGTAATCAGTGCTATAAGCCCCTGTTTTTCCAGTACTTCGCCTGCTTCATATTGTCTCTTTGAAATCAGCAGGTTTACTTTTTCTGCTTCCAAGTCGGCGCTGTCAATGGATACTTTGAGCCGTGTTTGCTTGATTTTGTTGTTTTGCTGCGCCAGATTGAGGTCTAAGGCTTGTTGCAAAGCACTAATTTGTGCTTGATAACTCTCTATTTTTCCTCGATAGCCAATAATTGCATCTTCCTTACTTTTAATTTGCTCTTGTAAACGAAGCAATAGTTCAGGGTCAAAGAACTTTTCTTTTACTTCTTCTAATATCAGAATTGTATCTCCGGCTTTGACAAATTGTCCTTCGCGCACGTGCCAAGAGCGGATACGCCCCGCAATAGCCGACTCTACTGTTTGCGGGCGGTCTTGCGGAGTTAAGGCCGTTACGTTGCCGTCTGCCATAATATTCTGCTGCCAAGGCAGAAAGAGAACAATAAAGAAGATAGTGCCGATGCCTGCCAACCAATAAGCAAGTACTTTGGCGGCCTTGGGCATGAGTAATACATCGGAGGTGCTCAGAAATTTTTTGGCGATGTTTTCATCTATTTCCTTATTGCTTGAAATACCTAACATATAATCAGATTTTTTGATTTAACAATTCAATACTACTTGCTGATACTCGGGGTGCTGTTTCAGTTCGCTGAATGTGCCTTGCAGATGTACTTTCCCTTCTTTGAGAATGATATTTCGGTCGCAGGCTTCCATCAGCACAGGGTCATTGGAGATAAGCAACAATGTCCATGGGTTGGAGCGGTCGGTAAGGAAGTTAAGCAGTTTGCGTTTTTCGTCTTTCTGCAATACCGAAAAGAAATCGTTCAAAATGAGTAGTTGCGGGCGTTCTGCTATGCAACGGGCAAGTGTCAGTCGCACGTGAATACTGCTTGGCCATGATTTAGCACCTGCTATCACCTCTGTTTGCAAGCCGTTGGGAAGTTCATTGACAAAATCGGAAAGGCCGACTTTTTCCAAAGCCCAGATGACATCATCCAGTGCAACAGAGGTCTTGCCCATTGTAATATTGTCCAGAATCGTTCCTTCAAAAATGTTGTCAATGGCGAAGTTGGATGCTACCATATCGCGGAGGGTATTCAGGTTAATATCGCGCAGTGAGATATTGTTGAAGGCCACTACTCCTTCATAGTTGTCCAGAATACCAGAGAGCACGCGTACCAGCGTATCCTTGCCGGAGCTATTAAAACCCGACAAACAGACTCTTTCGCCGGAGGCAATGTCTAAGTTGATGCCGTTGAGTACCGATTTATGGCTGTTCGGGTATTGGTATTTGAGGTCTTTGATGCGAATGGACAAACCGGTACTGATGGTATGTGGCAGGGCAATACCTGTTTGCCGCTCAATGGGCAGGTCGGTTACATGGCCTACCTTATCGGTAGCCGTCAGCATGTCGTACACCGTGCTCATGCTCAGAATGACTTTTTCTACGGCTGCCAAAATCAGGATGATTACAATTTCGGAAGCTACGAATTGTCCTATCAGAATTTGGCGGTTGATAACTAACGAAACCCCGATGATGAGCAAGCCGCCCGTTACGATTGTTTTGAAGCCTACAATATTGCCGAACTGTGTCATCAGTACTTTGAAGTGCTTTTTGCGGTAGTACAGGTAGTTGTTCACCAAGTTTTCCGTTTTGTTGAGAGGTAGTGTGGTATGGCCTGCCAATTTGAATGCCTCTACGCTGCGGGCAAGCTCCTCGAGCCAGTGTACTACTTTGTATTTATATTTGGATTCAATGATGCTGGTGCGAAGCCCCTCAGGGCCGGTGAAGTAGAAAATAGCAGCCAAAATGCCGATTAAAGCGACCCCGAAAATAAGGAATGCGGGGTGATAGAACGAAAGGAGCAGTATGCCAAATGTAATTTGCAATGCAGAGCTCGCCAAGTCTATCAACAGCTTGGGAAGACTTTTTTGAATCGTGAGAATGTCAAAAAAGCGGTTCATGAGTTCGGGTGTATAGTACTGGGTTACAGCTTCGGTGCGCACATTGGGTATGCGATAGCTGAACTCGAAGGCCGCTTTAACAAAAATCCGTCGCTGAATAACCTCTACAATGTGGTATTGCAAAATCTGCAATACGCCTGAGGCAATCACACCGATAATAACAAAGGCAATAATGAGTACAATTGAACTGAAAATAACACCGCCCGATACAAGTTCCATAATGGCCTGTACGCCCAGAGGCAGCGTAAGGCTGATTGCGGCAATAATGACGGCGTAAAAGTAAAAGTACCATATATCACGTTGCTCGAGCCGCAGCAGCCGAAACATGCGTTGCATCGGGGAAAGATGGTGGGCTTCTTCATAACTTTTTTCACGTTCCGACAGTAGGGAAATACGCGGAAAAGCTAACAGATAAATAACGTTGCCGTTTTTATCAGTGCCAAAAGTAAAGTTTTCAACGTTGGGTATTTCTTCCAAATAAACTTCCCGACCGTCTGACTCGTAGTAGTAGCCCTCAAAAAAGCCTGCTTTGTTCTTACATACAATCAGCGGCTGCCAAGCGTCATTTTGACGGATAAACACGAGTATCGGGACGTTGGCCGATTTGAGCAACAAGCCGATTTTGTCCTTAGGCAATACGTTTCGGAGTAGTGCCATTTCTATTTGCTCGCTTTTGTCGCTCAGTAAATCGATAAATCGGTCTAAATCGGAATCACAGTCCAGAACATTGGCATAACGGTCGTTAAAATTAAATAGTTTGTTGCCATGGTTGGTTAGTTCGGCAAGTCGTTTGATTATTGGTACGAATTGAGTTGAATTCATGTTACATGATTAAAATCGCTTCACATTTGCAGGAAAGTAATAAGCAGTGGTTGTTAGTCGTCCAAGCCGTCATTTACTTAAACTGAATTCAAGGACTTTTACTGAAAAATTCCTCAGAAGGTTTTTTTATTCCTCAAAATTTCACAAAAAAGTGCAAAAAATACAACGGCCTCCTGCGACCAAATGACAGGAGGCTGTTAGGAACGTGTTAAAAAATGTTTGTTATACTATTAACTCTCTGCTTAGTCTTTCTAAAAGCGCTTTGGTTGCGCGGATACCTTCTACTTCCGGCAATCGGTTGCCTTCGTATTCAATGCCGATGTATCCGGTATAACCCGCATCTTTTACGATTTGCAACAGGCGTTTATAGTCCATTTTAGTTTCATTGCCTTGCTCATCAAAATCATAGGACTTGGCGCTTACGCCTTTGGCAAAAGGCATGAGCTCGCTTACGCCTGTGTAGCGGTCATATTCTTCTTCGCAGCCATCTTCCCATTTGCCGTTTTTGTATTTGAGGCAGAAGTTACCGAAATCGGGCAATGTGCCGCAGCGATTGGTATTGAGGTTTTTATTGACCGTACCAATGACTTCCGACAACCACTTGCCGTTAGAAGAGTAGCCGCCGTGGTTTTCCACAATAACATTGATGTCGTGTTTTATGCCAAATTCGGTGAGTTGGCTTAGTCCGTCTATAACGGCTTTTTTCACCTCCTCTGCGCTGCCTTCGCCGTAAGCGTTTACGCGGATGGAATGGCAGCCCAGAAACTTGGCGGCTTCTACCCATTTGTAGTGGTTTTCTACTGCCTGCTTGCGTTTTTTGGCATCCGAGTCGCCCATGTTTCCTTCTGCATCTACCATAATGAGGACGCTGGTAACGCCGTTATCGTCGCAGCGCTTCTTCAATTCGGCAAGATAGGCAGAGTCTTTGGCTTTGTCTTTAAACAGGAAACTGACATACTCGACCGCATCTATACCAAAGTCGTTTTTGGCTTTAAGCGGGAAGTCAAGCGGGTCTAATTCTTTGGCCATAATCATTTTGTGGAGCGACCACTCGGCCAGTGAAATTTTGAAAAACGGAGGCTTGACAATAGCGGTTGTTGCTGCGGTAGCAGTGGAGTCCTTTCCGGTGCTTTCCTCTTTGGTACTACCTGTGCAACCTACTGTCCAAATCCCGGCAGCACTCAGTGCGGTCAATCCGGCAAATTGCTTGATAAAATCGCGACGTTTTGTATCCATTTTTTCTGTATGATTATTAAGTTGTTGAATAATTAACAGTGTTTTTGTTCATGCTATATCAGAATGCTGATTGGCGCGGATGAACACAGACCTATTACTCCTCGCAGCCGATAGGCGGACCCGGAGGCAACTCTTTATGTGCGCTGACTTTTGCTTTTTCAGGGGCTTTCATGCGTTCCGGTGAATAGTTTATGTGTGCTAAGTAGTGCTCGTTCAGTAGATTGCTCGTACCAAACAAAGACTCAATATTTTTGGAAATGCGATTGCCTTGCAGGTAGGTGCGTAGGTTGTTGAGTTTTTTGCTTACTACTGCCCGTGCCTTTGACACTTTCCTTTACGCTGAGTGCCGGCAAGTGCGTAAGCATCACAGAGGGCAGCAATTGGGCATACATAAGTCCGCCATAAAAAGCGGCACAAACGAGTAGCAGCATTTTTAATTGACCAGATGCAAACAGACGCATAACGCAAGCAGTTTAGTTAAATACTGTGCCTACAATTTAAGATTTTACCGATGCTTTTCTTTTTGTGGTTTATCTTTAACTACTAAAATTTTTTGCGCCGCTCATGACGCTTACTTTAGACACCATCAAGTCGCCTATTGCTTCGGAAATGGATACGTTTGAAATCCGCTTTAGGGATTCCATGCGTACCAAAGTGTTGTTGTTGGACAAGATTATGACTTACATCGTCAAACGCAAGGGCAAGCAGATGCGACCGATGTTTGTATTTCTGGCAGCAGGTATGTGCGGAAAAATCAACGAGTCCACGCATCGCGGCGCGGCACTGATTGAACTGCTGCACACCGCAACGCTGGTGCACGACGATGTAGTGGACGACGCAAACTACCGCCGCGGGTTTTTTTCGGTCAATGCGCTTTGGAAAAACAAAGTGGCCGTGTTGGTTGGTGATTATTTGCTCTCCCGAGGGTTATTGCTTTCCATAGACCACGGCGATTTTGAACTGTTGCGCATTGTTTCCAAGGCAGTGCGCGAAATGAGCGAGGGCGAACTGCTGCAAATGGAAAAAGCCCGCCGCTTAGACATAGACGAGGCTGTTTATTTTGAAATCATCCGACAAAAAACGGCCACGCTGATTGCTTCCTGTTGTGCAGTGGGTGCGGCTTCGGGCGGTGCAGATGCCGCTACTATCCGTCAAATGGAGTTATTCGGCGAAAAAATCGGCATTGCTTTCCAAATTAAGGATGACTTGTTTGACTATGGCAATGACGAGATCGGCAAACCGGTCGGCATTGACATCAAAGAAAAGAAAATGACGCTGCCGCTGATTTTTGCGCTCAACAGTACTCGGCGTTCAGAAAAAAATCACATTATTAACCTGATTAAAAACAAGTCGGACAAGCCCAAATACGTAGCCGAAATTATTGCCTTCGTAAAGCAATCGGGCGGTATAGAATATGCCCGACAAGCCATGGAGCGCTACTTTACCGAAGCTAAGGCCATACTGGCAGATTTTGCTGATACAGCCTATAAAACGGCTATGCTGCAATTGGTTGAATATACCATTGAGCGGCGGAAGTAGTGCTTTTTAAACTGCTTTCCCCCCTAGTGCTTTTGCCAGCAGCGGCGGCAAGGGCTGTTCGGTGCGCATTTTTTCCTGCAACTTCAAAAATCCGCCGATAAGCGCCTCGGGGCGGGGTGGGCAACCGGGTACGTACACATCTACAGGTACGATTCTGTCCACACCTTTGACCACATGGTAGCCATGCTGCCAGTAGGGGCCGCCGCAGTTAGAGCAGCTGCCCATTGAAATGACGTAGCGGGGCTCGGCCATCTGGTCATACAGGCGACGCAAGCGGTCGGCCATTTTAAAAGTTACCGTTCCTGCCACAATCATAACATCGGCTTGGCGGGGGGATGCGCGGGGAATCACACCGAAACGGTCTAAGTCATAGCCGGAGGCATAGCTGCCCATCATCTCGATGGCACAACAAGCCAACCCGAAGCTGAGCGGCCACATAGAGGAAAGACGCGCCCAGTTGAGCAGTTCATCTGCTTTGGCGAGAATGATACCGCCTTGGCCTGTTTTTTCCCGTAAATCCGGCAGAGTATTCATAGCCGCAATGTTAGCGATTTGTGGCATATCTTTGCAAGGTAAACCATTCGGCTGCGCAATTTGTTTGTCGATTGCGCATACTTTGTAAAGCTATGATTCACACCACCATCGGAGTAATTGGCCACCTGAGCGTCAGCATTGCTTTTGTTGCGGCGCTGGTTGCTGTTTATGGTTATATTCAAATTGGCCGGCAGCCCGAAATTCATCGTGAGGCATGGCTGAAATTTGCACGCGGTGCTTTCTTTGTACACAGTGCTGCTGTGATAGGCATTATTTACAGCCTTTTTCACATCATCTACAACCATTATTACGAATACCACTATGCATGGGACCATTCTTCTAACAACTTGCCCGTGCATTTTATGATTTCCTGCTTTTGGGAAGGGCAAGAAGGTAGTTTTTTACTGTGGATTTTCTGGCATGTGCTGATTGGTCTGGTGCTGATGCGTACATCCAAACAATGGGAGCCTGATGTGATGATGGTATTTGCTTTGGTGCAGGCATTTCTTACCTCCATGATTTTGGGCGTAGTGTTTTTTGGTGAATTGAAAATCGGCAGCTCGCCTTTTATGCTGCTGCGTGAAGCACGCCCCAATGACCCGATTTTTCAAATTAACCCCGATTTTATTCCAACCGATGGCGGAGGATTGAACCCCCTATTGCAAAACTATTGGATGGTGATTCACCCGCCAACACTATTTTTGGGTTTTGCCGGAACGTTAGTGCCTTTTGCTTATGCCATCGCAGCCCTGCGCAACGGTCGTTTTCGCGAATGGGTGAAACCTGCTTTGCCATGGGCGCATGCCACGGCACTTGTGTTGGGTGTAGGCATTATGATGGGTGCTTATTGGGCTTATGAAACGCTCAACTTCGGCGGCTATTGGAACTGGGACCCTGTGGAAAATGCGGTATATGTGCCTTGGCTGATTTTGGTTGCTGCTATCCACGTAATGATTGTTTTTCAGCGCAGCAACACGGCTTTGAAGGCTTCCTTTGTTTTGGTCATCGCTACTTTTATCAGTATTTTATATGCTACTTTCCTGACTCGCAGCGGTATTTTGGGCAATGCTTCGGTACATTCTTTCACCGATTTGGGGCTTTCCGGGCAACTGCTGATTTACCTGTTGGCCTTTTTAGCAGTAGCGCTGTTTTATCTGGTGCGCGCATGGAAGCAAATTCCTACGTCGGAGGAAGAAATTTCTACCTATTCGCGCGAGTTTTGGATTTTCATGGGAGCAACTACGCTGTGTCTGGCAGGATTTCAAGTGATTATCCCGACCTCTATTCCGGTTTACAATAAGTTTTTGAATTTGTTTGGAATAACTTCCAATATGGCGCCGCCGGCCGACCAAGTAGCATTTTACACTAAATTTCAATTGTGGTTCGGTTTAGCGGTTGCGCTGTTTTCAGGTACAGGGCAGTTCTTTTTCTGGAACAGGATGGATGCCAAGCAACTGCGCGAGGCGCTGATGATGCCGCTCACCATTACTATGCTGCTGTCTGCCCTTGTGTTGGTGCTTGCCAAAATTTCTGATTGGAAGTACATCCTGCTGCTGACAGGCGGCATTTATTCCATTGTCGCTAACGGATTTATTTTGGCGCGCCTGATTAAAACCAAAACCTTTAAACTTTCGGGCGGAGCAATGGCACACATTGGCGTTGCCATGATGCTATTGGGCATTCTGGCTTCGGCGGGCTACTCTAAAGTTATTTCTCTGAACAACACAGGGTTGCTCTACAACCGTCAGTTCAGTGAGGAGATGAACAAAGAAAACCTGCTATTGTTCCGCAATCAGCCGCAGCGAATGAAAGATTACACGCTTGTTTACAAAGGCACGCGCATAACTTCGCGCGACTTCCCCGACTACATAGACCAAGCGGCGCTTCAAACAACCAATACTCCTTGGCTGATGGTTGCCAAAGAAGACCTAACCTACAAAGGCAAAACCTATTTTACTAAGGGCGATACATTGAACGTGTATCATGAAAACGTGTACTACGAAATAGCGTACAAAAAGGACAACGGAAAAACTTTTACACTCTACCCACGCATTCAGTTCAACGAACAGATGGGTACGGGCGGCCTTGTACCCAGCCCTGACATTAGTCGCAACTTAGACCGCGACCTATATACCCACATCACTAATATCCCCGACCCTGAGCAGGAGCGCAAGTGGAGCAATCCCGAAAACTTTACCCTTGCCGTAGGTGATACTTTCGTAGTGAACGACTTTATCGCCATCTTTGATGACGTGCGCCGCGGGCAACCAATTGATGATGAGGATATTAATGTGTTTGCCCGCATCCGCATATTAGACCGCGACAAGGAGTATGAGGCCAAACCTGCTTACCTGATTAAAGGGCAAATGGTGCGCAAAATACCTTATGTGAACACAGATATGGGCGTTAAACTGACTATTGAAGAAATCCGCCCGCAGGATAACACCTTCGTTATTCAGGCATCAACCACGCAGAAAGATTGGATTATTCTCAAAGCCGTTGAAATGCCGCTTATCAATATTTTATGGGCGGGTACCATTATTGTGTCCATAGGTTTCGGAGTTGCTGTTTTCCGCCGTTATAAAGAAGCGAAACAGGTAGCACAATCGGCCAGACAAGCAACAAGCAGCCCAAAAACACCCGTTGTTGAGTCAAAAACTTGCTAAAAAATGTTTTATTCCGATAAAATGCTATTTTTGAGAAGTTAAATCCCATTTCAGGCGAATGACATCCGAAGAAAAGAAAGCCTTTTTATTACTCAAAACAGTTATCTTTCATTATCACGGCTTAGATGAAGAAGAAAAGCGGATATTGGAAGATACAGCTCATTCGATGGGTGCTGAAAATGAACTGAAATGGGCAACGCAGTTTGTTGAAGAAGACTATTACAATGCCTTCGACCGCGCCCGTGCTTTTTTGAATCAGGTGATGTCCAAGTTAGACAAAAGTAAGCGGCTCTATTACCTCAGCTCTGTTTGGAATGTCAACAACCGCAAAGGCTACATCAGCGAAATGGAGGCCATTGCCATGCTCAGGCTTGCGCAAGACTGGCAAATTGAGCGCGAGCTGTTAGAAATGGTTCGTAATAAGTGAGGTCAACATCTTATTTTTGCACCTCATACTTTTACTCTTTTACCCTCATGCAAGACCGGATTAAAGAACTTTTGGGCGAAATTGAAACTTTCGCTATCACCAATAAAGAACAATTGGAACAGTTTCGCCTGCGTTATATTGCCAAAAAAGGTGTTGTAACGGCGCTGTTTGAAGAACTGAAAACCGTTCCTACCGAAAAAAAACGCAGCGTAGGGCAGTTGCTGAATCAACTGAAAGACGCGGCGATGGACAAGCTCAAATCTAAAACTGCCGAATTAGAGGCCGCTGCCATGGCTTCTGCCGGTAAGCCGCTGGATTTGACGCTTCCGCCTATTCCCAATGAACTGGGAACCATTCACCCCCTTACGCAAGTTTGGGAACGAATCGTAGAAATTTTCGGGCGCATCGGGTTCAACGTAGAAGACGGCCCCGAAATTGAAAGCGATTGGAATAACTTTACCGCGCTGAACTTCCCCGATAATCACCCTGCCCGCGAAATGCAGGATACTTTCTTTATTGAGGGTAAGGAAATCTTATTGCGCACTCACACTTCCAATGTACAGATTCGCCTAATGAACAAGCAGAAGCCACCTATTCGTAGCATTATGCCCGGCCGTGTGTATCGCAATGAGGCTATTTCAGCGCGCGCGCATTGCATTTTCCATCAGGTAGAGGGACTGTATGTGGACAGAAATGTGAGCTTTGCAGACCTAAAACAAACGCTGTATCACTTTGCCAAAGAGTTATTCGGTAAAGATACGCAAGTACGTTTCCGACCTTCGTATTTCCCGTTTACTGAACCAAGTGCCGAAATTGATATTTCCTGCGGTCTGAACCGTCCGGGCATCTGTACGCTTTGCGGTGGCAGCAAAAATATCTGCAAGGGTACGGGCTGGGTAGAAATCGGTGGTTCGGGTATGGTACACCCCAACGTATTGGAAAATTGCGGTATAGACCCCGAAGAATTTACGGGTTTTGCATTCGGTATGGGCATTGAACGCATCACGATGCTCAAATACCAAATCCGTGACCTGCGCCTTTTCACGGAAAACGACGTGCAGTTTTTGCGTCAGTTTGAGACGCTGTAAATATAGTTTTTTAACCACAAGAACAAGAAGTACACAAAGTAGCGTGATAATTTTCTTGGTGTACTTTGCCTATAATTTCAAAAAAACACCTACTGCCGTGCCAAACGCTGCAAATAGGCTTTGACCCGCTCAACGGCGTTTTGGCGGACGTTGAAGTAAAACAGGTTATAGTCGGCGCGATGCCAATTTTTGATGTTGAGTAATGCCGCACCGGCTATTTTCGGGCGGCTAATCCATAACATGCCTTCGTGTGCTGCCGCATCGTGCAGACCCGGCTTCAAGGGTTTGAATTTTTGCCCTACCGCGCCCATGTGCAACGTCGCGGGTGCAGGTTCGCCGTTAGTTGTCCAATTGAGCGGGTTGGTTGCTGCTGCCTTGTACAATTCCTTGCCGTGGTTGGGCGGCGTGTAGCCTTTGGCGTAGGTATTCCACGTTACAAAACAGCCTGTTTGGTCGCCATCTTGGCATACGGGAATGTGAGTAAAGAAATCGGCGGGGGTAGGCATACCCACAAGATAGGCAACTACTAACTGCTGTTGCAGCGGTTGCCCATCAATCAGTTCGCGTATAAGACGCTTGCCGTGCTGCGTTCCTTGGCTGTGCGCGGCAATAATGAACGGTCTGCCCTGATTGAAATGCTTCAAATAATATTCAAAGGCAGCTTTTACGTCGGCATATGCCGTATCAAAAGCCGCCTTAGCATCGGCTTCGTTAGGTGTGAAATAAGCGTAAATGTGTGCCTGCCGATAGCGCGGTGCAAATACGCGCCCTGCTGCATTGAAAATGCTTGCCTGATTGAGAATCGTGGAATTATCTACCTGTTGGTTCAAATCGGCATCTTCAACGTTGCCGTTCCACGGGTATCTGCCGTTTGGCTCGTACGTATAGATGGTAGGGTGGATGAAAAAAATATCAGCTGCTGCGGTAGCCTGTCCATCTTTGAGGCTGTCCACTTGGGGCAGTTGGTCGGCTGCATCCTTTTTATCGGGGTGGGCTGCCCAAAGTTCCAAGAGGCTGTAGTCGGGGCGCGGCGGAACGTTTGCAGGCTCAAAGCGGCTGTTCAGTACAACCCGCTTGGCGGTGCATCCTGCAAGAGCAAACATTAAAGCAAGTGCCAATAATAATTTATTCGGCAAACGGAAGTGGCGCATATCTTTTTTTGTTAATTTGTCGCAACGGAAGTCAAAAACTGTATGAAAGGTTATCGGATTTCAAACGCATTTGCGCGGCTAAGTGTTTGCGGCTTGTTGTGCATCGGGCTGCTCGCGTGCAGTTCGCCGAAGTCTTCAGAACAACAACAAGATACCAACGAACTTGGCAGGGAAGTGTTGAAGCCGTTGGTTGAAATCCGAAACGAAGCACTGGCACGACTTGCAAGGCAGTTTACCGCAATAGCTCTGCCCCACGACACCCGCAGCGATTCGGTTGCACCTGCGGTTAGTCCCCTGCGCGATGCCGACCTTCGGGCGTTCCTGCGCAAAGGAAGCGCATTTGAAGGGGCTTACCAATGCTACCCGATGTATCGCCTGCCCAACTACGGTGATTTTGTGGCACTGATATATGCGACTTTGCAACAGGAAAGCGGCGGTTTGCGATTGCTGCTTGTTACCTACTCGCCCGAAGGTCGCCCGATAGACGAACTGCTACTCAAAGATGACAGCGATACAGGCAACGAATATACCGCTACCAATACGCGTATTGCAGCCGATTTTACGTTGGAACAAACCGTTTTGCAGGTGCTTTACGAACAGAAAGGCGAAGAAGAAACGGTAGAAAAAGACCGCAAAGAACAGGTGCGTTGCTACAGCATCAGCCCCGAAGGTAAAATCAGACGACAGCCATGAGCAAAATTTTCTATGGCTGGTATATTCTGGCAGCCGTTTTCATTATTTACATGTTGAGCAGTATCGGCGTAAGTACGCTGCCGTTGCTCAACGCGCAACTGAAAGCCGTGCACGGATGGACGCATGAGCAGGTATCGGGACCGCCCTCGCTGCTGTATTTTTTCATCAGTTTTGTTGCCTTTTCGCTGGGCTTTTTGTTAGATAAAGTTGCACCGAAGACGATTATGGTTGTGGGTGCGCTTTGCATGATTGTCTGTCTTGCCGCTTACTACTTCATGACCGACTTGTGGCAACTCTACGCCGTGTATGCTTTGTACAGCGTTGCGCTTACCTGTACGGGCATTATGCCTGCCATGGTGCTGCTCAATCGTTGGTTTGCCGACTATCGCGGTGTGGCGGTAGGCATTTTTTTGATGGGCTCAAGCCTTGGCGGGGCTGTTTTTCCTAAATGGGCGGCGTGGATGATTGAGCAATACGGCTGGCAAACAGCAGCATTGGGTCTGCTCATTGCCTGCATTGCGCTGATTCTTCCCCCGCTGTTTTGGATAAAAAATTCCCCACAGCAACTGGGGCTATTGCCCGACGGCAAAATAAGTGCAGCGATGCCATCTGCGGCAAAGGCATTGAAAAAAGCTGCCATCAGAAGTTTTGGGCAGGCACTGCGCGAACCGCTTTTCTATCTGTTGCTGTTCGTAACGGCGGTGATGTGGTTCTGCATCACGGCCCTGATTCAGCATCTGGCTTATTATATGAAAGACTTGCAGGTAGAACTTTCCCTAAGCGGTACGCTGCTCAGCGTGTTTTTCATTTGCAGCATTTTCGGCAAGGTTATTTTCGGGTATTTGAGCGACCGATTTTCGCCTAAATACATTTTATTGCTGGCAAGTGCCTCTATGGCATTAGGTTCGCTGGCATGGCAATTAGCCGCCACCGCAGGCATGGAAATGCTCTATGCGGCGGCTGTTATCTACGGCATCGGCTACAGCGGCACTTTCACCATGATTCAGATTGTGCTGGCTGCCTACTACGAAGGTCCCGTTTATGGCAGGCTGCTCGGCTTTTTTACGATGGCAGACACACTGGCGGGCAGTTTGGGCATCTACTGGCTCGGTTATCTGCGCACTGCATCGGGAGATTACGCGCGTGGTATGCAAATAATGGTGGTATTGTGTGTGCTTTCTACGGTTTGTGTGCTGCTGATGCGCAAGCCCGAACAGGCAGCAAGTGCGTAAAGTTTGTCGGGTCAGTAAATAAACGCATCGGTACTTCGGATTTAGAAAAATCCGTTGGTTGAAGAAAACCTCGCCGAAAACTGCTCAACTTCTTTGTTCATCAACCCTTGCTTCTCAAAATAATCAATTGAATAGCAGGGAAAATAATCAGCAGAAAACGCACAAATCTTTGGATTAATTGCTAACTTCAAAAAATTATAACCTGCCGAAGAACTTTGCCTTAGCATAACTGCACGATATGTAGTAGTCATTAAGAGCGCGACGAAAAAGAGGTAAAATAACATTTGCAAATGACGGTGCTGAAAATGGATATGATAGTGAGTCATGTGCAACAAACCCTCGACAACGAGGATTGGAAAAATATGGATTTGCCGCCCGTTCAGTAAATATTGGCTGCAAAATGCGCCTGCGAAAACGTAATTTTGCGGCATGTTATCCGTCAATAATCTTTCTTTTTATATAGGTAGCCGCGCCTTATACCGCGAAGCCTCTTTGCACATTAAACCCAAAGACCGCATTGGCCTGATTGGCGCGAACGGAACGGGAAAATCCACGCTTTTGCGCCTCATCATGGGCGAATACACACCCGACGAAGGCAGCATTGAAAAAAGCGGAGACTGCACCATCGGCTTTCTTAATCAGGACTTGCTGAGCTATCAGACCGAGGACAGCATTTTGGCAGTAGCCATGGAAGCTTTTGAGCGCCAAAATCAAATTCAGCACGAAATGGATTTGATTCTGGCAAAAATGGAAACCGAATATTCCAACGATTTGGTGGAAAAGTTGGGCGCATTGCAGGAAGAATTTCAGATGCTGGACGGATACAGCCTGCAAGCCAAAGCCGAAGAAATTCTGGAAGGTCTGGGCTTTTCTACGCCCGATTTGCACCGCCCCTTGCGCGAGTTTTCGGGTGGCTGGCGGATGCGCGTCATGCTGGCAAAAATGCTGCTGATGAAGCCTTCCGTACTGATGCTGGACGAACCGACCAACCACTTAGACCTGCCCTCTATCCAGTGGTTGGAAAATTACCTTCGCACCTACGAAGGCGCAGTTGTTGTGGTCTCTCACGACCGCGAATTTCTGGACAACGTTTGCAACATCATCGTGGAAGTAGCACAGCAAAAACTGAACTACTACCCGGGCAACTACTCATTCTATTTGGAAGAAAAAGCCCTGCGCGCCGAAATTCAGAACAATGCCTACGAAAACCAACAACAGGCCATCCGTCAGGCAGAGCGTTTTATAGAACGCTTTAGGGCGAAGGCAAGCAAGGCACGACAGGTACAATCCCGCGTAAAGGCACTGGAACGCATGGACAAGGTGGAAGAGGTAGTGGACGAAACGGCACGTGTCAATTTCCGCTTTACCTTTGACCAACAGCCGGGCAAAGTTATTGCCCAATTAGAAGATATTTCCAAAGCCTACGGCAGCAATGTGATTTTGCAGCACAGCACCGCTACCATTGAGCGCGGCGATAAAATTGCCCTCATAGGGGCAAACGGACGCGGAAAATCTACGCTTTTGCGCATTATTGAAGGCAGAGAACCCGTAGAGGGAAAAGTACAAATCGGTTACAACGTGCAAACCGCCATGTATGCACAGCACCAATTAGAAGTGCTGAATGTAGAAAATACCATCATTGAAGAACTCAAACAGGCAGGCACCAACAAAACCGAAGCCGAACTGCGCGGCATTTTGGGGTGTTTCCTGTTCAGCGGCGATGATGTTTTCAAGAAAATTAAGGTGCTTTCGGGTGGCGAAAAGTCGCGGGTAGCGCTGGCTCTCACGCTCATTTCGCGCTCTAACTTCCTGCTGTTGGACGAACCTACGAACCACTTAGACATTCAGTCGGTCAATATTCTGATTCAGGCATTGCAGCAATACGAAGGCTCTTTTGTAGTAGTTTCCCACGACCGCCACTTTGTTTCGCAAATTGCCAACAAAATTTGGTGGATTGAAAACCGGCAAATCAAAGAATACCCGGGCACTTACGATGAGTTTGTTTATTGGCAAAGCCAACAGCAAAAGCAGGCTGTCGCTGCTATTCCGCAGGCTGCCAAAGCTGCGCCTGCCAAAAGCAACGACAAGCCCAAAACAAGCAACCTGAGCGAAAGCGAGCGCGACGAGGCACGCAAGCAACTCAAAAAAATACAAAAACAATTGGAAGAAGCCGAACACCGCATTGCCGCCCACGAACAGCACAAAAAACAGTTGGAAGAAGAAATGGCACTGCCTTCGGTATATGCTAATCCGGTAAGTCTGGCAAAAATTAACGCCCAATATGATGCTTTAAAGGCAGAAATCGGAAAAGAAACCGAACTTTGGGAACGGCTTGCGTCGGAAATTGACGCACTGGAAGCTAAAATCTGATTGGCACATGCAACAACTTTGGTTCTGGAATGAATGGCCGCGCACAGCCCCCAAACGGTTGTTTGCGGCTTTTGTAATTTTATTTCTGGCAGCAATATTAGGCGGGACTTACCTCTGGTTGCAGGGCAGCGAAACTGCCATCCGTTGGTACACCGAACCCGAACTGCAACCCAAGCGGACGGTAGTAGAAGATTTCAACCAACTGTCGTTCGGTTTTACGGTAGATGCCGATTCGTACCTCATCAGCGAGCGATACCGTGCCACAGACATAGTGTTGGACATTGTCTATGCCCGAATTTACGCCGCTTTGGTAATTGCAGGTATTGTGTTGCTGCTCACCGTTGCAACTTTCCTCAAACGGATTCCTTTTGCGGTTATCTGCACCATCGTTGTTCTGCAACTTGCTACTTCGGGCTTTGAGGAAATGGCGATTGCAGGCATGGTATTCAGTAACATTCCGCTGATAATATCGCTTGTGTTGTTCCTTTTACCTGCCTATTATTTTCAGGAAATAGCTAAGCAAATTTCGCTGCCTGTTCGCTTAGGCGTTTTTGCTGCATTGGCAATGATTGCCGTAGTCCTTATCGGTTGGCAGGCAGAAAGCTCCCGACCACTGATGCAATGGACGGGCTATTCCTATGCCATTCCATTGGTGCTTACCGCACTGCTCATTTGGTTTACGGGGCATGAATTGCTGGGTGCGCTGTTTGTTTTTGTGTCCAATTTGGGGGCTTCCTCTTCGGGTAACCCTATCCGACATTTTGCCATCATTGGCGGTATCTACCTGCTCAACATTGGCTACGACTACCTGCTGGATGCAGGCATGACAAGCTATAAAATCTTCATGGTCAGTCCCTTTGTTTGGTTTTTTATCAACCTTTTGCTGGGTTTTTGGAACTTTTGGCGCAAAGAACCTGCTCTTGCCGGCATTGCATCAGTTGTTCCTTGCGGCTATTTCGGCTTTTTGGGGTTAAGTTTTGTTGCGCTGGGCTTCATGAGTTATGCCTTCGCTACCGACAATACGTCGCTGCTCAAAGCATTGGAAGACTTAATTCGCTATGCACAATTTGGCGTAGGGCTGATTTTCTACATCTATATTTTAGCCAACTTCACCGCCCCGATGCGGCAGAGTTTACCCGTGCACAAGGTCATGTACCAAGGGCGCGTAATCGCCTACGGATTTGTGAACTTGGCGGCTTTGGTGGTTGCGGGTGTAATGGCTGCCAATTCGGATTTCTTCATTTTTGAACAATCCAAGGCAGGGTATTTTATCTATCAGGGCGATATGGAACGCGCCAAAGGCGACCTTGTGATGAGCGAACAGAACTACAAATTCGCGCTGGCATTAGACCCGTACAGCCACCGCGGCAACTATTCGGTAGGTTCGTTGGCGCGGATGCAGGGAGATGAGGCTACGGCACTGTTTTTCTTCTCACGGGCGACTTTCCGCAACCCCAATCCGGCGGACTATGTAAATATAGCTGAACTGATGACCAATAACAACCGCTTTCTGGACGGACTGTTTCAACTGCGCGAAGGACTGCAACGATTCCCCCAAGACGGCAGGCTAATGAACAATATGGGGCTGCTTTACACAAAAACCGACATAGTGGATTCGGCATTCTATTATTTGAAAAATGCAAAAGAGTACCTTGCGCACCCCGAAATAGCCGAAAGTAATTTCTACGCAATGGCTATCCGATACGATTTTGCTGGTTCGCCCGATACCCTGCGCCAAATGCTCAAACCGCGCCGTAACATCGGTACGGCATTGAACGAATTAGCACTGCTCAACCTCTTGCGGCAACCGACCGCCGAACCGTTGGATGAAAAATTCCTGCCCGATTCGGCAATGAACACCTATCAGTTGTGCTATTTGTACAACTATGCGCTCAACCGCATCGGCAATGCCGACACAAGCATTATCAACGTGTTGGACAAATACGCCCGTGTGCCTGCCAATGAAAGTTTTGTACCCTATTTGCAACTTGCCAAAGCACTGAAATTGCGGCGCACGGGACAATATGGGCGCGCTTATGATATTTTGCAAAAATTGCAATACGAAAGCCCGCCCAACAACCCCTACTACGCCAACGTGTTGGGCATATTGGCTTTGCAGGTGGAAGAATACAGCGAAGCAGCACGTTGGTTTGAAACTTCCTATCGCAGGGGCAATGCGGAAGCCTTCCTGAACCGTGCCATTTGCCTGACGGAAATCCCCAACCGCCGCGCTGAAGCCTTAGAGTCATGGCAGATGCTGGCGGAAAGCAGCAATGCGACCTATCAGGCAATTGCCCGCGACATCCTGCATGTGATTCACCCCGACAGTGTGCGGAAAATCAACCTGTCGGTTCTGGATGATGAAGGCAAAATGCGCTTCATTCATTACAACCATGCGCAACTTTCCGACGAAGCGTTTAACAAAATCTTCCAAACCCTGCAATCGCCTGTGGCGCAGGTGCAGGCAGCCGTTGAGCGCATCCGCCACTACATAGCCGAAGGCAACATAGAAAAAGCCGCCAACATTCGCAATGCCATGACGGGTATCGGTGTACCTGATGTGCTGGTGCAAACACTGCGTGATGCCGATTTGCGTCTGCTCTATGCCCAACAGCGCTACAAAGAAATGAGCCCGGTGCTGAAAGGCTATGAGCCGCCCTTGCCGCTTTCGGGCTACAAGCCGTTCTACGAAGGCATGTATGCCATCGGCAACAACGATTTGAAGCAGGCGGAAGCCAAACTCAAAGAAGCCATCGCCCGACTGCCGCAAAAACAGGAATTTTATGTTGAATTGGCAGGGCTATACAACAAGCGCAAAGAGCCGCAAAAGGCATACGACGTGCTGGTGGACGTTCTGCGCACCCGCGACGACTACCAAGACTACCCGCCCGCCATCTATGAACTCTACGCTCTGCAATGTTTGGAAATGGGCTTAGAAAGTTTTGCCGATGAAGCCATTCGCAAATTGGAAGACCTCATTCCGCCGCAGCGTTACGCCCGAGTGGTAGCCCTGTTCAATCAGCGCAAGGCAGAACTGGCAAAGCAGCGCGAAGTGAATTGGTAATCCCCATAGCAAAGGAACTGCGACACCTCCTTTGCTATGGGGAATGTTGTATGCGTTCGGGATGATTACAGACAGTTTTACGACAAATAATTCGCAATGCGAATTAGGTCGGCAAATACACCGGCAGCGGTTACTTCTGCACCTGCTCCCGAACCTTTTACCACCATCGGGCGCTCAGGATAGCGAGTAGTTGTAAAGGCAATGATGTTATCCGAACCCGACAGCGAAGCAAATGGATGCTCCTGACCTACGGAATCCAACGAAATAGTGGCTTTGCCGCCCTCAAAACGGGCTATGCAGCGCAATTTTTCGCCTTTTTCGGCAGCTTGGCGACGCATTTGCTCAAAGTGGTCGTCGTAGGTAGCCAGCACGCGCAGGAACTCATCAACCGTTGGAGCGTCTAAGCAGGGCTGCGGCAAGAAGCCGTTGATGGTAATGTCTTCAAATTCCATAACATAACCACACTCACGTGCCAAAATCAGGATTTTGCGGCCTACATCTTTGCAACTCAAATCTTCGCGAGGGTCGGGTTCGGTGTAGCCTTTTTGCTTGGCATCTTTTACTACCTCGCTAAAAGGCACCGAGCCGTCAAAGGTATTGAAAATATACGATAGTGTACCGGACAGCACCGCCTCAATGCGGATGATTTTATCGCCACTGTTAATCAAATCGCGCAGGGTACTAATAACAGGCAGCCCCGCACCTACATTGGTTTCGTAGAGCATAATGACACCGTGCTGCTTGGCAAGGCGGCGGTTGCGGATGTACTGCTCGTAGCTGCTTGAGGAGGCTATCTTATTGGGCGTAACAATGGAAATACTTGCCCGCAAAATCTCGTCGTAGGTATTGGCAACAGCAACACTGGCAGAGTTATCTACAAAAACCGAATTAGTCAAGTTAATTTCGTTCATCTGTTTGACAAATGAGCGAATGTCGGATGCTATGGTGCTGTTTTCTAATTCTTCGCGCCAGTTTTCAATGGAGATACCGTTTTCTTTCAGCAACATTTTGCGGCTGTTGGCAAGCCCGATGATGCGGAAATCTATGTTGTACTCGTTTTTCAGGTAATCGCGTTGTTCCTGCATCTGTTTTAACAGAGTGCTGCCAATCAGTCCTGTGCCTGCCATGAAAATATTGAGCACTTTCGTGTCCGATTCAAAGAAGGCCTGATGCAATGCCCGCAGTGCTTTTACTTCATCTGCTTTTCCGATAACAGCGGAAATATTCAACTCGGAAGAACCTTGTGCAATGGCAACCACATTAATACCGTTGCGTCCCAAGGCTTGGAACATACGCCCGGCAACCCCGCTGGAGCGGCGCATGTCTTTACCCACGATGGCAATAATGGAAAGGTCTGTTTCCACAATTACCTCGTCTAACAACAAATTACGGATTTCAAAAGCAAATTCTTTTTCAATCAATTGTTTGGCAGTATCTGCCTCTTCGGGTTTTACGGCCAAACAAATGGAGTGTTCTGAAGAAGCCTGCGTAATCAGGATGACGCTGATGTTGCCTGCCGCAAGTGCACCAAACAGACGGGCAGAAATACCCGCTACACCTACCATACCGCTGCCTTGTATGCGCAACAGTGCGATGCGACTGATGGAGGTAATGCCCTTAATCGGGCGACCTGTGTAGGCAGCTTCTTTGCCGATGAAAGAACCTTCAAAACTTGTATGAAATGTATTGCGAATGACGATAGGTACATTGACCTTCATGGCGGGCACCATCGTCGGCGGATAAATCACCTTTGCGCCAAAGTGCGACATTTCCATCGCCTCCTCATAGGTAAGTGCAGGAATAGAAAGGGCTTGCGGTACTTTGCGCGGGTCGCAGGTCATTACGCCGTCCACGTCTGTCCATATTTCGGCTACGGAAGCCTGCAAAGCTGCCGCGAAGATAGAGCAGGTATAGTCCGAGCCGCCGCGACCCAGTGTAACAGTATCGCCATTGGGTGCGCCGCCGATGAACCCAGTGGCAATAATCAGCCCGGGAGTAGCGGCTACATATTCGCGAATCAGCGGGTTGGTGGCTTCAAAATCAACGGCAGCATTGCCATAGCGCCCGTCGGTTTTGATTACCTTGGTCGTATCCAAATAACTTGCCTGCAAACCTTGCTCCCGTGCTGCTTCGCTAATGATGGTGCAAGAGAGCCGCTCACCGAAGCTCATCACATAGTCTAATGCACGAACGCTCATTTCATTGAGCAGGAAGATACCATTGAGCAGTTCGTCCAATTCGTTCAGCATTGCTTTTACTTTGGCAAGCGTCGCACTTTGCTGACGCACGTCTATCAGCTCTTTAACGCAGTCTAAGTGGCGTTTTTCAATATTGGCAAAAAGGGTTTTGTAGTTTGTATCGTTATTGGCAGCAGCTTTTGCCGTTGCAATCAGTTCGTCGGTGATGCCTCCCAGCGCCGAGCATACCACCACCTTTGCTTCCGGGTCATTTTTAATGATGTTTACCACATTGCGGATGCGTTCGGCATTTTGCACCGATGAACCTCCGAATTTGAGTACTTTCATAATAGGTCTGAATGTGAAATTTGGGTTGAAAATAATGTTTAACGAGGCTTAACTGCCTTTTGGCAGCCGCCCGAAAAAACGGAACACGTGTGATGATGAATATAGTATGTGTATAGTCATGCCCCTTAGGGCATGGTTGTTGTCATGCCGCATGTAGTTGTGTTGTACAGAGAAACAACGGTTACGAACATACTATACAGGTGTGGATAAGGCGATGCAAAGCTATTAATAAAATTTTGCAAAAAAGAAAAAACAGGGAGGGATTTATCGCAGTTTTAGTTGTTGCCATATTGGCGCAGATGCGGCAATTTTGCATCGGCTATTTCGTACACTAAAACCCTCATTATCATGGGACAAATCCAATGGGAAACCATTAAGGAGTACAAAGAAATCCTGTTTAACTATCACAATGGGATTGGAAAAATCAGCATCAATCGTCCGCAGGTGCACAATGCTTTTACTCCCCTGACGGTTCAGGAAATGATTGATGCAATGACTCACTGTCGCTACGACGACCGCATCGGTGTAGTAATCCTGACCGGCGAAGGCGGCAGAGCCTTTTGCAGCGGCGGCGACCAAAGCGTGCGCGGACATGGCGGCTACGTAGGTAACGACGGTGTTCCTCGACTCAACGTGTTGGATTTGCAAAAACTCATCCGCAGCATTCCTAAACCTGTTATTGCGATGGTGGCAGGGTGGGCAATCGGCGGGGGGCATGTGCTCCACGTGGTTTGCGACCTGACCATCGCTGCCGAAAACGCCCGTTTTGGACAAACCGGCCCCAAAGTAGGCAGCTTTGACGGTGGCTTTGGTGCCAGCTACCTTGCCCGCATCGTAGGACAGAAAAAAGCCCGCGAAATCTGGTATCTGTGCGACCAATACGACGCACAGGAAGCCCTCCAAATGGGATTGGTTAACAAAGTGGTGCCTTTGGAAAAATTGGAAGAAGAAACTGTTGCGTGGTGCAACAAAATTTTGGAAAAATCGCCCATTGCCTTGCGGATGCTCAAATCGGCCTTCAATGCCGAATTGGACGGGCAAGCAGGTATTCAGGAACTGGCAGGCAATGCTACGCTGCTCTACTACCTGAGCGACGAAGCTAAAGAAGGCAAAAATGCTTTCATGGAAAAGCGCAAGCCCGATTTCAGCAAATTTCCGAAGTTCCCGTAAGGATTTTTTTGATGAACTGATAAACAAATCCGATGGGACTTAGACACCCCCGTCGGATTTTGCGGATAGACTCTGAAAATCTACACATATCCTTACTTTTGTGCCCTTTGCGGCAAAAACGTTGTGTTCATTGCGGTAAAAACAAATCTATGGTCGAGTATCCTTTCAGCTGTGTTCCGCACGACCGCCTTACATGGGTTTCTGTCTATGACAAAGAGACGGTGTGTAAAAAAATTGCAGCGTCTATTTACCGCAAAAATGAAATCCGTATGAGTAGGCACAAGTTTAACGGTCAGATGATTAACGACGGCGAGTTTCGCCTTTCGCAATGGGTCAGCCATCCCAACTTATTTTTGCCGATATTGCACTGCCGCATCGAGCCAACCTCATCGGGCTGTTTGGTTTTTGTGGAGTGCAGCCTGTTTTTCAGCACACAAGTACTGATGTTGGCAGGATTGCTGTTTTTGTTTTCGGCTGCCTTGTTTTTTTTGTTTGTACAACGCGATTGGCTCTATGCCGCTACCATGTTGATTGTCGTCAGTTTGTTCTACCTCACAGTACTGGGCAATTACCACCTCCAAAAGCAAATCAGTCTGAATCTGTTGCAGCGGGTGATTGCGTGAGTGATGAACTATTGAGTATCCTACCGACATTTACTCATTGGGTTTGCATATGGCACTGTTTCAAACTAATTTAACAGCCTCAAACAAACATGATTTCATGAAAGTTTTATGCTATGTGATAGCGCTTGCAGTGCTTGTGCTGGTCGGCTGTAAGCAGGAACAAACTACCAATCAACCTAAAGATGTGCTTTTTACGACACTTTCGCTTGCCGAAACGGGAATTAATTTCACCAATACCGTTTCTCCCGAAAAAGATTTCAACATATTTAACTACCGCAATTTTTACAACGGCGGCGGGGTTGCCATTGGCGACATCAACAATGACGGGCTGCCCGATGTCTTCCTTACCGCCAATCAGGGCGACTGTAAACTGTTTTTAAACAAAGGTAATTTTCAATTTGAAGACATTACCGAAAAGGCAGGAGTTGCCGGTAAGCATGGTTGGAGGACGGGCGTAACCTTCGCCGACGTAAACGCCGACGGCTGGATGGATATTTACGTGTGCAACAGCGGCAACAAAAAAGGCGACGACAAAGCCAACGAACTATACATCAACAACGGCGACCTGACCTTTACCGAAAAAGCCGCCGAGTACGGCTTAGACGACCGTGGCTACGGCACACATGCCGCCTTTTTTGACTACGACCGCGACGGCGATTTAGACCTCTACCTGCTCAATAACAGCTTTACACCTATTGGGCGTTTGGGCTATGCCAACCTGCGCGAACAACGCGACCCGCTCGGCGGCGATAAACTCTTCCGCAACGACAACGGCAAGTTTACCGACGTAAGCGAACAGGCAGGCATTTACGGCAGCCTCATCGGTTTTGGGCTGGGCATCACCATCGGCGATGTGAACAACGACAACTGGCCCGACATCTACATTTCCAACGATTTTTACGAGCGCGACTACCTCTACGTCAATCAACGCAACGGTACATTTGCCGAGCTTTCCAAAGACTACTTTCAGCATGAAAGCCTCTCTTCCATGGGCGCAGACATTGCCGACCTGAACAACGACGGTTGGCAAGATATTTTCGTAACCGATATGCTGCCTTGGGACGACTACCGACTGAAAACTACCACCACTTTTGAAGGCTATGACCTCTTCAACCTCAAACTCAGTCGCGATTTTTACTACCAATACAACCAAAATTCGCTGCAACTCAACAACGGCAATGGTACTTTCAGCGAAGTTTCGCGGTTGGCGCAAGTCCACGCCACCGATTGGAGCTGGGGCGCACTCATTTTTGACATGGACAACGACGGGCAAAAAGATATTTTCGTCGCCAACGGTATCCATAAAAACCTCACCGACCAAGACTTTGTCAATTTTCTGGCAAGCGAAGAAAATTTGCGCCGTGTGCAAACGGGCAATTTCAACATTCAGGAGTATTTAGACCTGATGGAAACCAAGCCCGTGAGCAATTATGCCTTCCACAACATGGGCAATATGAACTTTGTTAACAAAGCCCGTGAGTGGGGCTTGGCAGAGCCGGGCTTTTCCAACGGCGCAGCTTACGGCGACTTAGACAACGACGGCGATTTAGACTTGATAGTGAACAACGTGAACATGCCCGTCAGCGTTTATCGCAACAATACGAGCGAAAATTTGGGAAATAACTTCTTGAAAATCAAGCTCAAAGGAACTGCCGCTAATCCGAACGGTATTGGTGCAAAAGTAGCGGTGCACCACGGCGGAACGGTGCAATGGCTGCAACAAATGCCCAATCGTGGCTTTCAGTCATCGGTAGATTGGACGCTGGTTTTTGGTTTGGGCAAAGCCCCGCAAGTTGATTCGGTTGTGGTCATCTGGACGGACGACAAGATGCAGACGCTGGGTAAAACAAACGTTAATCAAACCTTAGAGCTTAACTATGCCGATGCCAACCTGACTTGGCAGCCCGAAAGACCAACCTCAAAAAGCTACTTTGCCGATGTAACCGCCGAAACGGGGCTGAATTTCGTCCACAAGGAAAGCGAGTTTGCAGATTTCAAACGCGATGCGCTGCTCAAACAAAAATATTCTACGCAAGGTCCTGCATTGGCAACGGGCGATGTAAACGGCGACGGGCTGCAAGATATTTTCTTCGGCGGAGCCGCGGGGCAGGCTTCGCAACTTTGGTTGCAGCAGGCAGGCGGCAAGTTCGCGCTCAAAACCGTGCCGGCTTTTGAAGCCGACAAAGCCACCGAAGCCGTAGATGCGATTTTCTTTGATGCCGACGGCGACGGTGATTTAGATTTATTCGTCGTTACGGGCAGCAACGAGTTCAATCCGGAAGACGACCTTTTGCAAGACTTGCTCTACCTCAACGACGGCAAGGGCAATTTCACCAAAGACGAACGACTGCCCAAACTCTACGACAGCGGGGCAGCCGTTGCCGCCGCCGATTTTGACAAAGACGGCGACACGGATTTGTTCGTAGCTAATCGTTTGATTCCAAGCAAATACGGACTAAACCCGACGCATACTTTGCTCATTAATGATGGCACGGGCAATTTTAAAAACTTCACCAAACGCTACCTGCCCGACATGGAAAAAATCGGGATGCTAACCGACGTGGCATGGGCAGACACCGACGGCGACGGCTACGAAGACTTGATTCTATTCGGCGAATGGAGCGCGCCCGTGCTGTACAAAAACCAAAAAGGGCGCAATTTCATAGCCGATGAAGCCTTTGCCAAAGCGGCGGCAAGCGGCTTTTGGCATACCGTTGTGCCGATGGACGTTGATAACGACGGCGATATTGACTTGGTGGCAGGTAATTTGGGGCTCAATTCGCGTCTAAGGATAGATGCCGTGCACCCTGCAGAGTTGCACATCAACGACTTTGACCGCAACGGCGAAATTGAGCAAATCATTTCCTGCCCTGCCGAAGACGGCAAAAACTACCCTATGTTGCTCAAAGACGACCTGCAAAGCCAAGTACCGATGATTAAGAAGAAGTACCTCAAATTCACCGATTATGCCGCCAAGCCTATCAATCAGATTTTTGATGCGGCACAGATGGAAGGCGCAATCGTAAAGACCGCTACCGAACAACGCACGGGCATTTTTATCAACAACGGGGCGGCGGGTTGGGAGTTTCGTCCGCTGGCGTGGCAGGCGCAGGTATCGCCCGTGCAAGCCATTCTGCCGATGGATTTCAACGGCGACGGCAACACGGATTTGCTGCTGGCAGGCAATTTTTTTGACGTACTGCCCGAAATCGTTCGCTACGATGCCCTCTACGGGCTGATGCTGGCAGGCGACGGCAAAGGCAACTTCACGCCCGTTTCATCGCTGCAAAGCGGCATGATGATGAAAGGTCAGGTGCGGCATATGCGGGCAACAGTCCCTAAAAATGGTAATCCGCTGATTATTGCGGTGAAAAACAATGAGCCGGTACAGGTTTGGAAAGTAGGACAGCCTGCGCAGCAACAGGTGCAATAGATAAATGTATCAGCATTGCCAGCCCATAACCAGCACATCATCTGTTTGAGGCTGGTTGCCTTTCCAAAGGTCAAAAGTTAGGGTAATTTGCTTCCGTTGTTGTTGCATGGGCAATTGTTGCACTGCGAGCAACAACTCTCTGAAACGCTGTGATGAGAATTTTTTATTGGCAGTGCCGCCGAACTGGTCTTTAAATCCGTCGGTGCTCATATAGCACTTCATACCTTGCTTAATAGGAATGGTGTGTTCGGTAAAACTGCGTTGTTTATCGACTTGGTAGCCGCCGATGCCGTATCGGTCGCCACGAACAATGTGTAACTCATCGTTTTGTATGATGTACAAATCGCTTTTAGCTCCCGCAAAATGCAGCATTTGTTCTTTTCTATCAATCATACAGAGGGCTATATCCATTCCGTCGCGGTTATCGCTGCTGTCTTGCCGCAACATGATGCGTACTTTGTAATTCAACTCTTCCAAAATCTGCGCGGGCGATGTAATACCTTGTACGTCAATCAATTGATTGAGAACAGTGTTTCCTATCATGCTCATTAGTGCGCCAGGTACGCCGTGTCCGGTGCAGTCTATGGCAGCTACTATTATTTTTTCGGCAATGCTTGTTGCATCCTTCACCTTAGCGAGGTAATAAAAGTCGCCGCTGACAATATCGCGCGGTCGGTAGAAGACAAAACCATCGCAGAAATACTCTTTCAGGCGGTCTTCGGTAGGTAGTAGGGCCGTTTGAATGCGTTGTGCATAGCTGATACTTGCAGTAATGGCATTGCGCTGATTTTGGATTTCCTCATTTTGCAAATGCAGTATTTTGTTTTGCTCCTCCATTAGGCTACTTTGTGCCAAAATCTCTTCTTTTTGTTGCTCTAACTCAATGTTTTTATGCACAATTTCATGGTTCTTCCTAATTAACATTTGGTTGGCTGCTTGTTTTTGCCGATTGTTTCTGTAAACAACCGCTAACAATATACCGCCCATCACTGCCAGCGCCATAAAAAAATAAGTCAGAATTTGGGCTGCTTTGGCCTCTTCCTCTTTCAGGCGCTTGTCCTTTTGGAGTATCTCTATTTCCGCCTGTTTCTTTTCTGTTTCATAAATGGTCTGCATTTGCGACATCTGGCGGGCGCTGTTTTCGTTAAAAATAGATTCATGCAGCACTATGTATTGTTGTTGGTGCTGAAATGCTTCTTTAAAGTTGCCCTGCAAGGCAAATATTTCAGCCGCTAAGGCATGGGCATCCTTCTCAAAAATCTTGTTTTGCAATTGGCGACTAATCTTAATGGCTTCGTTGAGATGTTCAATAGCCTTGAAGTAGTTTTTCAGGTTTTTATGTGCTTGCGCAAGCTGAATAAGATATTCGGCTACGCTTGCCAAGTCTTCTATGCTGCGAAAAATGCGGATACTTTCGCTGATGTTATTTATGGCCTGGCCGTAGCGCTTTTCAGCTATTCTGCATTTGCCGATGATGCCCAGCGAAAAAGCGACGCAGTCCTGCATATTAGGATGGTTATGACTGACCTGCATAGATTTTTCCTGATGCGCAATGGCTTTGTCATATTCTCCCATTTCCTGATATGCCTCCCCAATGTTGAGCAAATAAACAGCAGCAGCTTCTGTTAGTTGTTGCTCCTGTGCCAGCTCGAGCGCCTTTCTGTAATACTCCAATGCCTTATCATACTTCTTTTGGCGGAAATACAAAATACCGATGCCGTTATAGCTCCGCGCTTGCGATGAGCGGATATTGATTTGTTCGCTGATTTTGAGTGCCTGTAACTTATAGTCCAGTGCCAGTGCATATTCGCCGAATCGTTCGTAAAACGTACCGATAATGCCTAAGGCTGCGCTTTCGCCTCTTTTAAAATCAAGTTGCCGGGCAAGTTCCAGTGCTTCTTTGGCATACTTAAATGAAGATGCGGGGTCGCTGTTGGACGCTGTAAAGCCAAGCTGATTCAGCACATGCACGCGGGTGGTATCCGTAGCGTAAGGCAGAATTTGCAACAGGCTATCTATGATAGTTTTACTGTTTTGTGCCTGTACGAAAAAGTCAGCGCACATCAGCAGCAAATACGAAAAAACAGGTCTTAGAAACCGCATACGAACAAAAGTAAGGCATTTTTTCTGCAAAAACATTACTTTTAAAACAGCTAAACCATAACACTCCTATGCGGTATCGTTTTTTCATGCTGTATATTGCATGGTTACTGACAGGTAATCCGATGCTCTTTGCGCAGAAAGTAAAAGAAGTAAAGGCTTTTCGGATAGAAGCCGGACAAACTGAACGCCGCCTGCAACTGCATGAAAAATACGACAAGCGGGGCAATCTTATTTATTCTTACCAACCTGATTTGTACTGTACGATGGAGTACAGTTATGATGAACAAAACCGATTGAGCCGCTTTTACCAAATGTGTGGGGAAAGTTTTTGGAACGGTTCTATGGTTTACAGCTATCCTGCCAAAAACTTAGTGGTGGTGCGCAGCGAAGAAATGGTTGGCGGCAGCTACTTGCGGCGCGATACACTCAATGCACAAAATCGCATACAGGCAAGTTGGTCTTATTGGGTGCAGGAAGGCGAAATAGCAGACTCTACGATTACTCACATCCGCTACACCTACTCTCCCAAAGGTTTGCTGCTGCGCGCACATATACAAATCACTACATATGACAAACAAAACCCCCAAATGCCCGATAGCCGTACCAATGATTTTGAAGAATTTGAATATAACAGCCGCGACAGCTTGACGGCAAAATACGTTTATGCGGAAAATCCTCAGCAAAAGCGAATGGTTTATCAGGCGCGCTATGACAGCCTCACAGGCAGAAAGACAGAATCCTTTGAGCAGCCATATGCGGAAGGCGGCGTTACGCGCAGCGAATACCTGTATGACCAGCAAGCTCGTTTAAGCCATTTTAAGAGCTGGTATCTGCCCTCGGAGGAAGCCGAATGGATACTGACAAGAGAAGTGCTGTATCGCTATCCCAATGAGCAGGAGCGCTTGGAAGTTTGGCGTTTCTACTATCAAAATATGTTTGACTCTGAAGAAGTCCGAACGTTCCAAAACAATTTGCCGGTGCGCATTACCATTCTGGATGCGCAGGGGCAAGGGCGGCAATTAGTCATTTATGAATACACCTACTACAACTGATGTTGTTACCAGATACCATGGTTAAAATCTGATTCGCTGACGGTTTTGTAGCGAATAATCAGCTTTTTTCGGACGGCTTTTTCCAAATCTTTGAAGGGGAAAGCAATCAGCGGAAGGTCTGCTCGTTTGGGGTTTATTTCGGCAGGCAGAGAAAACACCCACATGTCTAAGTTTCGCCAGCGTTCGGCATAAATAATTACAATATCCTGTTCGGTAAACCGCAGCGTACCTGCTATGTTGGTATAGGTGAGTTTTTCAGGAATCTGTTGCACCGATACAATCATGCGGCGGACGCTGTCCGGTTCAAAGCCGGTTAAATGGGCTTTTCGCATGGCTTTAACAGCACGCGGAAATAAAGTTTTGGCCTGTCGGTCTTTTTGTCGGGCTAAATTACAGGCGGCAAGCGTACCTTCACTTGTAACAGCCTGCGCAAACTCCAACTGAATGGTGCTGCGGCAACTTGCGGCAAGCAACAGGCTGCTGATAATGAAAAAAAATCGGGAGAGGCGGTGCATAAACGATTGGTGTGTTCCGATACATAATTAAGCAAAAAAATTCGCTTTCTGCCATTGTCTGTTATTTCACCAACCGATTATGGTCGGTGATTACCTGTTTGAGAAATTCAAAAGCATTGGTTTCATTAAAGCTATTCAACCCGAACCTTTCGAGCAGTTTGTTGGCTGCCGCCTCTACTACGGCTCGGTTGCCGTTTCGGCGAAATATATAGAGCACATCTTTGATAAGGGCAATATCGGCATCGGTGAGTTGTGCTGCCTGCGGGTATTGTGGCGGTACATCTTCTGCGGGGAGTGGTGCAGGCATGGCGAGTTTCATATCGTCCTCTCCTACGTAAACAACCGTTGTGCCGGCTGCCATATCGCCCAAACGCTGCCCCTTGCCGCCAATGACAATAGTAAACAATGCCAACAGGCCGCCCATCATTCGCAGTTCTACTAAGCCGAGCAGCCAGCGAAACAGATAGTTACCCAAGGTAACGGCCTCTCCGTCCGTTCGTACAACCCTGATTTTCATAACCTTTTTGCCAAAACTTTGCCCTTCCATAAACACCTCGCAAAGCAGGTCGTATAAAAACCAAGGCATAATCAGGCCAACTGTTATCCATGTGCTGTCCCATAATTCCGTATTAAACGTTTTGTCAAGCATGTAATTGATGCCACTTAATAGAATGAAATAGGAAATAATCACCAACACGTCGAACAGGTAGGCAAGCAGGCGGTCGCCAAGGCTGGCCGGCCTGTATTCAATGGTTACGTTTTGGGGAGTCCTGACACGGATAACTTGCATTATCAGATAACGGCGGTTTCTTCTGATTTTTTATGGCCGACTAACAGGTTTTTTCTTTTCAGAATGGTTTCCAGCAGTTTGACAGACTGTTCGCCCTGAAATACGTCAAACGGAAAATACAAAAACTGTGCTTTTGAAAGTACAAACAAGAAGCCTTCTTTCTTTTTTTCTACCCGCTGAATTTTGTTCCACTCTATAATGAAGCCCTCTTTGTCGGTTTTCATGACTTTAATGGCACGGCTGTCAATTTCATAGCGCAGTCTTTCAAAAAGAAGTTTGGATTGTTCCAGTTGCGTAACGGCTGTGAATTGAATAAACCAGAAAAGTAAGTACAGTACAATGAGCAATAGTGCGATAAAAATAGACCAGCCGAGCGTGTCTTTATAAAAAACGGGAATCAGTAGCACTGCTACCGGCACGAGCCAAGCCCACCACCATTCGCGGGCGATGTTGAGCATGGCAAATTTGATGTACTGGTTTTTGTCAAATTGAAATTTCTTGGTTTTGATAATCATAGTTCGGTAATGATTGTAGCATGAATAATGTGGTCAGCAGGCTTTGAGGCTGAGGTCTAATATTTTGGCCGAGTGGGTAAGTGCACCCATTGAAATAAAATCTACGCCTGTGGCAGCAATTTGCGGCAGTTCTTCGAGTGTAATGCCGCCGGATGCTTCGGTTTGGCAGCGGTTGCCAATAAGTTGCACTGCCTCCCGCATGGTTGGTATATCCATATTGTCCAGCATGATAACATCTACGCCGCCTACCTGCAAGGCTTCTTCCACCTCTGCCAAGCTGCGGGTTTCTACTTCTATGCGTATAGGAAGTCCCTTGGCTTGCTTGTATGCCAATGCTGATTTTACGGCTTTAGTAATGCCTCCGGCATAGTCAATATGATTGTCTTTCAGCATAATCATATCGTAAAGCCCAAACCTGTGATTGGTTGCGCCGCCGATAAAGGCTGCCCATTTTTCAATTACGCGAAAGTTGGGGGTGGTTTTGCGGGTATCCAAAATGCGGGCTTTGTAGCCTTTGACCATCTGAACGGCTTTATGTGTTTGCGTGGCAATACCGCTCATGCGTTGCATACAGTTCAATACAAGGCGTTCGGCTTGCAAAATGGCTCGGGCGTTTCCCTGTACAATAAAAGCAACGTCGCCGCGGCGGATGGGGCTTCCGTCTTGCAGCAGCGTAGTAACTTCTATTTGGCCGACATGGCGGAAAATAATTTCGGCTAAGGTTACTCCTGCCAGCATACCGTCACTTTTAACCAACAGTCGCGCTTTGCCTTTTGCTTCGGCGGGAACTGCGGCAAGAGAGGAGTGGTCGCCTGCATTAGCACCTGTTCCTAAGTCTTCTTCAAATGCGCTGTCTATCAGCCGAGCAAGCGCCTGCGGGGTTACGTAAGGAGGTATCACACCGCAAAAATAGCAAATGTCGGCTTAATTGTTGTTTTCCTTACCGTCGTCCCTGCTAAAGTCAATGGCATCTATTACGTAATTTCCGTTTTGCTGTTTGAGCTTCATAAATACGCGGAAAGAGCCGGATTTGTTGTTGCGGTCGCGGCAGGTGTATTTGCCAATGGCATAATGCAAATTGCTTTCTTTGGAACTGCCTTTGTGGATATACTCAAAATTTTGGGGAGGGTTGTCGCGAAAAAACTCTTTGAGGATGTATTCAGCTTGTGTTTTGCTGTAATCTTTGGCGTTGGCCTTGCTAATATTAGCATCCTGAATCTTCAACTCAACCAAAGTGTTGAAATACCGGGCTAATTCTTTGGAATCGCCTGCTTTGATAGCAGTTTTAGCGCTGGTGATAATTTCTGCCTGTGCCCGAGATTCCAGATTAATCAGACAGGTTGCAGCCAGCAACCAGATGAATATTAAGGCTCGTGTTGTTGTTGCATACATAGTGTTGCGGCAATTAAGCAGGGGTAAAAATATGTTTTCCAAAATAGTGCCAATCAGGTTGTTAAATTTATACTAAATTACGCGCAGCAGTTTATTTTATGCAAATTATTTCGCGGGTAAAAATCCTTTGATTATCAGGCATCATCGGGGTCGGGCAGCATTTCAATATCGTGTATCAGCACTTTGTGTGCAATGGCTTGTCCGGTAGGTGTGGCTGCAAGGCCGCCGAGGGCAGTTTCTTTGTAGCGCGTTTCCATGCTTTGCCCCACTTCACCAAGTACGCCGACACATTCATCTACGGGTATCACGGCATTGAAATTTGCTATTGCCATTTGTGCAGAAGCGTAGGCGATAGCTGCCGCACTTGCGTTGCGCACGATGCAGGGCATTTCTACCAGCCCGGCAATCGGGTCGCAAATCAGTCCGAGCATGCATTGGATGGTAATGGCTACGGCATTGAAAACTTGGTCAATATCGCCGCCGAGGCTGTATACAATCGCACCTGCGCCCATGGCTGCCGCTGTGCCCGTTTCTGCCTGACAACCGCCTACCGCGCCTGCAATAGATGCGTTGCGCTCAATGATGAGGGCAATACCTGCGGCTACAAGCATGGCTTCAACAATCTTTTCGTCGGAAAGATTGTGTAATTCTTGCAGGGTATACAAGATGCCGGGCAGTATGCCTGATGCGCCGGCTGTGGGTGCTGCTACAATACGCCCCATACAGGCGTTCACTTCTTTGGCGGCCAATGCACGGGCAATCAGCCGCTGAAATTGGGGTGAAAGTACGGTAATGGGGCTGTTATATACTTTTTTACCGCCATTTTGCACCATTCCCGAGCGCGAAGTCATGTCTTCGGTCAGCCCCGTTTCTACTGCATCGCACATTACGCGGTAAGCGCGCATCAGCCCTTTGCGAATGTCCGATTCGGTAGCGCCTTTTTGGGAGATTTCATAGCCTATAACCGGCTCAAAAAGTGGTTTGCCTGTTGCAAGGCAATACTCTTTCCAGCTTTTAAAATTGTCAAACAGGATGCTCATGGTGCTTATTGTTTTTTCACTTCTGCCAAAAATATGCGTTGTGTTACGGTATGCCTTGTTTGCGGGTTTAAAAATTCGGGTGTCAGCATAGAAACATGGTATTTTTCAAACGTTTGCAGCGGGCGCACTTTTACGGGCAACTGTTGTAACTCCCGCATCCCCAATGTGTCGGTGTAAATGTAGCAACTGCCGCCGTTGAGTTGAGCGATAACTTCTTCCGCGCTTTTCAGTTTTGGCACAACGTGCTCTACTTTAAAGTCGAGCGAGTGCATAAATAGTTCCTGATGGTTTTCGGTCAGGCGTGAAAGCGCCCAAAGCCGATGGACGGGGATATTGTTTTGCAGCACGTAATTGCCCACGGCGCTGCCTCCTTGGTAGTGGAAAAGTTCAGGATATACCTGTATGTTCAGCGTGGCGCACAGGGTAATAATGCCTGTTACAGATGGCCCTAATAAGCTCTGCATGACCGTTTGCGGACTGAAAGAGAATAGCGACCACAGGAAAAACAGCAATGCCCAGCCGCTCCAGAACCACCATTCGCGGGTAGGGGTTGCCCAAAAAACCAGCAACAGTGCCGCTACGCAAAGCAGAAATCCCAGCAGCGACTGTACAAAGCGCACGACTTTAAATTCGGCCTGCGCAGCGTGAGCCATCAGATAGTCGGCATAAACACCTGTGAGTACGGCTCCGAGCGGAAATACAACGAACGTATAGTGCGGCAACTGGTAGCGCGACAGAGATAGAGCAAAGAAAGGAAGCAGAAAGCCGCCTAATGAAATCACCTCAGCAGCCTGCCTGCGCACTAATTGGCGCAAGTGGAACACGAGTGCCGCAGCAAAGAGGATAACCCACGGCAGAAAACTCCACAAAAAATTTTGTGCCTGAAAAAAGATATCCACATCGTTTACCCACTCGTTTTCACCTGTAATGCGCCCGAAACTTTGTTTCCAGAAATAGAAATAAGGTCCTTCCATGCCGTATTGGGCATACAATCCCCAAACCATGGGTGCGAGCATAGCCGCAACAATGAGCAAGAGGAGCAGCCACTGTGGCCGGAAGAAGTCAGACCATCGGCGTTGATAGACAAACTGCGTAGCAAATGCCAGCACAGGTACGGCAAGGCCAATCGGCCCTTTGGCAAGCAATGCGCAACCCAGCCCAAAGCCGCCGCCAAGCAGATAAAGCCCCCCACCTTTTTTGCCAGAGGATTGCAATACTATCCATTCGCTGATTTGCCAGATGCTGAAAATAACCCATCCGGTAAGCATGGTGTCGGTTCGCACATCGCGGTGTATAAGGAAAAAAGCCATTGAAGAGGCAATGATTAATGCAGCACTGTAAGCTGCGCGGTGGTTGTAGTGCAGCAAAGCAAACCGATAGGTGGCATATACCCCTAGCAAGGAAACCATAATGGGAACAAGTCTGTAAGTAAAGTTACTGACTCCCAACAGTTTGAAGGTTAGTGCAGCCACCCAAAAAAGCAGCGGCGGCTTGTCTAAATAGTTCTCACCTCTGTCTTTTATTTGCAGCCACTCCCCTGTTTCAGCCATTTCCCGCGAGATAGCGGCATATTGGGCTTCATCAATATCCATCACTTCCAAAAAAGCGCCGGCAGCATACACGAGCGCAATTGCAATAAACGGAATCCGGCTATCGGTCAGAATGTTATTTTTCATCATTGGCAGCTTGCTGAATTGCATTGCAAAGTAACGTCGCTTTTTGCTGAAAGGTCTGCAAAAGTTCAGGCGAAAAGCGTTCTGATTCATTGATTAAATGTTCCGCTAACTTTTGCAAGTCGTATGCTTGTAAGGCCTCCAAGTGCGGATGCAGTTTATGTTTGGCGCGTCTGGCTTGTTCTATGTCGCCGTTTTGTAGGGCTTCGGCAAACCGATTGAAATAATCTTGCAGTTCGCGTGCGGTCAGGTTCAAAATATATTTCATAAATTTGACATCACCATTGGCTGACTCCCTGAAAAAGTCCAGATTGTACTCGTTCAAATCCATAACAAAGCGGGTTTTTAAGTATTTTTGATTGTGCGCTGCCTGATAGTTGATGATGATAACATTACTGCCGAGATGATAGCGGAGTTTGCACGTCGGGAGAATATGTTTTCCGAAGTAAGCACTTGCAATCATCCGGTAACAGCCTTGTCAATCTTGGAAAAAGGCAATTACGACGTACTTTTTCTGGACATAGAGATGCCCGATATGAGCGGCTTGGAGTTATTGCAGGCACTCAATCAACCCGTGCTTTGCATTTTGATAACCTCTAAAACGGAACATGCCATTGAAGCTTTTGAGTATGGGGTGATTGATTATTTGGTTAAACCGGTGCGCTATCATCGCTTCCACGCTGCCATTCAAAAAATACGGGATTTTACGAAGTCGCGCTTAATTGCCGAACCGGATGACGACAATGTATTCATCAAATCAGGCAGTCAGCAGTTTATCAAAATACAGTTGAGCAAAATACTGTATTTAGAGTCGCAGTCGGACTACGTTGTGTTTCATATGGAAGGCGGCCAGCAATATATGGTACTGGCCACCATGAAAGCAATGGCTTCTAAACTGCCTTCCAACTTTTTGCGGATTCACCGCTCCTATCTGGTTAATTACCACAAGATAGATACCATAGAGGACGATTCGGTAACTATTCAGAAAAAGCACATTCCCCTGAGCAGCTCTTACAAGGCCATGCTTTTCAGGCACTTAAAGATGCTTTAATAGGTAGTTATCAAGATTTTGCCGCTTCGCCCTTCTTTTTCCGAATCGGTAACGGCCTGAACCGTATTTTCTAACGGATAAGTAGCCGCTACTTGCACCTTCAACGTGCCGTCGTGCAGCAGGGCGATAATTTCCTGTGCTGCCTTTTGGCGTACTTCGCGGGGGGCCGAGCTGAGCCACTCAGTCAGCCAAAAACCCTGAATGGTCAGCCCTTTGAAAATCAGCAGCCCGTTGTTTACGGGTGTTTCTTTGAGGCTTAACATACCATATACAAACATCTTGCCTTTGGCTTTCAGGCTGCTGAGTGCCAGTGCCGATACGTCGCCGCTGGTGGCATCAAAGCAGCAGTCTGCCATGGCACCATTGGTAAGTTCTTTTGCTCGCTTAGGCAAAAACTCTTTTTCCGTATTGACTACCGCAGCAGCACCCAATGCAAGCAGTTGCTCGGTTTGGCTATCGCGTCGGACAGTGCAAATAACTTTAATGCCTTTGGCTGCCGCCATCTGAATCACCAATTGTGCGAAAGTAGAGCCGCCGGCAGTCAGAATCAGCCATTGGCCTTGCTGCAAGCCCGAATCGTGGAGCATAGCCCAAGCGGTAAACGGATTAACAAATATTTGTGCGCCCACTTCAAAAGGCATGGTTGGCGGCAGCGGGAAAATTGCTTTGGCAGAAACAACGGCGTATTCAGACCAAGCCCCGATGGTAGTAAAGGCTACCCGACTTCCAACGGGCAGGTTTACCCCTTGGCCAACGGCTTCTATGATGCCACAGCCTTCAAAGCCCGCACCCGAAGGCAGTTGCGGACGAATGCCATACATTCCTTGCACGAACATCACGTCAGACGGATTAACGGGGCTTGCCATTACTTTTACCAATACTTCGCCCGCGGCAGGTGTCGGTGTGGGAATTTCTTTCAGTTGCAGCACCTCTTCGGGTCGGCCTACTTTTTCAAAAATGATGCTTTTCATGTGGTTTTGACGTTTGTAACAGAGAGCTGCCACGATTGCAACTCATATCGGACAAAGGTATTAATTTGCATAGGTTTGCAAAACCGGTTTGTTTATGTCCGTACTGAAATGGCTGCTGAAAATACTGTTGCTGGCCGCTGCTTTTTGGCTGATGTGGTACATCAGCATATTTTGGTATAAGCCTTTTTCGGTAGAAGATTTCTATGAGCGCGTTGCCACGCATTACTTGCTGCCCCGCGAAGCATGGCAAACAGGTGCACTTACCTACGATAAAGCAGGTCGGCTGGCACTTTTTTTAAAACCCGGCACAGTTGCCCCTCTGCGCGAGTGGGAAATTCGGTCTGTAGGCTTGGCGGCTGACCTGATTGTTTTGCAAAGCTATCGGCGCGAAGAGCAAAATGCAGAACAGTTGCTTTCCACCGATGCGCTCGCTTGGCAAATGCAGCAACTGATAGAGGCCGATACGTGTTTAGACGTTGTGCATCCTTTCAATCCTTTTTCGGGAATTCATCTGCTTTTTACGGAGCGATTGCTGCTCGCACAAGCTCCTAAAAATGCCATAGAGACCTCCAAATATCTGGAAATACTGGCTGCTTTCAGTGCAATAACCGCACAAGCCCTTAAAACGGCTTTTCGGTTGGATTCCCGCTGCGGCAGGTCATTGCCTTGTTTTGCTGCGGCTGCATCAAAAAAACAACTGGCGCGCTTTTTGGTTGTTAAGCCCGTTTCTAACCCGCTCTACCTGCAATTCAGGAAACATCTGGCACGCTTAGAGACAGGACGAGATACAAAACAAGAACTTGACTCTGAAGCGTTGCTACTGTTGGAAACATCGGTTTATCCTGCTTTTCAAGCTATTTATAACTACTTGGATAAATATGATTGCAGCAGTTCTCTGCCGCCTATGCGCGCCATAACCGATACAGTACAGTACCACAAAATATTTCAGCGATTTGCCAACAAATCCATTCATCCGCAGGCGCTTTTTCGCTATGCCGAAAGCATGACCGACAGCCTTAAAGAAGCGCTTGTGCAGTCGCTCAACAGCACAAAGAGCAATTGGCAGACGGCGTACAGAAAACTAAACAATACCTACCATACGGAACAGTTGCAAAAAAATCCGGCAAAAGCCTCTTTGGTGTCGGCGCTGCAAGAAGCCTGCTACTATTTAGACACAACCACGCTGTATCTTTTTGAAACCACCCCGCTGATAAACTGTCATCCTTACCGAATGCCTGTAGTGCTGGAGGACTTTATTCCTACGGGTCGGTTGCATCCTACCGAGCCGCAAATCCTGCTGAATCCTTCCGACAGCACACTAATTCCTCCCATAGAGGTAATGGCTTTTGCTGCCTTAGAAATTGTACCCGGCAGGCTGATGCAAAGGCAGTATCAGCGCTTGCAAAATAAACTGCCGACTTTTCGCCGTTATTGGGAAGAACCTGTATTTACCAACGGTTGGAGCAGCTACATAGCCGTTGTGATGTCTGAGGAGAATATTTTTGAAAATCCGGCGCATCGCAGCGGCCTAATTCATCAGCAACTTGTGCGGTCTGCTGTTGCGGTGGTAGACATGGGTATGCACCTTTACGGA
This sequence comes from uncultured Cytophagales bacterium, assembly GCA_938039675.1. Classification (GTDB taxonomy): domain Bacteria; phylum Bacteroidota; class Bacteroidia; order Cytophagales; family Thermoflexibacteraceae; genus Rhodoflexus. The sequence goes on from CALHUI010000002.1 coordinate 162,441, forward strand.
TGGAGCTATGCTCAGGCGGTAGCCTACCTTGCCACTCATACGGCACTGCCGATTGTTGAAATCAATAAAAGGCTGTACCATGTGCTGCTTTTTCCAGCACACAGTTGCACTTATCTGATGGGTTGCAGGCAGTTGATGCGCCTTCGCCGACAGGCACAGCAGGAACTCGGCGAGCTGTTTGATATTCGTCAGTTTCATCATCAGGTACTTGCTGCGGGGGCTTTGCCGCTCCACCTGACGGATAGGGTGGTTAAATCTTATATTGCATCTACAAAATATCAGCAAAATGATTAGAGTTGTTCAATGCCTGCTCGTATGCAGCGCGTTAGCAGGGTTAGGATGTAACCCTGTTGCTAAAAGCAAAACAGATAATACTGCGTCCAATGAGCCCGCTACCGTTGTGGCGAGCACCGGAACCACGCTGGAACGGCAATTGCTGGCCGCTTCGCCTGCCGACCAAGCCGGAATGCTTTCTCGTCGGCTTGTCTATATTGACACCCTATTGCAACAATACGTAGATAAGCAAGCTATACCCGGTGCAGTTTGCCTGATTGCCCGCAAAGGAAAAATCGTTTATCACAAAGCCTTCGGCTACCGCGATGTGGCCTCACAAACGCTAATGGATGAAGATGATATTTTTCGCATCATGTCCATGAGCAAAGCCATTACTTCGGTGGCCGTGATGATGCTTTACGAAGAAGGGCGCTTTTTGCTGGATGACCCTGTGTCGGACTTTATCCCCGAATTTAAGAATCCCAAAGTATTGAAGCAGCTTATTCTCAATAAGCGTGATACTTCCTTTGTGGCTGTTCCTGCCAAAAAAGAAGTTACGATTCGTCATTTGCTGACCCACACTGCCGGCATACCCTATTTGCACCCCTTGCAACTGAAAGCCCGTATACCGCAATTTCATAGCACACAGCCGCTTACGCTGTCGCAAACCATGCCGAAATTGGCACAGTTGCCGCTACTCCACGAGCCGGGCGAAAAATTTACCTATGGCCTAAGCACCGACTTATTGGGTTATCTGGTGGAAAAAGTATCAGGAATGAGTTTGGCTGATTTTTTCAGTAGGCGCATTTTCAAGCCTCTTGGAATGGATGACACGTTTTTCTATGTGCCACAGGAGAAGCAAAATCGTTTGGTAACACTCTACGAAGAAGGTAAAGACGGAAAAGTGATTCCGCATACGCAGCCCGCAGCCTATGCAGACTATGCAACCAAGGGTGCGCAGACTTACTACAGCGGTGGTGCGGGACTTTGCAGTACCGTTGCCGACTATGCCAAGTTTATGCAGATGCTCCTCAACGGTGGTCGTTACAACGGCGCACAGATACTCAGCCGCAAAACCATTGAAATTATGGTAAAAAACCAGATTGGCGAACTGACCACTCGGAACGGAACCAAGTTCGGGTTGGGTTTTGAACTATCCGATGCACGTCAGGCCGCCCTGATGCCCGGTTCGGAGGAAGTTTATCGCTGGGGCGGCATGTATTTTACCGATTACTGGATTGACCCCAAGGAAGAACTCATCGCCTTGTTTTTTACACAAGTATGGCCTTCCCGACATCTGTTTTTGAGCAAGCGCTTTCAGGTACTCACCTATCAGGCAATTGTGGACTGATGACCCGATAAAGCCGCTGCAAGTACTTGCCGAGTGTACCGATAACCTATATCAAAGATTTCTTTTGCTTTTGCCACGTCAAAAACCTTGTAGGCGGCCATCTCGGGCGGCTCTATGAACAAGTGGCACAACGATTTGCGCGATTCTATATTGGCATTGATGACCAAATGAAACGTGCGTTCAATGACTTGTTTCATGTTATTCACCTTCAATTCGCTGACGGCGTTGGAGTGAATACCGATGATGTAGTCGCAGCGTCCAACCAATGGCTCGGCAGGCAGGTTGTTCAAAATGCCGCCGTCAATGTAGAATCTGCCGTTAATTTCTACGGGTGCAAACAAAAACGGAATGCAGGAGGCCGCCTGTATGGGTTTTATCAGTTCGCCGCTGTTGAAATATACAATTTCTCCACGCTCAATATCAGTAGCATTAACAAACAGCGGGATTTTCAGACTTTCAAAACTGTCTTCGGTAAGAAACAGACGAAATGCCTCTGCTGTTTTCTCCATTCGCAAAATGCCTGTCAGGTTGCTTGCAGGTTTGAAATAGCGCAGAATGTTGGTTTTCGTAATAAAATCGAGCATTTCAGTAGGGCTCTGTCCAGCAGCATAGAGTGCGCCTACAATTGCTCCGGCACTGGTTCCTGAAATAAAACGGGGCTGAATCCCTATTTCGTTAATTGCCTGCAAAGCTCCCAAATGCGAAATACCGCGAGCACCACCACCCGAAAGCACAATGCCTATATTTTCAGGAATATTCATGAGAACAAAAATACGCAGCAAATGACAGTAAATTTGCCCGTCTTGTGGCAGATGACTTCGGTTTTAACTTTAATTAAGTAAGCGAGAAAAAAACAACTTACGGATATATGGCCTTTATCTGTTGCTGTTATTGGCAGCAGGCGCATGTAAAAGACATCCGCACGGTGCGCCTCCCGGACAGGTTAAAAAAGTAACAGGCGTACATCCGATATCGGGAAAAGTGAACGGAAAAACTACTGCACCGGGGCAGCAAAAAAAGAAAAATAAAAAGTAGCCGTCTTTTTCCGCAATATTTTAACGGATGCGCTGTTATGAATGAAAGATAACCCTTTAAAACTATGTTCAGGCGCATTTCTACTTTCATGCTCATCATCTGTTGTATGGCAACACTGATGATAGGTTTCGGTTCTTGTTCCGGCGGCTCGCGTGGCCGCTCTACTGCCCACATCAAGAAACATTCGGGCTTTAGCCCCGGCAAAGGAAAAGCCAAAGCACCCGGGCAGCGCATCAAAAGTACCAGAAGGTAAACGTAAGTTTGGCCTGTTTTGCATAAGGCATCTCAGGTTGGATTTTGTACAAAAACAAGGCTCATCAATTGTTTGACAAAAACGGCTTTACTAATTTTGCTGCTACTCTTTCATTTCAACCTGTTCCTCTTCGTGAAAGTTATTGAACATCTGAAAAACGCTAAATCAACGCTTTTTTCCTTAGAAATTATCCCGCCAATGAAAGGCGAGAGTATAGAGTCCATCTTTGCAGCGATAGACCCGTTGATGGAGTTTAAGCCGCCCTTCATTGATGTTACTTACCACCGCGAGGAGTATGTTTACAAAGCAGGGCCTCATAATACGCTTACAAAGCAGCGGATTCGCAAGCGCCCGGGAACTGTTGGCATTTGTGCAGCCATTATGCACCGCTACAAGGTAGATGCTGTTCCGCATATCATTTGCGGAGGCTTCAACAAGGAAGAAACAGAAAATGCATTGATTGATTTGCACTATTTAGGGGTAGAGAACGTGCTGGTGCTGCGCGGCGATGCAATTAAATCCGAAGGGGTTTTTACCCCTCAGCCAGGAGGCCATTCTCATGCCTCAGAATTGCTTGAGCAGGTGATGAATATGAACCGCGGTCGTTATCTGGACGATGAACTGCAACACCCGACACCCACTAACTTCTGCATAGGAGTAGCCGGCTATCCTGAAAAGCACTTTGAAGCACCAAACATGACCTCCGACCTCCGATACCTGAAAATGAAGGCGGACATGGGGGCAGACTTCATTGTTACTCAGATGTTTTTTGACAATCAAAAATACTATGATTTCGTAGCCCGTTGCCGCGAGATAGGTATCACTATCCCCATTATTCCCGGGCTGAAACCATTGGCTACCAAAGCGCAAATCAACGTGCTGCCGCGTATTTTCCATATAGACCTGCCCGAAGATTTGGTAGAAGAAGTGGAAAAATGCAAAACCAATCAGCAGGTTAAGGAGCTGGGCATTGAGTGGTGCATCAATCAATCCAAAGAACTGATTAAGTTCGGTGTGCCATGCCTGCATTATTATACCATGAGTAAGTCTGATGCCGTGCGTCAGATTGCAGCCAACGTATTTTAGGGTTATTATCTCAAATCTTCCCAGTCAAGCCCTTCGGCTAACTGATTGACAAGGTCAGGATGTTGTTGGAGCAAGATTTTTGCTGCCGGATGGTTGCTGTCGCGGCATACAAGTGCTGCGGCAAGCCTTTGAGCCGGCTCTTCGCTGTCTATGAGTTTTTGCAGGTCGGTTAGAATGGTCTCGTTTACAAAACCTGCTATGGGCAGCCATAAATCGGGAACGACAGGCCGCCCCGCTGCCCAGCGCTCGTGTGCAAAATCGGAAAGCATCCGCGCCAGATTAGCATTTGCCCGCGCCCGTAACCCAATGATTTTCTGGATAGGTTTACCGATAAAAATAGCTTTCAACACCATCTGATTCCATGCGTTTTCATCTAAATAGTCCGCCGGATAAGGGTTTTCTAGGGCAATGGCTTCAAACACGGGTGTCATGTTGGTGCGAATCCCCTCCGTTACCCGATTGATGTGTGCCTCGGGAAAAGGCAGTAGGGGCAAGGCTTTGTATAGTGCCGTGAGTTCGGCCACATCACCTGTTTCAAAAAGGCGACTGAGCAGACGGGCATAACTCGCCGCATCGGTTTGAGGTACAGCCAGCAGCAATAGTGCCCGCGCTGCCTGGTCGGTTGTCCAACGCAGTGGTGTAAACCCTTTGCGCAACTGCTCTGCTTGCACTCGGTCGGCAGGCGATACTACCAACTCATCTCTGCCTACTATGCGCGGCACGGCTGCAAAAGCCAGATAAAAACTTTGTGCCGTAAATTTCTCCGATAGCTCCTGTTTTTTTCGGTAAATCCACTGAATGGCAGGCTCATTGGCTGAGCATATAAGCAACTGTAACAAAAAATCGGCATAAGCAGAAGTGGGCTGCATCATCATCATCATTATTGGGCAAGTGTTCGGCTCAAAAGTTAGTGTATTTTTGTGTGATTTTTGGTTTTGACACAAATTATGGCTCTTTGCTCGGTTGTTATTCGCTGCCACAACGAAGAAAAACACATCGGTAAATTATTAGACTGCATCATGCAACAAAGCATACGCGATGTGGAGATAGTGGTAGTAGATTCAGGCTCAACCGACCGCACCGTTGCCATTGCTCAACAATACCCCATTCGTTTGGTACATATCCAGCCCGGAGAGTTTACTTTTGGGCGGGCGCTGAACAGGGGCATTGCGGCAGCTTCGGGGCAGTACATCCTGATAGCCAGTGCGCATGTATATCCTACGGCCAACGATTGGGTCGAGAAAATGCTGGCACCCTTTGCCGCCGACTCACGCATAGCACTCACCTTCGGCAGGCAAATCGGCAACCATCTTACCAAGTATGCCGAGCATCAGATTTTTCGCAAATGGTTTCCACCGGAGCCTCATTGGTATCTGCAAGACCATCCGTTTTGCAACAATGCCAATGCCTGTATCCGTCGCGATGTGTGGGAGCAACTGCCTTACGACGAGCAACTTACCGGCTTGGAAGATTTGGACTGGGCAAAAAAAGCCCTGCAAAAAGGCTACTTGTTGGCATATGTGCCCGAAGCCCCCGTCGTACATATCCATGAAGAAACACCACAACGAATTTTAAACCGCTATCGGAGGGAAGCCATTGCCTACAAGCGCATTTTTCCGGAGGCGCATTTCTCGCTGCGCGATTTTTTGTACTTGTTTCCTACCAATGTCATCAGCGATTGGTATCATGCTTGGCAGGAAGGCGTTTTTTGGAGCAACTGGAAAGAAATCGTCATATTTCGCCTGATGCAGTTTTGGGGCACTTACCAAGGCTACCAACAACGCGGAGAAGTGAGCGAGATGCTCAAACGCCGATTCTATTACCCTAACAAGTTGAAAAATCAGTTTTCTCGCGAAATTTAAATCAATTTGGCGTTGCGTTTGTTTGATTTGTAATAAAAAACGATTAATTTGATATTAAATCTTGTGTAACGCCTATGGTACCAACATCTACTCCGGCAAAGTGCTTGTTATTGGTATTTGCCTTTCTTTCGCTTATAGCAAATGCTCAAAATGCTACCAGCTGGGCAGAAGCTAAAAAGAACAAGGAAGCTACGATAGTAGTAAACTATATTCAAACGCCGATGTTTTCATATAGCAGTTCCCAAAAGGATAAACCCAAGGGAATATGTGTGGATTTGATGGAGAATTTTGCCAAATATCTGGAAATGCAAAAAGGTATTAAGGTAAAAATTGAGTATCGGCCTTATGAGGATTTTGCTAAATTTTATGCCGCCACCAAGGCAAGCGGCAACGGTACTTTCGGTATAGGTAACATTACCATTACTGAAACACGTAAAAAAGAAGTGCGTTTTTCTCCGCCTTTTATCAGCAATACCACTGTTCTGCTGACACACAATTCAGCGCCTACGCTGCGTAAAATAGAATTGCTTGGAAAAGATTTTGCCGGTATGATTGCCTATACCGTAAAAGGAACGACCAATGCGCAGCGCATAGAAATGTTGAAAAAGCAATATATGCCCGAAATGCCAATCAAATACCTTAATTCTAGTATGGAGGCGATTCAGATGGTTGCGCAAGACCCCAAGGGTTTTACCAATCTGGATTTCGTGTATTACAACGATGCTATTCGCGACAAACTGCCCGTTAAACGCCACCCTGTGGGCGATTTTACGGCAGAAGAATTCGGCATTATTATGCCTTTGGTTTCTGATTGGCAGCCTGCCATTCAGGATTTCTTTGCTGTAGAAGGAAGAAACTATCGTAACAGTGCCGAGTATCGTGCATCGTTGTATACGCACCTTGGTGAAAGTGCGGTTCGGTTATTGGAAAGCATCCAACAGCGCCGATAGCCCTCCAAATGTGGTAACAATAAAGACGGGAGTCGTTTCAAGTCTTGTGGAATGACTCCCGTTTGTTTTGTATAAAAATCGCAGTTCCTGTTTATTGTTGAGGTGCGGAAGCGTCGTTGCTTGTGGCAGGCGGTGGAGGAAGCAATCCCATCTTGGCTTTTAGTTCCAGCAGGGCATCGTTTTGTGTACTTGAGCCTAATACCTTCTCCACTTCGTCATCAATGGTTTTGCTTTCCAACGCAATAGCACCGTAAGACTGCGCCAGTGCTTCTTCTTGGGCTACTTTTTCTTTCATGCGTTCTAGCATGGAAATGGTGCTGCTGGAGTCAATCTGCGCCAGTTGCTTATTGATGTTTTTAGTAGCTTCGCTGACTTTGGCACGAGCTTTCAGGGTACGCAGCTCATTTTCATAGGTGCTTATCTTGCTTTTCAGCTTATTGATGTTTTGCTCCATCGTGCTGACGCTTTGCTCGTGCATAGCTAATTCTTTGGCGGTGCGTTGTGCTTCCTGTTCGGCTTTTTCTTTCATGCGGAGCATCTCTCCGGCCAATCGGTCAGCTTCTGCGGGAGCAAGCTGACCTGTTTGCGCGCGTTGCAACAACATAATGGCCTTTTGCTCGTAGCTTTGGGCATCGCTGATAAATTTGGCATTGTCATTTTTGGCGCGTATGGCAAGTGCTTTTATTTCGGCTAGCCCTTGCAAACTTTTATTCAGGTTTTCCTTTAAGTCGCGGATTCCCTGTTCGGTCATCTTAATCGGATCTTCCAGTTTATCCAATACACTATGTGCTTCGGCTTTACCTATGCTAAAGATTCTGCTGAAAATTCCCATATTTTTAACTGATTTATTGATTAGTGAGTGTGGTTGAAAATCTTATTTAGCAAATTGCAGCATTTCTCCGGCGTATTCTGCCATCAGAAGTTTCAGCGAGTTGATGCTTGCTTCTACTTCGTTCAGGTCAAGGTTTTCCAGTTGCAGGGTATCGCGGAACAACAGGCGCTTACCGGTTTCATCCAGCACAAATGCACCGTGAATAATTTCGCGGTTTTTTTGCAATAATGCCCTCAGCACCTGTGCATCGCTGCTGTCGATATCAAAAAGATATTGTTCTATTACCAGAATGGGGTCATTGCAATCTACAATCATGTTTTGGATGCCGTCTTCCGGTGCATTGATTACATAAATTTGGTCTATGACATCTTCATGGGCAATGTCGTAGCCCAATTCTTGCAGGTATTGCTTTACTTTTTCAAAATGCGTCATGTTGTTTAGCTTTTGAGTGGTTCGTTTTAAATCTAGACAATGAAAGTTAGTAAAATCTTGCAAATTATTAAGTTGATACGCAATGAGATGCAAAAATGTTGTGGCAACTGCGCATGTAAATCGTGCGTTTGTAACGGCGTATAGCAAAATAGTATCGTTATGCAGTATCTGCTTCTAACAATAGTCGCCTTTTGTGTAGTACCGCTTTATACAAGGGCGCAACAGACGGACACAATAGCCGGGCAGCCGATTGCTGTGGGGATTCGGACACATTACGGCATCATTTTGCCACATTCTGAAGAAATTCGGAGCATTTCCTTATCGCGCCCTCGGGGGATAGAGGTAGAAATCAGTCGCCAGTTGCTGCGGAAGGAATACTGGCAGTATTGTTCTTGCTATCCGCGCATTGGTATTTCGGTAGGCTATTTCAGTTTCAACAATCCGCAAATTCTCGGGAGTGCATGGTCTGCGGTGGCTTTTGTAGAGCCTTTTATGGCAGCTCCTGCACGCCTGAGCGTATCTTACAGGCTAGGAGCCGGTTTCAGTTACCTGAATCGCGTTTTTCATCCTTTAAACAACCCGCTGAATTTGTTTTACAGCACTCCTGTCAGTTTTAATTTGTTAATGAACGTAAGCCTGAACTATCGGCTTATACCTCAACTGACGATACGGATGCACGGAAATTTTAACCATATTTCCAACGCAGGGCTGAAAGAACCTAATAAAGGCATCAACTTCCCTACAATGGGTATAGCTGTTGATTATGTGCTGGACAGGGTATATTTCCCCGAGTTTCGGAAAACAGATTGGCGGCAAGAAAACCGACAAGGCTGGCAGTATCGTATAGCAGCTTATACAACGGCTAAAACTGTCGAGCGCAATGACGACAGACGTTATTGGATTTTTGGTGCTACTGCTGATGCATGGCGAAGGGTTGGCAGGTTGAGTGCCTTAGGGGTAGGTATGGAAGTAACAGTGGATTATTCATTGCAAGAGTGGTTGCGTCGTTATGAGCCACAGCAAAGCAATGATTTCACGAGGATAGCAATGTTAGCAGGGCAGGAGTTGCTCTTAGGACGTTTCGGTTTTGCCCAGCGACTGGGCGTGTATTTGTATGCTCCTTACAAGGCTATGCACCCTGTTTATCAGCGGTATGAACTTACCTACAAATCGCCCGGCGGTATATTATTCGGTATGAGCCTGAAAGCGCACACAAGAACGGCTGATTTTATGGATGTGCGTTTAGGCTATATTTTCAGTCAAAAGTAAAAAATACCCCCTAACGGCTTAGGGAGGCTGTCAGGGGGGCAGAAGGTGTACAGGCAACATAATTACCGTCAGAGCTTAAATGCTTCCTGCAATTGTTTTACATAGTCGAGTTTTTCCCATCCGAAGAACTGAATGTTGTGCAATTGCTTGCGTCTGATTTCCTCTTTTACGCCGTTGTTTTCTTTGAGTTCCACGCGGAAAGTCTCGATTTCTTTCTCGAACGGTTCACGACCCATGTGACCATAGGCGGCAGTCGGCGAGAAAATCGGGTTTTTCAGGCCGAATTGCTCAACAATAGCACGCGGGCGCAAATCGAACATTTCGGCAATCACGTCAGCAATTTGTTCGTCGGTCAGGCCTGTTTTAGACGTACCATAGGTATTTACGTTTACTGAAACAGGGCGCGCCACACCGATGGCATATGCTACCTGTACAAGCGCTTCTTCGGCCACACCTGCCGCTACGAGATTTTTGGCAATATGACGGGCAGCGTAAGCGGCACTTCTATCCACCTTAGAGGCATCTTTTCCTGAGAATGCGCCGCCGCCGTGTGCACCTTTACCGCCGTAAGTATCTACGATGATTTTACGTCCGGTAAGGCCGGCATCGCCATGCGGGCCACCGATAACGAACTTACCGGTTGGGTTGATGTGGAAAATGGTATTTTTATCAATCAACTCCGCAGGGATTACGCGGGGAACGAGAATACTGGTGATGTCTTCTCTAATTTTCTCGAGCATGGCAGTTTCGCTTGCAAACTCATCGTGCTGTGTAGAAACCACAATGGTGTGCACGCGCTTGGGTTTGCCGTTGCCATCATACTCAATAGTTACCTGAGCTTTGGAGTCAGGGCGCAAGTATGGCATCAGGTGCAGTTCGTTTTTGCGGATATTGGCCAGTTCTTTCATGAGTTGGTGCGAGTAGGCCAATGCCATGGGCATATATTGAGTGGTTTCTTTGTTGGCATAGCCAAACATCATGCCCTGGTCGCCGGCGCCTTGTTCTTTGTGGGTTGCTTCGTTCTCATCCACACCGCGGGCAATATCGGGCGACTGGCTGTGCAGCGCTACAATTACGCCGCAAGATTCTGCATCAAAGCGGTACTGGTCTTTATTGTAACCAATGCGGCGAATGGTTTCGCGCACCACATCAGGAATTTCTACGTATGCCTTAGTGGTTACTTCTCCGGCTACTACTACTAAGCCTGTTGTTACCAGCGTTTCGCAGGCTACACGCGAGTCGGGGTCTTGCGTGAGCATAGCGTCCAATACGGCATCAGAAATCTGGTCTGCAATTTTGTCGGGATGTCCTTCTGAAACAGACTCCGAAGTAAACAAATAAGCCATTGTAATGAATCAGGTTAAAATTTAAATTTAACAGTATTTGCCGGAGAAACTTTGCTCTCCATCATGTCTAACAAACCAACGCGGTAATAAAAGGCTTTGCCGTTTTCCTGCAATTCGCCTTGCTTATTGCTAAACGAGCGGATTTTTCCAGTTTTTGGGCGGATAGTATAAACGTAAGATGCTCCTTGCAAGAGGCTCTGAATTTGCGCTGCTCCTTCGGGAGTGCTGCGCAATACTTCCAAGTCGGCCAATGAACTTACCAAAGAACGCGAGCTGCGCGAAAGTTCTTTTTTGCGGAAAGTAAAAGTTGCCATGCTGTTGGGTTCGGGCTGTTCCTGAGCCGACTGGTTCAGTGCTGCGTTCAGTGCATCAACATTTTGGAAGTCGAACATCATCCCGAATACGTATTGCTCGCGATTGTTGATGGCCTGTACATTGCTGATGCCTTGCATGTTGGTCAGTCGCTCTATTCCCTTGGCAAAAGAAGAGTCCATCTGCGCAAAAGGCGTGCGGTCTTTGGTAATCTGCATACCCATTGCCATGTCAATCAGATTTTTGCTGCTGCTCATGTCAATCAGAAAGGAGTAAGTGCCTGCGCCTTGCTTGTCAATGGCTATTTCTTCGCGTACTTCAAAGCAAGCCGTACTTATGAAAACGGCTATCAGCAGTAATACACTGTTGGCCAAACGATGCCTGAAAAAAATGCGCATACTTTTATTTGACTAATTTTTTGTAGCGGATACGCTTAGGTTCCACAAAGCCTTCTTGTTTGCGGCGGAAGTCTTCGTATTCGGTAAAATTGCCTTCGAAGAAACGCACCTGCGAGTCACCCTCAAATGCGATAATATGGGTAGCGATTCGGTCTAAGAACCAACGGTCGTGCGAAATGATAACGGCACAGCCCGCAAAGTTTTCCAGACCTTCTTCCAAAGCGCGGAGCGTATTTACGTCTAAATCGTTGGTAGGTTCGTCCAACAGTAATAGGTTAGCATCTTGTTTCAGGGTCATGGCAAGGTGTACGCGGTTGCGCTCACCGCCTGAAAGTTGCCCTACTTTTTTCTGTTGGTCTGCGCCGTTGAAGTTAAAGCGGCTCACATAAGCACGGGAATTAACTTCTCTGCCACCTACAAGCATGAGTTCGTTGCCCCCCGAAATGGTTTCCCAAACGGTTTTATTAGGGTCTAAGTTGTCGTGTGTTTGGTCTACATATGCCCAGCGCACGGTTTCGCCAATTTCAAAAGTACCGCTGTCGGGTTTTTCAATGCCTGTAATGAGTTTGAAAAGGGTAGTTTTACCTGCACCGTTGGGGCCGATAACCCCCACAATACCACCTTGCGGCAAAGAGAACGACAGGTTTTCAAACAGGAGTTTATCGCCGTAGGCTTTGGATACGTTGTGCGCTTCAATTACTTTCGTACCCAGACGCGGGCCGGGCGGGATGTAAAGTTCAAGTTTTTCTTCTTTCTGTTTAGTTTCTTGGCTCAACATGCTTTCATAGGTATTCAAACGAGCTTTCTGCTTCGCCTGACGGGCTTTCGGAGTCATGCGTATCCATTCCAATTCGCGTTGCAGGGTGCGCTGGCGTTTGCTTTCTTGCTTTTCTTCTTGGGCGAGGCGGTTTTGTTTCTGCTCTAACCAAGAGGAATAGTTGCCTTTCCATGGAATACCCTCTCCGCGGTCGAGCTCCAGAATCCAACCTGCCACATTGTCAAGGAAATAGCGGTCGTGAGTAACGGCAATCACTGTTCCTTTATATTGTTTCAGGTGTTGCTCTAACCAGTGTACCGATTCGGCATCCAAGTGGTTCGTAGGTTCGTCGAGCAAAAGCACGTCCGGTTCTTGCAACAGCAGGCGGCAAAGTGCCACGCGGCGTTTTTCGCCTCCTGAAAGGTTAGCAATCATTGCATCTTCGGGCGGGCAGCGCAGCGCATCCATTGCGCGTTCCAGCTTATTGTCTAAGTTCCATGCGTCACAGGCTTCCAATTTTTCCTGAATTATTGCTTGGCGAGCAAGCAGTTTGTCAAAATCGGCATCAGGGTCGGCAAACTTTTCACCGATGGCTTCAAACTCGCGCAGCAAATCTACTACCTCCTGCACACCCTCTTCTACCACTTGCCGAACGGTTTTGTTAGGGTCTAATTGTGGTTCCTGTTCCAGCAAGCCAACGCTGTAACCGGGCGAAAAAACAACTTCTCCCGTAAAGTTTTTGTCTATACCTGCAATAATGCGTAGCAAAGAGGACTTGCCGGAACCGTTAAGGCCTAATACACCAATTTTTGCACCGTATAAAAAGGAAAGGTATATATTTTTGAGCACCTGTTTGGAAGGAGGATAAATTTTACTCACTCCCGCCATAGAGAAGATAATGGTTTCGCTCATATATGCGTTTTTTTGTGATTTCAAGGGATAAATAAGTTTCCGTGAAATAGGCAAAAACAGCGCAAATATGCGAAATAAAATCTGTAATATTGTTAGCTACGGCAACTAAGATACCATAGACAACCAAGATGTTATCCAGCGACAACGCTTTTCAGGCAATCTTTCAAAATCCATTTTTAGCGAACATACTGCTCGACAATCAGATGCGGGTGGTACTGTTTAATGAAAAGGCACAGAAAAGTATTGAGCAGCTCTTTGGCTTGCAGATAGCAGAGGGAACTTCTTTCTTGCGCTATACTACTGCCAACGAGCAGCGCGAGCAAATGATTCTCAATTTTCAAAAGGCTTTACAAGGACAGCCCACGCAGTTTGAATTGGAACTAACTGACTCGGAGGGAAACAATCAGTGGTTTTTGGGCATGCATATGCCAATCCGCAACGAGGCGGGCGAGGTAACTTTGGTCTGTTTTTCTTATTCCAACATCAATAAGTTACATCAGCAAAGGCTTACCATAGACCGGCAAAGCCGCGAACTGGAAAAGTCAGAAACCATATTCAAGGCACTTTTTCAAAATCAGCCCTACGCCAATATTTTGATTTCTCCCGAAGGCCGACTTTTGGCCATCAATCGAAAAGCAATTGCTTTTTTCAGGAAATTCAACTTATCCATCAGCCCGGAAACTGCCGATGTGTTTATTGCCTTAAAGCAGTCGCCTATTGAAGAAATTGCCGAATTAGCCCAAAATGCACTGAAAAGCAAGTTGGCAATCGCAATAGAAAAAGAACTGTTCGATGCGGGCAACAATAAACACTGGATGGAATTTCACGTGATGCCGATTGCTAATTCGGAGGAGGAGGTGTTCGGTGTGCATATTCAAATGAAGGATACCAGCCAGCAAAAAAAGACCGAAGAACTGATGCGCCTGCAACAAGAGCGCCTGCGCCATTCAGAGAGTCAGTTGCGCGCCGTTTTTGACAGTTCGTCGGATATTAACATTTTTGTAGGGCTTGATTATCGGATTGTTTCTTTTAACAGGCAGGCTATTGATACGGTATTACAACAACTGCAAAAAAGATTACTGCCGGGCTTGGATATCCGAAGTGTCGTATTGGAAGAGTGTGAGGAAAATTTTGAACAAGATTTTCAAACTGCTTTGAGAGGTCGTTCTATTACTAAGGAAATTGACCTGTCTGATTATGCCGGCCAACGCAATTGGTACAGATTAAGTTATACGCCTGTTATCAGTCGGCTCGGCACTACGATTGGTGTTATCATCAATGCCATCAATATTAGCGAACGCAAGAAAAATGAGGAAAAAATATTGCAGCAAAATGAACAGATTAAAGAATTTGCTTTTTTAGCAGCCCACCGCCTTAGAGCGCCCGTAGCCAGCATATTGGGACTGGTTCGGGTTTTTAACCTTGACAGTAACATAAGCCGCGATAATATCAGCGAAATCATCCGGCGACTGCAAATAGCTGCCGAAGAATTAAATCATGCCGTGGGCGAAATGAACCGCTCGCTTGAACCCTTGCAAACAAATCAATCGCCTGAAATTCAGATGTCTTCCGTTTCTGTTATTAACCAAAGTGCTCGCTCTTTATCTGTAGTGCTTATAGATGACGACCCGATTGTTAATATGGTAAGTAAAACACTTTTGCAACGCAATAACCCCGGACTTGTTATCCATGCATTTCTGAAAGCAGAAGATGCGCTTCAATTTTTGAAAACAAGCAAAGAACAGCCTTCACTCATCTTACTGGATATAGTTATGCCCGAAATGAACGGCTGGCAGTTTCTGCAAGAGTTTGAGAAATTGCCCGTACAACCTCCTGTTTGTATGCTTTCCTCTTCATTGCGCAAATCAGACCATGAAGAAGCTAAA
>CALHUI010000003.1 GCA_938039675.1 uncultured Cytophagales bacterium
ATTATTTTTTCTATATATTGCCATTGAGAATCGCTTAGGGGAGTGAATTTTGCTCTCATTTTCTTACTGTTTTTGGTCAAACAATAAGATAAGCGATTCTTTTTTAAATACAAAATTTATCCTTCGCAAAACATTATCTAAGATTGTTTGTTTGCCTGTGTAGTTTAGTAATACCATGTGGGTTACCCGTATCCTATGATTAACGCATCAGGCGTGAAAATATTATGTGTTATAAGTATAACACATAATCTCCTAATCCTTCCCGTACTACTTCCATAGTGCCATCTTGTTCACAAAGTATTACCGTTGAAGGAACGTTGCCGCCGTAGCCCGAATCAATTACCATATCCACCACTTGCCCGTATTTGTCGTTGATAAGTGAGGGGTCGGTCATGTACTGAACGATTTCGTCCTCGTCTTTGATGGACGTTGTCAGAATTGGGTTGCCCAATTCTTTAACAATTGCACGGGGTACGTTGTGGTCGGGCACACGGATGCCTACCTGATTTTTTTTCTGTCCTACAATTTTCGGCACTTCGCTGCTCGATTCCAAAATGAAGGTAAAAGGGCCGGGCAGTGCTTTTTTCATCACCCGAAATACGGCGTTGGGAATCTGGCGTGCATAATTGCTGATGTCGGACAGGTCGTAACAAATGAACGACAGGTGCATTTTATTAGGCTTTACTCCTTTGATGCGGCAGATGCGCTCAATCGCTTTGGCGCTGTACAGGTCGCAACCAATGCCGTAAACCGTATCGGTTGGGTAGATGATAACTCCCCCTTCTCGCAGACATGCTACCACTCGGCGAATTTTCTGCGGTTCGGGATTTTGCGGATGAATGCTGATTAACTCTGCCATAGCGCGAAGTTAACATTTTGTTACGCTTTGGAAAGAATTCTTTGGGTAGCATTTTTTTGAACAAGGAAATTTTTTGAAAGCCGTAACTTCGCAAAAAAATTGGGGCATATGATTCTCATAGACGGCAAAGCGGTATCGGAAAAGATACAGGAACAAATCAGGGAAGAAGTGGCAAGGCGCAAGGCAGCAGGCCGACGCATTCCGCATCTGGCGGCAGTGCTGGTAGGCAACGACGGCGCAAGCGAAACCTACGTAGGCAGCAAAGTCCGCACTTGCGAGCGCATCGGTTTTCACTCTACGCTCATCCGCTTGCCAGAGACCATCAGCGAAGCCGAACTGCTGGCACAGGTGCACAGCCTGAACGAAAACTCCGACATTGACGGCTATATTGTACAACTGCCCTTGCCGAAACATATTAATGCCGAAAAAATTACGTATGCCATTAGCCCCGAAAAAGATGTGGATGGTTTTCACCCTGCTAATGTGGGCAAATTAGCACTGGGTTTGCCTACTTTTATCCCTGCCACGCCTTTTGGCATTGTGCAACTGCTGGCGCACCATAGCATTGCCACCGAAGGCAAGCATTGTGTAGTAGTAGGACGCAGCAATATTGTAGGTATGCCAATTGGGCTGCTCATGTCGCGCAATGCCTACCCGGGCAACTGTACGGTTACGATTACGCACAGCCGCACACCCAACTTGGCAGAGGAAACCCGCCGCGCCGATATCCTGATAGCTGCCCTTGGACGACCTGAATTTATTAAGGCTGATATGGTGAAAGAAGGTGCCGTGGTGATAGACGTGGGCATTACCCGCGTGCCCGATGCTTCCAAAAAATCGGGTTACAGTATCAAAGGCGACGTGGCATTTGACCAAGTTGCGCCTAAATGCAGCTACATCACGCCCGTTCCCGGGGGGGTAGGGCCAATGACCATTGCTTCGCTATTGAAAAACACACTGCTGGCTTGCAAGGAGAAGTAATAAAAATTTACTATTTTAGCATCATCAAATACGAGTACCATGCTGTCGCGTAAAAAAAGCCTTTCCGAGTTGGTTGCAGAACATCATTCTATCGGTGCAGTATTGCATCTGTTTGGCATTGATTTTTGTCAGCATGGCAATAAAACATTAGAAGTGGTTTGTCGCGAGAGGCGTATGAGCACCGCCCCCATATTGAAAGAGTGGGAGTCTATGCGGCAACAAGAGCGTTTTTCCATTCCCGAATTGCTCAAAGGCTACACGGTAGATACTATTATTGACTACCTGAAAAATTCACACCGTATTTTTATGCGCCGCCGCCTGCCTTATATGCAGCACTTGGTGAGTCGTGCACAGCCGCAAAATCTTTCACCTGCCATGCAGGAAACGCTGGAAGATTTGAAAATTGCTTTCCCGCTGTTTGCAGAAGATTTTGTACGCCATATTTTGGAAGAAGAAAACGAAACATTCCGCTATATTTTGGTGCTCGATGATGCCCTGTATCATCGCGGCGGGTTAGGAAAGGCCTTTTTTGCCATGCAGAAACACACCATGCAGAGTATTGCGGCACACCACCGCGACGACGACGACGATATGCGCGGCATTCGTGAACTAACCCGCGACTATGCAACCGATGCCACCACTCCGTTGGTCATTCGCGTGCTCTACTCCGAGCTGCAACGCTTTGAAAATGAATTGCAAACACATGCAGCCATAGAAAACCGCATTCTGCTGCCCAAAGCCTTTGCGCTGGAAAGTAAGGTGAAGTGCCTGATGCAGGAAAAAGCAAGGCTGAATTAATCCCTGCCTGTGATTACATAGTTGAGTTTTCGATTTTCGCCTTTTTGCAGGAATTCTTTTACAAGCTGACTTTCTAAAAATTCGGGTATAAAAGGGTTACTGTTGGCATGAAAAAACGAAAGTTTCGGCAAGCCCATTAATTTTTCTATCGGCAAGTCGGACAGTTGGTTTTGTGCCACGTTCACTTCGCGAACATTGGGTAGTTGCAGGATGAAATTTGGGAAAATGCTCAAACGGTTTTCCTGTATGCGCAGCACTTCCAGATTTTGCAGCGCCGCATAGCTGTCGCTCAATTGGCTGAGGCGGTTGCGGCTGATATTAAGCGTTTCCAACTTGCGAATTTTCCACACACGCGGCATTTCGTTTAAGTAGCGGTTGTTAATAACCAGCGAGCGAACATGGCGCAACCTACCAATTTTCAATAGTTGCTGCTCGGCGGCTTCTGCCTGTGCGCTGTTCAGTATGGCGAAGCTTGACGCTGTCGGGCAGCCGACATGCTTTTGAGCTTTTCGGTCATTAAACTGTCGGGTGCAAAGCGTTGCTGTTGTATCGGTGCACCGTTGCAGGTGATTTTATAGAGTTTTTTCAGGCGATTGAGGCGGCGCGGCAGCTCGACAATTGGGTTGCGGCTCAAATCCAGCGTGCGCAGATTGACGCAGGCATATACCCATTCGGGAATAGCGGTCAGGTTGCATCCCGATAAATCAAGATACAAGACGGTGTCTTTGCGGGTAGAGTGGGCAGCCTCTGCAGATGCTGTATGGCGGCGAAACAAAAAGGTTGAAATTTGTGCCGAAAGGCTGCCCGCTGAGAGTAGAAACAAAAGGGTTATTGATAGCAAGTATTTCATTTCAAATGCTTATGCTGATTATCAGAGGGTCTGTTTTAGGGGTGTTGGCGCCAGCAATTGGTTGTGCCTGCCACTCGTCCCACAGCGAACGGATGAGTTGTTTCTAGCGTACAGCAGGTAAAATATGCAATTCTTCCAGAATTTCTATGAGATATTGCCCGGCAAAAGCCATGGTTTTGAAGCCGCACAGATGCTCTGCCATGCCCGTAGTAGCCATGTAAAAGGTCGTCTGATTAGGGCTGAACGGCTGCTCATATGGTTGGAAATCATCTGCATTGAAGGCATTGTTGTTTTTACCCGGTGGCTCGGGCATACCTTGCAAAACTTGTGTTTTGCCTGCTGTAATAACTATCAGGTTCAGGCATTCGGTTAGGCAGGCGGCAGTGATGACAAGGCTTTGTTTTTTTCTGCCAAATGGTAAAAAGCCGTCATTGATTTCTCGGGTTGTCTGGCCTGCGGGCGAAAAATAAAAGAATCTTTGCATACGCCTTTAACGGCTTCTTCGGTCGGTTGTACGATTTGTTGCAGTTGCATTAAATGCCCCATTCTGCCATTCTGCTATTTGCAGGGCATCGGTATCGGCAGTTTCAGTCGGTAAGTGATTGCGTTGCCTTGCCATTATGAAGGCTTCATCTATGGCTTGGCGAAACTTGTCAATGCCTACTTTTGTGCCTTGTACGATAACGGCAACATTGGCATTGTGGATGGGGGCGCCGGTGCGTGTAATAACCCGCCCGACAAGGTTTTGCTGCGATGCCCGAAGGGTGATTTGCAGCAGTTGCTGTTCTGTATCGTAAAACCAATTGACTACGGAAAGTTTGTCATTATTTACGCGTACCTGTTTCGGGCCATTGAACGAAGCAGGAATCATGCTCCCAAATTGGCCTTTTCTGTAGGTGTTGAAAGGACGTAAGTTATCTACCTGAAATTTAACATTTACGGCAGGTAGTCCGTCATCAAACACAACCTTGCCGTGCAACGGTATCTATTGCTGAGCTGCCGCAAGCGGACAAAGGCCGAGAAAGCAAAAAATAAAAGGTAGAAGGCGCAACAACATCAACCGTATGATGAAAGGTGATAAAGTGTGCTAAGATACCTGAATTTACTGTAAAAGTGAAATAAAATCATAAAATATTTTAATGTTTGCATACTTAGCGCCATCGGTTAAGTTGCCCAAAGAGGATGCGGTTGGCTGCCAATTCGCGGTTAGAGAGTAGCGTATTATAAATTTTCAGGTCTTTTTGCAGGTCGGCATCTTTGTTTAGGTAGCGGAAAATCTGCTCAATAAATTCGCTCAATTCGTCTTTGATGCTGTAAAAAACCCATTGGTCAATTTTTCGGTAATTGACCAATCCGGCATTTTTGAGATAGGCCAAATGGCGCGAAATCTTGGTTTGCGTAAAATCCAGCACTATTTCCAAGTCGGAAATGCACATTTCTTTGTTTTTGTATAGCAAGGACAAGATGCGCAGGCGCGACTCATCGCCCAATGCCTTGAAAAACTGTTCGCCTACACTCAGATTAAAGTGTTTTACTTTCATTTGGCTATGCGTTTAGGCAAATGTATGCGAAAATAGTCAATCTGCAATCATGTATTGCAAATCCATACTCGCATTCCTCTTAGCTTTGCAGCAAAAAATTCCTGCCATGCCTGCCAACCAAAAAATTTCGTGGCTGATTGCCCTTGTTGCCGGTGTTACGTTTATGCCCTTTCTGGGTGGTATCAGTTTGTTTGATTGGGACGAGGTAAACTTTGCCGAGTGCGCCCGCGAAATGATTGAATTAGGCGACTACCTGCGCGTACACATAGACTATCTGCCGTTTTGGGAAAAGCCGCCGTTTTTCATCTGGTTGCAAGCTATTGCGATGCACTTGTTTGGCATCGGCGAATATGCTGCCCGCTTTCCTAACGCGGTTTGTGGGGCTGTAACGCTGGTGCTGCTCTTCCAAGTCGGGGCACGGCTGAACGGTACGCGCTTCGGCTTGCTTTGGGCAGGTGCTTACTGCGGTTCTATCCTGCCGCACCTGTATTTCCGCTCCGGCATTATTGACCCTTGGTTCAACTTGTTTATTTTCTTGGGGCTATACTTCTTTGTGCTGTTCTATTGGCGCAAAGAAGGCATCAAAGGCATCGCCTTGCAACGCGGTGCGTGGTATTACCTCATTATCGGCGGTTTGTGGCTCTCTGTTGCCATCTTGACCAAAGGGCCTGCCGCGCTGCTGATTGCTGCACTTTGTATGGGGGTTTATTGGGTGCTGGAACGCTTCCGTTGGTATGCGCACCTTGGGCATTTTGCAGCTTATGCGCTCATCAGTTCGGCGGCAATGCTGATTTGGTACGGTATTGACGCACTCAAAAACGGCCCTTGGTTGGCGATAGAATTTACAAAATATCAGTATCGATTGTTCAGTACGCCCGATGCAGGCCATGCGGGCTTCCCGGGCTATCACTTCGTGGTGTTGCTGCTGGGCTGCTTCCCTGCTTCTGTTTTTGCCATTCGCGCCATGACTATGCCGCGCCCGACAGGCCAAAAGACCGCTCAAACGGATTTTAAACGCTGGATGACGATTTTATTCTGGGTTGTGCTGATTTTGTTTACCATCGTTAAATCTAAAATTGTGCATTATTCTTCCATGTGCTACTTTCCGCTGACTTATCTGGCGGCTGTGGCAGTGGAGCAAATCCTGCAAGGCAATATCGCTTTCAACAAATGGATGCGCGGCGGACTGCTGGCAATTGGCTCTGTCTGGGCACTCGTGCTGATTGTTGTACCTTCGCTGGCGCAAAATGCTGCCGCGCTCAAACCACTGCTTGCTGCTGACCCTTTCGCACAGGCTAATTTGGATGCGGTTGTGCGCTGGTACGGCTGGGAAGGCATCACGGGCATCATTTTCCTTGCCGGAACGGTTTGGGGCATCCGACAGTTGGG
Organism: uncultured Cytophagales bacterium; assembly: GCA_938039675.1. GTDB lineage: Bacteria > Bacteroidota > Bacteroidia > Cytophagales > Thermoflexibacteraceae > Rhodoflexus. The sequence goes on from CALHUI010000003.1 coordinate 6,419, forward strand.
TAACCCTGCTCAAGCACAATTGGGCGTAGTTGTGCTGTTTGGGGCTACGGCACTCATGGTAACGATGGTGATGTACCTCTACCTGCCTAAAATTGTGCAATACACGCAGGGCGCACCTGTGGCATTTTTCAGCCAATTGGAGGGTAAAGATTGCTACGTTTATACCTACGGCTACCGTAGCTATGCGCATTGGTTCTATGCCAAAACCAAACCTGATACGCGCCCCAAAACAGAAGACGGGCAGGCATGGCAGGACTACCTGTTCAAAGGGGCTGTGGATAAGGATGTGTATATTTCCTGCAAAATTTTCAGCCGTGCCGAGTTGGACAGCATCCCAACCCTGCGATTCCTGTATGAGCAAAACGGCTTTGTGTTTTACAAACGGCAGAAAAGTGAGTAGAATTACAGCCGATTTGTTACATTATGCCCTACCAACTCAAAGAAGTAAGCAATGCAGCCGACCGAAAGGCTTTTCTGATGCTTCCCGTGAAACTCTACAAGGACAATCCCTACTGGGTGCGCCCCTTGGACGAAGACATTGAAAAAGTATTTGACCCGTCCAGAAATAAATTTTTCACACACGGTAAGTGCATCCGCTGGCTGTTGGCAAACGAAAAAGGCGAAGTGGTGGGCAGAGTAGCCGCTTTTGTGAACGACAAAACCGTGATGCAGGACAACGACCAGCCAACGGGTGGCATGGGCTTTTTTGAGTGCATCAACGACTGCGCCGCTGCGTTCCAACTCTTTGATGCCTGCAAAAACTGGTTGCAACAGCAAGGTATGGAAGCCATGGACGGACCGATTAACTTTGGCGAGCGCGATTCGTGGTGGGGCTTGCTCACCGAAGGCTTTGACAAAATCCCCAGCTATGGGATGTTTTACCACCACGGCTACTACAAAGAATTCTTTGAGGCTTACGGTTTTCGCGAATATTTTCGCCAGTTCACCTTCTATCGCTTGGTTGATAAAGAGTTGAGCCCGGTACTCAAAGCCCGCGCCGAGCGCATTTACCGCAATCCCGATTACCGCTTTGTGTCCATTGAAAAAGACAAGCTGATGAAGTATGCCGAAGACTTTCGGATTATTTATAACAAAGGCTGGGTGAAGCACGAAGGCGTAGCCGAAATGACAAGGGAACAGGCGCAAAACCTCATTAAGCAAATGTCGCCGATTTTAGACCCGAAAATTATCTATTTTGCCTATTACAAAGACGAGCCGATTGCCTTCTACGTCAATATTCCCGACCTGAATCAGGCACTGAAAGCGATGAACACAGGCAAGTTCAACCTATTGGGTATCATTCGCTTTCTGTGGTTCAAACTCACCAAGAATTTTGACAAAATGATTGGGTTGGTGTTTGGAGTAATCCCCGAGTTTCAGGGCAGGGGCATTGAGTCGGCGATGATTGGCTATGCCCGCCAAATTACGGGTGCAAAAGGCTTCCAATACAAGCATTTGGAAATGAACTGGGTTGGCGATTTCAACCCGAAAATGATTAAGGTGGCGCAGTTGTTGGGCAGCGAAGTTTCCAAAGTGCATACGACTTATCGCTACCTGTTCAATCCAAATCAGCCTTTCCGCAAACCGACAGTGATTCAGTAGTGATTGCAGATGATGCATAAAACCCGACAGGTGTTCAAGACCTGTCAGGTTTTATGTTAATCATTGCCGCCAAAATTCAGTTGGTATGGTCGGCTATAATCAGCCATTTGCCATTGACTTTGTGCCAAGTGAGGGTAAAGTAGCCGCCAAGGGTTTCTTCGCTGCCGTCTTTAGTAGTGCGTTTCAATTCCCATTTGCCGATGGTCTGGAAAATATCAGATGCAAGTCGCTCATTTTCAATAATATCAAATTGCAACTTGCCCATCCCTTCCTTGCCCGGGTAGTTTTTTTGGTAGCGTTCGTAGAGTGGTTGCCAACCGTACTGAACACCGTTTTTACCGACAAATTTCAGCTTTTCGGAGCGCAGATAGTAAGACATGAACCCGTCTAAGTCTGCATTGTTCCATGCGACAGCCTGTGCTTGCAACGCCGCACGAATAGCGGCATCGTCTTTGTCTGATTGTGCGATTGCTGCCCCTATGGGTAAAAACATTGGCAAAAGCAGCGCGATAATGAGGTGGAAAGTCATTGTGCAAAGTTTATAAGTCGGACGCAACAATTTTTTCTAATGCAAAGCGAATCAGATTATCCATAGTAGCCTCAGGATTTTCATCAAAGCGTTGCAGGGCGCGGTTAGCCAAAATGCCGTTCAGTGATACTGCCCGATGTCCCAGCAGCCTTGCGAAGGCATAGTAGGCGGCTGTTTCCATCTCAAAGTTAGTGAGTCGTTCCTGACCCATGCGGAAACTGGTGCAGCGGTCAAGAAAGCCGGTAAGCGTTTGTGCTGCACGCAACTGCCTGCCTTGCGGTGCATAGAATCCGGGCGCAGTAAGTGTGATGCCTTGTTCACTGCCTTCCGCAAACAGATTGACCAAATCTGTATCGGCGCTGACGCGATAAGGCGTAAAAGGCAGATTTGCTGCCTGTTGCAAGGCACTGCAAAAGGCGCGCTCTTCGGCAGATTGTGGCAAATTGTAGAAATTCATCAGGTTGTCCAGACCGACGGCAGCGGTTGAAACCAATCGGCTGCTGGTCGGAATATCGGCCTGCATCGCACCCGAAGTACCGATGCGGATAATATTCAGCGTTATGTGTGCAGGTTTTACTTCACGGGTTTGCAGGTCTATATTGGCCAATGCGTCCAATTCTGTTATCAGAATTTCTACGTTGTCCGTTCCTATACCGGAAGAAATGACTGTGAGGGGCTTATCGCCCAAATAGCCTGTATATGTTACGAACTCACGCTTATGTATCTGAAAATCAATACAGTCAAAATAGCGGCTTACCTTTGGTACGCGGTCAGGGTCGCCTACGACAATAATGGTTGAGGCAATATCTTCGGGACGCAAATGCAGATGATAAATGCTCCCGTCGGGGTTTACGATGAGTTCAGAAGAGGCAAACATAGGCGCAAAGTAAGCAAAGTTTAGTCATCCTCATCTTCGTCGTTATTATCATTCTCGGCTTTGCGAAGTGCTTTGAGTTCCAGCCTGCCGACTTCTGCAAACGATGTTCCTTTTAACCTTCTGAAATAATTGGCGGCTACTTGCGGTTGTTTGTCTTCTTTGTACATGAGCCCCAGCGCAAAAAACATCATAGCTTTGGTTTCCGCAGGCAGGTTGGGCACCTTGGAAATTTTATCCATTTCAAAAATAGCCATGCTGTGGTTGCCGCTTTTATATTGGGAAATGGATTTGTAAAAGATGAAGGTAATATCTTTCGGATTGGTACGCAGGCACTCTTCGGCAGAAGCGGCGGCAGCGGCATATTCTCCTACTTGGAATTGATTGCGACAGAGCTCGCAATGCATTCTGGATTTTTTATCCGGATTTTTCTCTTTGTTGATAGAGTCCATCTGTGCGCGGATGTGCTTCATAATATCTGTCCCGGGTTGATTAATCTTTTTCAATAAGTCATTAGCTTCCTTGTAGTTAGGGCGTATTTTAATGGCAGTATTCAATAGTTCGTTTACCTTTTGATATTCATGTACTTTGGCATAGGCTTCTGCCAGTTTCATAAAATATTCCGGTGAAAGTTCATAGACCCGCTGTTTAAAAATGCCAACGTCTGCTTTTTTCAATGCTTCTGCAGATTGGGGATAATCTTCTAATTTGTGGTAGGCCAGCCCCAGTTCGTAGTAAAAACTTGCATAATCTTTCTGTGGCATATTAGCCGGAAGTTTGGGCAGTAGAGCATTAATGGCATCTATGGCTTTTTGATATTGTTTTTGCTGATTGAAAATCTTGATTTCCATGTAGTTCAGGTCAAGGTTGTCAGGTTGAATCGCCTTGGCTTTGGCCAGTAACTCGAGTGACTTGTCCTGCATTTTTGCCTTATTGTAAGCAGCCGCGCCCCCGATGGCTGCTGCAATTTGTTTGGGTACTTCTTTGTGGTATTCAAAAGCAAGTGCGTACTGGTCGCCTGCTTTGCTGTACGATTTGCTCAAATCCAGAATTTTTGCTGCCAATTCATAGGCTTTCACATAGTCCTTCTTTACTTCGTTACACTTGGCGAGCGTTTCAAGTGCTTTATAGGGGTTTTTCATATCCCACCAACATTCAGCCATGCCATACCAATAGTCCGCTACATCAGGCTCTGCCTTAACTGCCAAGCTGTATTGCTGTAAAGCGGCATCATAGCGCTTGGCTTTACGAAGGTTTTCCGCGTTTACATAGTTCTGTAACCCGCTGCCTTTTTGTGCCCATGCTGTTCTGAATAACGATGGCATGCAAAAAAGAAGGAAAGCGGCCAATAAAAATTGTTTCATTTGTGAGGGCTTTTTCGTGGAAAATATGAGGAAAGTTAATACAATGATGTGTTTTTTGCTATCTTTTTCAAACTTCCCAAAATCATGCCTGTTGTCAATCGCCAAAAGTTTCGTACTTTTACTCATTCCATTCACTCGAATAAAAATGCGAAATTTGCTGATTATCGGTCTTATCCTGATAGGTTTAGGCGCTGTTTCTTGTTCCCGTTCAACTTGTTCAACCAATCGCAAGGGTTACAAGAAGAAATGGAATTATTATAACCGCATTCAGTATCAATAGCAATTTGTAATGAGGCTTACCGAACTTAGACAACGCATCGAAAAACATATGCCCGCAGATGCCGTTGAACAGGTTGTAAAATGGATTGTGGAATATAAAATTCTGTTAATTATCTCCCGCAGAAGAAAGTCTTTGCTGGGCAGCTATCATGTGCCTAACCGTAAAATACCTCAGCATCGCATTCGCGTAAACGGAGATTTGAATCCTTATGCTTTTTTGCTGACTTTTACTCATGAATTGGCGCATTTGGTTACATGGGAGCAATACGGGCGCAGCATTGCACCGCATGGCGAAGAATGGAAAGCAGCTTTTCGCAAGTTGATGGCGGGATTTCTCGCGAAAGGGGTTTTTCCGCAGCCGCTGGGTCAGGCTGTTGCCAGCTATTTGAAAGCCCCCGAAGCATCCAGTACCCGCAATCATGCCCTCTATAAGGCACTTAACGGCTATGGCGAACCCAAGGGCGAATATTTGGAGAATATTCCTACGGGCGGCTATTTTCACCTCTCCGATGGTCGCTGCTTTCGCAAGTTGGCTATGTTTCGCACGTACTGCCGCTGTGAAGAAATTCACACAGGCCTACACTATCGCATCCATAAGTTGATGCAGGTAGAGCCTGTGTGAGAAGGTTTAGTTGTGGTCTATCGCGCTACGGTAATAGCACCGCTGATAGCCGGAGCATCATTTATTTCCAGCACGTAGTAATAAACCCCATCGGGCAGCCCTTCGGCTGACCAATCGTTGCGGTATTGGCGGGTTTCGTACACTGTCCGCCCCCAACGGTCTACTATTCGCAGGTAGTGCCGCTCGTGCCGTTCCAAGTGTTCTACTACCCACGTGTCGTTGATGCCGTCGCCGTTGGGCGAAACTACTTTTTGCGTCGGGCGGATGGTAATGTCTATCGGCGCTACGGTGATGGTAACCGATGCGGTTGCTTCGCAACCCGCCGCCGTGCGAATTCGCACCGTGTAGGTGGTGGTTTGAGCCGGTCGTGCAATGGGGTTGGCAACGTCGGTTGCGCTCAAACCTGCTGTAGGCGACCAAGCATAACTCACACCGCCCGTTGCCTGCAATTGTGCCTCTTCAAACTGGTTGATAACGCTTTTATCTGCCGATACTTGCACTCGCACCGCCGTCGCTTCGGGAATTTCTACCGTTGTTACCTCTTCACAGCCTTCCATACTGCGCAGGTGCAACCGATGTTTGCCCGCAGGCAGGTCGCTAAAGTGGAAATGCTGTGTCCAATCTGTACCGTTCAGGCTGAAAAACAGGGGCTGACGCATGAGATTTTCGGCCTGAAAATAACCGTCCGAACCGTTGCGACAGGTCGGCGATTGAACGGCGGTTATCCGATAGCGTATTGGCTCGCGGAAGCGCACCTCTGCCGTTGCCGCTTCCGAACGGCAGCCGTTCAGACTCACGGTGAGGGTGTACTTGCCTTGTGCATTGAGGTTGTAGGGTATGTTGATAACAGGCTCTCGGGCAGTAAAGCCGTTAGGTCCGCGCCATTCGTAGCTTGCGCCTGCTATTAGCGGGGTGCTCAATTGCACCGTGCCGCCTTCGCACAAGTTGCCGCTTTGTGCAATCGCAGGGCGTGCGGGAACGGGGTGCACCGTTACGCGAAGTTCGGCAGTATTGCTGCGGCAGCCTGCTGCTATTGCTGTCAGGCGATAGATGCCCGAACGACTGACGCGCAACACTTCCCCGCTGCCTATCAGCTGCCCTTGCTCATCGCGCCACTCGTAGCTGCCGATACTCAATGGACGGGCATGCAACTCGCCGCTGCCGCAGAAGACAACAGGTTGCGACTCGGCAAATGCCGCTTCGGGGATAGGATTGACCGTAACAGCTACGGGGGCAGACACTGCCGCGCATCCGTTCCGCCGTGCCGTCAGGCGATAAATACCGCTTTGGGTAACGGTTAGTTGCGCACCGCTGCCGACTGATTCGGTGCCGCGATGCCATTCATAGCTTGTTTCGGGTTCGGTTTGTGCCGAAAGGATACCTGCACCACAAAAAACATGTGTGGTGCCGCCCGTTATCACAGCCTTAGGCAAAGGCAGCACGGTAATGCTTACTGCCGTGCGCGGGCTTTCCAAGTTTTGGAACACTGCCGCCACATAGACTATTGCGCTCTTATCGGCGCGGAAAGTGATGGTTTCGCTTGGGCGGCTTGTACCGAAAGGAACGCCGCCTTCGGCTTGGCTGTACCAGCGGAAGGTAATGCTGTTGCCGCCGACGGGCGATTGTAGGGCTACGTCACCTGCACCGCATCGGGTTACATCGCTGATGCCTTGTAGGGCTTGTGGGGCGGTGGCAATCTGCACAATCACTGAGGGGACATCAGGTAGAGCAACAATGCGATATTCGTATAGCGTGGCGGGTGCTATTTGCGTATCGGTATAGTCGCGTGCGCTTACGGGCAAATCAGCGATGCTGCGGAAGGGCTGATTGCTGCCCGTAACTCTGCGTTCTATTCGGAAGCCTTGCAGTGTGCTTTGCCCTGTTTGCCAGCTCAGAACAGGTTTTCCTTGGGCATTGAGGGTAACCCTGACCGTTGGCGGGCTAACAACGGGTGCGGGTGAGAGTACGAGCACAGGCGAGGGGGGTGGTGCAGGCGTTGGTGTGGGTGCGGTACTTACCGTTCCGCTGACGGCAAAAGTAAACGGATTTTCGTCGCTGTCGTTGTTGTCAAAGGAAACCGTGCCGCTGAAGTTGCCTGCTGTGGCTGCCGTCAGGCGCAGTTGGAACGTGGTACTGCTTCCGGGTGCAATTGTGCCCGTAGGGAACGTACCGACCAAGTCAAACCCTGCGGGTAAGGCAGCTAAAGTGCCTACGGTAAGGGCTGCCGTGCCTGTGTTGCGGATGGTGAAGGTGCGCACCACGGGCGTACCGACGGGCGTAGTGCCGAAATTCACACTGCCCGTGCCGGAGGTAATGACGGTACTACCCAAAACAACCTGTATTTTAGAACCAGTAAGTATGATAGCAGGCGCACCACTGCAAGCTATACCCGTGTGATTATTCCACCCGACAGCAGAGGCACAAATTGCTGACATCAGGTCGGAGGTCATTATCAGTGTGTAGTCGTAAGGTTCGGAACCGGGTGATATAGGATGCATTGCCTCTTTGTCGATGCGGCGGGGGTTGTTCCACGAATCGGCACGCAGTACAAGATTACCCACACCGTCGCGCGAAATATCCCGAATGAGTACGGTGTTAGCTCTGTTGTCGGCGGTACGCGAAGAGAGGAATGTACCGTGTCCAACCATTCCTTCGCCGTTGCGCAGATTGATTTTGAATATGACCGTAGCCCTTGCACCGCTCACGATGGGGCTGCCCAAAGGCATATAATCGGTAAAGTGCCGCAGCCAACCTCTGCTCGTGAAGCGTTGCAAACCGCTTGAATGTCCATTGATGGAAACAATAGCATACAAATCCGTTCCCGACCAATACAGCCCGTAGCCGCGTCCTTCTACGGCATCGTTTTCGTAATCTTCGCGACACCAATCGCGCACGCCGCCCGTAAACTTGATGATAATCGGGTTTTGGTTGGTAGCGGTTACCTGCCTTGTGCCGATGTAGTAATTAGAGCCGCCGATGGTCAGGCGCGGCGCACCCGTTGCAGCAATTGCCGCTTCGCTCATCGTACAGTCAACAATGGGCAAGCTACTGAGTACAATGGCGGCGGGCTGTTCTGGTTCGGTAACGGCAATACCAAACTCTACTGCCCCCGCATCGGGGAAGCCGACACGCATTTTGCCCGTTTGGTCAGTTAGAGTAGCCCCTGCACTTACGCCAAAATCAATGGCAGGGCTGGTGGGCTGCAAACTCATCGTAGGCGCAAACCCGCCATTGTTTGCCAAAGAGTTGAGTTGTGGGTTGGCAATGGTTACAGTTGTAGAGACGTTGTAATTATTTGCCAGAGTGTTTGCCTTGTCAGGAAACTGAATGTTACCCCCTAAGTCAGTTAAATGGGCGTTGGCATGCTGCTGGATATTCCACGTATTGCCGCCGTTGCCTGCCGTGTTTTGAAAGAAAATGTTGTTCCGAATCCGCGTATTAGCTGCATGAGACGTAGCAATTGCCCCGCCTACCCAACCGGCGTAATTATTGGCAAAGGTGCAGTGGGTAATATTAACCGTAGAACTGCTCATATTGAAAAACGCCAACGCCCCGCCGTTTGCAGAAAAACCGCTTGCAGAGGTTTCCAAAGCTCTGTTGTTAAAAAACGTACAGTTGCTGATTTGCGTATCTGCCCAATCTACACGAACAGCACCCGCCGTAACGGCTGCGCGGTTGTTGGCAAAGGTTGTATTGCGCAGCACAAACCCGCGATTCTTGACGTTGTTCATGTGCTGGATAGCACCGCCCGAGCCGCCCGAGCCGCCGCCGGGCAAGGCTTCAACTTCGTTGTTGTTGAAGTAGCAGTCTTCTATGAGTACATCATCCGAATCGTCGGTGTAAAGGTGGCAAGCGCCGCCTTCGCCTCGTGCGCGGTTGCTTTCAAAAAGGCATCGGCGAATGATGATACTGCCCAATAAGGTAGTCGGTGTGGCAGGGCTAGCGCGGTCGGCGTAAATAGCTGCACCGAAGCCCCGCAAAGAGGGATTAGGCTTGCCCGTGTCGTAAACAGCCGCAGTGGTATTATTGCCGATAAACTTACAGTCTTCTATCAATAGCCCTGCATTTAGTCCGTTGATGCCCCCGCCGTTAATACCGCGATTGTTGATAAATTCGCAATTTTGAACCGTATGCGCATGCGGTCCCCAAAGCATCACCGTAGAGCCGCGCTCATGGTTTTTGGCAATGGATACGTTGTCTTCAAAACGGCAGTTGCGAATGGTGGCACGTCCTTCAAAATGGCTGAAAATAGCGCTTCCGCCTTGTTCGGCGTTGTTGTTGCTGAAAACGCAATTTTCAATGGTCATGATGCCCTGATGTTCGGAACGGATGCCCGCGCCGTATTCGGTATGGAAGCCATTGATAATCCGCAGGTTGCGCAACACCAACGATGTGGGATTGACCGAAGTTGAGCGCAAGAGGAACACCCGCACGGCATTGTTGCCGCTGATGGTCAGACCGGGGACTGCCGCGCCGTCTATGGTCAGGTTCTTACCGACGGGGATGGTCAGCGTGGAAGCCAGCGTGATGGTCTGATTGGCAAGCGAAGGGGCAAAAGTGATGGTTTGCCCGCTGACGGCACAGTCAATCGCTTCGCGAAGGGTGTTAGGACCGCTGTCTGCCGTGCTGCTCACTACCAAGTGGCAAGCCGCTGCGCCGAACTCAAAAGCACCAATGTCTGGTGCGCCTACCCGTGCAGAGCCGCGTTGGTCGGTAGGGGGTGCACCAGTCGCACCCGCATTTATCGCCGGACTGCCCGCTTGCAGCGCCATAGTGGGCGTAACGCCGCCGTTGTTTGCCAAAGGAAGCAACAAGGGGTTGGCAAGCGTGGGGGTGGCTACGCACTTACAACTACCTGTACTCTCAGGTAAAAATAAATTATTCCCTCCATCCACTAATTGTGCATTGCAATTAATACAAGTTGAGGATGAAGTTGAGTTTACAGAATGATTGAAAAATATACAGTTTTTAATACTCACAGAACTGTTGGTGGTGGGTGAGCCTCCTAAACTAAAAATAGCCCCTGAATGACCAGCAGTTGGTGCAGTACCTGCATGGTTATTAGCAAATGTGCAGTTTAAAAAATCTATGGCTCTGACCGCATCGTTTGCCGGAACGCATACAGCGCCACCATAAGCATGTGCCAGATTGTTATCAAACGTACAGTTTTGAACTGATGCCGTAGATTGATTCCCGAAAAATACGCCTCCTCCAATTCTTGATACATTGTCGTGAAAAGTACAATTTCTTAAAGTTACCTGTCTGTTAGTCGAGAGAAAAACGCCCCCACCTAAACCATGTGAGCTACCATCATAAGCTATATTTCCTTTAAATGTACACGAGTGAATATCTTGTATATTCCCTCTTGATATTAATGCTCCTCCTCCTTGCCTAGTAGCTGTGTTGTTTTCAAAAATACAGGAATGAAAGTTTAATATTGTATTTTCTACGCTGGATGTATAAGCAAATTCACCTCCGGAAGGGTCGGTTAAGACCAATGTTCCACCTTGATGCCAAAACCCGCCGCCATCATTTGCTAAATTTTTTTAAAAGTGGAATGGGTGACTTCTGTTGTGTTGGCATTGTAGGGATAGGTAAATACTGCACCTCCCTGTCCATGTACACAAGTATTGTTTTCAAAAATACAGTTCCTAATAATCACGAATCCGTTTTCTCCACGAGCTCCGTCATCATAAATGGCCCCGCCGGAGGGAGGGTGTGTTCTAGTATGCGTGCTAGTTACGTGATTGGATTTGAAAGTGGAATTGAGAATGGTTAAATTAGACAATAAACCATTGATAGCCCCTCCGTTATATATGGCTGAGTTACCTTCAAAATAACACCTGTCTACTACCAATTCACTAAAAGACTTGGTGTAGATAGCTCCACCGCCACCTTCATCATTAAGTAATGATAAATTGTTGTAAAATGAACAGTTGTAGAACTCCGCTCTTTTTTATACATCACCATCACGGCAGCTCCTTGTGAGTTGTTTTTCCCATTTCTAAATACGATGTTATTAAAAATCACTTGTCCTCCAACGGCAATGATACCAAATTCAGGTGCCATTAATGAACGTCGAATGGTAGCTCCATTGCCATTGAAGATAATGTCGGTGTCGTTTACATCATCTAAAATTTTCGGGAGTCCTCTTGCTCCTTCCCAGCCCGTCGTGCCGGGGTTAGGCGACGTGTAGTAAATGCTTGTCAGGATGTACAAGCCGTTGGGTGCTAAGTTGATAACATCGGCTTCCCTGTTTGTATTTGCCGTGTTAATGGCTGCAATCAGCGCGGCAACATCGCCATTCGGAATGTTAAAAACAGCACCCTGCACACCTGAACTTAGCATCAGAAACAGGCACATTATCCGTAAAAATAGTCTCATAAGTTACAACCACTTGAAGATTTCACCTAATAACGGCAGCAGCTGCATTATTATTGTGTATCGGCGGTCGGTATATTGTTATGGGCAATGGCTGCCATGATTTTTTCGGCGTGTTCGCGTGAGTTTTCAATGAACCATTTATTGGTTTCCATGCCGCCGCAAACCACGCCTGCCACATACACGCCTCGCGCGTTGCTTTCGTGTGTATCGGGATTGTACACAGGTGCATGCTTATCTCCTTGCAGAGCTACACCCGCCATTTGCAGCAGGCGGAAATCAGGACGGTAGCCAGTCATGGCAAGCACGAAATCATTGGGTAGGGTTATTAGCCCGTCGGGGGTTTGCACGTCTATTTCGTTGGGGTGGATAGCTGCAACTTGCGAGTGGAAGTATGCCTTAATGCTACCTTCTTTGATGCGGTTTTCTATATCGGGTTTTACCCAATATTTTACGCTGGGGCGAATTTCACCGCCGCGAATAATCATCGTTACTTCTGCACCGCGCCGCCACGTTTCCAATGCCACATCTACGGCAGAGTTGGCAGCCCCCACAACAACGATTTTCTGGAAAGCATAGGGGTGCGCTTCGTTGTAGTAGTGCCGCACCTTAGGCAAATCCTCACCCGGTACGTTCAAAAGATTAGGTAAGCCATAGAATCCTGTAGCAAATACAATATTGTGCGTCGCATATTCAGCTTTTGAAGTTTGGATGTGGAACGTGCCGTCTGCTTGCGGCTGAATGGCAAGCACTTCTTCATACAGCCGCACATGCAGCCGAAAAGCAAGTGCCACGCGGCGGTAATAATCCAATGCTTCGCGGCGATTAGGCTTGTCGGCATGTGAAACAAAAGGCACATCCCCGATTTCCAGACGGTCTGCCGTAGAAAAAAACGTCATATTGGCGGGGTAGTGGTAAATTGCGTTCACCAAACAGCCTTTTTCTACTATCAAATAGCTCAGCCCACGCTTTTGGGCAGCTATCCCGCAGGCCATCCCAATAGGGCCTGCACCTACGATAAGTACATCCAACATGCTTACTCAACCTTAAAAAATGCCGAAAAGTTTGGGCTTCTTTTGCTGATTTTTTGCGGGCGATTTCTTGGCAGTCTTTTTCTTGGTCGGTGCTTTTTTGACGGGTTTTGCGGCGTTGGTTTTGCCCTTCGGCTGTTTTTTGAGTTGCTCGAATGCTTCTTTTTCGCGCTGATTTTTCAGGCGGATTTCTTCGCGCCTTTTGGCTAAACGCTCTTTGCGTTCAGTGTCGCGTTCGGGCGAGTCGTAGGTGAGTGGTGCAATTACAGAAAATCGGATGCGCAGCACATTATCTTTTATGGTTGGGTCGCCGAGTTGGCTGATGTTATCCAAATAGTCGGTGCGGGTGTTCATCAGCCCAACTTCTACACCAATACCCAAGTGATTGGGGAAATGATAGACTCCGCCGAGCGAAGTAGGCAGCAGCAGCGCAAAATTGCTGTAGCTTTCGTCTGTGGCACGTGTGTTCGGCCGGTTCAACAGCGCATTGTTACGGTCGTCTTTGGGGTTAAATCGTATCATACCTATTCCTTGACCAATGTAGAGGCGTTGATGCGGCTTTTTGATGATGTTCAGTTGTGCTTGTGCGGTAAGTTGAAAAAAGGAAGTATTGAATGAGCGGTTGGGGGTGCCGGTTTCCGAAACATAGCGTATGTTATTGGCTACCAATTTGCCCCAGCCCAACTCAACAGCGGGATTCAGCCAGCGATTACGGGTTTGCACCAGCCGCCCTTGAAACATGGCGCTAAACGACGCATACTTGCTCAGTTCACCGCCATAGGCTATCATGGAAGTCCCTAAATCAAGCATGGCAGCAGGTTGTTGATGTTGGGATTCCTGCATTTTTTGGGCAAATGCAGGTAAGCATACGAGCCAGCACAAAAGGAGCGAGAGCAGTTTGTTTTGCATAGATTTTTGACAAAGAAAAGGGAAAAGCCGAACTAAATTAGGCTTTTCCCTTGAAACGGCGGCACTATGGGTGATTAATTTTTCTTCTGTAATTGTTCAATTTTTACCTCAATGGCATCGGCTTCTTTCTTCTTGCCGATGGTGTAGAGGATTCTTGAATAGCCTTCCAGCAACTCAATGTTATCAGGATAGATGGAAACCGCTTGTTTAAACCAAGGTTCGGCATCTTTTACGCGCTTAGTTTTTTCATATACATACAGCAGGTTTTGCAGCGTTTCCACATCGGTAGGGCGCTTTTTAACAGCGGCTTCTACCATTTCCACAACATCCTGAATTTTACCAGCCTTGTCGGCTGACTGGATGTAGCTCAACATCAAGGTTGCGTCATCAGGATTTTTCTCAACAGCGGCTTTGTAGTAAGGCATCATTTCGGCAGGTTTTTCCAAAATGGTGTAAATAGAGTTCAGCGCGCCGAGGCGTTGCAGGTCATCCGGATTGTTGGCAATTGTTTTTTGGAAGAATGGGAGGGCTTGTTCAAAGTAAACTTTGGCACGGTCTATAACTGCTTTGCCATCTTTTTTAAAGGTTTCCATATCCATGTTGTCGGCTTCTTTCTTGATGGCAGCGCCTTTGTTGTAGTAGAAAGCACCTAAGCTGTAAATAGCATCATCATTATCGGGCTGCAATGCGTAAGCTTCTTTATAAGCTTTTTCGGCAGCTTCCATATTTTTGGCATTTTCATGCAGAATACCCAAGTTCAAAGCAATAGGGAAACGCTCTTTGGGGTCAGTGGTGGTTTCCAATGCTTTTTCCAAGTCGGCAATAGCTTCTTTTTCTTTACCGGTTTTGATATATACCTGAATTTGCTGGAATATCAGGTTTTTGTCTGAAGGGTTTTTAGCGCGGGCTTCTGCCAGTAAGGCAAGCGCTTTGTCGTAATTTTGCTCTACGGCAATGTATTTGTCGAGCAGTGCGTAGTAAACCGATACGTCTTTTACGCCCAGTTTAATACATCTTTGCGCCAGTTCTTCAATTTTATCATAATCCTTTTTGTCTTTTTGCGAAGTTGCTACCAGCGCAAAAAACACGGAGGTAGTATCGGTAGGGCGGAGCATGTGCGCACGCTCGAAATCGGCTGCTGCTTTGTCAAAATCGTTATCGTTCTGATAAGCGGCTACACCCCAGTTGAAATATTTGGCATAAAGGTTTTGTACCTTTGGCTGAATGTAGAGAAGTTCGTAGTTTTTGTTCAACTCAATGGCTTTGGCGTAAGACTCATAAATAGTCGCAACGCGTTTGTTGGCTGTTTCATTGTCTTCGGAGGCACTGTCAGCAATTGCCAGTTCAGCATATACATCGCCGCGGAACATCCATGCCTTAGGGTCGGTTTTGTATTTTTCAGACTCAAAAGACTTATCCACTTCGGCAGCGGCTGTAACAAAATCTTTTTTCTTAAATGCGCTTTCGGCTGCTTTGTAGGCCTCTTTGGCGCGAGCAGTTACCTCTTTGTCTTCTTTCTGTGCGTACCCACAGCAGGCAATCGCCGCGAAACTTACGGCAAGTAACAACTTTTTCATTGTCAATCGTATTAAGTTAAAAATTAGTTAAATGCTTAGTCGGTGATGGTTGCATTGCTTTCCGTTGCAGCGGCATCTTCGCCAATGCCTTCTATTTTGGCGATTGATGAAATTTCATCGTCTTCATTGAGGCGAATCAGTTTTACGCCCTGTGTGGCTCTGCCCATCACGCGCAGTTCATCTACCGAAATACGGATGGTAATGCCCGACTTATTGATAATCATCAGTTGGTCGGAGTCTACTACTTCCTGAATACTTACCAGTGCGCCGGTTTTTTCGGTAATGTTCATGGTTTTCACACCTTTTCCGCCGCGGTTGGTAATGCGGTAGTCTTCCACAGGCGAGCGTTTGCCATAGCCTTTCTCCGATACTACCAAAATCTGGCTGTCGGGGCGGCTAATGGCAATCATTCCAATTACCTTATCGTTGGCTTCATCAAAGCTAATGCCCGTAACGCCTGCGGCAGTTCTGCCCATCGGGCGCACGCGGCTTTCGTTGAATCGCACGGCTCTTCCCGAGCGCACGGCAATTACAATATCATCATTACCGCTTGTCAGGCGCGCGTCTAACAGGTTGTCGCCTTCATGAATAGTAATGGCATAGATACCTGCGGCGCGAGGGCGTGAAAAGGCTTCCAGTGCAGTTTTTTTGATGATGCCCTGTTCGGTGCACATCACAATGTACGTATTGTTGATGTACTCGGGGTCATTCAGGTTGCGGACTTTCAGCGCGGTGCGTACTTTTTCGTCCTGTTCTATCTGAATCAGGTTTTGAATCGGGCGGCCTTTGGCGGTTTTGCTGCCTTCGGGAATTTCATACACTTTCAGCCAGTAGAGGCGGCCTTTATTGGTGAAGAACAGCACGTAGCTGTGCATGTTGGCAATGAACAACTGCTCGGTGAAGTCGTCTTCTTTGCTGCCGGCACCGCGTGAGCCTACTCCGCCACGGCTCTGCGTGCGGTATTCGGAAAGCGGTGTGCGCTTGATATAGCCCTGATACGAAATGGTAATCACCATTTCATCATCGGCAATCATGTCTTCTATGTTGATGTCGTCGGCGCTGTGAACAATAGCTGTGCGGCGTGCATCGCCGTACTTGTCTTTCAACTCGCGCAGTTCATCCTGAATGATGGTCATGCGCAGGCGCTCGTCTGCCAAGATGTTGCCCAGTCGCTCGATGGTTGCGATTAGTTCCGTGTACTCGTTTTGCAGTTTTTCGCGCTCCAATCCCGTGAGGCGTTGCAGGCGCATGTCCAGAATGGCTTGTGCCTGAGATTCACTGAATCCGAACTGCTCTACCAGTCCTTTTTTGGCAATGGCAACATCTGCCGAGGCGCGGATGTGGCTGATGATGGCATCAATCATGTCCAGCGCTTTGAGCAAACCTTCTAAATTATGGGCGCGCTTTTCGGCTTCATTCAACTCAAAATGGGTGCGTCGCACCACAATTTCGTGGCGGTGCTCCACGTAATGACGGATGAGGTCTTTGAGGTTTAAGGTCATGGGGCGACCTTTTACCAAGGCTACATTGTTGATGCTGAAAGCAACCTGCAAAGAGGTAAACGTATAAAGGGTATTCAGCACCACCTGCGCGTTGGCATCTTTTTTCAGTTCGTAAACAATACGCACACCTTCGCGGTCGGATTCGTCGCGGATGGCCGCAATGCCTTCAATTTTCTTTTCATTGACCAATGCCGCAGTTTTTTCAATCATTTGTGCCTTATTTACCTGATAAGGCAACTCAGTAACGACAATTTGCTGACGGCCGGAGGGCAGGTCTTCAATAGTAGCTACGCTGCGGATAACCACGCGTCCGCGGCCTGTTTCAAAGGCAGCTTTTACGCCCTGATAGCCGTAGATAATACCGCCCGTAGGGAAGTCCGGCGCTTTGATGTATTGCATGAGCTCCGCAATACTGATTTGCGGATTATCTATGTAGGCAATAATGCCATCGGCTACTTCGCCAAGGTTATGGGGTGCCATGTTGGTAGCCATACCCACGGCAATACCCGACGAACCGTTTACAAGCAAATTGGGAAGTTTAGCAGGCAGTACAGAGGGTTCTTTGAGCGAATCGTCGAAGTTGGGTTGAAAATCAATGGTATTTTTGTTGATGTCGGCCAGCATTTCTTCTGCCACGCGGCGCAAACGGGCTTCGGTGTAGCGCATAGCCGCTGCATTGTCGCCGTCCATCGAGCCGAAGTTGCCCTGACCGTCCACCATCATATAGCGAAGACTCCAAGGCTGTGCCATGCGCACCATTGCGTCATAAACAGCAGAGTCGCCGTGCGGGTGATACTTACCCAAAACTTCACCGACAATACGGGCAGATTTTTTATAAGGTTTGTTGGGCGCTAACCCTAACTCATCCATTGCGTATAAAATACGACGATGAACGGGTTTCAGGCCATCGCGAACATCGGGCAAGGCGCGGGAAACAATAACAGACATAGAGTAATCTATGTATGCCCCCCGCATTTCATCCTCAATGTTAATTGGAATAATGTTCCCTTCTTGCATTGACAATCGTTTAAAGAGGAAGACATTTGCATAACTGCAAACATCTTTCCATGATTGGAAAAGTTGAACTTAAATGCGGCGCAAGTTACGAAAATACAGCCAAATTACTTCTTGGTTGGAGGGTCTTTCTTGCCGAATAGCGAAAAATGTACGTAGCGTTTGGGGCGTGCTTTCAGGTCTATAAAAAGGCTATCTAAACTAACCAATGTGCGGTTTAGGTTGGTATGGAGCGAGTCAGTAGCAACTAATTTGCCCAGTGAGCCTTGCCCCTGCTCAATGGCTTGCATGGTTTTTTGTAAACTTTCCAGCGAGCGGTTCACATTTTTTACGGTGCTTGCCAGTTGCATGGCATTGAGCGAATCGGCAAAAGTGTTCATTTTGCCCACCAATAGGCGAATGGATTTTTCGGACTCTATCAGTTGCGCGGTAAGTTTATTGATGTTGGCAGTGATTTCCGTTATTTTTCCCCGATTTTCGGCCAAAATGCGGTTGGCTTGCTCCGAAGCATCGGCTGTGTGGGTCATAATCTTCCGAACTTCAACGCTCATACCTTGATACTCTTTCACTAAGCGGTTGATATTCAACAGTGTAGAGTCTAAGCCTTGCATCACGGGTGAGGCTTTTTCCATCAGCATTTCGGTCATGCCACTTTCTCTTTTGGCAAGTAGCGTATCGCCTTCGTTGAGTTTGGGCTCGGTAAAGGCAACAAGCAGGTCTATTTTTTTGCCGCCAAGCAAGCCGTTGTCCGAAAGTTGGGCTATCGTGCCTTTGCCAAGCTTAATATCATCTTGAATGTCAAGTGCTACGAGCAATTGGTTGCCATGGTCTTGCAAAATGGTTACGGCTGCTACTCTGCCAACCGACATACCGTTGATTTGCACCTGGTTAGAAACGGTCAGCCCGTCCACACGGTCATAAACAACATAGTAGGTAGTAGTGGGGTCAAAGAAGTCAATACCTTTCAAGTAATTAAACCCTACATAAAGGATTACTCCGGCAATAAGGGCAAGCAGCCCTACCTTGGTTTCACCTGATAATTTCACGTTTTTGTTCAATTTGGTACAAAGATGAGAAAACCCGCAGGATTTTCAAAATCGTGCGGGTTTAATCGTTTGATTGTCAGTGTATTATTTTTCTATATACTCTTTGTAGTCGCGGATGGCACGATAGATAGCAGAGGCAGTTTCGTAGATACCTTCTTCGCTGTTGAGGTATTTTTCTTCTTCGCTGTTACTCAAATAGCCTATTTCTACCAGTACAGAAGGCATAGCGGTTTTATAAAGCACAATAAAGTCGGCACTTTTTACACCGCGGCTGTTTCGGTTAATGGTGCGTGTCCCAAAATTGTACTCTACCAACTGCGCCATTTGCAGACTTTTTTGGCGAATAATGTTGTGGCGGTTAGCAGCCATGATAAAATCTATGTTATTGTTTGCGTTAAAGTCTTGGTATATTTTTTTGTTTTTTTCATGTGCAATTGCTTGGTTTTCGCGCATGGCTGTCTCAATACTTTCTTTGGTAGAAGACAGCCCGGCTATGTAGGTTTCAGTTCCCATGATGTCGGGGTTGGCAGAGGCATTGGCATGAATAGATATAAACAAATCTGCACCTTCTTTGTTGGCAATTCGAGCGCGCTCTGCCAGCGGAATAAGGTCGTCGGTATAGCGTGTGTAGCGGCGGATTAAGTCGGGTATTTGTATCTCTAAGATGCTGCCTAACTGTGTAGCTACTTTGAAAGCAACGTCTTTTTCCATGGTATTACTGACACCTATTGTGCCCGGATCTTTGCCACCATGTCCAATGTCAATTACAACCTTTTTAACAGAAGTGGCAATAAAGTTAGCAGGAGAGAAAGACAATATGATAAAGCTGACAGTTAGCAGAGAGATGCTAATAAGAGGTTTCATACTAATAAATGTTAAAATAGTTTTGGGGGCGATTCAAATGATTGTAAAAATATAAAGTCGCAGCTATTATTGCGTCATAACTACTCAAATTTTTTGAAAAACTTGTTAAAAATTACTTGTGTACTTTGTTGCACGTTGTTAGTGTTGCTATTAGGCCAACAGGTGATTGCTCAAAATACATCGCCTGCTGCTAACCTAAGGGTAGCAAAAGATTCTTTAAATGCTGTGCAGGACTCTACCGCACGGGCTGTCCCCAAAGGCGACATTACCACAACTATCAATTATATTGCCAAAGATTCTATCCGGTTTGATGTACGCAAGCGGATGATATATTTATATAATGACGCTAAAATTGAGTATGGCGATATTTCGCTCAAAGCAGCAAAAATTGAGATTGACTGGCCTCAAAATATAATTAAAGCATCTTATGCCATAGATAGTACTACTCGCAAAGAGCAGGGTTTGCCTGAGTTTAAGGAGCGGGGAGAGACCTATACTTCCAAAGGTTTGGCATATAATTTCAAGACCCGTAAGGCAAAGGTTACAGGCGTAACAACCAAGTATGGCGAAGGTTTTATTTTGCTGGAAAACGTCAAGAAAGACGAAAAAGATAACTCTTACGGTGAAAACGGTCTTTATACTACCTGCGATGCGCCCGTTCCCCATTTTGGGATTCGTGCCCGCAAAATGAAGGTGATTCCCGGCAAAGTGATTGTTTCGGGATTGTTTAATCTGGAAATTAACCGTATTCCTACGCCTTTGGGGTTCGCTTTTGGTATGTTTCCGCAGCCTAAAACACGTTCGTCGGGTTTTGTAATGCCGCAGTACGGCGAAACGCGTGAGCGCGGTTTTTTCCTGAGTCAGGGCGGTTTCTACTTTGTGCTGAACGATAATTTTGACCTTTCACTGCTCGGCGAAATACACACCAAAGGTGGATGGGGGCTTACGGCAGCTACTCGTTACAAAAAGCGCTATGCCTTTGACGGGCAACTCCGCTTTCAGTATAACCGACGCATTAACGAAGTGCCCGGACAGATTGAAAACAACGTGGTCAATGATTTTAATATTAGCTGGAATCATACGCCGCAAAGCAAAGGCGACAGCCGTTTCAGTGCCAGCGTAAATGCGGGTACTAATACGTTCGGGCGGAACAATGCCCCGCAATTGAATAATTTTCAGTCATCCTCGTTTAACTCTAACATTTCTTACAGCAAAACTTTTACGGGAACGCCTTTTACTTTCGGGGCTAACTTGCGCCACGAACAAAACATCGTTACGCGGGTGGTAAGTGTTTTTCCGGAGGCTAATGTGGGTATGAATCGTATCTACCCGTTTAAGGGTAAGAAAAGCAACGGCAAATCTATTTGGAGTCAGTTTAACTTCAGCTACACCGGCAGGGCACGTGCAGTCATTACTAATAACAGGCAGGGACAATCGTTTCCTTTCAAAGTGTCCGGTAATCTGAACGACAGAGGAGAACCGGTCAGTCAAGTTCCGGCCTCTTTCTTGCCATTTAATTTTGACAATTTGAACAATATTTTGGGGCGTGCGCAAATGGGCGTGCAGCACAATATACCTGTTACCACGGCAGTAACTTTGTTTAAATATTTTACCACAAGTTTTAACGGAAATTATTCGGAAGTATGGTATCCCGAACGCTACATATATACGCTGGAACGCAACGACATTGTAAAGATTGACACAATACGTGGCTTTTCACGCTTCTATTCCTACAATGTAGGCGCTTCGATACAAACCCGCCTGTATGGTTTTTTCTACCCCAAATCAAAAAAGATTGACCGCATTCGCTTGACCATTAACCCTAATATGGGTTTTAGTTACCAGCCTGACTTTGGCGACCCGCGATTCAATTTCTTCGACAACCTCAGTATTCAGTCCGAAAATCAGCCAAGCCCCAACTTAGTACGGCAAAGTCGCCTCAATGGTATCTATGGTCAGCCGATATCCGGCCGTCAGGGCTCTGTTAGCTTCGGGCTTACCAATACGTTGGAAATGAAACTACGGCCTAAGGAAGATACTGCCGCCGCATCAGCTTCTTCTGCCAAAGCAACCGCTGCCAAGGCATCTAAGGCGGCAGACAAGGTTACGCTGATAGATAATTTCGGACTGAACACCAACTATAACATGGCTGCTGATTCTTTCAAATTAGCACCTATTGCACTTACAGCACGTACAAACTTGTTTAAAAAGTTCAATGTAGCTGCCAGTGCTACCTTAGACCCTTACGGCTATGAACTCTTGCGCGTAGATACAACCAGAGGCATGAGGAACGTTACGCAACGGCGCAACAAGACTTACGCATGGCAAAATGGCAATGGCATAGGCAATATTACCAATGCCAGTTTGGCTATTACGGCAAATTTTGCACCGCCGCAGGCCAACCGAAAATTACGGTCGGATAAAGCCAGCCAAGAGGAACTGGACTATATTAGTCGTAATAGAAATCTGTATGTAGATTTTACTGTACCGTGGACGCTGAGCGTGAGCTATAACCTTTCCTACAACAAAATGGGTTTTCAAGATGCACGCGTAACGCAAACATTCAACTTCAATGGTGATTTGAAAATGACCGAAAAGTGGAAAATAGGCTTTAACTCCGGCTACGATTTTGAAGCTAAGGGCTTGAGTTTTACCCAGTTTACCATCTACCGCGATTTGCACTGTTGGGTAATGAATGTCAGTTGGATTCCGTTTGGGCCGCGTGCAGGCTACACATTGGACATTAATGTACGCGCTTCCGTACTTTCAGACCTGAAACTCAGCCGCCGCAACCTGTGGTATTTCCGTTAGTTGGTTGTATGCTGCAAGATGTTTTTGTAAATTGCTGCTGCCTCAGCTGGATGATAAATTATGATTACTTTGACAGACTCTCCGATTGCGGTTGAAAAAGTGATTGCCGAAGTCAGCACCGTTGCCGAAGCGGGCGCGATTGACATTTTCATTGGTACAGTGCGCAATCACAACGAAGGCAGGCAGATTACTCATTTAGAATACGAAGCCTACGTACCAATGTCTCTGCGTGAGATGGAAAAAATAGCCCGCATGGCCGAACAACAATGGCCTGTTAAAAAGTTGGCGATTATTCATCGCACGGGCAGATTAACTATTGGAGAAGTTGCAGTAGTTGTAGCCGTGGCTACGCCCCACCGCAAAGAGGCATTTGAAGCCTGTCGTTATGTGATAGATACGCTCAAAACCACTGTCCCCATTTGGAAGAAAGAGTACTTTGAAGGAGGCGAATGGTGGGTGGAGACACATCCATGATTGAGTGTATATATTTTGTGTTCTCTGCGGTAAATCTTTGCGCCCCTTGTGGTAAAAAAATAAACCGCAGTGTACGCTGAGTTTTATCCGCAAAGAACACAGAGAAGTGTTTACTGAAATTTATTTGGGCATTACTTTTTCGCCAAATCAAGGTTCAGGTGGGCAGAGCAGAACCTCATATTCTTCAATTGTATTAAATCTCAACCAACAAAAATTGAAAAATACGCCACTTGTGGTATAGCATATATGCACCGCACTTCTTTTCTTTGGATAACAATAATTTTATGAACACTCGTTATTTTATCTTCGGTTTCTTATGCCTTATGGGTGGTGTAGTGGCTTATGCCCAACCCAACCTTATCCCTTATCGAAAAGGCAATAAATGGGGATTTTGTGATAAAACAGTCATTGAGTGTAAGCAGTCGTCCCTGAAAAAGATTTCCAAATTCTTGTTATTCAGAGGTATAATAGCGTGCAAATTTGCAAGAATTAGATTGGCTCCCAATCTTGGAAAGATAGTTTAGGTAAAATTTCCCACCAAGAACAATGTAATCAGGTATTGCATAATTTTTAGACAATCCTCACGACTTGTAGGCTCGTGAGGCAACTTTACAGCATTTTTACCAAAAACTTTTCCTATCTCAACCTCAAAACTACTTTTTCGGAGACGACCATTTGGTTGATTCATTAAATACAATCAGTCGAATAGATTAAAATGCATATATAAGCCTGCCGATTGTAGCAGAATATGCGCATACATGCTATTTTTTATCTAAGCTACAACCGGTACTCCAAAATAAGCCATGGCTAATTAGTTGCAAAAACAGATGTTATGTAAAAGTATTTAACTTTATTGTTTTATCAGCAAACATAGCCACCATCTACTGAAAAGACGGACCCTGTGGTATAAGCGCCGGCTTCTGAGGCCAGATACAGCGCAATACCGGCAAGGTCTTCGGGTTGCCCAATGCGCTGAATGGGCAAATGTTTGATAGATTTGCTCAACAGTTCCTCATTTTTCCAAAGGGCTTCGCTGAATTTGGTTTGAATCAGCCCCGGGCAAATGACGTTGGCGCGCACACCTGCTCTGCCCCATTCTTTGGCCATTACTTTGGTGAGCATAATAAGGGCGGATTTGCTCACGCTGTAAATGCCCAATCCCGGCTCGGGGGTCAGCCCGCCAATGCTGCTGATGTTGATGATAGAGCCGCCGCCGCGCTGTTGCATAATGGGCAATACCATTTTGCCCAGCTCGAAAGGTGCTTTGACGTTGATGTCCATAATTTTGTCAAAAGCGGAGCTGTCGGTATTCACTACGGGGCCGAATACGGGGTTCGTAGCGGCATTATTTACCAGAATATCTATGCCGCCGAAGGCTGCCATTGTTTTTTCTATCAGTTGCTGCCGTTGTGCAGCATCGCCTACGTTGCAGGCCACGCCTATGGCTTCGTAACCTTTGGCTTTCAGTGCGTTGGCAACCTCATCTACTGCTTCTTGCTTGCGGCTGCTGATAACGACTTTTGCGCCGGCTTCTGCCATAATTTCCGCCATAGCTTCGCCGATGCCTTTGCTGGCCCCTGTAATAACGGCGACTTTGCCGTTCAGTAAAAATCTGTCTTTGAGCATTGCTTTTTGTGGTTTTATGAAATTAGTTCAATCATTTTTCGGAACGCTTAATTATTGGCGGATATACACAAACCCTAGCAGGCCTTGAGAAGAACTGTCAGGTTTGTGTATATGTACTTTTCACTGCCCGCGTAACCTCGCGCTTGAATGGCCTTCCCGATAGTTTTTCTACCTGAAAACCAATGGCTTTCAGGCTATGGATGACAACCGATTTTGAGCAATAAGTTGTCAGGATGCCGCCCTTAGCCAGCCATTGAAAGGCAAGCTCAAAATTGGGCTTTTCCCAAAGTTCTGGTTGCTTTTCGGGCGCAAAGGCATCGTAGAAAATCACATCAAAACTGTCTGCTGCAAAGGCTGCTTCCTGCCAGCCTTTCTCCGACTTGATGAGTTGCAAATTCGGCAAAATCTGTTGCGGAGTTTCCCACGCAGCCGCATGGATTTTATCAAAATAAGCAGCGACCGCATCGGGCAGTTGCTCGGTGTAGTTCAACTGCGCCAATACGTTCTGTGCCAGCGGCAGGGGCTCTAAGGTGGTGTAACTCACCTCAATTTCAGGGTGTTGCAGCAAGAACTCAATGACTGCCAGCACGTTCAGTCCCGTGCCAAAGCCGAGTTCCAGCACCCGCACCTGCCGCAGTGCGCATCTGCTGATAGCCTCTTCCAGTCCATAGCGCACGTACACTTGCCGCGATTCGCCCAGCGCACCGTAGCGCGAATGGTAAAACTCGCCTATATCGGGGCGGTAGAGTGTGTGCGAACCATCGGACGATACAATCAGTTGAACCTCAGGATGTTTCATAGCGAAGGATAGGTTGCTTTCAGATGCTTCCAGTATTTTTTAAAATCGCCGCCGAATTTTTGGTAAAACTCTTCTTCAAAGGCGTTTTGCTGCTCGTTGTAGCGAATAAACTCCATGAAGAAGGTATTGTTGGGCGTAAAGTCTGCAAAGTAGTTGCGGTAGCGGTCTGATGCAAACTTGACCGTGTCCAAAGCATGTACAATTCGCTCTACGTGCTGTTGTTTGGCGGCGGCTTTTTTGCTGTCGGCCATGTCGGGAGGGAAACTGCCGTAGAGTGAATCTAAACTTTTTGCAGCTTGTAAAACAAAGCGGATAAATCGCTTTTTATCGCTCATACTGTGGACGTAGTGTTGCAGTTCAGGCGAGTTTTCGCCGTATTTATAGCGCAAAAACATTAAAGCCCCCTGATAGCTGACAAAGTTGGCCAAATTTTCGTTATAGTCCACATTATCAGGCACATACAGGGTGCCGTGTGTCAGTTCGTGGATAATCAAATCAGCCAAATGACCGGGGCTGCGCCTCAGAAAGTTAGACAGAACAGGGTCTTTGAACCAGCCGAGTGTGCTCCAGCCCGGCACTTCATCGATGTCTGTATCGTAGCCTAGTGCTTTCATGCGCTGCTCTTCGGCTTCGGCTTTGGGCAACTCAAAAAAGCCTTTATAAGAAAAACTGCCCAACAGCGGAAATCGCCACTCGTAGGCTTTCAACTCATAGGGTGGGCAGGCGGTTAATACCCACAAAATGGGCTTTCCGTGTTGGTCGTAGAAAGTTGTGTAATTTTTGGAAGGATTCAGGCCGATGCTGTCTTCGGCAAAGCGACGGATTTCCTGAATGAGTTGCAACTTTTGTTTCAGCGAATCGGGGAAATTTGTGTCGGTAAGCACTTCTTCAATCGGGCGCGCTTTCCACAAAATTTTCAACTGCCCCCGTGCCTGCATCAGTCCGTATTGCAGCAAGTCCCATTGCCAGATAATCAGCCCCGAAAAAACACCCAATATCAGTAACAACCATTTGCGCTTTTGCAACTTCATTATTTGCGTCGTTTTTTTCTGAATAGTTTTCGAATAGTTTTACCAATTTCGTTTATTGTTTCTATCGGTCTGGTAGAAACAATAGGATAAGTCGTGTTGGCATCGCCTATCTCTTGCACCCCCGACTGCATGGGGAACACAAGAATAAAATTATGCTGTTTAAAATACTTGTTCAGGTAGTGAGGAATTTTGTTCATGTTGCTGTTGTATGAGGGGTGGTCTTTGCGGCTCATTATGATTATCATACCGTCATTGGGCTTCATATCGCGGGAAAGAATCAGGAAATCTTCCCAATCGGTAAAGGTTACAAAGTCGCAATCTATCATTTGCTGCCGCTGCATATCGCGGGCATATTGGAGCACTTCGGGAGAGCCGTAGAAAATCAGTTTAGCTCCTGTATTTTTTCCTAAGCTGCGGATGCGGTTGAGCCATAAGGTAAACCCGATTTCTTCCTCTGCTTTTTCAGGAATGATGACCAAGTAACGTCGGATGGTTGCTGAGGGCTGTATGGTCTTGCAAATCAGGGTTGTCACATTGTTTTTGGCCAAAATTCCTTCGGTAAGCGTTCCTAAGAAACTGTCGGAAAGAGTTTGTTGCTGATGAAGCCCCAGTATCATGTCGGTGATTTTATGTTCGCGGATGATGCCTGTAATGCCGCTGGATACGTTTTGGTCGTAGCGCAGCAGTTGGTTCATATAGGTGTCGGTAGCTGCTGCTACGGTTACTGCTTTTTCTAATACTTTGCGGGCGTTTCTCTCGGCGGCCTCATCTGCTTCCAAGCTGTTGATAACCGTTAGCGCATAAAGGCCGCGCCGGTTGTTTTTGGATTTGATAGCCAGACTGAGCTGCACCAACTCTTCGGTTGTTTCGGGGTTGCGCAATGGGATGAGGATGCGCTCTTGCGGTTCTTCGGAAGTTTCGGTGCTGCCTTCGCTTTGCTCTTGTAGGGCAATGTTTTTAGCGCCTTTTTGTGCCGCAAATGAGGCAACCGTACAGGTTACAAGAATCATCAGAATGGTTCCATTCAAAACCGCATCGCTCAACAGGCGGATGGGCTCTCCCGTTTCGGTTTGTCCCAAAACAATATTGTAGCCTACCAAAACCGCTGCCAGCGTTGCGGCTGCCTGTGCGTTGCTCAATCCGAAAATCAGTTGGCGCTCGTCTAAGTTGAATCGGAAAGTCTGCTGTGTAAGCCATGCGGCTGAATACTTGGCCACATTGGCAGTAACGGTCATAAAAACGGCTACTTTGATGGTTTCCCAGTCTTTAATAAAGGCGCGAAAGTCAATGAGCATCCCTACGCCAATCAAGAAAAAGGGGATAAAAATTGCGTTACCCACAAACTCTATGCGATTCATCAGTGGGGAGGTGTGTGGTATCAATCTGTTGAGTGCCAAACCTGCCAAAAAAGCCCCGATAATGCCCTCGATGCCGGCAAGTTCTGCCAAAACTGCACCTAAATACATCATCACAAGTACGAAAATATACTGCGAAATATTTTCCTCGAAACGCTTGAAAAACCATCGGCTGATAACAGGGAATCCGACCAATACCAAAGCACCGAAAACAACGATGGAAACCGATATCTTTATCCAAAATTGCCAACCCATTGCGCCGTTAGTCATACCTACAATAATGGCCAGCACAAGGAGTGCGAGCGTATCGGTAATTACCGTACCTCCGACGGTGATGGTTGCAGCACGGTTTTTGGCAACGCCAAGTTTGCTCACCAACGGATAGGCGAGCAGGGTATGCGATGCGAACATGCTGGCTAGCAAAACCGACGTTGGCAGCGAAAAGCCCATCAGATACAGCCCGCCCAGGGTGCCTAAAATCATAGGTATGATGAACGTGTAAGCACCAAAAACAACACTTTTGGAAGCATTTTTTCGGAAATCTGCCAAGTCTATTTCCAAACCTGCCAAAAACATGATATAAAGCAGCCCCGTTGTGCCCGGGATGATAATGCTGCTGTCTCGGTTCATCAGATGAAGCCCGTTGGGGCCTATGAACGCTCCGGCAATAATCAGCCCCAGCAAATGCGGAATGCGTATTTTATTGAGCAAAATAGGCGCAAACAGAATGATGCAAAGGATAATCAGAAAGCGTAGGATGGGGTCGGTCAGAGGGAGGGTGAGTTCAAATATATTCAGTCCTAACAGCATAGAGTTGGATGGGTTTAGGCAGGAAAAACATCTCCTGTAAGTTGGTTATTGGCTTCAAATTATCTGTAAATTATACAACTAATTTAGGACTTATGTACTCTAAACTTGTGTAAGGTATCGATCAAAGAAATTTTTGAGCAAATTTATCCGAATAAATAGCAGTTTGTTTTATCACTTCTTTACTGATAAGGCAAACGATACCCTTATATGTATTTGCATAAGATACCGTTACTAAACAAGGCCCTTTTGTTACTTTTTTATGATGCTCGTTTGAGCAATGATAAACCCGATAATTCTTAGAAACATCGCTACAAGGCTTCTACAATGTGCTACGTGTTCCCTGATAAAAACAGCAGGTCTCTTATGTGTATGTGTAAAGACAAGCCTCTTGGCTCATAAGACTCCCGCATTAAGTGATTAAATATAGCATCAGGAGAAATAGTTTTCATACCGGCAGCTAATTTTATGCACTCCCTTTGAGTTGGGAAGTTTAGTAAAATATTGCTATTGAATTGTGCAAAAAAGCACTTTATATTAGAAAAGTTTATATCTTTTTTTATTTTTTGAAATATAAAAAATACTATCTAATATTAAAGTACATAAGTCCTGAATTAATTGATTCATTTCTTCATCAACAAAACAAAAATTATGTTAAAATACTTTCAACTATCGGAAGAACAAGAAGATTATGAGCAAATCACTGAAACTATCACTAAGGGAGTGGTTTTCAGTGGGACGAACCTATTAGTTTTGGTTTTTGCGATTGTAGTGGCTTCGGTGGGCTTAAATGTCAATTCGACAGCAGTAATTATTGGGGCAATGCTGATTTCGCCACTGATGGGTCCCATAATGGGCATTGGTCTGGGTGTCGGTACGTATGACTTTACTCTTATTCGTCTTTCGCTCAAAAATTTAGCTTTTTCGGTGGGTGTGAGCTTAATAGCTTCTACGCTTTATTTTATGATTTCGCCACTCAATGAAGCTCATTCAGAACTTTTGGCTCGTACCTCGCCCAATATCTATGATGTACTGATAGCCTTTTTTGGAGGTTTGGCAGGCATTACGGCTATCACGAGCAAGCAGAAAGGCAACGCCTTGCAAGGAGCCGCTATCGCCACCGCCCTGATGCCCCCCCTTTGCACGGCAGGTTTTGGCATTGCCACCCAACAATGGAGTTTCTTTTTTGGAGCTTTTTATTTGTTTCTTATCAATTCGGTTTTTATTAGTTTGGCTACTTATGTGGCTATACGCTTGCTCAAATTCCCTACCCAAGAAATTAGCAATTCTAAATTAGAAAAATTTTTGAAAAGAGCCGTCGTTTGGGTAACTATTCTTACACTACTACCCAGTGTTTATTTGGGCTATCGGCTTATAGAAGCCGAAAAATTTAGTATTAGAGCCAAAAAATTTATAGAGGCTGAATTTAACTTTGAAAATAGCTTTATTTTAGAAAAAAAATCAGATTTCAGCCGAAAACAAATAGCCATAACGATTGGCGGGAAAGGTATCAGTAAAGAAGATGAAGAAAATTTAAAAACTAAAATGAAACTTTATGGCTTAGAAAATGTAGATTTACGCGTTAAAAATACACTTTCATTTCGTTTAGAAAATAATAGTAGTGAAGAAAAAATGAATTTCGTGAGCCGAGAACTCTCTCAGAAACAAGTTTTGATTGATAGCCTTCGCAAAGAAATTGGAAAGTTCAGAGAGCAAAAAGCGATGTATAAACAAATAGAGGAAGAAATTTTGGTGCAATACAAAGAATTTGCTTCGGTAACTATCAACGACTACACACGCTTGAAAGACAGCACCAAAACTTATATCGTCAATTTAGAAGCCAATAAAAATTTATCCAAAGAAAGAATAGAAACGCTCAGGCAGTGGCTGGAAAAACGGCTTAATTCAGAAAATGTAGAATTTTTTATGAAAATGAAAATGTAAGATATACTCTTAATAACCAATGGTTGTGCCTAAAATAGCCATGCCTAATAGCTCCGATGCGGCAGAGCTTACCATCAAGGTTGTTCGCGGTAATATGTCTAATTTGGTGTGCAGCGGCTCGGTTAAAAAAGCATCGTAACCTTCGCCCGACCAAATAGATGTGGAAATACCGCTTTCGCAAAATACGAGCTATATGTAACGCGAGTCCAAAATGGACTGCCTCAAAGTAAGTGTTGCGGCCGGCTTGCCACAGTAACTGTGCAGCCTTGCGGTGCAATGGGCACTTTTGCAGATACCTCGCACGGCATTCCGCCTGCAGAACTTGCTAAAAAAACAGGCGATACTTTTACAGTTAAAAATGCTATCTGCTCTGCCCATGCGACAGTTTATTATGGGATATACTAAAGCGTTGAGAATGAGTTGATGCTTCAAAACTACATTTTCCGCAGGCCAAACAGCAGCGCATCCAATGAGTATTTGCCCGCACCCAACCACCACATGTGCAGGTAGGCAAAAAGATACAGCAGTGCGTGCTCTTTCACATCCAGTGCGTCTTGGGCATGAACAATAAACGCTGCTACGGTCGTCAGTATGATGAGTGGCAGCAATGCAAGCCAATGCAGCAGCCCCAGCGTTAGCAATACCGAGCAAATAACTTCTGCAAAAACGGCCAGCAGCAGCGAAGGATACTCCCCGATGCCAATCGGGTCGGCCAAGCTCGTTTCGCCGGCACTGAGCCGCTGCCATTTGGCAAACCTGTGCGGTAGCATCGGCAAGCCGAAGCCGACGCGCATCACAAGCAAAGCTATGTGCGCAGGTGTACCATTGTAATCTGTTACGGCAAAAAACTGTCGCATACATTTCTAATTTTCTTAACACAAAGTTTATAAGTTATTACATACAAATCGTGTGATCAGCGGTTCTTTTGAAAGTACTTTGCGGTTGAATTGCAACGGCAAAAACTTTTAAGACTATGGTGAGTATGGTAAAGCGCAACTATTTGATTGGTATTATTTGCGGGTGCTGGATGGCAGGAACAGCTCTTGCTCAAACCGTTAAAATTAAAGGCAGTGATACCATGTACCCGCTGGTACACGAAATTACCGACTTATACGGCAAAGGCGTAGCTTCTGAAGGCGGGGGGAGTAATGCGGGCATTAGCGCTCTTATAGAAGGGAAAGCCGATATAGCCATGGCCTCACGCAGTTTGCATATCAACGAAAAAAATAATTTTACTTCTAAGGAAAAGCCCTACTCGGAAGTAATTATCGCATATGATGCATTATCTTTTATCGTGCACCCCGACAACAAAGTAAGCCGATTAACCCAAACCCAACTGGCGGGTATTTTCAGCGGAGAAATTACAAACTGGAAACAGGTAGGTGGCGAAGACCGCCCTATTCTGTTGATTATCCGTGAATCCACATCCGGTACGAACGAGTTTGTAAAGGACATCATCACCAAAAAAAAATTGTTTCCGAACAATGCAAAAGTTTGTTCCGGCACTTCTGCCGTTATTCAGGCTGTAAGCCAAAATACAGGGGCCATCGGATTTGTGGGTATCGGTTATTTGGAGGAAATCGTAAAACCCATTGCCGTATCTGCCGGAAACGGAGGCAATTTTGTGCTGCCGTCTTTCAAAGCAGCCCTGAATAAAACCTATCCGCTCATTCGCCCGCTGTACTTGTATTACCTGAAAAGTCAGGAGGATAAAGTGAAGGGTTTTATAGATTTTGCGCTTTCCTCTTTGGGGCAAAAGGCTGTTGTTCACAAAGGATTCATCCCGGCTGGTAATATTAATAATGCTAAATAATCCACGCTTTGCAATAATGTAATGCTGCTTGCACATACTACGATTCGCTTTCGGCTGTGGCTGTCTCTGGGGATATTTGCTTCTATTACCCTGCTGATGGTGTCGGTCATGTTTTGGTTTGATGCGCGCCAACGACGCGTGCGCCAGCTTACCGATGTGCTCCGCCAAATGAACCTGAAAATAGAACGAGCAGCTAAATTAGAAAAAGACTTTTACATTATTGAAACCATTAATCCTGCGTTCTACGAAACAGGAAATAGTGCCCTCGTAGCTCAGCATAGCGCGGTTTTGGACGAAATTAAAGAAAATTTGGCAGGTTTGAGGCAAAACCCAATGCTGAAAGATGCATCTGTAGATATTGCATTGGACAGCATCACCAATGATATAGACCTGTTCCGCGCGGTTTTTGACAGTTTGGTTATGATGCAGAAAAAACGCGGGTTCAAAAACTTCGGGCTTGAAGGAGAGATACAGGCCGCCATTAACCGCGTAGTGAACTCGGGCTATAACCTCAACGAACTGCTGATAGCCAATATCAGAAAGCTGGAAAAGGACTTTCTCATACAAAAAAACCCGGCCTACGTTGGTCGCATTAAAGTACTTGCCGACTCGCTGGAAGCCAATGCCGTTAAGACTATCCGCGAACCCGTCGGGCGCGAGTTTGTGGTCAGCTCATTGGAACAGTACCGCAAAAGTTTAGATAAACTTGTTGAAAATCAGCGTATTATCGGTGCACCCGGACAAGGGGGGTTGCAGAATGAGCTCATGCTGATTTCCGCCCGTATAGAAGAACGCATCGCCGCAATTGACAGCACCATTGAAGCCCGTGCGCAGACCATGAGCAACAATTTACGCATTACTCAACTTGTGTTGTTTGCGTTGTTGCTGGGGTTGATGTTTTCACTCGGCTTTTTCCTGATGCGCAGTATCAGCCGCCCCTTGCGTTCACTTTCCAATGCCATCCGTGAAGTAGTGGAAAGCGACTTTGACCGCAGCAAACAGTTTTTTCAGGCAGAAACCAACGATGAGATAGGGCAACTCTCCAAAAACTTTGCCTACCTGTTGCAAATGTTTTACAAGCGCACCGATGAGGTAGAGCACCAAAAAGAAGCGCTGCAAGCCTCCAACATCCGCCTAATTACCCTTCGAAAAATGGGGCAGCGCATCAGTGCGGTATTGGATGTGGAAGAACTCATCCGCGTGCTTTATGAAGAACTGAGCACCGAAATGGTACTGCCGACCCTTATGGTCTGCATTGCCGACCGCTACAATCGCCTGATTGCCAGAGGGTATCACAATGGCGCATGGGTGGAGGGCATCCAACTCAGCCTCGATACGGACACGGCACACGTGGCGGTGCATATTTTCCTGCATCAGCAAAAAATCATCAGTAGCCAATGGGCAACCGAAAATACGCAATCGCTCGTACCATTCTTTGCCGAAGAAAATCCGCAAACGGTTGTCGGCTTATTTATGATGGCAAAAGAAAAGCCGCTTGGTGTACTGGTGATTCAAAGCCCGCAACAAGAGAGCTTTAACGAGGTACAACTCAGCATCATTCGCAACATGGGCGTTTATACGACCATCGCACTTGACAATGCCTTGCTCTATGAAAGCATGGAAAATACCGTGCAGGAGCGAACAGCAGAGGTTTTGGCACAAAAAGAAGAAATAGAACGGCAAAAGCACGAATTGGAAGATGCTTTTGACGACGTGAAACGACTGAGTGAAATCGGTAAAACCATCAGCAGCTATCTGGATGCCGATAAAATCGCCGAGCAGGTGTACCGACGCGTAAACGACTTGATGGATGCCGATACGTTCGGAATCGGTATTCTGCGCCCCGAAACCAACACGCTCGAGTTTGTGGGCGTTATTAAAAACGACGAGCGCTTGCCCACTTTCAGTTATTCGCTCGATAACCCCCAAACCCTTGCCGTTTATGCAGTCAAAAATGAGCGCGAACTTGTCATCAATCATTGGGAGCAGGAGTCCGCTCAATACCCGATGGCAGACCTTCCCGAGTCAGGTGCACATCCGCAGTCGCTTGTCTATATACCCTTGCGTACCAAAAACACCATGATTGGCATTTTGACGGTGCAAAGTTTTCAGGCTCACGCCTACAACGACTACGACCTGAACCTGCTGCGCAACCTTGCCATTTACGTAGCCATTGCGCTAGAAAATGCCAATGCCTTTGGCGAAATTGCCCGCCAGCGCGCAAGCATTCAGAAGAATAACGAAAAAATAATGGCCAGCCTCAACTATGCCAGCCGAATTCAGAGCGCCATGCTGCCCGATTTGGCAGAAATTAGCCGCTGTTTGCCCAACTCTTTTGTATTCTTTCGTCCGCGCGACATTGTCAGTGGCGACTTCTACTGGTTGCAGGAAAAGGACGGTAAAATATTGCTTGCAGCGGTGGATTGTACCGGGCATGGCGTACCCGGGGCATTTATGAGCATGATAGGCATTAATATTCTAAACGAAATTATCAATCAAAAAGGCTTTACCGAACCCGACCAGATATTAAGCCTGATGCACCAGCGCATCCGCCAGGCATTGAAGCAGGAAATTACCCAAAACCGCGACGGCATGGACATTGCCCTGTGCGTGATTGATGAAACAGGCAGAAAGCTGACTTTTTCGGGTGCCAGAACCTCCATTGTTTACTGCCAGCATAACCAACTGCTGGAAATTAAGGGCGATAACGTACCGATTGGCGGTTTGCAGCGCGAGCAAGACCGCATTTTTACCCGCCATATCATTACTACCGAAATGCCTACAACCTTCTACCTCTTCACCGATGGCTATAAAGACCAGTTCGGCGGCGAAAACAATACCAAATTGACAGCCCGCGCATTTAAGCAACTCCTTTTCAGTATGCACAGGCAGCCTGCCGAGACACAGAAAACACTTCTCGCCAACTATTTGGAAGATTGGATGGGCACGAACCCGCAATTGGATGATATTTTGGTAATGGGGGTAAAGATATAAGCGCTTGAATCCGAAATTCGGATTTTGTGATTCCTGATAGAATGTAAACCGCAAGATGGAATCCTAGAAAATTCTTGTTTGATTGAAGGATGCAAAAAATTCATAGATAATCCAATCATTTTGCAAATAATGCAGGAACAAGGTGCGCCCTATATACCTACGAATACATCCATATCGGAAAAATGCAATCCCCAAAGATGTGTTTTCACACATATCCCAGTGCTTTATCGCGTGCAATGGCTTCTGCATCGCGTTCGGCAGGGTCGCCAAAGCCGCCACCGCCGGGTAGGTCTAAAATCAGTTCATCGCCCGGGTAGAGTTTGGTCAGTCCTTTGGGTGGTACGAATCGCTCGGGCACAATGCGGATGCTGCCGCCGCTGCCATTCTTTCCGCCACAAAGTCCGTGCGCTTCCGTCTTGGTTTTTTCGGTCAGGATGGAAATGTTAATCGGCTCTTTGCCAATCATTTTGAAGCTGAAACGCTGCCCCAATCCGCCGCGATATTTGCCTGCACCACCTGTACCGGGGCGCAGCGATTTTTCCGTTACCAATACGGGCGCATCGTTTTCCAACACCTCAATCGGAACGTTGGCCACGTTGGTCGGGAAACTCAACACATGCGGCCCGTCGGCATCGGGGCGTGCACCGTAGCCGCCGTTTAGGAAGAAATATTCCACAAAAGTGGCATCGGGCTTTTTGCGGTCGGTGTGTTGCCCGTTGAGCACGATACACCAGCAGGCACTGCCACAGTCCGCCTGTACCTGCATCGGCACGGCTTGCGAAAGTGCCCCGAATACGGGCGCAAAAAGGATGTTACCCGTGATGTTACGAGCCCCCAGCGGCACGGGCTTTTGCGCATTCAACAGCGAGCCTTTAGGTGCGCTTACCTTGATGGCACGGAAAGCCCCTTCGTTGTTAGGCACATCGGGGCTGAACGTACATTTAATCGGGTAGGCGGTGTAGGCGTAGGTGTAGTTTTGCACGGCATTAATACCCAGCGAGTGCGCACCGGAAGTGCCTGTGTAGTCCACCAAAATTTCATCTCCTTTGATGGTAATGGCACACTCAATATGCACGGGTTCATCCAATCCGTCGCCGTCGGCATCGTAGGAATAGCGGTAAGTGCCGTCGGGTGCTTTGGCGATGGCTTCGCGCATGGCTTTTTCGGTTGCCTCAATGATTTGTTCGGAGAGTGCTTCTATGTCTTCCATGTCCATTTCATCCATGAGCCGTTGCAGCGAGCGGATGCCTTGGTCGTTGGCTGCCACTTGCGCGCGGATGTCGCCCAGCGTTTGGCGCGCAGCCCGCACGTTGGATTCTATCAGGCGGA
The DNA here is from genome assembly GCA_938039675.1 of uncultured Cytophagales bacterium. GTDB lineage: Bacteria > Bacteroidota > Bacteroidia > Cytophagales > Thermoflexibacteraceae > Rhodoflexus. The sequence continues at coordinate 42,996 of CALHUI010000003.1, forward strand.
AAAGCGTTTCATTGGGTTTGCCGGCTTCGTAAAGTTTGGTAGGCGGCACCATCAGCCCTTCTTCGTAGAGGTCGCGTGCGCCTGCCCCCCAGAGGCTGCCGCCCATGTCGGGTGAGTGCGCAATCGTTCCGATGAAGCCAATGAGTTTGCCTTTTCTGAAAATGGGCGATACTAAGCCGATGTCAGGCTTATGCCCTGCACACAGCCAAGGGTCGTTGGTCATCACCACATCGCCTTCTTGCCAACTTTCCGTAGGGAAATAGTCTTTCAGCAGCACCTGCGTGAGCATGGGCAATACACCTAAAAACGACGGCACGCTGATGCTGGACTGCGCTACCGACTGCCCGCGACGGTTCATCAACACTACGGCAAAATCGTTGCTTTCGCGCGTTACGGTAGAAAATGCCGTGCGTTGCAGCGTTGTTCCGGCTTCGTCCACAATCGCCAGCAGCCGCGACCAGAGGATAGAAAGGGTAATGGCATCGTATTTCATATGGCTCAAATGAGTTGGTGAGACGTTATTATTGTTATGACAATGGTTAATGTGGTGAACTATCCGTAATACTACAAAAAAAAGTGCGAACTCGTATCGCCGCTCTCAAAAAACCTCCGTTCAATGCCTATTCTACCGGCATCCACATTTGTGCGAACAATTCCTAACCCACCGTCAGCATACAAGCGCATAAGAATTTTCATGTCTTGCGGTAAATAAGCAAATTAAAGCATTTTTTATTGTGGAGTGCTTAAAAGTTAGCATGCAAAGAAAAGAATCGTTAGAAAAATGCGCAGCGTATTCTGCAATGGAAGAATAGCCGTTTAACTGCTTAATATGCATGCGGATAGCGGATGTCGTAGCGGCTTAATTCTTTGACAATGGTGTGGAGGATGCAGTAGTTTTTATACCAGTTTTTATCGCTTGGCACAATTGTCCAAGGCACTTCGTTGCAGTCCCTGAAAATTTTTTCATAAATGCGAATGTATTCTTCTCTATGGCGCGTTTCTACAATATCCTCTTCTTGGTATTTCCAGTGCTTCATGGGGTCGGTGAGTCACTCATTGATGCGCTCGAGCTGCTCTTTTTCCGACACGTGCAAATATAGAATTTGAAGATAATAGTATCATGGTCTTTGAGTAGTTTTTCAAAGGCATTGATAGCGCCCAATCGCTTTTTGATAACGTCCTTATCTAACAATTTGTAAACCGAAGGCACCAAACGTATCCTCTTAGTGAGAGCGGTTGAAAATCTGAATCATGCCTTTTTCGGGGCACTCGCGATGCACCCGCCACAGGAAGTCGTGTTTTCGCTCTTCTTCGGTAGGTACTTTGAACGATTTCACACGGCAGCCCGCCGGATTGACACCTGAAAACACATTTTTACAGCCCTGTCTTTGCCCGAAGCATCCATGCCCTGAATAATTACCAGTACGGCAGCGTATTTGGTTTGGCGTAGAGTTTTGCCTGAAAGTATTTGAGTTGTTGCAGCAACTCGACGGTTTGCTGGCGAATCTGTTTTTCTTTCACATTGTCAGGCGGAAGGGTGGAAAGTTTGTTCAGGTCAATTTTGTCGTCTGTCATGGTCTGCTTTGTTGTAGATTAATTTTCCGCAATTCGTTTAGCTATAAATTTCATCAGCCGCTTGGCAATTTCCTGACGGTTGGCTTTGTAAAAATGGTATTCCTCTATCGTAAACTGCCCTACGACAGTGCCCGGCAAGATGTTTTTCAGGGCTTGGTCTTTAGTGAGTGCCTGATAGACAAAGTCCGTGTACCGGTCGGCAGAGAGTGTCTGCGGCTTTACCTTTTGTTGGATGAGGTAATCCGCAAAAATGGCCTTCAATAAATCATGCTGCATTTTCAGCACAGGGCGGAGCGTTTCGGTCTGAAATCGCTCTATATCGCTCATGCTGTCGGTGGTTGCTATTGGCAATTGCGGCCTGATGCGTTGTATATCGCTTTCCCGCGAAGGGAAATGCAGTTTGTCCGGATGCATAGTCATTTGTATCTGATAGCATTGAAACTAACGGGATATAATTTTAGTTATGCAATCAGAGATAACCGAAAAATAACGATTATGCCTGAAAAACAACAGTACATGGTGGATTTCACGCTTCCTGCGGAATTCAGCCCGGAGTTTACGGCATTAATTCCCGCGCAACGCACGGAGGTCAATCGTTTGATGGCGGCGGATAAAATCGCTTCCTATTCACTCTCATTGGACAGTGGCAAATTGTGGGCAATTGTGAATGCCGAATCGGAACTGGAAGTGCTGATTATGATTAACAACCTGCCGCTCAGTCGGTTTATGGAGTCTAAAATCGCACTGCTGACTTTCCACAATGCAGTAACCAAAATACAAACAGCTTTTTCTCTGAATTAGTGGTGCGATTGATTTGTTAGTGCTTGTCCTTTGCGGTTAAACTTTTGGTTTGCCACAAAGGACAAAATTATTTTTACACCCTGAACCGCTGCAAAGCATCTGCGATGTCGCGGGTATTGCTCAGGCGCGGCACTTTGTTTTGGCCGCCCAATTTGCCCAGCGATTTCATGTAACCAATGAATGCGCTTTCTTCCAAGGGGGTAATGACCAATCGGCGCAAAATGCTGCCCGTAATCAGGTCGTCGTAGTAAACGTTCAGTTGGCGCAAACGGTCGTCTAAGTCCTGCGCAAACTGTTCGGGGTTTTGCGGCACATGGGCAAAAGCAATCAGCCACTCGTGGTAGGGCAGTCCTTCGGTCGGGTTCACTTGCGGGGCAACCGTAAACTCGGTTACAGCAGTTTCGGGATGCCTTTGCAAGGCATATTGCATGGCTTTTTCCACCTCTTCGCCGATGACGTGTTCGCCGAAAGCGGAAATAAAATGCTTGATGCGCCCCGATACCACTAAACGGTACGGATTTTTGCTGATAAATTTGACCGTATCGCCGATGGAATAGCCCCAAAGCCCTGCATTGGTGTTCATAATAAGAGCATAATTTACGCCCAATTCTACTTCGCCGATGTGCAAACGGCGCGGATTGGGCTTGAAATAATCTTCGGCAGGGATGAACTCATAGAAAATGCCGTGGTTGAGCAGCAGCAACAGCCCCGGCTCGGTCTGGCTGTCCTGATAGGCAATGAAGCCTTCGGAAGCCGGGTAGGTTTCCACACTCGCAATTGGTTTGCCGATAGAGGCAAACAGTTTAGCGCGGTACGGCTCAAAGTTTACCCCGCCGTAAACAAATACCGAAAAATTCGGGAATACCTTGCTGATAGTTTTGCCTGTGCGCACCTGAATCCGGTCGAAATACATCTGCACCCAAGGCGGAATGCCCGAAATGAGCGACATATCGGCATGGAGGGTTTCTTCTATGATGCGCTCTAACTTTTCCTCCCAATCTTTTATGCAGTTGGTCTGGTAGCTTGGCATCTGGTTGCTGCGCAGCCAAGCCGGCACATGGTGATTCACAATGCCCGACAACCTGCCCGTCAGGATGCCTGCCTTCGTATCCAGCTCAGGGCTTCCCGAAAGGAAAATCAGCTTGCGGTCTAAAAAATCAAAATTGCCTGTTTCGTGCGCATAGCACATCAGCGCGTCGCGAGCGCTGTTGATGTGGTAGGGCACTGACTCGCGCGATAAAGGGATGTACTTCGTGCCCGATGTTGTGCCGGAAGTTTTGGCGAAGTAAGCAGGCTTGCCAGGCCAGAGTACATCATTCCAGCCTTCTAAAATGCGCTCAATGTAAGGCTTCAGTTCCTCATAGTCGCGAATGGGGACGCGCTTTTTGAAATCCTCGTAGGTGCGTATCCATTCAAAGTCGTGGTCGGTGCCGAACTGTGTGCGCTTGGCTTTTTTGACCAATGACTTTAAAACAGCCATCTGCGTTTCAACAGGGTGAGCCGCCCACTGCCGCTGACGTGCGACAATGTAGGCGGCAAAAGGTTTGGCAAGTACAGAGCGAATCATGCACAAAAATACGGCTAATCGCGGTTGGTTTGTACCACTTTGGGGCTGCCCTTGTAGCTGATTTCCGCTTGCCCTGTTGTGTTCATCAATAATTTTCGGTCAGCATAGACTTTTATGCTGCTGTTGTCGGTGGCGGTGGCAATAACTTCTTTTGCTTTTAAATCAAATGCATCGCAATCTGATTTTTGTGAGGTATTGATAATCAGGGTATTGGCTGCTCCGTCCAATTGCAATACTGACTTGCCGTTGATTGCTGTTTTGATATTTTGCGCCTTAATATTTGCTTCGCAGTTAATATCGCCGTCTAATTGCAGGTCAAAATCTTTGGTTTTGAACTCGGCCACTTTCACCTCGCCCTGACCTTTTACCGACAGCGCGGAAAGTTTGGGCAGGTTGATTATCACGCGGACATTTTGTAACTCTTCGCTCGTTGCCTTGTTGATAATTTTCAGCAAATCGCCTTCTTGTAATATGCTGATATGGTTTGTCGCCCGCGCATGGTCGGCATCTATCACCACCTGAAAGCGGTTGCTACGGCTGATTTTGACATCGTAATCGCCAACGAGCAGCAACTTGCTGAAATCGGAGTAGTTGGTGTAACGTCCGGCATGGATACCTATTTCTTGTGCTACGAGTTCAGTATTTTCCTCTTTTGGGGGGCAGTTGATGCATTTTAAACCTTCTTCGGTAAACTTCCAGCGGTGGTTGGGGTTTAAATCTCCGGCATCATAGCCGTGCGGGTAGAGCGTATGGCGCAGGATACCCCCCAAATTAGGGTGCATGATAAACTCCTGCCCATACGGTACCAGCAGTTCTAAGTTGATATGTTGTCCGCGAAAAACGGCATTGGCATCCAGCCCGTAGCCTTGGTCAAACTGAATCAGGTTTGCCTGTTGAACGGCGTTGTAGCGTGCCATTCGCGCATTTTCCAGTGCATTTTGCGCATCGCTGCCGCGAGCCTTCGCCATGCGCACCAATTTCATTTCGTTGCCTTCATAGCCCTTAATGGTTAGTTCTACCCTATCAAACTTATTTTCTGATAGATTATTGATTTTCAACACAAAGGGCGTTGCGATAGCTGAAAACACCTGTTCGGTGCGCAAGATTTCCTCAGCCTGCCATTGTTGCAATACGGAAGGAATAATGGCTGAGGTGAGTGCAATGCCCGAAATCCATATGCCGAAAAGCGACCAAGCCGCCACAGAGCTGACTATTCTACGGCGTGCAAGCAGCGACAGCCCGGCAATGCCCAGCGCAATCATCGGTATAATAATGGTGATAAAAAGCGCCACAATGCCCGGTACCGGTACGCTGTTGCTGAAAACACTCAGCGGAATATTATCTACGCGGAAGTCGGTATAAGCCATGCCCATCAGCGTGCTGAAAACAATCACCAACGCAAAGATGCTGAGACCTGCCACAACCACCATCGCCAGCGCAGCCACTACGCGCAGCAACTGCCCCAAAAAGTAGCCAAAAGGCTGCACAATCTTCGTCAGCGAGGCAATAATCAGCGACAGCAGGCGAAACGGAAAGAGCAGAATTTTGACGAAAGTATTTTCTTCCTGCTGTTCGGGGTCTATGTCTAAGCCTTCTTTAATCTTACGCTCAATATTGGAAAGGGTAACAGGCTCGCCTTCCATCTGCATTTTGTCGGTGAGGGTTTTCGCCTCGGGTGTAATCATCCAGAAAATCAGGTAGGTGATGATGCCCACGCCGCCCAAGAAAATACCCAACACAAACAGCAGCCGAACAACGAGTACATCTACGCCAAAGTATGCCGCCAGACCGCCTGCCACACCGCCCAGTACGCGGTCTTCGGGGTTGCGGAACAATCGCTTGTAGGTTTGGTCATCGGGCAAATCTTCCGAGCCGGGCAGCACTGTCCAAAGAATCGTGTAGGCTGCCAGCGCAATGCCGCTTAACGAGGTGAAATAAATCACATCTATCAGCGTAGCCATAAACGCCAAGCGAATCCAAAGCGGGTCAATGCGCAGGTAGTGTGCAATGCCACTTGCCACACCGCCTACGAGTTTGCGCTTCAGGTCGCGGTAAAGTTTGTGCGGGCTGCGTTTATTTTCTGCCTGCCAATCGTTTTTGGGTTCTTGCTTGCCGTGCAGCGGCTCCTCTGCTTGAAAAGACTCTTCCGGACGGCGGTAGGAAGGCTCGCTGTCTGCCTCGGCTGCCTCAAAATCCGAAACGCTGCCCATCGTAGCTATCAAGTCGTTGATGTCTTCAACGGTAATCACCTGTTTGTTTTCACCCAAGCAGGCAAGAAAAATCTCGGCGATGCGGTTTTCAATATCTGAAATAATCTCGGTGCCGTCTTCGTAAGTAGAAAAATAGCGGTTGATGCTTGTGAGATAGCTTTTCAGCAAATCGTAGCCGTCTTCCTCTATGTGGAAAATGATGCCGCTGATATTAATGCTGATATTCTTTTTCATGGTCAATGTCAAATCATGCTAAAAGGATGTAGAAAATAGTTGTAGGGTTGCACGCAGTCATGCCTGTATATTGACAATAGCCTGCGTAGAAGCGACCAGTTCTTCCCAAGTTTGGCGCAACTCTTTCAGGAATCTGCGCCCCTCTTCGGTGAGCGTGTAGTACTTGCGGGGTGGTCCGAAGGCAGACTCTACCCACTTGTAGTCCACCAGACCTACTTTGCGCAGGCGGTTCAGCAGCGGATAGAGGGTTCCTTCTGCCACTACTATTTTGGCGCGGGTGAGTTCGTCCAGCATATCGGAAGCATAAATTTCCCCGCGGGAAATAATGCTCAAGATGCAGAACTCCAGCACTCCTTTGCGCATCTGAATTTGTGTATTCTCAAGGTTCATAAGCCTGTCGGGTTCAACCGATTAATCATTCCATGTTATCTGTTATTTAATCACGCAATTGCTATGTGGCGATATACGGAACTAAATTAAATAAGCTACTTTGTAATGCAAAGTATCTTGCAATTTTTTATTCGTCCTGCCGCATATTGCTCAAACGCTAAGGTATTGTGTATGCGCCCGTATCGTATTGCAACTCTTCCGAGAACGGTGCGTGCAACGGCAACTGCTTGATTAGCAGTACGGCTGTTGCCTGCATATTACCCGCAGATAAATATAAAAATTTCATCACGGCCCCAAACAATAAAACTCTATAACAAATGACTGATTATCAGTAATTTGTTTCTCAAATTGTATTATTTGTTAAATATTAAATTTGCTTATGCGCATATAAAGTTTTGCGCTTAGAAAAAGCGAATATATCTTTGTGTCAGATTTAAGAGCAAATAGTTTTTTCATTTTCATATTTACTGGTGAGACTAAAGGATGCGACATTGCCGCATCCTTTTTTATTTTATTTTTTGCTTTTTTGGGAACATCGTCCCGCTCAGCGGTATTAATCTCAAAGTCGCCTTACGCACTGTTACAAAGCGTACAAAGGTTGCATGAAAGCCCCTCTCCGCATATGATACGCATCTTTCTGATTGGCTTGTTTTTCCCGTTGGCAGCAAACGCACAAAAGTGCCGCAGATTTTCGCGAGGCTTATACAAGCGAATATCGGCGAGCCGAAAGTTGGCTGTACCATCATGCGCATTTGCAAATATTGACCGAAAAGCATTTCTCGATAGTACTTGCAGCAGCTTTCCCCGAATTGGTACGCTACAACGAACTCAGCGATTTCATAGAAACAACTGCGCTGGGGTTGCTTTATGTCCAGCAAGGCAGCCGCGCCGTTGACTTTTCCATTGGGCATTTCCAGATGAAACCCTCTTTTGTAGAACAACCGGAACGAGCGGCAGGCTGTCTGCTGCTGACTGCACAACAACGCGAATGGCTGCATTTAGCTCACCTACCGCCACAAGAAGCCCGAAGAACGCGCATTGAGCGACTTAAATCGCCTGCGGCACAAATGCAATATCTGTTGATTTTTGAGCGCATTGCCGATCGGCTGCGTGCGCACGACTTGGCCCTGTGCACAACTCGGGAACGTGTGCGCCGATTAGCTGTTTTTTACAATGCAGGCTTACACATTAGTACCGACATGCTGCATTATTACCTGCAAGCACGGCTTTTCCCCTATGGCAGGCGCTACCGCGAACAGCAGTACTGCTATGCTGATATTGCATAGAATGCCTATTGCCAATTTGTCGGAAGATGAGCAAAACAAAGGCCTAAGTGCGGTTTACTTCCGATTATATGCGCTTTTGTATGCAAAAAGCATAAGATTTTTACGCAATATATTTTGTGTAAATTATTGAAGTACAGTGGTTTAAACTTGAAAGGCTTCTAAAACCTATCAAGCTGGAAATATTGCACGCTTAGTTGGCAATCACAAAACTCTTTACAGGTACAATTTTAGCCAATCAGGCCATCTCGGACAATTCTAACCAGCGTAGGGTTTTTTCGTCTATCAGTGGGGTGAGTTCCTGCAATCGCTTACCCCAGCGGGCGAAGTCTTCGGCTGTACCGTTGCCCGCACTAAGCAGATTTTCAATGTCGGTTTTTTCTTGCTCTAAGGCTGCAATTTCACCTTCCAAACGCTCGTATTCTTGCTTTTCCTTGAAACTCAGGCGGCGTTTTTCGCCTGCGGGTTTGACGGTAGTAGCCGCTGTCGGGGTTGCTTTGGCGTTTTTTTCCCGTAAAGCGGCACGGGCTGCCTGTTCTTCGGCTAAGTGATTGCGATAGTCGGTGTAGTTGCCCGGAAAGTCGCGTACCGTGCCGTTACCTTCAAATACGAACAGGTGTTCAACCAATCGGTCTAAGAAATAGCGGTCGTGGGAAACGATGAGCAGGCAACCTCCGAAATTGGCCAGAAAATCTTCCAAAATATTGAGCGTGAGGATGTCCAAATCGTTGGTCGGTTCGTCCAGAATCAGGAAGTTGGGGTTTTTCATCAGCACGTGCAGCAGTTGCAGGCGTCGCTTTTCTCCGCCGCTCAACCGCGAAACGGGCGTGTATTGCACCGAAGGCGGAAAGCGAAACAGGTTGAGCAATTGCGATGCGGTAATGGTTTCACCCGTGCCCGTGGTGATGACTTCGGCAACGGCTTTCACCGAATCAATGATGCGCAAATCGGGCGGGGCGATGAGTTCCTGTTGCGTGTAGTAACCGATGACGGTATTTTGCCCCCTATCCACCGTTCCGCGGTCGGGGGGCATTTCGCCTGTCAGCAGTTTGAGGAAAGTCGTTTTGCCTACACCGTTTTCACCGACGACGCCTATCTTGTCGCTGCGCCGAAAGGCATAGCTGAAATCTTTGAGGATGATTTTATCGCCAAAGGCTTTGTATATGTGTTCAACTTGGATGATTTTTTTGCCCTGACGTGCCATTCCTGCGTTGATTTCTAACTTTTTTTCGGGAGCTTTTCCCGCGGCGCGTTCTTTGAGGTCTTCAAAAGCATCTACGCGGAATTTGGCTTTGGTGGTGCGGGCTTTGGGCTGTCGGCGCATCCATTCCAATTCGGTGCGCATTAGGTTGCGGGCTTTGTCCACCGCTGTGGCTTCTACTTGCATCCGCTCCTGTTTTTTCTCCAAAAAGTAGCCGTAATTGCCTGCATAACGATAAACTCTTCCACCGTCCAATTCCAGCACCACATTGGCGACGCGGTCTAAGAAATAGCGGTCGTGCGTAACCAACAGAATGGTTTGGTTAGCGGTTGCCAGCACACCTTCTAACCACTCAATCGTATCTAAGTCCAAGTGGTTGGTCGGCTCGTCTAATATCATCAGTTCGGCATCGGACATAAGCAATTGCGCCAATGCCAAGCGTTTGCGCTGCCCGCCTGAAAGTTGTGCAACGGGCTGCTCGGTGTCATGCAGGCCTAATTTACCCAAAATCTCTTTCACTTTGTACTCCAACTCCCACGCGCCGGGTGTTTCCATGTCTTCCAGAGCTTTTTGCAGTGCTTCCTCGTCGCCTTTGCGCATGGCGCGTTCGTATGCCTGCACGGCAGCCAGTGCAGGATGTTCGGACTGAAAAACCGCTTGCCAAACGGTTGCCCGCTCATCAAAAACGGGGTTTTGCGTCAGGTAGCCTATGCGTATATCTTTTCGGACTGATACCGTACCTTCATCGGGCGGAATCAAGCCTGCCAGCATGTTCATCAAAGTCGTTTTGCCAGAACCGTTGACGCCTACTAAGGCTACTTTTTCGCCTTGGGAAAGCCCAAAGGTCAGGTTGCGGAACAGCCAGCGCTCGCCGTCAAAAGTTTTGCCAATATTATCAGCCGAAATGATGTTCATAGTAGATGACTTTATTAACTATTCGCCCATATACTCTACAAAATTTTGATGTGTTTCGTAGAGTGTGAGTTTGTGCAGGTCGGCGTTGGGGGCTTTTTCTTTGATTTTCGGGGCTAAAATTTTCCAGATTTCCTGAATCAGGATTTCGCAACTTGTCATTTTGCCCTGCATGAAGTCCACGTCTAAGTTGAGGTTTTTATGGTCTAATTTGTCCACCACCTCGCGCTTGATGATGTTGCTCAAGGCCTTCAAATCCATAACAAAACCCGTATCGGGGTCGGGCTTGCCTTTCACTGTAACAATGAGTTCAAAGTTGTGCCCGTGCCAGTTAGTATTGGCGCAGGGTCCGAAAACCTCTGCATTTTTTTCGGGCGGCCAGTTCGGATTGTATAATTTATGTGCAGCATTAAAATGCTCTTTGCGGCAGATGTACACCATTTCCCTACCTCGTTTGAATTTTGCACCGCAAAGTTAGCGGATTGTTGGCGATTATCGGATAGTTGAGCTTGCTGAACCGTAATCAACCCTGAGAAATACAAAAAATTGGACTTGTGTTGTTTGGGCTGTGATGACTTCGCCGATGGTTATTTATGTTCATTCAAATCATATAAAAAAGCGCAAAAACTACTCTGCCAATGCCCGCAAATCTACGGGTACGACCCTCGAAACACCCTGTTCCAACATGGTTATGCCGTACATAACATCGCTTGCAGACATGGTGCGCTTGTTGTGCGTTACAATGATGAACTGCGAATTATCGGCAAACTTGCGGATAATATTATTAAACTTGTCAATATTAGCGTCGTCTAATGGTGCGTCCACTTCGTCGAAAATACAGAAAGGCGCAGGGCGCAACAGGTAAATGGCAAACAGCAGCGATGTAGCGGTGAGGGTTTTTTCGCCCCCCGAAAGCTGATTGATGGTAAGCGGACGCTTGCCTTTGGGCTTTGCCATGATGTCAATTGCCGACTCTAACGGATTTTCAGGGTCTAACAAAATCAAATCGCAGGTGTCTTCTTCAGAAAACAGCGAACGGAATACGCGAATGAAGTTGGCGCGGATTTGCTCAAAAGATTCCAAAAATTGTTTACGGGCAATGGCATCTATTTCGTCAATGGTTTGCAACAAAGAGGCTTTGGCGGTCAGCAGGTCGTTTTTTTGTTCGTTGATGAAGTCGTAGCGTTGTTTGATTTCGTTGTATGCCTCCATTGCCATGGGGTTGATTGCCCCGATGCGCTCGATGCGTTCCTTGCATTTTTGCTGTTCTTTGCGCAGGAACTCTTCGCTCAAATCGCTGAGGATGAAGTCGGGTGTGTTCATTACTTCCTCTAAATCAATTTCAAACTCAACGGAAAGCCGTTCTCTGAGCGATGCGGTTTGCAGGCGGGCTTCGTTGAGGCGGTTTTTCATCTCGGCGATGAGTTGGTCGGATGTTTCGCGGCGGCGGCGCAACTCGCGGATTTCCTTTTCGGTTTCGGCAATGCTGCCGCGGGCGGCAAAATAATCCCGTTCGGCTTCGCGAACGGCGGCTTCTATGCTCTCTTTTTCTTCGTAGAGGCTCAATAACTCGCTGTTGCTGAGGGTGTTGCTTGCCGCCAATTCGCGGATTTCCGCTTCGGTTTTTTGCAGTTCTGCCTGTGCCTGTTCCATGCGGCGGCGCAAACTGACAATATCGTTCTGCCGGTACTCAATTTCTTTTTCCAGCGTTTCCAAGCGGTTGTGCAACTGATAACTGCGCATGTTTTGCTCGTTGTAGGCAGTTTGTTTGCGGTTGAGCACTTCGTTGCGGCGGAACAGCTCGTTGTTCAGGTGCGAAAGTTCGCTTTCAGCTTGGCTGAGTTGCTGTTGCGCCATGCATACCTGTGGCTCGGTTTCGCTGATTTCCTCGCGCAGCATTGCCATGCGTGCCTCAATGTCCTCTTTTTTCAGGTCGCTGCTGCTGACCAACTGCTGCAACTGCTCTTGGCGGATGCAGGCAGCCGTTGCCTCTTGTTGCAGGCGGTTCAACTCGCGTTGAGCGGTTTCTATCGCTGCTTTTTTGCTGTCGGCTTTTTGCTGCTCAATGTATTGGTAAAGGGCTTTGAGGCGGTCTTCGTCTTTTTTGATTTTGTCGTTGAGTTCGGCAAGTTGGCGGCTGATTTTTTCCAAATTTTTTGCCCGCCCCAATCGCTTGCCTTCAAACAGCCCGACCGAGCCTCCCGAAAGGCTGAAAGGTTGTCGGATAATTTTGCCGTTTTGCGTAATCAGTGTTATCTCTTGCGGCACTCGGGGCAGCACTTCCTGATTGCTCGTCAGGATGTAAATATTGCCTAAAAGGCTGTAAATCAGTGGTGTAAAGCGTGTGTCAAAATCAATAACCGAAAGTGCGTGTACTGCTCCGCCGATTTCCTGCTTGTGCGGCGTGGGGATATTGCCACGCATCAGTTGCGACATGACAAAAAAGTTTGCACGCCCTTTACCCGCTTCGCTCAACAAATTGATGCCTGCCAATGCCTGTTCCTCGTTTTCCACCACGTAGTGGCTCATGTAGGGCTGCAAGTAGTTTTCAATGCAAAGTTTGAACTCATCGGCGGCGTTGATGATGTCGGAAAGCAGGGGCGTATTTTTGGCAAATCGCTTGTCGGTATGCAGGAAACGCACGGCTTCGGGGAAGCCCTCCATACTGTCCACCAACGACTTGGTGAGGTTATACTCGTTTTGCAGGGCATCGGCTTTGCGGTGCTCGGCAGCGATTTGCAGGCGCAAGTCTTCTGCCTGTTGCGTGCTTTTGGCAATGCTTTCCTGCAAGGCAACTTCGGCAGCCTGCATGTCGGCAAGTTCGCGCTCCAAGTCTGCCACTTGGTCGCGCAGGTCAAGCACGGTGTCGTTCAAGGCTTCCAAACTTGCCCGCTGTTGGCTGGCATCGGTGTAGTTTTTTTCTAACTCCAAACGCAGTCCATTGTATTGCATCTGCTTGATTTCCAATGATTTATTGAGTTGGAAAACTTCATTTTTGGCAGTATTGCCGTTGGCTGTGGCTTCGGACAGTTGCTTTTGCAATGCCTGCACTTGTTCGCGCTCGGCTTCGTAGTCGGCTTTGAGCGAATCAAGCATAAAATCGGTTTCGTCTGCCTGTCGCCTTGCGCTTTGCTGTTCTTCTTTGAGTACGGCAATGCGGTTGTGCAGCACGTCGGTATTGTGTTGCTCGTCGCCGATTTGCCGTTCCAAATTGGCACGGCGGTCGGTGAGGAATCGCAGCCGCTCGTTTTTGAGCTTCTGTTCGCTTTCGTATTGCCTGATTTTGCCGACGTGTTCGTTCAGTACTCGCTGCCGACCTGCCAACAGTTTTTCTTTTTGTAAAATTGCCGTTTGCGTTTGTTCTATGGAAGCCTCCAATTCGGCAATTTGTGCGGTCAGGGCTGCTTTTTGGTCGTTTTCGGCATTGAGTTGCGCCTGAATGCCAATAAGGGTTTCGCGCCTACGACTGACGATTTTTTTAGCCAATTCAAGGCTGATTTGTTTGTATTCGTCTTTAGCTTTATAGTAGCGTTCGGCTTGTTTGGCTTGTTTTTCAAGGCTGCGCAAATTTTTTTCAATCTCAAAAAGTAAATCTTCCACTCGCGCCAAATCGGCATCTGTATCGCCTACTTTTTTGATAGTTTCCTTTTTTCGCGCCTTGAATTTGGAAATGCCCGCCGCTTCTTCAAACAGTTCGCGGCGGCTGCCCGATGTGTCATTGAGCAGGTCATCCACCATTTTCAGCTCAATAATGGCGTAGCTGTCCGGCCCGATGCCCGTGTCCATGAAGAGGTTGTTGATGTCTTTCAGGCGGCAGTTTACGCCGTTGAGCAGGTATTCGCTCTCGCCCGAACGGTAGTAGCGGCGCGTGATGGTAACTTCGGTGTACTCAGTCGGCAACAGATTTTTGGTATTGAGGAAGGTGAGCGAAACCTCAGCCATTTGTTGCGGCTTGCGGTTTTTGGTGCCGTTGAAAATGACATTTTCCATTTTGTCGGAACGCAGGTTTTTGGTGCGTTGTTCGCCCAGTACCCAGCGGATGGCATCCACTACGTTGCTCTTGCCGCAACCGTTCGGCCCGACAATGCCCGTAATGCCCGCGTCGAAGTTGATGGTAACTTTATCGCCGAAACTTTTAAAACCTTTGATTTCTAACTTGCTCAGTTGCATGGGTACACGTTAAGAATGCGGATTTCGGAATTTGGATTTCGAACGGAATCGAAATGGTGCTTACGACACCTGTGATTCAGTGTGTTAAGCAAGAGAATAGTTTAAATCGAACGTATTTCTATCCGCTCACAAGGTCTTCGACCGCTGTTAGGCATTTTAAAAAAGCCTGTTAGAGGTCGGCAGACTCTAACAGCGCTTTCAACAAAATGTTTCAAGTTACCCAACCGCTTAATCACCCAATCTGCAATTTCAAATCCGGATTTTCCCTATCCAATTTTGTAGGCGGCAAAAGTACAAACTTGGCAACATATTGTCGGTGAATATTGCAGAGTTAAAATATTGTATGCACAACATTTGTAAACATATCAATTTCCCGTACCTTTGTCAGGTGCAAATAGAAGAAGAATTACAACAAAGTAAATTTGACAGTGAGCATCATAAAGCCGTGCTGAATATTTTATTTACGGCAGGTTGGATTCATGCCATCGACCTTGTCATGCTCAAACCGTTCGGTATTTCGCCGCAACAGTTCAATGTGTTGCGGATTTTGCGCGGTCAGCACCCTTCGGCGATTCGGTTGTGCGATATTACGCCGCGCATGTTGGACAGAATGTCCAATACGGCGCGATTGGTAGAGAAACTCCGCTTAAAAGGCTTTGTGAGCCGTGAGCAAAACTGGCAAAACAGGCGCGAGGTTGATATTACCATTACTGACAAAGGCTTGGCTTTGCTCAAAGAAATAGATGCCAAAATGGTAGAGTGGTACAGCCATTTCACCAACATTTCTGAAGCAGAAGCTGCACAGTTGAATATTTTACTGGACAAACTTAGAGGGCATTAAGCACAAATATGTGCTAATTCATTGGCTTGCGCTAAATTTGCGAGCTAAAATATTTTTCAGTAATTCAATGGGTTTGACAGTTTTCAATCGTTTAATGGCAGTTGTTACGGTACTGCTGCTGACAGTGTCTTGCACGCGGGAAGGAGCACCGTTCGCTGATTTTTCCGTTGAGCCGAACCCCGCTACTGTGGGAAGGACTGTAACATTTGTCAATCGTACGATTAATGCTACCGAATTTGAGTGGTATGTACAGGGGAATTTGGTTTCCAATGAACAAGAGCCTCGCTATATTTTCACATCAGGCGGCACACAAGTAGTTACGTTGGTAGCTAAAAACCCCAAAGGAACATCAGGCGGTTCCATTCGCGTGGAAGTGCGCGACCCTCGCGATTCGTTAGTGGGAACTTATCGTGGTACGGTAACTGTTATATTACCTAACGGGCAGCGCGGTTCAGGCAATAGTACTTGCGTGATTCAGAAATCTACTCTCAATCCTCTTGCATTGGATATCAGCCTAAGCGGTATTAATGATGCACCTCCGCGCAATGCCATTGTAGTTGATAACAATAATTTCAATATTGAAAATGATATTGCGGGTGTGCATATGCGCGGTACGGGTGTACGCAATGGTCGTCAGATACGATTAGACTATACAGTCCGTAATAATGCCAACCAGTTGCTGGCAACTTACAACTTTATAGGTACGAGGTAATCAGATGGTGATTTTTCAATAAAAAAATTGGCGAAGTGACAGTAACCCGCTCGCAACCTTTACCTGCTTTTAATTCCCTGCCTATTTTAGGAGCTATCAGTTTAGTACACCTGCTGAATGATTCCATTCAAGCGGTGATACCGGCGATTTTTCCTATCTTACAAACAGAATTGAATCTGAGTTACAGCCAGTTAGGTTTAATAGCTTTTGCCAATAATATAGTAGCCTCCTTTTTACAGCCGCTTATCGGTTCTTATACTGACAGACGCCCCATACCTTATCTGCTTCCTGCCGGCATGATTTGCAGCATGTTGGGGATGCTTTGGATGGGTGTCGCATCGGATATTGTACAGTTGGTATTGGCAGTTATGCTGCTGGGTATTGGCTCATCTATATTCCATCCGGAAGGTTCGCGTTTGGTTATACTGGCTTCGGGCGAACGCCGCGGCATAGGGCAATCCTTGTTTCAGGTATTGGGTCAGGCGGGTCAGGCATTGGCACCTGTTTGGACAATCGTCATTTTTGCACCGTTAGGGCAGAAAGGCTCATGGCTTTTCGTAATTGTGGGGATTATTGCCACTGCCATGCTTTTCTATCTGGCAGGCTGGTACAAAGCTAATTTGAGAGAAAGCGACTTTGTCCGTCCCGTAGCCCTCAAAAAATTACATGTAAAATGGCAGGGATTGATTTACTATGTTTTTGTACTGATTGCTATTATTACGTTTGCCCGCAGTTGTTATCTGGTCGGAGTGGTAGGGTTTTATACCTTTTTTCAGACCAAAGTACTGATGAACTCGCTGGCAGAGGCACAGTCCTACATTTTTATTTTTTTGGTGTCTTTGGCACTGGGTACGTTGCATGGCGGCACATTGGCAGACCGCATGGGACTTCGAGCAGTGTTGTGGCTGTCGGTATCAGTCAGCAGCCTAACGGCAGTTTTACTGCCCTTCACCGAGGGCTGGATGGCTTATCTGGTGTTGTTTGTTTCTGGCTATGCGGCAATGGCCGGATTCCCTGTATCGTTGATTTACTGCCTTGAACTGTTGCCGGAGCGCGTAGGCCTTATTTCAGGAATGATGTTTGGACTGGCATTTGGCATTGGTGCAGTGGCAGCCATTGGGCTTGGTGCTATCGGCGATTGGCTGGGCATAAAAAATATGATGATTATTTGTTGTTCTATTCCTTTGTTAGGGCTGCTTGCTTTTCTTCTTCCGATGGAGCGCAGTCGTAGGTATCGGTGATAAGCCGCATTAGCCAATTAAGATAGCGGATAAATACGACATTCTTTTTATATTGCCGAGGGAAACATTCTCCATTGATGAGAGCTTTGAAAAAGCAATCCTTAGCATTTTATTGAATGGATACCCAACAAAGTTTTGAAGATAGCTGTTATCCGACCAAGACCTCAAAAGTATTAAACGACTGAATTTTACGTTTCTTTGTTTGCTTTTTAAGGCGGCAGTTTGTCAGTGGAAGCAACTTATTCGAGCACAATTTTTTTGCTGATAACATCGCCTGACGGCATGATAAAGCGGCAGATATAAAGGCCGCGCCCGAAAGAGGAGGCATTCCACTCAATAGCACTGGTGTTTATGTTAGCCTGAAATTGGGCAACCTCTGTTCCGTTGGCCGCAATAATGCTCAATTGACCGATACTTCCCGCAGGTACTACAATGCGTACCCGATTGGAAGCAGGCGAAGGATATATCGCCATATCGTTGCCTATTATTGGGCGTGTGCCTGCAGCCAGCACATTGCAGGTATTTTGCACATTGCGTCTGATTTCTTCCAAACTTCGGTACACATTATCACCCGGGCAGTCGGTTGAGCAGCCGTCGCGATGCCCCGAAATAACACCGATGGTAGATTGCAGAGATGTACCCGGTAGGTGTATGGCTCTGCCAAACGGATTGGTCAGGTTTTCCTTTTCCATTTTCCATGCAATCAGCCGGTACAAGGAGAGCAGGGTAGGCTGTGGAGGTTCGGCTGTCATGTAGTTACCAAGCAGGCAAATCCCCATCGTGTTTCTGTTTTTACCGCAAAAATGTGCACCAAGCACATTGTCGCTATCCATGCGCCCCTGTCCATCGCGGCCTTCAAAGATGGTACCGTTTTGCGCAATGACGAAGTTATAGCCGATGTCATTCCAGCCATTGCTTTGGGTGTGGAAAATGTAAATGTTGCGAACAGTTTCCGTAAAATCGCGCGGGTTGTTAGAACCTGCCTCATGGTGAATAATGATAAAACGCACCTGTGTTTCTTCGGGCGGGTTGCGCGGTGGAGGTAAACCTGCCCGCCATTGAGCAACAGGTATAATAGGAGGTTTTTCGCAAACATTTTCTTCGCCAAAAGGCACGGGCTCATACTCCCACCATTTGTTGGCATCGGGCAGGCGCGGCACGCTTAGTAAATGTAGCGTAATTTTACCTGCAACCGCACCACTGACGAAGCGGATGCTCTCTTGTGGGCTGTCAAATACGGTCAGTTGCGAGGTATGGCGCTCCTGATGGCTGTCGGCTTTAAGTGCAACGGCTGTTCCGTCATTCAGCAACAGGCGGCAACCCGAAAGGTCGGACCCCAATGTAAATTCTACCGAAAGGCTTGTAACAGAACCCCCAAATTGCCAAACATATTCTTTGTTAGGTTCTACCTCATAGGAAACTGCAGAATACAAAGGCAATTGCGCATAGAGCAGCGGCAGCAAACACCACGAGAATAAAAAACCGTACAAACATTTCATAATTTTTTCATTTTCAGTGCATGATAAAATTACAAAAGTTTGTACGGTTAAGTAGATTTTTAGCGGAATAAAAATCCGTTGGGCCCTCTGCCGGCGGCAATTGTGCTTATGCGCGTGCCGTCGGGTCGGATGCGGATAATGGTGCCATTGCCCTGAAAACCGTTGTTGTCTGCCAGCCAGATGCTGCCATCTTTCGGGTCGCAACCGATGCCATAGATGTTGTTTTGTGAAAAAATCGGTGCGGTAGGCATTGCATTTGCCGTAATAGGCAACTCAAATACACTCTGCGGCGTATTGAAACCGCCGACCAAGAAATAAATGCGCGTGCGGTCGGCGTTCATGGTCGCTTTGCCGTTGGGGCGCACGGTGGTCGATGCGGCAATGGTTGCTTCTACCTGATTGGTATTGGGGTTGATACGAGCAAAACCGCCACTACCAACCACCCAGATGCGGTTGTTGGCATCCAATAACAGCCGCTGTGGACTTTGCAGTACTTCTATGCTTGCTTCAATCTGTGCTGTTTCGGGATTGACAACGGCTACGTTGCGAGTGCCTGCCAGCGCAACGAAAATTTTGTTGTTAGCTGCCAAAATTCCCTGAGGAAAAGTCGGCAGGCGCAGGCTGTTCACAATCTGATTGCTTTGCAAGTCTATCACCGCCAAAGTAGGATTATCACGAGAGAAGGTTGGGCTGAACGGCCCCCAGCAAGTTACAAAGCCACGATTGCCGACTGCGGCAAAGTCTTGCGGATTAATCAGACGCGCTGCATCGCTGATGGCAGCCACCGACTTCATAGAACCTGCTTCCAGCACCTCTACTTTATCGCCGCGATTGGCTACTGCATACAGGCGGTTGTTGTGCAGCCGAACCGACTGAATAATCCCCGCAAAAGGTCGTTGATTTTCTGTCTGAAAAACCTGTTGCGTTACCTGTTGCGTCCCGCGATTCCAGAAGGAAAGTTCGCCGTCCGAATCGCTGAAATTGCCTTCATTGACGATGATTACGCCGTTGTCGTATTTGCCTGCAGGCGCAGTGTCTTTGTTTCCTGAACAAGCAGCCAGCAATAACCAAATAAGTAACCAAGAGAATCGAAATATGATTTTTTGCATAGTCTAAAAAGATGTTTAGTTGAAAATATTAACAGCGTGTAATTCAAAGTATCTGAACGGGACGACGGTTATTGTCGAGTGCAACAAAGGTGAACTTGCCTGTAATGGCTAATTCGCGGCCTTCTTCGTACATTTTTTCTATAAAGATTTCAACAGCTACCTGCAAACTTGTCCGACCGATGTGGACAACTCTGCCGACAAGCTCTATGATGGTTCCGGCAGGAATGGGCTTGTTAAAATCTATTTTATCGCTGCAAACGGTTACAACCTTTTTCCGTGTGAATCGCGTGGCGGTAATGAATGCCACCTCATCCATCAGCGACATGGCCGTACCGCCGAAGAGGGTGTCGTAATGATTAGTCAAACTGGGGAAAACAGCTTTAAAAATCCGTGTTTCCGTATTTTCCATGCGCTGTTTCAGCACATCGGGCATCATAGGGACGAGTTGGTTCATACAACATTCTTTTTAAATCCATACACGCAATGGCGGCAACCGCTTTGGCAGCAATAGCCGCGCTGAAAATGATACAGTTCGGTAAATACCCAATAGTTGCCTTCTTTGTAGTAATGCACGCCTTCCATCAGCGGTACGCCTTTGGCAGGTGCGGGATAGCAGGCAGCTTTGCGGCTCAAATTTTCCAGATAGGCAAGGCATTGTTTGCAGAGGCAATCATTCCAATGCGTTTGTTCCAACATTTTGCGGACAGCTTCGGAAACTGTTACCTCGCTGCATTGACAGTTGGCCACATCGCCGGGTTTACATTCAAACAAGGCGTTGCATCGGGGGCAATATTTCGGTTCATGTAATGACATTGCGCATGGGTTTGCTGTTGCCTTGAAATGGTTGTTATGGTTACTCGGCTTATTCATACCTGACAGGTTTTTAAAACCTGTCAGGTATGAAGGTTGTCAGGTTTAGAGTGCTTAACTACACTACCAGCCGCTGCCAATGGTTATACCTGCCTGAAAATGCCTGCCGGGCATGGCGCGCAGCTGAAAATTCTGATAGTCGGCATTGAGCAGGTTGTTTACCCGCAGCAGTATATGAACCTGAACTTTTTTTATTTGCAAATCTTTGGAAACCACTAAGTTGCTAAGCCAAAATGGTTTGAGCGAGGTTTCATTGTCTGCCGTTGGGTAGCGCGTGCCCGTGTAGTTGGCATCGGCTTGCAGCAGCCAACCTTTCCAAATAATCGCCGATGAAGCCTGTGCACGATGCAGCGGCGTATAGGGCAACTGCTTGCCTGGCGAACGGTCGTTGTCGTTGAGTGGTTGCAAGTTCAACGACTGGTTGAGTGCGTAATGCCCGCGAAGTTCCCAATAGCCGCCTGTGATAGGGCGACGATATAATCCGTTGATTTCCAAGCCCGTTACACGCACCTTTCGCGCATTTTCGGGCGACCAGAAACTGCCGCGTGGCAGCCACAAAATCCAGTCTTTCACCCACATGCGAAACAGCGTCGCATTGAATTGCAGGAAATTATCTCCGCTGCGGCACTCCCAGCCCAGCGAAGTTTCCGCATTGTAGCTATGTTCGGGGCGGATGTCAGGGTTGCCGCCGGGCTGCCAGAATCGGTCGTTCAAGGTAGGCACGCGGTAGCCCTTAGAAGCCTGTATTTTCCACGTAAGCATTTGATTAGCAGCTATTTTTTGCTGCCATTGGCTGCCTAAGGCAGGCGCAATCGGTGCGCTGAAACGGGGGACAATCGTTTGCCGGACAGTTGCCGAAAGCAGCCAGTTTGGGTGGATTTGCAGGCGCGAAAGGGCAAACCAATCGGTGCGTAGTTCTGTGATATTTCCCCGATATGCCCGCACATCTGCCCTTGTGTGTTGCACATTACCGCCGATTTCGGTAGTTAAGCGGCTGTTCCAGTTTTGCTCGTGCCGCGCTTGTGTCATGTAGCGCCATGTAGCCGAGCGGTCGCCATTAAAAATTATTTCATCAAAAATAAAAGCTGTTTTTGCTCGAAATACGCCGCTGTTGCCCGTGAGTTGCTCGTAGTCGGCAACAAGGCGGAGGTTTGCATCGTGTTGTTCATCGCGGACTTCCTGCGCCGCCATCGTGGGCTGCACCTGTCGGAAATGGTTATGATACCATGTTTTGAGCGATAACTGCCGCCTGTTGTCGGGTCGGAAGTAGATTTCAGGCGTAAATCCCCAATGGTGAACGGCGGCGTTTTGCTGCCGCTCGGTGGGTGCGCCTGCTTTGGCAATGTTGCGGAAAGTGAAATCATTTTGTTGCTGCAAGCGATAAAAGCCTGTTTGCAGTTGCCATTTTTCGCTGCCGCCGCCTGCCTGCAAGCGCGTGAAATAACGCCCGAAACTACCAAATTCCTGTTGCAGATGGGTGTGTATGCCCCTTTGCCATTCGGTATCGGTGTGCATGTGAATCGTTCCGCCGAGCGCGTCGCTACCGTAGAGCGATGAGCCGCTGCCGGGATGAACGGTTAAACGGCTGCCCGTTGCAAGAGGAACAATGTTGAAATCAATTTGTCCCAGCGTGGGCAGGTTCAAGTTAATACCGTTCCAGAGCAATGCTGTTTGGGAAGGCCCTGTACCGCGTAAGGAAACACTTGCCAACATGCCCGCTCCATATTCGCGCATGTAAACAGCCGACTGCCGCATGAGCAAATCGCTGAGGGAGGCACTTGCCAACCGCGCCACTATTGCACTGTCAGGTTGCCAAATAGCAGACCCTACGGCAAACTTGCTTTCCGGAATGCCGCGCACCATTACCTCACGCAGAGTACGCACCGAATCGGCTTTTTGCGCCCATGCTTCTGGCAAAGTGTAAATGCAAATCATCAGGGCTGCCGACAGAACAGCCTTTCTTACACAAAAAAACATCGCATTCAGGTTTGAATTTTTAACAATTCAACCCAAAGCCATACAGCAAAAAACAAACGACCTTGCGGAAATTTTCCGAAGTATCCTTAGCCTTTCACCCGAAAGCCTTGAATTTGTGATGGGGGCAGGTCTCCTGGCTTGCTCACTGCTAATCGCCTTCCCAAAACTCGTAGGTTTCAGTGGCATGAGGGTTGATTAGCAGCTGATAAATGAGCTTACAGTTGCGGGGACAGCTCCGGTCTTACACCGGATTCCCTTTTAAGCCGTGCAACAGCCTATATTGCACAGCACCCTAACATCGGTGCAAATGTAGTAAAATTTGCAGAACAACAAGGGAAAAGAAAAAAACTTTTGGCAAGTTCGGATTTTACGGACTAATTTGGCTGTTCAATCGTTAAATAGGTAGAACCCCCCGAAAAACCAACTGACCAATGGCAAACAATATCACTTGTTCATTTTGCGGCGCAGGAAAAACACAGGTTTCTCTGATGGTATCGGGTATTGATTCGCACATTTGCGACACCTGTATTGTGCAGGCGTATGACCTGTGGCAGCAAGAAATACAGCCCCGAAAGAAAACACGCCTTAATCTGCAATTAGTAAAACCCACAGAAATAAAGCGTTATCTTGACCAATACATTATCGGTCAGGATAAAGCCAAAAAAGTGATTTCGGTAGCCGTTTACAATCATTACAAGCGCTTGATACAAAAATCCAAGGATGACGATGTGAGCATTGAAAAGTCAAATGTGTTGTTGGTCGGTGAAACAGGTACGGGTAAAACCTTGATTGCCAGAACGTTGGCAAAATTACTGCAAGTGCCTTTTGCCATTGCCGATGCTACCTCCGTAACCGAAGCGGGCTATGTGGGCGAAGATGTGGAAACCATTTTGACGCGCCTCTTGCAAGCCGCCGACTACGACGTGGACGCAGCAGAACGCGGCATTGTTTATATTGATGAAATTGACAAAATTGCCCGCAAAGGCGATAATCCTTCCATTACTCGCGATGTAAGCGGAGAAGGCGTACAGCAGGCGTTGCTCAAAATATTGGAAGGAACACTAGTAAACGTACCTCCGCAAGGTGGCAGAAAACATCCGGATGCCAAGTTGGTACAAATCAACACGGAAAATATTCTGTTTATTTGTGGCGGTGCATTTGAAGGAATTGATAAGAAAATCGCCAACAGATTAGAAACGCGCCCGATTGGTTTTGGCAGTCAGTCTTTCGGGCTGAAATCGGAGAAGACCAACTACGACCTGTTGGAGCATCTCAGTGCGCAAGACCTGCGCAGTTTCGGGCTGATACCCGAACTGATTGGCCGCCTGCCGATTATTGCCACTTTGCAGCCATTAGATGCCACCGCCCTCCGTCTGATTCTGACCGAGCCGAAAAATGCCATCACCAAACAGTACAAAAAGTTGTTTGAGATGGAAAAAATCAAGTTACACTTTACCGATGAGGCACTGGATGCGATTGTAGAACGCGCTGATGCGCTTAAATTAGGCGCTCGCGGTCTCCGTGCTATTTGTGAAAGCATGATGCTGGAAGCCATGTATGAACTGCCTTCGGCGGGTGTCAAAGAGTTTATTGTGGACGGAGAATATGCTCGCCGCCAGATAGAAAAGGTATATGCTCTGCGCGGCAAAGATGCGCACTCTAAGGCAGCGTAAGCGGATAATTCATTGCACAGTTTACCGCCTTCTGTTTTGCCTGTTGGATGAATGAAATCGTAGGTGATTTTTATAAAATACCGAAAATCAATTAGTAAACCTGTTGCTTCTCTAAGCACCGACAGGCTTAAAATATGTGAACACTGTGCGCTTTCTATAAGTAAAGAATACCAAATCTGCTCAACTGCACCGGTCGGCTGAAATTCTTTGCAAAAACAAGTAAGGCAAGTGCGTTATGAGAGGCCGGCAATGTGCTCATACTGCGCAAAGAACACATCCAAATCCACATTACCGCCGGTGAGAATCAGCCCGATGCGTTTGCTTTGCAGGGCTTCGCGGCGGTTTTGCAGCAATACGGCCAGCGGCAGCGCACACGAAGGCTCAATTACGATTTTGAGCCGTTCCCACACCAAACGCATGGCTTTGACAATCCATTCTTCATCGGCGATTAAAATATCTGTCACATGCTCGCGAATGATGCCAAAAGTTTTATCGCCCAAAGAAGTGCGTAAGCCGTCGGCAATTGTCTTGGGATTGACCGAAGGAATGATTTGCCCCGCATGAAACGAGCGGTACGCATCGTTGGCATTGTGAGGTTCTGCACCCAGCACTACTGTTTGCGGCGCAAAATAATGTGCCGAAAGTGCTGTGCCGCTCAAAAGTCCGCCGCCGCCGCAAGGGGCGATTATGTAGTCTAAGTTTTCTGCCTGCTGCAACAACTCGCAGGCACAACTTGCCTGCCCTGCAATGGTGCGGTAATCGTTGTAGGGCGGAATGAACTCCGCACCTGTTTCCGCAACTATTTGTGCGAGTGTGTCTTCCCGTGCCTGCAAAGTCGGTTCGCAGAAAATGATTTGCCCGCCTGCCGCTTTAGTTCCTTCTATTTTTGACTTAGGCGCATTGGAAGGCATCACTACGTAGGCAGGAATACCGCGCAGTTGGGCAGCTTTTGCCAATGCTTGCGCATGGTTGCCCGAAGAGTGCGTAGCGACCCCCTTCGCCGCTGCCTCATCGGAAAGCGAGAAAACGGCGTTCGTAGCCCCGCGCATTTTGAAAGACCCCGTGCGCTGAAAGTTTTCGCATTTGAAAAACAGCTCCGCACCTGCCAACTCGTTCAGCGAGCGGCTGGTCAAAACGGGAGTTTGGTGAACATACGGACGAATACGCGCTACGGCAGCTTCTATAGCGGATTTATCAGGCTTACTCATGGGCTGTACGGATGTTTAAAATCATTCACAAAAGTATTGCGCAGGCAAATAACGCGGCTGGAGAAACGCTGATTTTTGCGGATGCTGCGGGTTGGCGCGAATTTTTCCTTCAATCACAATTCGCGTTTATCGGTGCTGTCTGCCCAAAAAATCCGTGTGCGAACATTTTCTCATGCAAAAACAATTAATTCACTAAATTTGGTCAAACACCAATTTAGACCGTATCACGATGAAAAAAATTATTACCGCCATTACATTATGCCTGTTCTGCGGCTTGCCGTTTGCGTTTGCGCAGGACAGGAAATCCATGACTACCAAAGACCAAGACAAGGTTGCCATCTGGAATCATTTGGACAAAAAATTCCCTGAATATTCGCAAGTGGCACGCGAGATTTGGTCGTTTGCCGAACTTGGCTATCAGGAGCAAAAAAGTGCCGCACTGCTGCAAAGCAAGTTGAGCGAAGCAGGATTTAAGGTAGAAAGCGGTGTAGCAGGCTTGCCTACCGCATTTGTGGCAACTTATGGCTCAGGAGGCCCCGTCATCGGCATTTTGGCGGAATTTGATGCACTGCCCGGCCTTTCGCAGGATTCAGTGCCCTACCGCAAACCGTTGATAGAAGGCGGCAGCGGGCACGGTTGCGGCCATAACCTCTTTGGGACGGCATCAGTTGCCGCCGCCATTGCCCTGAAAGAGCATTTGCTCAAAACAGGACAGGCGGGCACGGTGAAACTCTACGGCACCCCTGCCGAAGAAGGCGGCGCAGGCAAGGTTTTCATGGCGCGTGAAGGACTTTTTAAGGGTGTAGATGCTGTGCTGCATTGGCATCCGGGAGCAGTGAATGCTGCCAATGCGGAGAGTTGTTTGGCGATGGTAAGCGGCACTTTCCGATTCTACGGACAGACTGCACATGCAGCCGGTAGCCCCGAACGCGGTCGCTCTGCCTTAGACGGGCTGGAAGCAATGAACTACATGGTCAATCTGATGCGCGAACACGTGCCGCAAGAAGCGCGCATTCACTACGTCATCAAAAACGGTGGTGTAGCTGCCAACGTTGTTCCCGACTATGCAGAGGCGGAGTACGTAGTGCGCCTGCCCGACCACAACGCAACAATGGAACTCTGGGAACGCATTATAAAAGCGGCAGAAGGTGCGGCGATAGGTACAGGAACCACCGTAAAATATGAAATTAATGCGGCCCACATGGGGCTGCTGCCCAACGAAACGCTTGCCTCTGTTATGCACGGCAATCTGAGTAAAGTAGGCGGAGTTAAATACAATGCTGCCGAATTTTCCTTTGCCGAGCAGTTACGCCAAACCATGGGCAAAAATTTGCCGCCGCTCAAAGTAGCCGAAGAAATTCAGCCTTTCAAACAATCGTTTTTCCCTGCCTCTACCGATGTGGGTGATATCAGTTGGTTAGTGCCTACCGCGGGGCTTTCTACGGCTACATGGGTGCCCGGAACAGCAGCTCACACTTGGCAAGCCACAGCCGCCGACGGCATGAGCATAGGCATGAAAGGCATGTTAAACGCTGCCAAAACCATTGCTGCCACAGGTTTGGATTTATTTAACAACCCTGCACTGATAGAAAAAGCCAAAAATGAAATGCAGAGCCGCCGCGGTGCCAATTTTGAATACAAAGCAATGATTGGCGAGATTAAACCGCCGTTAGACTACCGCAAGGGACTGTAAAAGCAGTTCGGATTGCAGGGGGGCGGATTTCGGATACTTACATCCGAAATCCGCAATTTTTCCCTTATCTGTTTCCTGTTTGCCTGCAATACCGTATTTTTGGACTCCTTCTAAAAATAAAGCATTCCATCAAAGAATTATACAAAGCACTGATAGCGTATGGCTGAGATTATTCGTATGCCGAAAATGAGCGATACAATGACCGAAGGTGTCATTGCCTCATGGCTGAAAAAGGTAGGAGATAAGGTGAAATCGGGTGATATTCTGGCAGAAGTAGAGACCGACAAAGCCACTATGGAGCTGGAAAGCTACTACGACGGCGTATTGCTGTATATCGGCATACAGGAAAAACAAGCCGTACCTGTGGATGGTGTTATTGCTATCATTGGTCAGGCTGGTGAAGACATAAGCGCTGTCTTGGCGCAATTGAGCAATGCCTCCACCTCTGCAACTGCTGCCGCGCAGACATCAGCCCCTGCTGCCGAACCTGTGGCAATTGCTACACCTGTACAAAGCATTCCTGCTCAAAAAGTAAATGCAACTGTTATTCGTATGCCGAAAATGAGCGATACAATGACCGAAGGTGTCATTGCCTCGTGGTTAAAAAAAGTAGGCGACAAGGTCAAATCAGGTGATATTCTGGCAGAGGTAGAAACTGACAAAGCCACTATGGAGCTGGAAAGCTACGAAGACGGCACACTTCTTTATATAGGTGTAGAAGCAGGAAAATCCGTACCCGTGGATGGCATCATCGCCATTATTGGTGAAGCCGGTGCAGACTACCAAGCACTGTTGAACCAGCAATCTGCTTCTGCGGCACAAACTCAAACTCAAACCACAGCCCCCACCCCTGTTGTAGAAACTGCTGTTATTGCTCCGGTAACAGCTTCAACGGCAGCCCCTACTGCGCAGTCGGTTGCAGGTTCAAGCACTGCCGAAGGCGGCAGAATAAAAGCATCGCCGCTGGCAAAGCGTTTGGCCAAAGAAAGAGGCTTGGATATTTCACAAATCAAAGGCACAGGTGAACACGGGCGCATTGTGAAGCGCGATGTTGAAACATTTGTGCCTGCTGCTGCACCTGCCAAGCAGGAAAGCGCAACCCCTGTTGCCATGCCGCAACGCAGCACGGCGGCCTACGAAGAGAGTTTTACGGAACTGCCCGTAAGCCAAATGCGCAAAACCATTGCCCGCCGACTGAGCGAGAGTGCTTTCACTGCACCGCATTTCTTCCTCACCGTAGAAATCAACATGGACAAGGCAATGGCAGCCCGCCAAAGCATGAACGAAGTTGCACCTGTCAAAATTTCGTTCAACGATATGATTATCAAGGCTTGTGCCGTTGCTTTGCGCAAGCACCCGATGGTCAATGCCTCATGGCAGGGCGATAAAATCCGCGTCAATCACCATGTACACATAGGTGTGGCAGTTGCCGTAGAAGACGGTTTACTGGTCCCTGTCGTGCGTTTTGCCGATACAAAATCTCTCTCTGAAATCTCCGCAGAAGTAAAAGATTTAAGTAGCAAAGCCAAGAATAAAAAACTACAACCTGCGGACTGGACAGGCAATACCTTCTCTATCTCCAACTTGGGCATGTTTGGCATAGAAGAATTTACCTCTATCATCAATCAGCCCGATTCGTGCATTTTGTCGGTAGGTGCTATCCGCCAAGTGCCTGTGGTTGCCGATGGGCAAATCCGCATCGGAAACGTGATGAAAGTAACGCTTGCCTGCGACCACCGCGTGGTAGATGGTGCAACAGGGGCTGCTTTCTTACAAACTTTGGTACAACTTATGGAAGACCCCGTGCGCATATTAATTTAGCCGACTGTTGCAGATGTTTCAGTGTGAGAAATAATCAGCTAAAAACCCGACGGGCATCCCCAATCCGTCGGGTTTGTTTTATGGGGTAAGGCAGGGTTTGTTATGGCTTTTATTCTGATTGTTGAAGACGACGAGCGTGTATCGGAACTGCTGCGGCGCGGGCTGGCAGAAAACGGCTTCATTGCCGATGCAGCCTACGACGGGCTGACGGGCAAAAAATTAGCTCTGCAAAACCCCTACGATTTGGTCATTACTGATGTGGCGTTGCCCAAAATGGACGGTCTGGAACTTTGCAAGGCGCTGCGCCAAAGTAAACCCAACCTGCCGATTATCATGCTCACCGCACTGGGTACTACCGACGACAAGGTGGAAGGATTTGATGCCGGCGCAGATGATTATTTAGTCAAACCTTTTGAAATGCGCGAACTGCTGGCGCGCATCCGTGTCCTGCTCAAACGGGCACAAACAGCAGTTATGCCACAAGGCGATATGCTGCAATATGCAGACCTGAAACTCAACCTCAACACCAAAACCGCCGAGCGCAACGGCATTGCCATCAACCTAACCCCCAAAGAGTTCAAACTGCTGTCCTACATGCTGCAACATGCCGGGCGGGTGCTCTCCCGCATCGAAATTGCCGAAAAAGTATGGGACACGCACTTTGACACGGGAACAAATTTTATTGACGTGTACATCAACTACCTGCGAAAAAAAGTGGACAAAGACTTTGAGCCCAAACTCATCCATACCCGCCCGGGCATGGGCTTTGTGCTGATGAAACCCGATAACGCATGAAAATCCGCTTGCGCCTTGCCCTGCTCTTTACTGCGCTTGCCGCCGCCATTCTACTGGCTTTTGCGGCGGTGATTTACTGGTCGGCACGTAGCAATCGCGAAAACGAATTTTACGCACTGCTGCAAAAGGAAGCACTCACCAAAGCCAATTTAGTATTGGATGCCAAAGTGGACACAGCTACCTTGCAGCGTATCTATCGCAATAACAGGCAGATTATCAACGAAGTGGAAGTAGCCGTGTACGATAGCAATTTCCACCTGCTGTATCACGATGCGGTGGATATTGACTTTGTAAAAGAGCATCCCCGAATGCTATCGCAAATTCGCAATGAAGGCAAGGTGCAATTTTATCAGGACGGCTGGCAGGTCATCGGGTTGCGGCATGAGTTTGAAGGGCGGAAATACCTGCTCACCGCCGCTGCTTACGACCAGTACGGCTACAACAAGTTGGAAAGTCTGCTGCAAAACATGATGGCAGTTTTTGCCGCAGCAATGGCACTCATTTTCGGGGCAGGGCTGTATTTTGCCCGCCGCGCGCTGCAACCTGTTGCTGCTATGACTGAACAAGCGCGGCACATTTCGGCTACCAATTTACACTTGTGTTTGCCCGTCGGGCGAAATGCCGATGAACTTGCCGAACTTGCTGCCACATTCAACAACATGTTGGCGCAATTGGAAAACTCATTTGAGGCGCAAAAAAACTTTGTTTCCAACATTTCCCACGAATTGCGCACCCCGTTGGCAGCCATGATTGCCGAATTGGAACTTGCTCAAAGCCGCGAACGCAGCACCGAAGAATACCGCAGCGTTATTGCGCGCACGTTGGGCGATGCGCAGAAAATGGCACGACTTACAGGCAGCCTCTTAGACCTTGCCCGCGCCGAGTACGACCCCGCACAAATCACTTTTCGTCCTCTGCGCATAGATGAACTGCTTTTTGATGCCCGCCAACAGGTGTTGCAAGCACACCCCGATTATCGGATAGACATCGGCTTTGCCAACGAACCCGAAACCGAAGCGCAAATCATGCTCAACGGTAACGAATACCTGCTCAAAGTTGCCTTGATAAACTTGCTGGAAAACGGCTGCAAATTTTCCGACAATCACCATTGCACAGCCACGCTGTATTTCACCACCACGGGCATGGAAATCAGTGTGGAAGACAAAGGCATCGGCATTGCCCCCGATGATTTGCCGCATATTTTTGAGCCGTTCTATCGCGGTGCAAACAGCCGCTTTGCCGAAGGCAACGGCATCGGGCTTTCGCTGACCCAAAAAATAGTCCGCCTGCACAAAGGCACAATTGAGGTCTATTCCCGCCCCTATCAAGGCACGCGCTTTCTAATAATTTTCTAATAATTTTCTAAAACTTCTCTAATGGCTGCCCTGCAACAAGGCGGGTAATTTTGCGATACAATCATCGAGCAATTAAGTAGTTGAGCAGTTTCAATCGAAAAAATTTGCTGACAGGGCATTGAGCCGTTGTCAGGGATTTGTAAAGCCTGTTAGCCGTCGCAGACGCTAACAGCGCTTTCTACCAAAACAACCTTTTAAATTAATTACCGATTTCCCACCAAAAATCCTAAAACCCGCAAAAGGCCATGACAACATTGGATTTCATCTTGCGGCTGATGCTTGCTTTCGGGCTGGGCGCAATGATTGGCATTGAGCGGCAGTGGCGGCAAAAAAGTGCCGGGTTGCGCACCAACACTCTGGTTTCCGTCGGTTCGGCAGCTTTTATTCTGCTGTCGGTGCTGCTCACAGGAGATGCCGGTGACCCAAGCCGTGTAGCCGGACAGATTGTTACGGGCATAGGCTTTTTGGGTGCTGGCGTAATTATGAAAGACGGCATGAGCGTTCAAGGATTGAACACTGCTGCTACTATTTGGTGTTCGGCAGCGGTCGGGGCGCTGGCAGGCGTAGGTTTAGTTACTGAATCGCTCATTACTGCTTTTACCGTAGTGAGCGTGCATCTCATCTTGCGTCCGTTGGGCAATCGGCTGAATCGCATTCCTGTGCAAAACGCTGCCGACGAAGGCGCTTATACCTATGCGCTGAAACTGCGCTGCAAAGAACAAGTAGAAAATCACTTGCGGGTATTACTGATTAACTACTTGAAAAATGATGAACACCTACAACTGCGGGCACTGAAAAGCAGCGACAACGGCAGCCCTGCCCATACCTACGTCGAAGCCGAAATTCAGGCAATCGGCAGGCACGATAACTTCATTGAACAACTTGCAGGAAAATTTACGCTGGAATACGGCGTAACCGAAGTGCGCTGGGAAATTATTGGACAACAAAACGACTATTGATATGAACACAGCAGCAAATAAAACAATATTGCCCACAGAGCAACTCAAAAAAATGCCTGTTGTGGAAGTTGCCGAATTGCTGGCAGGCATAGAAGCCCCCGAACTACTGCCGCAGTTAGACAACTTCACCGCTGCGCAGCAAGGGCTAATTGTTGCTGAATTTGCCATGACCAAACAGTTAGAACTTTTCCAATCGGTCAGCCGCAAGCGATTTGCCCTCATTTTTGAGCAAATGCCCTCCGACAATCGCGCCGACTTGTTTCAGCACCTTACCCAACAGGAACAAGCCGAACTGCTGCCTTTTCTTTCCAAAAAGGTGCGCGAAGACGTTATTCAACTTAGCAACTATCCGCCCGAAACAGCAGGCGGCATTATGAGTACGGACTTTGCCACCGTGCAGGAAACCATGACTTGCGCCGAAGCCATTGCCAAAATACGCTTGGATGCGCCTTCCAAACGCACCATTTATTACGTGTATGTAGTAAACGACAATCAGGAAATGCAGGGCTTTATCACCCTGAAAGACCTGATTATGAATGAACCCGAAACCTTAGTCAGTTGTGCCATGCACCACAAGTTTGCCTTTGCCTACGTAGACGAAGACCGCGAAGAGGTAGCCAAAAAAATAGAACGCTACGACTTGGTGGCGCTGCCCGTGCTGAACAGGCAGAACCAATTGGTCGGCATTGTTACACACGACGAAGCGTTAGACATCATCCGCGCCGAACACACCGAAGACATGGAACGATTCATGGGCATCATCCAAACCAACGAAGAGTTTGACTACCTCAAAACGGGCACGTGGGAACACTTCCGCAAGCGGGTAGTTTGGATTGTTTCGCTGGCTGCTGTCGGTATTATTTCGGGTATGATTATCCACAACTACGAAAATGCACTGGAAAAACTGCTCATCCTTGCCCTCTACATGCCCATGGTTGCCGATACGGGCGGCAATGCGGGCAGTCAGGCGGCAACAGTGGTAGTGCGCGCACTGGCACTGGGGCAAGTAACAGTGAAAGATTGGCTGAAAATTCTGTGGAAAGAAGCCAAAGTATCTGTTTTGCTGTCGGTTTGTTTGGGGGCGCTGGCATTTGCCAAAGTTCTGTTTTTGAGTTGGGAAACCGAAATTCCCGCTGCCTATCGGTTGAGTGAAATTGCTTTTGCTATTTCGCTGGCGCTTTCCTTGCAGGTTATCACGGCAACCATCATCGGGGCGGGTTTGCCTATTTTGGTGAAGCGATTTGGCGGCGACCCCGCAGTGGCTGCAAGTCCTGCCATCACTACCGTAGTGGATATTACCGGTCTGCTAATTTATTTCGGCACGGCTTCGCTGTTTTTTGCACTGTAAATGAACAATTTAAGATGAATTTAAAAAAATTGCTTACAGGGCATTCAGCTGTCGGCAGGGATTGTTTCCCACCCTGTTAGCGAGCGAACTCCCTAACAGTAGTTAAAAAAACACAAGTAAAAACCTGAAAACTAACCCTAAAACCTATGAAATACCTCTTGCAGCCGACCTTAGGGCTGTTACTGTGCTGTCTGTTGGTAGCCTGCCGCAAAGAAGAACCGACAGAGGCAGAAGCCCCCTACACTGTATCGGGTGATACTGTTACCATTCGGGAAGGCAATGTGTTGCTCTCTAAGCTCAAAATCATTACGGCAACCGCCGAGAACTACCGCCCCGAACTGATAACCGCCGGAACAGTACGAGCAATTCCTAACTTATACGCTGAAATTGCACCGCCTTTTGCCGGTAGAGTGAGCAAAGTGCATTTGCGATTGGGTATGAAAACCCAAGCAGGCACGCCGTTGTTTGAAATCGTTTCGCCTGCGTTCATAGATGCACAGAAAGCATTTTTTCAGGCAAAATCCGAATTTGAAGTGGCACAACTTGCCCTCAAACGGCAAAAAGACCTGAAAGCCAACGGCGTAGGTGCACAGCGCGATTTGGAAGAAGCTGAAGCTAACTATCAGGTGCAGGAAAAGGAATATCAAAATGCAGTTGCCAACCTAAAAGTGTTCGGCGTGGATGTAGACAAACTCTCTCTGGGGCAACCGCTGGTTGTTACCTCACCTATTGCAGGTGAAGTGGTTGAAAATGAAGTAGTTATGGGACATTATATGCGCGAAGATGACCCACCGCATGCCAAAGTGATAGACCTTAGCAAAGTATGGGTAGTAGGCATGGTTAAAGAAAAAGACCTTCGCTTTATCCGACAGTTAGACAGTGCCGAAGTGCGCGTTGCTGCCTATCCAGACCGCCTTTTCAAAGGCAAAGTTTATCACATCAACGAACTGATAGACGAAGAAACCCGCAGCGTGCAGGTATTGATAGAATGCGAAAACCTGAACCACGAACTCAAACCGGGTATGTACGTAACCACCCGTTTTCTGGACATTCCCGAACAGGTAACGATTGTTCCGGCAAAAGCCGTGTTGCAAATGAACGATACGCAGTTTGTGTTTGTCCAAGTCGGCGAACGTAGCTACCAACGCCGCAAAGTTACGACCGAAGGCACACCCGACGGGCGCATCGTTATTCGCAGCGGCGTGCAGGCAGGCGAAAAGGTGGTCAGTGAAGGCGGCATTTATTTGTTGGAAGCAAAATGAAAAAGATTTCGGATTTCCGAACTCCCAAATCCGAACTCTCAAATCCCAATTCTATGTGGTTTCTTATCAATATTGCTATTTTGAAACGCTGGCTGATGATGGCGCTGTTTATTTTGCTGGGCTTTTTCGGCTACTATTCGTGGAAACAGCTCTCTGTTGAAGCCTATCCCGATATTGCCGACGTTACCTCACAGGTAGTAACCCAAGTGCCCGGGCTGGCAGCCGAAGAAGTCGAACAACAAATCACTATTCCCATTGAGCGGGCGCTCAACGGGATGCCCGGACTGCATGTGATGCGTAGCAAAAGCACTTTTGGGCTGTCTATGATAACGCTGGTTTTCAAAGACGGCGTAGATGACTACTGGGCGCGAATGCGCGTGCAGGAACGGCTCAACGAAGTAGAACTGCCCTATGGTGCTCTGCCGGGATTAGACCCGCTCACTTCGCCCATTGGCGAAATTTACCGCTACATCATAGAAAGCAACAACCACGACCTGCGAGAACTGACTGATTTGCAACTGTTTACTATCATTCCGCGCATGAAACAAGTGCCGGGCGTGGCAGATGTTACCAACTTCGGCGGTATTACCACTCAGTTTCAGGTAGAGTTAGACCCGCGCAAGTTGGAACAATACAACCTTTCGCTGAGCGAAGTGATTGAAAAAATTGAGAAAAATAATGCCAATGCGGGTGGCAGTGTGCTGCCTCGTGGCGATTTGGGTTATGTTATTCGCGGCATCGGGTTGATTAAAAATTTAGAAGATTTGGGTAAAATTGTCGTTAAAACCGACAAGGGTGTGCCAATTTTTCTCAACGATATTGGCAAACTGCGCTATGGGAACATTGAGCGAAAGGGCATTCTTGGGTATAGCGACCGCTCCCGCGAATACACCGAAAG
This sequence comes from uncultured Cytophagales bacterium, assembly GCA_938039675.1. Classification (GTDB taxonomy): domain Bacteria; phylum Bacteroidota; class Bacteroidia; order Cytophagales; family Thermoflexibacteraceae; genus Rhodoflexus. Next base: position 78,600 of record CALHUI010000003.1, read on the forward strand.
CATAGAAGGCATTGTGCTGCTCTTGCGCCACGAAAACCCGTCCGTAGTGTTGGAAGGTATTCACGAAGCCGTCCGCGATTTGAACGAAAACATTTTGCCCGAAGGCGTGCGCATCCATGCTTTTTTAGACCGTACCGACCTGGTCAATACCACCCTTTCTACGGTTTCGCATACGCTCACCGAAGGCATTGCATTGGTGGTGATTGTGCTGATTGTGTTTCTGGGCAGTTGGCGCGGTGCTTTGCTGGTTGCCCTTACCATTCCGTTGGCGCTGCTCATCGCTTTCATCCTCATGCACCTGACCGATATTCCTGCAAACCTGCTTTCGCTGGGCGCAATTGACTTTGGAATCATTGTGGACGGTGCAATTGTGATGACGGAAAGCATCCTGAAACGCCGCGAAGAACATCCTGACGAAGAATTGCAGGAAAAAACCATTGCACAGCTTGCCTACGACGTGGCGCGCCCCGTGTTTTTTGCAACCGTTATCATCATCACCGCCTATTTGCCGCTCTTTGCCTTTGAGCGGGTCGAGAAGAAACTCTTTACCCCGATGGCCTTCACGGTGGGTTACGCCTTGTTGGGGGCATTGATGGTGGCGCTGTTGCTCATTCCGGGCATGGCTTATGCTGTCTATCGTCGTCCGCAAAAGCTCTACCATAATCGTTGGCTGGAAAAGCTGACTGCCCTCTACTACAGCCGCATACAGAAAATCATGCGCCGCCCGCAACAGGTTTTTGTGCCTTTGCTGCTCACACTTGCAGGTGCAGTCGGGCTGACCGTTTGGGTGGGTAAAGATTTTTTGCCGCCCTTAGACGAAGGCTCTATCTGGTTGCAGGTGCAACTGCCCCCGGGCATTTCGCTGGCAAAATCGCGTGAATTGAGCGATACGCTGCGCACACGCACCATGAAATATGAAGAAGTTACCTACATTATGGTGCAGGCCGGGCGCAACGACGATGGCACAGACCCTTGGACACCTTCGCACTTTGAGGTTTCTATCGGATTAAAACCTTACAAAGAGTGGAAACGCGGCAAAACCAAAGCCGATTTGATTGAGAAACTGGCAGCCGAATATGCCACGCTGCCCGGCTATACTGTCGGATTTTCCCAACCAATGATTGACGGGGTAATGGACAAAATATCGGGTGCACACAGCGAATTGGTCGTAAAAATTTATGGCGATGATTTTGCCGAAACGCGCCGCATTGCCGAAGAAGTGCTGCGCGTGCTCCGTACCGTCCCCGGTGCGGTGGACTTGGCAATTGACCAAGAGCCGCCGTTGCCTCAACTGCAAATCCACACCGACCGCGACAAAGTGGCACAATACGGCTTGAACGTTTCCGACGTAGCCGAACTCATAGAAGTAGCCATCGGCGGAAAGGCGATTTCTCAACTGTTCATCGGAAACAAAGTGTATGATATTATTTGCCGATATAGTGAAGAAAGTCGCAATTCGTCCGAAAAAATCGCCAACCTGATGCTTACATCGGGAATGGGAGCAAAAATTCCGCTGTCGCAAGTGGCAGATGTGCGCCTCAGCACAGGCGAAAGCACCATCACCCGCGAAATGAACAAACGCCACCTGACCGTTAAGCTCAACGTCCGCAACCGCGATTTGGCCTCGCTGCTCAAAGAAGCGCAAGATAAGATTGAAAAACAGGTGCAATACGACCGCGAAAAGTTTCAAATCAGATGGGGCGGACAGTTTGAAAACCAAAACCGCGCCTATGCAAGGCTGGCGGTAATAGTACCGCTGGCGCTGGCGATTATGTTTGTGCTGCTCTACGGGGCTTTCGGGCGATTTCGTCAGGCGGGTTTGCTCATGGGCATTGTGCCGCTGGCGCTCTTTGGGGGCATGTTGGCACTAAATGTTCGCGGCATGACGCTTAACGTATCGTCTGCCGTCGGGTTTATTGCCCTTTTCGGCGTAGCTATTCAAAACGGCGTGATTATGATTTCGCACATCAACGACTTGCGCCGTCGCGGACACGACCTGCTTAACGCTGTGCTGGAAGGTGCGGAAGACCGTTTCCGCCCCGTGCTGATGACTGCCACTGTGGCAGTGTTGGGCTTGCTGCCTGCTTCGCTATCAACGGGCATCGGCAGCGACGTGCAGCGACCGCTGGCAACCGTTATCGTGTACGGGCTAATGTTTTCTACCGCGCTGACGCTCTACGCTTTGCCCGCCCTGTACTACCTGACTGAAAAACGCTGGGGCGCGGACGATTTCCAAAACAACAGCGAAGAATGACGGGAATTGCGGGTGGCGGAATTGTCAAATCATTCCGAAATCCCAATTCCCCAATCACCTAATTTGCCATGCAATTGAAACGATTCTTACTTACCATTGCCTTGCTGACCGCATATGCGCAATTTTCGGCAGCCCAAACCGACACGGCTTTTGTGCGTGTGCCGTTGCGCTATACCGATTTTCTGGCACAAGTCGGACAACAAAACCTACTATTTGCCGCCGAAAAATTCAACATCAGCATTGCCGAAGCAGGCATAGAAAGCGCCAAAATTTTCCCCGACCCCGAATTGACCTTCGGATGGTTTGACAACGGACAACGACGGATGCAAATGGGCTTCGGCTTTGAAACGGCACTGGGCTGGACGCTGGAATTGGGGGGCAAACGAAAAGCCCGCATCGCACTGGTACAAAGCGAAAGCGAACTTGTGCGCTACATGGTGCAAGATTTCTACCGACACCTGCGTGCCGATGCTACGCTTAGCTTTCTCTCTGCCATTCACAACCGCTTTCAATACAGGGTTCGGCTGGCTTCCTACCAAAGTATGCGGCAAATTGCCTTTTCGGACAGCATCCGCTATCGGCTGGGGGCAATTACCGAAATGGACGCGCGTCAAAGCCAATTAGAAGCTGGCATCATGCTCAACGATGTTTTTCAGACCCAAGCCGATTGGAAAAGCAGTCTTGCCGCCCTGCACTTGCTCATTGCCAAGCCCGTATCCGCCGATACGCTGCTTTTGCCCGAAGGCGATTTCAGCCGCTTTGAGCGCAATTTCAACCTCAACGAACTGATTATCACGGCGCAAAACAACCGCGCCGACCTAATGGCTGCCTTGCAACAAAAAGACGTGGGTGAAAAAATGCTACGCCTTGCCAAAGCCAACCGCATAATTGACCTTGGGCTGGCAGCGGGTATCAACCACACGTCGTACGTTACCAATGTGATTGCGCCTACGCCATCTTTTACGGTAGTTAGCGGCGGTATCTCCGTTCCATTGCGCTTTTCCAACAAATTTGCGGGCGAACTGAAAGCCGCCAAAGCCGCACAAGCGCAGGCAGATTTGCTCTACGAACAAGCCGAATTGCAAATTGCCAATGAGGTTACGCAGGCATATTTCCGATATGAGGCTGTCAAAAAACAGGTGCGACAGTTCAACACGGGGTTGTTAGCCGAAGCACAAGCAGTTTTGAATGGCAAAATATACAGCTACCAACGCGGCGAAACCAACTTGTTGGAAGTGTTGAATGCCCAACGAACCTACAACGAAGTGCAACAGAACTATTACAACACCTTGTTCCAATTAGCCGCTACGCTGGTAGAGTTGGAACGCGCCGCTGCCATCTGGGACATTGACCTGTGATAAGATTTGGGATTTCAGAATTGGGAATACGGATTCGAGATTTAAGATTTTTCATAAATCGCTGTTAGCGTCTGCGACGGCTAAACGGGTGTTAAGCAATTTTGAATTTGAGATTTTGAATTTCGGAATTTGAAATCTCAAATTCGTAATTAAATCCGCAATACGATGAAAAAAATTTTCTTGTTGATTCAATCGCTGATTATCGGCGGCAACCTTTGGGCGCAAACCGTTGATTTCATGCCACCCGATACGCTGCAAGTGGAACGCAACGCACGTGTGCATATAGGCATACAGGTAGGATGGGGGCAAAGCCGTTTCTACGGCAGCGATTTAGCAGAACTCTCTGCCGACGGACAAGTGGCATTTCTTGACGGGCTGACCATTAGTTTGCAAGCCGTAACGCAAGTCGGCAAACATTTCAGCCTGTTACACGAAGTCAATTGGCAGGCGGGCGGAAGTCGCATCCGTCGCGAAGACAATGGCGGTAATCGCTACGATGCCCGCTTGCGCACAAGGGCACTCCAGATAGTCCCTGTTGCACCAACTTTCATGTGGCAGGGCATTTTTTTGTATGCTGCCCCCTACATGAGCGCCCTTGCAGGCGGATTTGTTACCGACAGCAGCGGCAAAAAAGACCGCAGCATCTTTGGCGACCCGCAAAACACCACCCAAACGGATAAATACTTGCAAAAATTTGACTTCGGCGCGCTGGCGGGCATCGGTTGGGCAAGCCCACATTGGCACATGAGCCTGCGGTATCAAATCGGTAGAAATCCGCTGTTAGACAACGCCAACGTGTTCACCTTCGACCAAACCCAACCCGTCATTCGCATCTACAACACGGGCTTCTGCTTGCTGGCAGGCTACCGATTTTGAGGCTTCACGGGCGGTAGAATGGTAGGTAAATCTGCTTGAACCCGTACGCATCATTCGCACGTAAGAGATATAAAAAATGGCTGGTTACGGCTGGTACGGCTTTGTATTAAAACTTAGCAATGCCAAATCAGCCGTTCCAATCGCCTATCGTTGGGCAACAATCGCTAAATTGCATTATCAACCAATGCAGATAACATGACGAAAGACTCGCGAGCTGACATCCGCAACTTTAAAATTACCGACCTCAAATGCGGTGAAGAGCAGCCGCACGCCGATTTTGTCATTTATGCTTTTGAATATTTTGCGCAAGATATCGCCCATTTGTTTAAGCCTCACCGCCACGACTTTTATACGCTCTTGCTTGTAACCGAAGGAACAGGCTGCCACGATATAGACTACCAGACATATAAAATTCAATCATGGCGGCTTTTTTTCATCAGTCCCGGGCAGATACATGCATGGCGCAATATAAACAGCAACACCAAAGGATATATCGTTTTTTTCACTGCTGATTTTTTTGAACTGCGTTATCACAACCACGTGCTGGCCGAGTTTCCCTTCTTCAACTCAGTTCAAAACCTGCCCTACATAGACCTTTCGGGCAACAGCAAAGCCTATTTGCAAAAAATTGTTGAGATTATGTACTGCGAGTACCTAAGCAAAGAAGCCTATCTGGAAAATATTTTGCGCTCTTACCTGAACATTTTGCTTTGCGAGTTGGCGCGTCAATACCGACCTGCATCGCACCCCGATTCGCACAACAGCCAGCAGTATGTACTGTTTCGCAACTTTGAAAACCTTGTTAATCAGCACTTTACTGACAAAAAGCATGTAAAGGACTATGCGGCAATGCTTTTTGTAACTCCTAATTACCTCAACGAGGTTTGCAACAAGATTAGCGGCAACTCGGCGGGGGAAATCATCCGCAAGCGCATAGTGATAGAAGCCAAGCGCTTGCTGGCGCATACCTCTAAGACCATCAGCCAAATCGCCGATGAACTTGCTTTTGAAGACAGTTCCTATTTCTCGCGATTTTTCAAAAAAAATGCAGGGCTGACACCCGAACAGTTCAGGAAAGAGAGCAGTCTATAAAAAAAATAGACTGCCTGAAAAGGCAGCCTGCTTGCACTCAAGAAAATCACAATTACTATTCTTCATTGAAGAAGTCAATCATTTCGCCTTCAGCCAATTGTACGATGGCTTTTTTGTACTTAGGCGTGCGACCGGATACAAAACCACGCTTGGTGAAGCGAGACTTATTTTTGCCAGCCACAATGATGGTACGAACGTCTTTTACGTTTACGCCGTACATTTCTTCTACTGCTTTCTTAATTTCAACTTTGTTGGCTTTCAGCGCTACATGGAAACCAAAAACACCTTTCTCGTTTTGCAGCGAAATTTTCTCAGTGATTAAGGGCTTAATCAAAACGTCCATTTTTTCTTTCGTTTAAGCGTTATAAAACACATAACTTATTTGCCGAGTGACTCGTTAATCATCGCTACGGCACCCTCGCACAAAACGAGTTGGTCGCAGTTCATCACATCGTAGGTATTCAGGCTGCTCGCCTGTACCACTTTGGTGTTCTGCAAGTTTCTGGATGACAGGTAGAAGTTTTCGTTAGGTTCAGGCAGAACCACCAGCGTTTTCTTGTCAGCCAGCGATAGCGCATTCATTATTTTGATGTACTCCTTAGTTTTAGGAGCAGCAAAAACAGGATTTTCCAGTACATGAATAGCATTGCCTTGTGCCTTGTAGGTCAGAGCGGAGCGGCGAGCCAATTGCTTCAATTTTTTGTTCAGTTTGAAGCTGTAATCGCGTACGCGCGGACCGAAAATACGACCTCCACCCACGAAAATAGGAGCTTTGCGGCTGCCGTGACGAGCACCGCCCGAGCCCTTTTGCTTCACGATTTTCTTGGTTGAACCTGATACTTCGTTGCGCTCTTTTGCTTTATGCGTACCTTGACGGCGATTGGCCAAGTATTGTTTTACATCTAAATAAATGGCGTGATTATTTGGCTCGATGCCAAATACTGAATCGGCTAATGTTACTTTTCTGCCGGTGTCGCCTCCTTGTATATTCTTTACGGATAGTTCCATGTTCTCAGGTTCGTTTTATTATTTTTCAATCACCACAAACGAGTTTCTTGCTCCCGGAACAGAACCGGAAACGACCAGTAAATTAGCCTCAGGCATTATTTTGAGAACTTTTACGTTCTGTACTTTTACGCGGCGACCACCGGTACGGCCTGCCATGCGCAAACCTTTGAATACACGCGCGGGGAAAGAACAGGCACCCACAGAACCCGGGTGGCGCTGACGGTTGTGCTGACCGTGGGTAGATTCGCCCACACCGCTAAAGCCGTGGCGCTTTACTACACCTTGGAAGCCTTTACCCTTTGAAGTACCTACCACGTCCACGAAATCGCCTTCACCAAACACATCGCCAACGGTCAGCGTGTCACCTAAATTTACCTGCGTGGCAAATTCGCGGAACTCTACCAACTTGCGCTTAGGTGTAGTGTTGGCTTTTTTGAAATGCCCCAGCAATGGTTTGGTAGTGTTTTTTTCTTTCTTTTCACCAAAGCCCAGTTGTACTGCATCGTAGCCGTCTGTTTCCTTCGTTTTCACTTGCGTCACTACGCAAGGACCAGCTTGTATTACTGTGCATGCAACCATTTGTCCATCGGCACCTACAACGCTAGTCATTCCGATTTTTTTTCCTATAATACCAGACATTGTTGTTAAATAATTTGAACAGCTTATTGAACAGCTTACGCCCAAAATTGGGAGTGCAAAATTAGTAATTGTTTTGTTCTAAACAAACCTTCTTTCAACTATTTTTGTAGAGAAGATAAGAAACCCACCACGCATGAAAAAACACTTTCTCTTTGTCTCGGCTTTTTTTCTGTGCAGTTTTTTTCCCGATAATGCCCATGCTTGGGGCTTTTATGCCCATCAGCGAATCAATCGCTATGCCGTATTCCTATTGCCGCCCGAAATGGTAGGCTTCTACAAAAAGCATATCCAATTTATTACGGAAAAAGCCGTGAACCCCGATAAGCGTCGCTATGCAGTGGTCGGAGAAGCCGAACGCCATTACATAGATTTGGATGTTTACGGCGACAGTGCATTTTACAAAATGCCGCGCCGTTGGGAAGATGCCGTTACACGCTATACGGAAGACACACTGCGTGCCTATGGTATTGTGCCTTGGCAAATTAACCGCATGAAATACCAACTCACCGATGCTTTTAAGCGGCGCGATGCAACTGAAATTCTGCGTCTTTCTGCCGATTTGGGGCACTACATAGCCGATGCTAACGTTCCTCTGCATACTACCGAAAACTACAATGGGCAAAAAACGGGGCAAAACGGTATCCACAGTTTTTGGGAGTCGCGCCTGCCGGAGCTTTTTGCAGACAGCTACGATTTTTTTATCGGACGCGCCGCCTACGAACCGCGCCCCCTCATGCGTGCATGGCAAGCAGTAGGCGAAGCGCATTTTGCCTTAGACAGCGTATTAGGATTTGAACGCGAGCTTACGCTGCGCTTTGGCGACGACCGCAAATACAGTTACGAAACCCGCGGAGGCATTAATACGCGCGTTTATTCCAAAGATTTTTCTGCGGCTTACCACGATATGCTGGCAGGGCAGGTAGAGCGCCGCATGAGAAGTTCCATTAAAATGATTGCCGATTTTTGGTTTACCTGCTGGGTGGATGCCGGGCAGCCCGACCTGAACGAACTCGGCAGGCAAAGCTACTTGGAGCCTTCCGAAGCGGAAGTGCCCGAAGGCGACCCACTGCCCGTGCGCCCACACGAAGGTATGACTTTCGGTTGGCGCAAGTTTAATCCCAAAGGCTGCTGTACCGAAGAAATCATGTGGGCAGATGTGAGATAAAGCAGTGTTTCGGGCAAAAAAGTTATATTCGCTACGAACAATATCAACCGCCCGCCATATTGCCTTTGACTTCTTTTTTTTGAAAATGAAAACGACTATTTCGCCGCCGCTTCTTGCAAACCACTGCTATTGCCAGAACGGCAATACTTGCCACGGGCACAAGTTTAGCCTCTCCCGCAAGCAAAAAGAATATCAGTATTCAGTTGTACTCCGTTCCGGAGGATATGAAAGACAAGCCGCTGGAAACCTTGCAGGCGCTTGATAAAATGGGTTATCGGCAGGTAGAACATGCCAACTACCGCGACTGCAAAGTTTTACGGCTACACACCAAAAGAGTTTTAAGAAAATACTTTCCGATTTGGGCATGAAAATGACCAGCGGACATACGCTTTTCGGCAAAGAACACCGGGATGCTTCTGTCAAAAAAGTAACCGACCTGTGGAAAACCACACTGGAAGATGTCGCTACGGTAGTCCAAAAGCACATCATTAGTCCTTGGTTTCCGTAGGACAAGAAAAACCTGAACGAAGTAAAGACAGGGATTGAGGGCTGGAATTATGCAGGCATGGAAGCCAATAAAACGGGGCTGCGCTTCGGTTTTCACAATCATGACCAAGAACTTGAAGAAAAATTTGACAGTGAAACTCTCTATGAAATCATGCCGCGCGAGGGCGACCTGAAATATGTTTGTCAGCAATTGGATATTTGCAATATGTCGGTTGCCAAAGTAGCCCCTATAGAGTGGATTACCAAGTATGCCAAATATTTTGAGTCCATTCATGTAAAAGACCTTGCAAAAGACTCCAACGAAAGTACTACCTTAGGCGACGGCAGGTTGGGAATGCAACGGATTCTGGACTATGCAAAAAAGAACTGTCCGATTAAATACTGGGCTATAGAACAGGAAGCCTACGGCAGCCGTACTCAATTGGAGTGTGCCGCCATCAACTTAGACCGGCTTCAAAACCGTTTTAAACTATCATACAAATACATGTTTAAACTATAATACATGCTCACTCATTTGAACGAATCGCAAGAGCCGCGCATGGTTGATATCAGTCAAAAGGCGGCTACCATACGCATGGCACGTGCACAGGCTCTTGTTTCCGTAGGCAGCGATATTCTTGCGCTTTTGGAAAACGGCGATATACGCACGCCCAAAGGTGCAGTTTTCCAAAAAGCCATTATTGCGGGCATTATGGCTGCTAAACGCACCGATGAACTTATTCCACTTTGCCACTCGTTGGGCATGGATGGTTGTGACATAGACATTACTACCCATTTGCCCGACCAAATCGTTATCAATTGCACTGCGCGTGTAACAGGCAAAACAGGCGTTGAGATGGAAGCACTGACGGGCGCAACCATTGCCGCATTGACGATTTACGATATGTGCAAAGCCATTTCGCACAACATCATTATTCGGGAAATTAAATTGATGGAAAAACGCGGCGGGAAAAGTGATTTCACGCAACAGGAAACACCTGTTAATTTGTAGCTTTGTCGTATGTGGCTGACTATTAAACTCATTTTTGAAAGTTTCCTTTTTGCCTTGGGTGCACTGCGCGAGAATCTGCTGCGCACGGTGCTGTCGTTGTTGGGCGTAACCATCGGTATTTTTGCCATCATTGGTGTATTGACAATGGTTGATACCATTGAAAAAGGCATTCGGCAAAGTTTGGCGTTTATGGGCGACAAGGTGATTTATGTGGACGTATTCCCATGGAACTTTACTGACCGCGACTACCCTTGGTGGAAATATTTTCAGCGTCCCAATCCGACTTACAACGAATTTAAGTTTTTGGAGCGCAACCTTTCGGAGGCCAGTGCTGTGGCAGTTTTTGCCGTAAGAGGTAACAATACGGTCAAATTCAGGAACAGCAGCCTGAGCGGCGTTAATATTTTGGGGGTTTCACAGCAGTACAATCTGGCCAGCAAGGTAGATGTAGAGCGAGGCAGATATTTCAATGTGCAAGAAAACGAGCGGGGACGCAATGTCGTGATTTTAGGCTATACCGTTGCCAAAGAGTTGTTTGACGATGCTGAACCCGTCGGGCAGCAGGTAACGCTTCGAGGCAACAAGTTCAGCGTGATAGGCGTGCTGAAACGGCAAGGCAGCACACTATTAAATACACCCAGTACAGACAACATTTGCATGATTCCCTACACAGCAATGACCAAACTATTCAGTGCAGGCCGTCGCAGAGGGGTGCGCCCGCAAATCATGCTGAAAGGTTATGACAACGATGAAGGGTTGGTGCTGTTGGAAAATGAAGCACGCGGTCTGCTGCGTGCCTATCGCGGATTGAAGCCCCGAGAGGAAGACAACTTTGCGCTCAATCGCCCCGAAGCGTTCGCAGCCCTGTTAGATAGTATCATTGCCGTAATGACTTCTGCCGGCTGGTTTATCAGTATTTTCTCTATGCTCGTAGGCGGGTTTGGCATCGCCAATATCATGTTTGTATCGGTCAAAGAGCGAACCAACCTAATCGGCATACAAAAATCATTGGGTGCTAAAAATTTCTTTATTCTGTTCCAATTTCTTTACGAAGCTATTCTGCTGTGTATCATTGGCGGAGTGGCGGGGCTGCTGCTCGTGTCGTTGCTGAGTTTGCTTTCTACCGAAAGTTTTGAAATCAGCCTGAGCTTGGGGCGGATAGTGCTGGGGCTTGTGTTGGCTTCGGTCATCGGCATTATTTCGGGTATCGTGCCGGCGATGATGGCTGCTCGCATGGACCCTGTGGCGGCGATTCGCTCCAAATAAAACCCACGATGGTTTCTATGGTCTAACATTGTTCTGTCAAAAATATTTCGGTTTCCGGTAGGTTTTTTTTGAACGATATATTCGCTTTCAATATGATGCGGCCAATGAATTACTCATCAGCGAATGGCACACCATGCCCGATATGACCGATGAAGAATCTCGTCAAGTAGCGCTCCAATACCTTCGTGCATGTGAAAAATACCCCCCGATTATCATTGGTAGATAGCCGATATGCCATGTAGGTCATTCTTCCGGAAATGCAGGGTTGGCTCAGCTAATACCTGTATCCTAAATGCATGGCTACAGGCATTTATTTTTTATAAGGTAGTGTATTGGGTCGTCAAGGATTTTTGCAAACAACACAACTTAGAACCGACTTTGTCCGAAGCCGAAGAATCAAACAAGCCCGTAGGCGTGCATCAACGTTTCTTTGATGATTTTGGCACTGACAAAGCGCTTGGTTATTGCAATAAACGGTATCCTGCCTTGCTTAATTCACATTGAGGAGTTGCTGTACCTGCCGCAGTGAGTCGGCTATTCGCAGGCTGTCGGGCTTGGGTTTAATAGGTGTCGGGCAAAAATACGGCTTGGTAATACGCAGTTTGAGCTCTTTTTCCGTAGGGAATCTGCCTTTGGAAACTCCTAAATCTGTGGTATCGGCATATACTTTTTCCAAAAAAGTACCGAAAATGGGAAGTGCTGTTTTAGCCCCTTCGCCAAGGTCGGAAGTGCGGAAATGGATACTCCTGTCTTCTCCGCCAACCCATACGCCTGCCACCAAATCTTTGGTGATACCAATGTACCAGCCGTCGGCGTAGTTGGTGGAAGTGCCTGTTTTGCCGCCGATTTCATTGTTGCCCCAAAGCCCGCGGTAGGAGTACAGCCGCCCCGATGTACCGCCGGGTTCCTGCATACTGCCACGCAGCATGTAAACCATCAGGAAAGCACTTTCTGGCGATAACGCTCGCCTTCTTTTGGGGTTAAATCGTTGGATGATACGCCCGTTTTTGTCTTCTATACGTGTGATGAACATGGGTTCTGTCCAAACACCGCCGTTCAGGAATGTGCCGTAAGCGCCAACCATTTCATACAAGGAAACATCGCTTGTGCCAAGCCCTACGGCAGGTACGGTATCCAACGGGCTGGTGATGCCCATTTTGCGGGCATAGTTGATAACCGAGTGCCAGCCGATTTCTTTGATGAGCTTGGCTGCAATAGTATTGAGCGAACGCCCGATGCCATATCTCAACGAAACGGTGTCATAGCTGTAAGTCCAGTCTGCATTATGAGGTGCCCAGAATTTTTTCTCGCCATTTTCCACATAATTAATCGTGACGGGTCCGTCAATCATTTTGGAACAGGGCGAAAAACCGAATGAATCAATGGCCGCAGCGTAAACAAACGGCTTGAAAGTAGAACCGGGTTGCCTCCGCGACTGCTTGACGTGGTCAAATTTGAAATACTTGTAGTTAATGCCCCCGACCCACGCACGAATGTAGCCCGAGTAAGGGTCCATGGCCATTAATGCGCTGTGCAAAAAATGTTTATAATATTTGATGGAATCCACCGGACTCATTAGCGTGTCAATCTCTCCGCGCCAAGAAAAAACGGTCATTTTGCGCGGTGTATTGATGATTTTGTTAATAGCCGCAGTATCGTCTTTTAGCTTGATTGCCAGCGCTTTGTACAATTTGGTTGCTCTTACGGCGTTTTCAATGTAATTGGGAATTTCTTTGCCGCTGCGGTTGCGCCACGGGTTCATGCCGCGCCAGTGCTCATAAAACTTTTCCTGCATCTCCTTCATGCGCTCTTCCACGGCTTCTTCGGCATATTTCTGGATGTGCGAATCAATCGTAGTATAAATCTTCAGCCCGTCGGCGTAGAGGTCGTAGCCGTTTTCTTCACACCACTTCAACAGGTAATTGTTCATTACCCCCCGGAAATACGTCCCTGCGCCGTCTTCGGCATTTTCGGTAGTAAAACGAACGCCCAGCGGAGCTTTTTGCGCTTTGGCGAACGTGATGCTATCCAAAAATCCGTATTTTTCCATTTGTGCAAGCACGATATTGCGGCGGCGGATGCTGTTTTCAGGATGCAAAATAGGGCTGTAATAGGTAGGTGCTTTCAGCAGGCCAATCAGTGTGGCAGCCTGTTGAACGTTTATCTGCTTAGGGGTGGTGGCAAAAAAAGTTTTGGCAGCTGTTTTGATGCCATAGGCATTACTCCCGAAATCTACGGTATTGAGGTACATTGTTAGTATTTCCTCTTTGGAATACGCCTTTTCCAGATTCAATGCCGTTATCCACTCTTTGGTTTTGATAACAAGTGTTTTAATCAGCGGAATCTTGCCCAACAGCCCTTGCGAACCGCCCTCGCGGGTTTTAAACAGGTTTTTGGCCAATTGCTGGGTAATGGTGCTGCCGCCGCCGCGGGAAGATTTGCCCATGTCGAGAATAGTATTGACCACCACCGACGACGAGGCTTTTAAGTCAATACCCGAATGCTCGTAGAAGCGGATATCTTCCGTAGCAATCAGCGCATTTATGAGGTAAGGTGAAATCTCTTCGTATTTAACAGGCGAGCGGTTTTCCAGATAATAGCGCCCCAGCAATACGCCGTCTTCGGTGTAGAGTTCGGAGGCAGTAGGAATTTTAGGATTTTCCAACTGTGCGATGCTCGGCATTTTGCCAAACAAAAACAGAAAGTTGTATTCCACTGCCTTGAAATACAGGAAAAAAGCAACAAAGAAGTAGATAAGCCCTTTCCAGCAGCGCCGTGACCATTTTTGTAGTATACCCTCATTAGATTGCCCCCGGAAAGGCCAACGATTGAACCATGCATAGAATCTTTTGCGAGTGAATCTCTCCCGCACATGATGATAGGCTGTTATGTAAGACTCTAACCAGCGTGTCTTCACGTTCCAAATAGGGGCTAACTTCCGTGCAATTTTAATCAAAAGTATGCAACAATTATTGCAGGCGCTGTTTTCCGACAACCAAAATTGTTATCTTAACAGGCATTAACGATTCTGCGCTTATGAAAATAATGATATATCGGTTTTGGGATACGCTTTTAGTTTTTTTGTTTACCCTAACCACCGCAACAGCCCAACAGTACGACCTGCTCATACGCAACGGGCGCATTGTGGACGGAACGGGGAATCCGTGGTATGAGGCCGATTTGGCCATAAAAGACGGTAAAATTGCTGCTATCGGGCGGCTGACGGATGTGCAGGCTGCGCAAGTGATTGATGCCCGTCGGCAGATAGTTGCACCGGGGTTTATTGACGTACATACGCACATAGAGGGCAGCATTCAGGAATTGCCACAAGCGGAAAATTTCATCTATGACGGCGTTACTACCCTTATTACAGGTAATTGTGGCAGCTCATTTGCCGACCTAAAGAAGTTTTTTCGTGAGTTGGACAGCATCGGTATTTCGCCAAATGTAGGAACGCTGGCAGGGCATAATAGCATCCGCCGTGCGGTGATGCGTCTTTCGCGCCGCGACCCCACGCCCGAAGAACAGGCAAAAATGGAAGCCATAATGGAGCAAATGATGTTGGATGGTGCACTGGGGCTTTCTTCGGGGCTTATTTACATCCCTGGTGCGTATTCCAAAACCGAAGAAATCGTCGGGCTGGCGAAAGTGGCAGCCCGATACGGCGGTATTTACGCTACCCACATGCGCAATGAGGCCGACTCGGTGATTGCGGCCATCCGCGAAACGTTGGAAATAGGCAGGCAAAGCGGCATCCCTATACAAATTTCGCACTTCAAGGCATCGGGGCACAACAACTGGGGGCGCAGCCGCGAAATGCTGACGGTGATTGAACGCGCCCGTGCAGAGGGAATCGATGTAAACTTAGACCAGTATCCTTATCCTGCCAGCAGTACCAATTTGGGTGTGCTGTTTCCTGCTTGGGCACTCGCCGATGGCGATTCTGCTGTTCAGGCGCGTCTTACCGACCCTAAAATACGTGCGCAAATTGCCAATGAAATTGCCCAAAACATGGCTTGGCGCAGCAATTCCGGACGAATGGATTATGCCTACGTAGCCCGTTATAGCCCCGACAGCACTTACCAAGGGCTGAACATCAGCCAAATTACTGCCAAAAGGCTGGGCAAAACAAAAACAAAACTCAAAGACGAAATTGAGACTATCATGGAAATGATGCTCAAAGGCGGTGCACAAATGATTTACCACAGCATGAGCGAGGAAGATGTCGGCAGAATTATGGCAAGTCCCTTAACAATGATTGCTTCCGATGCAGGAATTTATCGCTTGGGGAAAGATGTACCCCATCCCCGTGGCTATGGCAGCAATGCACGAGTACTAGGCCTTTATGTGCGCGATAAAAAAATTATCACCATTGAAGAAGCCATTCGGAAAATGACTTCTATGCCTGCCCAACGTTTCGCACTGACCGACCGTGGGCTGCTACGAAAGGGCTTTCAGGCCGATATAGTCATTTTTGACCCCGCTACCATCAGCGACCGTGCCACCTTTGAAAAGCCTCACGCCTATGCACAAGGTATTGGCTATGTGATAGTAAACGGCGGCGTTGTTGTGGCAGACGGGAAGCACACCGGCAAGCGTTCGGGTATGATAATCCGCGGAAGAGGCTACCGTCAGCAATAAGGCTAACAGCAGCCTGTCGCTAACCTATCGATAGCCATTGGCGAAAAGCAGGGCAGGCTCCGGACAGATTTTGGATTAAAGTAAGGAATCAGATTTAAGCGTACAGACCTATACAAGTGCACAAGAACACAAAAATCTTGTGTATTTGTATGCTTGCGGTGGATTAAACGTCAAGTAATGTAGTACGGTCTAATTTGCTTACCTGATTAAAAATCCGCATTCCAACGAAAAGAACGTTGTAAATTACTCAACCGCTTACTCAAAAATGAGTTTGTCGAGAATTTCGCTGTATTCGGCCAAGCGTTCAATCACCACTTTGTTGAAATCGTCCTGATAATCTTCAAAATTAAATACCTGCATCAGGCCAAAAATACCTATCAGCGAATCTTTCACTTCATCGGGGAGCGTAGCCAATGTATTTTTAACGTTGGTTTTCTTGTGTTGCTCTAATTTCATCAGTTTTTCCAGCCGTTGGGTGTAGGTTTCCAAATCTTTGCGGGCTTTTTGTGCCGATGTAATATCAAAACCGATGCAACGAATACCTGTGGGTTGGCCTTCTGCATCTTTGGCCACAGAAAACTCCCATACTGTCCAAAAATAACCGCCGAGTTTATCGGGCTTGCGAACATCAATAGGTATAACTTTTTCGGGGTTCATTATTAGTTGATAAGCAACTTGGTTGCAGCGCTCCGCATCGTCGGGGTGCACCGAGTTGCTAAAATTGCTGCCGATGAGTTCCGATGCTACAAAGCCGAATTTTTGCAGGAAGTAATCATTTACATACGCATATCGCCCTTCCAAATCGATTATAATGTAATAAAAGGTAGATGAGTGTTCAAGAAATTCCATGAGCTGATTAACGAATTGATTAATATAATATGTGAGCAAACAGGTGAATAATTTTATGCTAAAAAGTACGTAAGTACGGAAATAAAGTTATATCTGTTTTGCGAATATAGGGCAATATTTATTTTGCTCCGGTATTGTTTGTCAGAAGGAGAATGGGGCTACCCTACCAGAAAATGATAGCCTACGTTTTTGATAGACAGAATCTGAATGGAAGGGTCATCTTTCAGCAGTCCACGCAGTTTGGTAATGTACACATCCAGATTGCGGGAGTTGAAGAAAGAATCGTCGCGCCATACGCGCATCAGGATGTCTTGCCGGTTGATGATTTTGTTTTGGTTTTCGGCAAAAATGGAAAGCAGTTCCGACTCGCGGTGGGAAAGTTTGCGCACCTCATCGCCGAGGCGGAGCTCGTAGCGCCGTGGCAGGAAATGATAGCGCCCGATGGTGATAGCGCCATCGCTGCGCACTTTTGTTTGTCCTTGTGTGAGTTGCAGCAGGTTTTGGATGCGTACAATCAACTCTTCCAAACTGAACGGCTTGCGGATATAGTCATTGCCGCCCGATTGAAAGCCCTGCACGGCATCTTCTGCTTGTGTTTTGGCGGTCAGAAAAAGGATAGGTGTTTGGGGTTCTAATTGTTTGATTTCCTGTGCAATGGCAAAGCCGTCTTTGTAGGGAAGCATAACATCCAGCACGCAAATATGCGGCTGAAATCGTTTGAACTGTTCTATGATTTGTCTGCCATCGGGCAGCATTAAAACCTGAAAACCGCGGCTCTCGAGGCTGTCTTTTACAATTCGCCCCAAGAACTGCTCATCTTCTATATAAAGAATTTTAAAAGATGAAGGGTTCATATTGCCATTGGCGAGCAGTTACTTTCAGTTTAGGCAGTCGCACAATGAAGGTACTGCCCTGCCCGGGAGTGCTCTGCAAAGTAATATCTCCTCCATGACTTTTCACAACATTTGCCACATAACTTAGCCCCAACCCGTAACCTTTTACGTTGTGCACGTTGCCCGTTGGTACGCGAAAAAATTTGTCAAAAATTTTCTTATGATACTCTGCCGGAATACCTATGCCGTTGTCGCTTACAGCAATGAGCAGCTCGTTTTCTTTTTCTACCAGCCTCACATCTATCTGCGGGTTTTCGGGAGTGTATTTTAAGGCATTTTCCAGCAAATTGAATACAATGTTGGTCAGGTGCGTTTGGTCGCCGCGGACTTTCCAAGTGTCCCCCTCGCTGTGGAAGTTTACCCGTGCATCAAAATGCTGCAATTGCGGACGCATAGAACTGATAACGCCCCGGATAGTTTCCTGCAAATCCACATTGTTTTTTTCCGGGTGGATGCCTTTTTCTTCAAAAATGGCAATTTTCATAATCTGGTCTATCATCAGCGAGAGGCGTTTGAGTTCTGTTTTGCAGATGGCGAGGTACTCGGCGGTAATCTCCCGATTTTGCAGCACATTAAAACTGTTGAGTGCTTCAATGGCCACGCTTACCGTAGCAACAGGAGTTTTCAGTTCGTGGGTTACATTGCTGATGAAGTCGTTTTTAAGCTCGGCAAGCCGCTGTTGTTGCCGCAGTGCACGATACATCAGGACAAAGGCGGCAATGGTGATAGAGGTAAGAAAAACGGAAAAAAGTATGAGGGGCATAATTTGCTGCCACACATTCCAAGAAAAACCTTCTATGCGGGCTTCGTAGCCTATGCCGGGTAGGATAAATACGCGCTCGCGAAGGATGTGAGGCTCGGCGGCTTCCCTGTTGCGCACAGCTCGCCATTCATCTTCGGTGGGCGGTGCACTCAGTTGCAGCGAAGATACGGCCACTTGGCGGACAACCAACTGCCTTTCGGCAATTTCTGCCATGCATCGGCGGATAATCAGGGTACTGTCTATGCGGATACCGGCAGCCAGCAAGCCCATGGAATTAACAAAGCGCATCCGTCGGGGAGAAAATCTCAGGTAACTTTTGCTGAGCGAGTCGCTTTTGGCGCTGAGCGATACGATAAAGGCTTTACTCTTGGCCGAATCGGTATGGGCGGGCAGCGGTTTTCCTTTGTGGAAAATTGCTTTGTGCATATCGGTCGGATGTAGCGGTATCATGAGGCGCGCGATAGAGTCGCTATTAATACCCAGCGAATCCATCAGGCGCATGGCCAGCGAATCCTGAATATGCCGCACGCTGTGCTCAAAGATGTTCCCCAATTCGCGGCGCACGCTTTGGCGGGCATCTTTGAACGATTTGCTTAACCACAAAAACTGCAATATCAACAGCAACACAAGGCTTGCTGTCATCAACAGAACAGGTAAGAGTGGTTTGCCGGTAGTTGTACGCATAATAATTCGCTGATTTTTTAATCAAAGAAAAAAACTTTTGCCGCATTGCACGCTTTTATTAACCTTGATTAACATTACTTTCAGCCTGATTAACACTGCATTACAACATGTTTGGCTTACATTTGCCAATAGTTAATTTGTACAATCGCATGAAAAGAAACCGGATTGCTTTAGCCTTTTTTTCTTTGCTGACTATTGCCGCACAGGCGCAAACCTCAGAAGGAACTATTGTGTATGAAATGAAGGTCAATTTGCATCGGAATCTACCGCCTGAGCGCGAGTCGATGAAAAGCATGATTCCCGAATTTATGACGCAGCGGATGCAGTTGGCTTTCACCGCCAATGAGTCAGTATATAAGCCCGTGGAAGAAGACGATGATGATATGCAGCCCGGCAGCGGCGGACGCGGCGGTATGATGCGTTGGATGCGCAATATGGGTTCTACTTATCTGAACTTCCAAACTCAGCAATGGCTGGAACTGCGCGAGTTTATGGGCAAAAAGTTCCTGATTGAAGACACGCTGAAAGTACGGTCATGGAAATTTGAAGATGAGGAAAAAAACATCAACGGTTACGTCTGCAAAAAATCCACGATAGAAGACGAATTTATGAACCGCAAAGTGCAAGTAGTGGCTTGGTACGCCGACCAACTGCTTGCTCCGGTAGGCCCCGACAGGTTTCACTCCCTGCCCGGAACGGTGTTAGAAGTGAACGTAAACGATGAATTTGTAGTATTTCGCCCTGTCAGCATCAGCACAAAGACGCCGGACAAAGCCGATTTGAAAGCGCCTTCGGAAGGCAAGAAAGTAACCCGTGCAGAGTTCCGGAAAATTGTAGAAGAACGCATGAAAGAAATCGGTGCAGGTGGCGGAATGATGATGCGCCGCAGCGGTAACTAATTCGGAATAACCTGAATAAAATTGAAAAGCCATCTCTTAAACGGGGATGGTTTTTCTATGATTAGAAGCAACAGATTTAGCCATTCACCCAAGCCTGTGCTTCATCCACAGAGCTGAAAAAACGCGTCAGCAGTTGTTGGGCTTGCTTTTCGTCAAATGTTTGTTCTAAAGACATGAGTTGTGCAATATCATCGGGGTAAACAAAGGCAATGCGCCTGATACCCATTGCTTGATATTGAGGAACAATTGTTCGGTCGTGCCACTCCTGTATATGAGGCAGCATAATAAAATGTCCCGCATAGGCATCTACCAGAAATTTTTTAGATTCCGTTGTGCGAAGTAACTCTACAAAACGAAGCAGATGGTTTTTAAATTCGTTCTCCGGCATATCCGCAGCAGTTCCCTTCCATGTGATGTA
The DNA here is from genome assembly GCA_938039675.1 of uncultured Cytophagales bacterium. Taxonomy (GTDB): domain Bacteria; phylum Bacteroidota; class Bacteroidia; order Cytophagales; family Thermoflexibacteraceae; genus Rhodoflexus. The sequence goes on from CALHUI010000003.1 coordinate 98,903, forward strand.
CAGCAGATTCGCATCGGCTTTGTGCACAATTTGCCAATATAGAGTTTCATCAAGCATAAGAATAAAAGTTAATTTTTTGGCAAGAAGTTGCAAATATCTGACATGTTGGCATACAAACAATATTTACCGTGTAACTTGCTACCATTAAACCTAACCGACAACCAAACCATGCAAATACTTTTTAAGTGCCTTGGGGCTGCCCAAACCGTTACGGGTTCCAAATATATTTTAGACATTGATAACTTTCGGCTGATGGTGGACTGCGGCCTGTTTCAGGGGCTGAAAGAGTTGCGGTTGCGCAACCGGGAGCTGTTCCCCGTAGAGCCTGATACCATAGATGCCATTGTGCTGACTCATGCCCATATAGACCACATCGGTTATTTGCCGCGCCTTTACAAACAGGGTTTCCGCGGCACCGTCTATTGCACGGAAGCAACGGCAGACCTCATCCCGATGATGCTGAAAGATTCTGCCAAATTGCAGGAAGAAGAAGCCACTTATGCTGCCAAAAAAGGCTATTCCAAACACAGTATGCCGTTGCCGCTATATACGGTTAAAGATGTGGAGGATGTATTGCCGCTGATAGCCGGCGTGCCCGTTCGCACTGACTTTGACTTGCGGGATAACATCAGCCTTCGCTATGAAGATGCCGGACATATTGTGGGCGCAGCATCGCTCATACTGACCGTTCAGGGAGAATATCAGCAGAAAAAAATTGTATTTTCCGGCGATTTGGGCAGCAGCCGCGACCCCTTGCTGAACCCGCCAACCTTATTGGAGGAAGCCGATTGCCTAATTGTGGAATCTACCTATGGTGGCCGTGTGGTGCCGACGGCAGATGTGTTGGAAGCACTGGCGCAAGAGATAGAAAGCGCCTTTGCCGAAGATGGCTGTTTGCTAATTCCGGCCTTTGCCTTGGGGCGCACGCAGAATATGCTGTATTACATCAAAAAGATTTTTCAAACCCGTCGCCTGAAACCTTTCCCCGTGTATGTGGACAGTCCCATGGCGATAGAAGCCACATGTCTGTATGCCAAGCACTTAGCACTTGACGAACAGTCTAAACACTGCGATGCCAATGACTTGTTCCATTTCCCTTCGCTTCATTATTGCTTGGAAGTAGCCGAATCTAAGCGGATTAATGACATTCGCTCAGGTGCCGTAATTATTTCGGCAAGTGGCATGGCTACGGGCGGGCGCATTGTTCATCATTTGTACAACCGCCTGCATCGCCCACAGGACACGGTGCTGTTTGTAGGCTATCAGGCAGAAGGCACGCGGGGCAAGCGCCTGCTTGCAGGTGAAACGGAAATCAAAATGCTTGGCGAGTATGTGCCTGTCAAGTGCCGTATCCGCGAGCTGCCCTATTTCTCTGCACATGCCGACCATGACGGGCTGATGCACTGGCTGGGGGCATTTCAGAGCGCACCTAAGATGACTTTTATTACACACGGGGAAAAAGAATCGGCCAAAGCGCTGAAAAATGCCATTGAAACCCAACTGCACTGGCACAATGTGATTATACCGGAGTACATGGAAAGTTTTATTCTTTTTGACAGAATTTAGTTGAGTGCCTTTTTGTTACTTTTGTACTTTATCGTAAGCATTAGGATAGAATGTATCTGCGAATCATACGTTTAGGCTGGACGCTGATTGCCGCCGGTTTTTTGTTTTTGGGAGTTTGGGTGTTGGCAGTCAGTAACGATTGGGGGGGCTTGTTCGGCGGCATGCCCAACCTCACCAAGTTAGAAAACCCCAAGTCGGAAGTAGCCTCAGAGCTGTGGTCTGCCGATGGCGTGTTGCTGGGTAAATATTTCCGTCAGAATCGTACGCCCGTCCGCTATGAAGAAATTTCGCCCAACCTGCTCAATGCTTTGTATGCCACCGAAGACATTCGCTTTGAAGACCATTCGGGGATAGACTTTCGCGGTACGTTTTCCATACTTTTTGACTTGCTGCGCGGCAAGCGTCGTGGCGGTAGTACCATCACCCAGCAGTTGGCAAAAAACCTGTTCAGTACGCGCCAAAACCTGAAAGGTTCGTTGAGCGACCTGCCGCTGCTTGGAACGGTCATTGCCAAAACCAAAGAGTGGATTCTCGCAATCCAGTTGGAGCGCTCCTACACCAAACGCGAAATTGTTACCATGTACCTCAATGAGGTAGAACTTGGCAATAATGCTTTTGGCGTGAAAGTAGCGGCACGCACCTATTTCAACACAACCCCCGACAGCCTTACCGTGCCGCAGGCAGCCACGCTGGTAGGTATGCTAAAAGCGCCTACACGCTACAACCCCATACGCAACCCCGAATTGGCACTGTTGCGCCGCAATACGGTTATAGAACAAATGGAAAAATACGGATTTATCAGCGAAGCGGAGGCAGAGCGCTACAAGCGTGCTTCTATCAAGGTAGATGCCGTGCAGTCCGATGACCACACCAGTGGTATTGCTACCTATTTCCGTATGGAAGTGCGCAAAGACTTGCTTGCGTGGTGTGCCAAAAACGGCTACGACCTTTTTGCCGACGGGTTGAAAATTTACACCACCATCGACTCACGTATGCAGCGCTATGCCGAAGAAGCCATTGCCGAGCACATGAAAGAGTTGCAGAGTAAGTTTTTTGCACATTGGAAAGGCCGCAATCCGTGGGTAGATGAAAACTTCCGCGAACTGCCCAACTTTGTTGATAGGGCTGTTAAGCGCACCGAACACTACCGCGTACTAAAAAGCATCTACGGAGACGATTCTATCTCTATCTACCGCGAACTGAATAAGCCTGTCCGGATAAAAGTTTTCAGTTGGACGGCAAAAAACAACGAAATAGATACGGTAATGAGTCCGATTGACTCTGTGAAGTATTTCAAAAAGTTTCTTCATGCCGGTATGATGAGTATGGACCCGCACACCGGCTATGTAAAAGCATGGGTAGGTGGCGTGAACTATAAGTTTTTTAGTTATGACCATGTGAAACAAGGAGCACGTCAGCCCGGCTCAGCATTTAAACCGATTGTGTATGCCACTGCTATCAACGAGCAGGCCTATTCTCCCTGCACCGAGGTAGTAGATGCGCCGCAAACCTTTGTTTTGGAAAACGGTGAAACATGGACTGCCAAAAACTTTGGCGCATACACCGGCAATACTTATACGCTGCGGCAGGCATTGGCACAGTCTATCAACACTACCGCTGCTTTTCTGATGCGGCGCATCCAACCGCGCAGAGTAATTGAATATGCCCGCAAAATGGGTATTACCACCCCCTTAGACGAAGTGCCTTCGCTAGCTTTGGGGGCAGGTGGCGATGTTTCCGTGTATGATTTGACAGGTGCATACGCCACTTTTGTCAATAAAGGAGTTTGGACTCAGCCTACCTACATCACCCACATCACCGATAAAAACGGCAAAGTACTTTATCGGTTCATTCCGCAAAAGCGCGAAGTTTTTGACGAGGAAAAGGCATACATTATGACCTACATGTTGCGTGGGGCTACCGAAGAGCGCAACGGAACCGGTTTGGGGCTGTATCGCTACAAGTTCCGTCAGGGTACGCAAGTGGCCTGCAAAACCGGTACTACCCAAAACTACTCCGACGGTTGGTTCATGGGTATGACCAAAGACTTGGTTACCGGCATATGGGTAGGCGGCGACGAGCGCAGTATTCACTTCCGCACAGGCGACTACGGGCAGGGTTCGCGCATGGCTATGCCTGCATTCGGTATCTACATGGACAAGATTTTTGCCGACCCCCGTTTAGAGCCCTACAATACCAAAGGAGAGTTTCCCAAACCCGAAAAACTGACCATAGAGCTGGATTGCTCTAAGGCAAAAGCCCTTCGGCTGGATTCGACTTCTTATGTGCCGCCTTCGGGTAATCCGCTGAATGATTTTTAGGAAAGCCTGCCCCCTAAAGCCGTTACAAGGTTTTTTGCAAAGGCTGTTTCTGTTTTTTGTTGTAATTTGACGGTAGTCAAGTTATGCGGCGGGCAGGCATTGCTTTTATAAACTTCTGCTCTTTCAAATCTTATCGGAATGAGAACTTTGCCGCTGCTGCAACAAAAAGCACAAAACTGCCCATAGCAAAATTTTGTTATAGGCTTAAATAAACCAAATAGGGTATGGTGAAATCTTTACTGCGCACAGGTGCCGTTATGTTGTTGGCAGCACTGCTCGCAGGATGCCGTTCAGTTTCAAAATCAACGGCAGAAGGGCAGCCGATTTTCATGCGCAACCTCTACCGGATGAACCCCAAAGTAAAATCGGTTACAATACCTTTCAGGCTTGCCAATAACCTGATAATTATTCCTGTTTCCATCAACGGGTCAGACAGCCTTAGGTTTATTGTAGATACAGGCGTTAAAACACCTTTGATTACCTTGCTTAATGTTGGGGATTCCCTACAATTTGCCAATACCCGAAAAATCAAAATCCGCGGCTTGGGTGCAGGAGATGACTTGGAGGCGCTGCTTTCCTACGGCAACCTGTTTGCTTTTACCCCTCACCTGATGGCACGCAACCACGACCTGCTGATTCTGATGCAGGATGTTTTTATGCTTTCCAAAAAGTTGGGCATGTACGTAAACGGCATTATCGGCTATGATTTTTTTAAAGATTTTATCGTAGAGATAGATTACGAAACCCGTCGGCTTACTTTGTACGACCCCAAGCACTATCGCAAAAAGTTGCGCGGGCATGCGCTCCCTATTTCGGTAGAGGATGGCAAGCCCTATGTAGAATGTTATGTGCATCAGGCTAACGGCAAACGAGTGAAAGTACGCTTGTTGATTGATACAGGTGCCAGTAGTGCCGTTTCGCTCGATGTGCTCTCCCATCCCGACATTACTCATCCGCCCCAATACATTGAGGCCTATTTGGGGCAGGGCTTAAGCGGCGATATTCACGGCAAACTTGGGCGCATTGAAGCCTTGGAAATAGGTAAGTACATACTGAAAGACGTAACGGCGGCGTATCCTGACTCGGCATCGCTGGGCATGTTCGCGGGCAGCAGCCAAAGAAACGGCCAATTGGGTGCAGATGTTTTGAAACGGTTTCGGGTATTTATGGACTACGAAGGCGGTAAAATTTATCTAAAACCCAACTCATTTTTTAAAGAAGCGTTCAACTACAACCTTAGTGGCATGGAGATTATTACGCCTATTCCGGGGTTGCCACTGTTTACGATTTCAGAGGTAAGCCCTTGCTCGCCTGCTGCCGAAGCCGGTCTGCTGCCGGGCGATGAAATTCTAAACATTAATAAGCAAAATGCCTTCTCGTTGCGATTAACGGAGATTATGGCGCTTTTACAAAGCAAACCCGGGCGCAAAATCAGCATCAGTGTGCGGCGCGGGAATCAAACCATTACCACACAACTGATACTGCGCAAGCCGATTTAGTATCCTTTGCTATAGCGTTTTTCGCCTGCTTTGATAGCAATTGGCAAGCGATTTTGCGGCGGCGGCAACGGGCAGGTGGCAAATTCGGTAAAGGCACAGGGCGGATTGATTGCCTTGTTAAAATCCAGAATAGTATGGCCCGTGCTATCGGGTTTGTCTGCATATAAGAATCGACCGGCAGCATAAGTTTGCTTTTTGTTGGTTTCGTCGGCAAAAAGGATGAACAACTTGTCGCCGCTTTCCACTGCATCTAAGCGATAGTTTTTTCCTTGCCAGTCAAACACCAATGTATCAGGGGAAGGCTGATAACTTACTTGCCCCAACACGTCGGTAATGGCTATTTGATGCGTGTCTGAAACGGGCTCTACACGTGCGCGGAGTCGCCAGCGCGGGTCTATGTCATACCGAGCAATGCCCGTAAAACTTTTGACAGCCGGATGTTCTAAGTCGCGGAGGCGCACGCCATACTTATTGCCCCGCTTGATAATGAACCACCGCAGCGAACCGTGCGCAAGTATAACAGGCTTTTTCTGCTCTTGGCTGAAAATAAGCGAATCGGTAATGCGTACACCATCTGCGGTAACAGTGGCCTTAGGGTCAGCCGTAAAACGCACTCTCCCATTTTCCAACATTAAAATGCCGAGGCGGTCTGCTGCTTTCCCTTTTGGAAAAACAATCTGGTTGCGCTCATCAGCTCCTACGCTGTTTTTGCCTTCGTGCAGCCAAAAAAGCCCTGCCAAGTTGAGCCAACCGTCTTCTTTTTTTTTGAGCGACTCAATCCGCTCGCTGTGCCATTGATGGATTTCATCAGTATAATTAGTAGTGCTGCTCTCTTGTTGCGAAGACAAACAGGCGGCACTCAGCAGCAGCACAGCGGTAAGGGCGGTGTAGATGTGTGATTTCATAAGGGGGCTAACTTAAATTTAACAACAGTATAACGAACCCTTAACCATTTTTGCATTTCAGGAGGCTAATAAAACCTTCCAAGCAGCATCTATCAGGTTGGCATCCAACAATGCTGCTGCCAAATGATGCCCGCTGAGATGTTCAAAACCAGTAGGGATGGACACAGCCGCAAGCGAGGAAGGGTCGGGTAAGGACTCCGTATTGCCGAGCTTGCCCAAGTGATTGCCTGTAAGTACGGGGCTGAGGCGTATGGCCTCGGGCAGGTTGTCCACGCCTATGCCAAGGCGTGCAACAGGTTTGGCAACTTCAAAAAGTGCATTTCCGTTGGCGCGACAATACCAGTCGCCGCCCATGCGCGACACCAAGTCTATTTTAAACGGCTCTATCTGTCCTTTGCTGTCAAAAATATCTTCTCGGAAGTGTGCCAGTACTATTTGGCATATAATTAGGTTGCCGGCACCGCCTTGATTGCCCAGTGGGATAATGCGGCGTACTTTGCACTCGTACTGCACAGGCGACTCTTTTACGCGCGGCGGACGCACCATCTCGGAGTCCAACTCGGTCAGCCCCGATTTGACAAACTCATTCACTCCTTTGTCGTATTCGGTGCTCGCCAGCGACATCTGCTCTACGATTTCGTGATTTACAATATTGATAACCACCTCGGGTACTTCATACACATTTTCCAGTGTATGTTTAATGGTGTTGTCGCGCACACGGCGGGCAGGCGAAAATACCAATATCGGCGGATTGGAACTGAAGCAATTAAAAAAACTGAAAGGGCTAAGGTTCACCTGTCCGTCGCGGCTGATAGTGCTTGCAAATGCTATGGGGCGGGGCCCTATGCTGCCTAATATTAGGGCGTGCATCTGTATAGTAGGAATATCGGCAGGGCGAATGGTTTTCATAAACTAAGGTTGTTTACGGTTTTGTTGCAAGCAAATTTAACGGATGGTATCCGATATTCTGCTTACATTTGTTCAAACAATAACCCTTACCAACACGTGAAAACCAACTATTTGCTTTTTTCTGCCATTGCCGTGGTGTTGCTGTTTGTTATTTTTTACTCATTCAGCGACCTGCAAATGAATGACCGCTATGTAGAAGGTATTCAGGAGGAACGCAAAGAAAAAGAAGAGTTTTTCAGGCAAGACGAAGAGTCGCCCATAGAACCGGCACTGCGCAAAAAGTTCAAGGGGCTTAGCTATTTCCCCATAGATGCATCTTATCGCCTGACTGCCGAGCTGACGCTTATTCCCGAAACTGATACAGCCACACTCCGCCTGCAAACCACCACCGGCGAAGAACGCCTGATGCGGCGTTACGGCATTGCCCGCTTTCGATTCAACGGCGAACAGCACGCGCTTACCCTTTTTGTCAGCAGCGAATCGCCGCAAATTCTGTTTGTACCGTTTAACGACCCCACCAACGGCAAAGAAACTTACAAAACAGGTCGTTATATGGACATCCCGTTGCCCAAAGGTCGCCGCGACCAGATTGTGCTGGACTTTAACACAGCATATAACCCCTATTGCGCCTACAACGATAATTACAGTTGTCCTATTCCGCCGCCGGAAAATCGCTTGAAAGTACCCATTCGGGCAGGCGAAATGGTCTATAAGGGTAAATAGGCTTCATTTTTGTTGAGCAACAACTTGTCATCCAATTTCACCTCATACAACTATGAAATACCTCTATCTGTTACTTGTATGCGTTTTGCCTGCAATGGCGTTTGCCCAAGAATCCAAATTGATGGAAGACGGCGAAACCATGGAATACAACGGCCTGCGTGTAGGCTATCGGATTACGAATGTTTCTATCCGTGAAGTAGGCAAGGAAGTATTTGACCGTTATACGGTTACGGCGTTTGTAACCAATTTCAGTGCCTGTGAAATCGGCCTGCGCCTGACGGGCAACGAACGCCCGGGTTTTATCAATGACCAGATGCTCCGTTTAGCAGCCTTTGAATGCCTCAATGCCACAGGGGCACGCCTCACTTCCAGAAGTATGGACATCAGCTTGCGCAACGACCCTGTGTATTTTACTCATCGCTACGATGTAAAGTTGCCCGACGGCAAAACTGAAACCCGTTCCGACAACATTATTGTAGGCTATATGCTGCAACGCAACCGTACACGTGAGAACAGTTTTATTGTGATTGTTCCGCGTGGCGAAAAGCCGCAAATCCGCGTAACGGTTTTTCCACAGATCAACTGACGGTTGCTTGCAAAATTATCAGTGAGTCTCGGTGCACGCCGCTATGTGAAAAATACGGGTTGTCGGTTTGTTTTGCATGGGAAAGACACCTTTTCAGTCCAATGACTGGCGCAATCCGTAACAATAGCGACGTGCATTTCCGCAATTAGAGATGACTCATGTTTGCATGTGTGGTGTTATGGCGTGTGATTTATTGTTGCTGGTCGTTTTGTTCTCCCTGTTTCACATCATCGTTATTGATTTTCTTGCGGCGCGAAGAGCGTTGCTGGTCGCCAAAGCCCATTTTGCCAAAATTGTAATTAAACGTAATGCGAACAGCGCGGTTGTATATATTGCGCAGAATATTCTGACGGAAGGAGTCGGTGGCAAATTGTGATTCAATGCGCAGTGCTTGACGGAAAATGTTGTCTGCACCTAAGGTAACGCCACCCTTTTTGTTGAGGATGTCTTTCTTGATACCGAATGAGTAGAAACTGAACACACCTTGTGTGCCTTGCAGCTGTACGGTCGGCGAATTGACAAAGCCAAAACCTTGTGCACTCCATCCTTTGCCAAAGCTGTATTGTGTGTTGAAGTTGGCGCTGTACTGCCAGTCGCTGTTGCTGCTGCCAAGTGCAGGGCTTTCAAACTGTACGTACAAAGCGTTGAACGTACCGCTTATGCGCCATGCGGAAGTAACTTGCACCGAACCGAAGACACTTGCACCCAATACGCGGTTTTTTGCCACATTGTCAAAAGTAGAGCTGGCTACTCCCGACTCATCCACCGAAACAACGGTGCTGATAGCGTTATTGGTTTGCCGCCAGAAAGTGCTGACCGTCAGCGAGCTGCGGTTGATGAATGCACTGTAATTCAACTCTGTGTTATGGGTTAGCTCGGGCAGCAGTTGCGGGTTGCCAAATCGGATGTTGTTCGGGTCGGAAAGGTTTACGAACGGATTCAGTACGCCAATACCCGGGCGCTGGATGCGGCGGTTATAGGAGGCTTTAATAGTGTTGCCTTTTTTCAGCGTTTTTGAAAGAGCAATGTTAGGTATTAGGTTACCGAAGTTTTGCGTGAAACGGCTGTTGTCTAAGGGCAAAACACCAACAATATCGGTGTATTCATAGCGAATACCCGCTTTGATTCCGAATTTGGATTGGGTAGTGTAGCCGTAGCTGGCATATGCAGCTATCACGTTTTGGTCATAGTTTAGGGCATTGTTCCTCGCCGGATTGATGACAAACCGATTTTGCTCAAAGTTAAAGGTGGCAAAGTCGTTGCTGCTGGTTATTTTGCGCAGGATGGCTTTGCTGCCTGTTTCAAAAATGCTTCTTTCTGCAACGGGGTGCACATAGTCGGCTTGCAGAGTGATTTCGCGGTTGCTGTTGCGGTTGTCGTTGCGTTCGCGGTAATCTACCAGATTGAACGTGTTGAACTGGTCTAACTGATAGCGGTCAGTTCCTTTGTTCAGTGTGTAGAGCGCAAGTAAAGCCAGTTCCTGTTGCGGTTTGCTGAAAGTGCGGGTATAGTCTAAGTTAAATGTGTAGTTATTGCTTACATCAGTTGAGTTGATATCGCGTGTGAATTGGCGCACAGTGGCGTTGTTCTGCCCAAAAACAGTAGCTTGGTTTTGGTCGTCCCAAAAACCGCGTTTGCCGAAGCGCATACCTGCCGAAAGGTTGCTCTTGGGGCTGATTTCATAGTCGGCATTGAGTTGCATACGGCCAAAAACGCGGTAGCTAAAGCCGTCGTCATTGCGATTGAAAAAGCTGGTTTGACCGGTGGGCAAAAAGTTAGTGCGGTTGTTGTAGCCGTCGTTCCATACGTACACAGCACGGCCGCCGCCATTGAGCGAAAGCCCCAGTTTGCCGGTGCGGAAGTTCAGTCCGCCGTCCATATTGCTACTGCGAGTGCCAGCGGAAACATTAACGTTGCCGCTCAAACCTTGGAGAGTATTTTTCTTGGTAATAATATTGATGATGCCCGATGTCCCTTCGGCATCATAGCGGGCAGAAGGGCTGGTAATTACTTCTACGCTCTTAATCATCTCGGCGGGAATCTGTCGTAAAGCATCCGCTACGCTTGCCGCTATAATGGTGCTGGGCTTATTGTTGATTAGTACTTGTACATTACTGCTGCCGCGCAGTTGTACATTGCCATCCAAATCAACGGAAAGCAAGGGAACTTTCCGAAGCACTTCGGTAGCATCGCTGCCTGCATTGGTTACGTCTTTCTCGGCGTTGTAGGTGATGCGGTCAATTTTATCTTCTACCAAATCTTTTTGGTCAACTATTTCTATTTCGTTCAGTAATTTGACTTCGGCAGGAAGGACAATATTGGCCAAATTGACAGTTGCACGGTCATTTGCTACCGTTACGTTATCCAGCGTAATGGTCTGATAACCTACAAAGCTAACGGCTAATTTGTAAGTGCCTGCACCTACTTTGCTAATGGTAAACTGACCTTTGTCATTGGTAATAGTACCATCAATAGGCTTGCCGGTTTTTTTGTCTAAGAGGGCAACCGTTGCAAACTCTACGGGTTGCTTGGTGGCAGAATCCAATACGGTGCCTGTGATTTTGCTGTTGCCTTTTTGCTGCTGCGGCTCCTGTGCAGCGGCTGCTTTTTCTGCTGCTTCTATCCATTGCTGGATTTGTTGCAGTTGCTCAGGAGTCGGGCGGGTGCCTTGCGAAAACCACTGGCGAATTTGTTCTTGTTGTTGAGGGGGCAACAACTGGATTTTTTCGCGCCACTGTGCGCCCTGTCCTTGTTGAGGCATCTGCGCAAATAAAAGCCGGGTACAGACAAACAAACTGCCAAGAATAAGTAAAAATGAACGATACATTATTGCTGAGATGATTTTTGCTTCCGATAATTGAATGTCGTAACAAATATCTAATACAATACCACAAGTAGTAAGTATTTGTTAATCAGACAAATATTCAACAGAGGAACAGTTAAAACAGTTTAATAATGTCCGAAAACGAACAGTAAGATTGCGAAAATGAACAGCCATAATACAGAATATCAAACGGCACAACAGGAGCGGCGATATATTGCCTGCTATTAGGCAAAGAGCCTTTTTTAGAATGATATTTATCAAAGATAGAGTTGTATATTTTCTATGTAAGAGCAAAATACATCTCAACAATTTACAAGCGAAAGATGGTTTTTATCGCTTGAACATTACTTTTAAATGTTTTTAAGCATTTATCGGATTTTTTACTTCTTTTGTCTGAAAACTTGCTTAACTCGTCGGGTTTTATGCCGGTTTTATCGAATACCTTAGAGATGGATGAGTCGGGCTTAGGTATTTTAATTATTTTTGTTACCAGAATTGAAGTGTATAAACTTATTTTTCTTACGCGCATCCATACGTGTTGAGATGAAATAAATTTAGCGCATTACCTTTGGATTAAGCGAGTTTCTATGATACAAGTTGTTACCCGATTCTCTTTTTTGCTGACCTTTTTATTGTGGGTAGCGTGGCATCCGCTATGGTCGCAAACAGCTGATTTTAGAGTAGGAACGGCAGGCGAGCCGCTGACAGGCGGTTGCGGCATAGCTACCTACAAGTTTTTTGACCAGAGTTCAAGCCTTCCGGCCGACTTAACCACTATTCGCTACAATTGGGATTTTGGCACAGGCAGCCCTGTGATAGGGATTCCCAATGACCCGAGTATTACCGAGCCGGAGCGTGCCTACGGTGCTCCGGGGCGCTATATGGTCAGGTTGCGCATTACTAATGCCGCCGGTACGGTTACTATCAGCGAACGTACGCGCGAGGTGATTGTTTATGACAGGGCAACGCCCAACTTCACTGCGCCTCCCGGTATTGGCTGTACACCCTACACGGTAACATTTAGCGATATAACCGTAGCAGGAACTGTGGCAACAGGCGGCTTGATAGGTGATATTGTCCGCTGGACATGGAATTTTGGAGACGGAACAACCATTACAGGCACCGACCCGTCCTTTCGGACACCGACGCACACTTATAACTTCCCCGGCGACTATCAGGTAACGCTGACGGTTGAAACTTTTGCCGGTGGCAAGGAAACTTGTCAGGCATCTATCATTCGCCCCAATGCAGTCCGTGTGCGCTGGTCGCCGCAGGCTGCTTTTCGTTTGCAGAACGGTCCGGCTTGTTCGCCGCCGTTTTTGGCACGTTTTGAAAATCTTTCTACGGTACGTACCAGTCCGCCGCCACCGGGGGTAATTGCCAGCTATTTATGGGAGTTTTTCGATGAAAATGGCAACCCCGCAGGCACAAGTACGGATGAGAATCCTACCTTTGTTTACAGCACTTTTGGTATTTACCGCGTGCGTCTGACCGTTACTACTACCGACGGCTGCTCGGCAGTTCGTGATGTGCCTGATGCAATTATTATCAGAAACAACATCGCGGATTTTGACATTCCGCCCATTTATTGCGCAAACAGCGGGCAACAGTTTTTTGACCGCTCCTCAGCAGGGGCTGTAGGTTGGTCGTGGAACTTTGGTGATGGTGACACCTCTACGGCACAAAATCCGAACAAAACCTACACTGTACCGGGCACTTATCCCGTAACGCTGACCACTACCTTTATTGACGGTTGTACAGTAAGTGTTACCAAAAACGTAACGATTCGTCCGCTACCCGATGCTAATTTTACGGTCAGTCCGCCTGATAATCTTTGCAATATTGGGCCGCGCCAATTAATTCCTGCACTGAATAATCCTGCCGATTACCTCTATGAGTGGCGCGTTACGGACCCTGCCTTTGCATTCGGCGAAGCCATTTATACAACAGCAACGCCTACGCACAATTTCACGGCGTTCGGCACCTACCCGATTCGCCTGACCATTACCGACCGTACAACAGGCTGTTCCAATACGCTGACGCGCAATCTGGTACTGGCAGAAGCTGTTCCGCGTTTGGAATTTATCGGAGCGCAGCCTACCACTACTTGTGCACCTGTTACTTTTAACTTTACGGCGCGTAACAGCATTTCGGTAGAAGGTATTATTCGCTACGATTTTGATTTTGGCGATGGTTCACCCGTAGTGAGCATCACACCGCCGTTTACGCCTACCGGCTTTCCTGATGTTTCGCATACATATACTACGCCCGGTGTTTACACACCGCGTGTAACCATTACGACTGTTAGTGGCTGTACGCGCACGGGCAATTTTAATCAGCAAGTTAAAGTTGGCACTCCTCCGCCTAATACTATTACGCTGACTCCAAGCCGCAACGGCTGTGCGACAATTGGCGGCGTGGGTATTACGTTTACGCCCAATATTCCTCCGGGGGTTTGTGCGGATAGCGTAGTTTATGATTTCGGCGACGGCTCCGCACCGCGCAATGTGGGCAACGTAGGACCGGTTACGCATGAGTTTCGCACCATCGGTACTATTACGGTTAATGCTATTTTTTATTGCAACGGTTGCCCCACGGTTAGCCCGATTACGGCTACGGTGAATGTGGACGGCCCCATTGCATTATTTAACGTGGTTGGCGGCGGAGTAGCTTGCACAAGCGGCAGCACCTTTAACTTCCTGAATACCAGTGTAGATGCAGCAGCACCCGCAACTACTACCTACGAATGGGACTTTGGCGACGGCTCGGCAACGCAAATTATACCTCGCGGCGACCCGGTATCGCACACCTACGCTAACCCCGGAGTTTACACGGTTCGTCTGCGTGCCATTAGCTCTAATGGCTGTGTAAACGAAAGAACTGCCGTTGTCAATATTTCCGTTTCTGCACCATCCTTTACGGTAACGCCAAACCCCTCAGGGCCAATTTGCAGCAATACACCTATTCGGTTTACCAGCACCTCAACTACCAGCGGTACAATTATTAGCTATCGTTGGGATTTCGGCGACGGCAATGTTGTAACCATCGACGGCCCGGCGGGAGCTTCGGTAACGCATACGTATGCACCGCGTGTAGCACCCTATCAGGCAACACTGACCATTACTGAGTCCAACGGTTGTGCCGAATCGGTGAGTGCGCCGGTCAATATTACGATTCAGGGAGTCATTGCCAATTTTAGCAACCCCTCGGTAGTTTGTGTGGGAGAACCCGTCAATTTTACGGATGCCTCTACAGTATTCCCTAACAGCAATGCCATTACGTCTTGGAACTGGTTCTTCCAAGATGGTATTGCCAATCCGTTCCAAAACCAAACTGTACAGAATCCGACTTATACTTTTTTGCGTCCCGGCACATGGAACGTAACACTGAGCGTTGCCGATAATAACGGTATCGGCCCTTGTACGGCAACTATTACCCGTCAGGTTACTGTGTTGCCGCGTCCTACGCCCGGCTTTAATGTGTCTGCTACCACGTTCTGTGCGGGCAGCAATATGCAGATTACAAGTACGGCAAGCGATATTCCCGGCGGCACAGGCTTAACCTATGCATGGGATTTCGGCACGGCTTCGGCAAACTATACCGCCGATTTAAGCAACCCTGCTAACCCTGTAATTCGCTACAATAGTGCAGGTAGCTACACTATTACACAAACCGTTACAGCAGGTAATACTTGTTCAGTAACATTCAGCCGAGTGATTAACGTGATAGCGCCTGAAGCTACTATTTCTGCACAAGCAACCACAGGCCCTCCGGTGTTTGCGCCTGCACAATTAGTGGTGAGTTGTCCGCCGGCAGCAGTGCGTTTCCGTGCCACGCCGTTCCCTGATGCGGACATTGAGGAATACTTCTGGGAATTTGGCGACGGCAACCGCTCGTTTGACCAAAACCCTGAAAATACTTATGTCAATCCCGGCGTTTACACGGTTCGCTTGACTATGCGCAGCCGTGCAGGCTGTACGGTCGTTCGTGAAATGACCAACTTCATCTTTGTAGATGGTCCTTCGGGAGAGTTTATTTTTACCCCGACAGATGTTTGTGCAAACAATGTTGTTACATTAACGGCTACTAATTTGCAAAACGTAGCCTTTTATCAGTGGGACTTTGGCGATGGTACACCTGCTACTGCTCCTGTTGCATTCAACGCGGCTGCTTATGCGGCAGCGGGTAATCAATTGCAGGTTACGCATGTATATTCACGCCCGGGTACTTTTCAGCCCGTTCTGATTTTACAGGATAACAATACTCCGGCTTGTCGGGTATTTATTCGTCCGAATGGAGGGTTACGTGTGCGGGTAAGCGGCAAACCTACGGCTGCTTTTAGCTGGCCTAACAATAGCGGCAATATCTGCGAAAACAGCAGTTTTATTGTTACCGATGAAAGTACAACAGATATAGATACTCCACCGACGCTTTCTCCGCAGATTGTTCGCTGGCAATGGGAGGTATTTGACACAGACCCTGTGAGCAATCCCTCGGCAATACCAATTCGCTCGCAGGTGATTACTTCGGCACCGGGTAATTATACTTTTGCCAATAATCTTCCAGCCGGAAACTATTGGATTCGCTTGCGCGTGCGCACTGCTTTTGGTTGTGAAGATGAAGAGGTTAAGACAATCCAATTAGTCGCACCGGTTATCTATGCCGATTTTGAAAACGATGCTTATATATGCGTAGGCAGCCCTGCCAACTTTAATGCAGGCAGTTCTAATGACCCTGCTACACGCTGCTTCACACCCGGTGGAACGCCTGCCGCACCGGGGCCGTGTAATGCACCTAATGTGTTGCGTCCGCCTTTCTCATGGAGTTTTAGCGGCGGAACACCTTTGCCTTTGCTCTACGAATGGGAGTTTTCCGTCGGGGCAACCGTTCTGGGAACGGCTACGGGGCAGCGTCCTACGTTTACTTTCCCTGTCAATGCATCCAATCCGAGCCAGCCGTATGACGTAACCGTTCGCTTAACGGTGCGCGATGTCTTGCTGTGTACTTCGGGTGTAATCAAAACGGCCATTATTACCGTAAACCCGCTGCCACGCGCAGCCTTGAACCCTTCAGATATAACCATTTGCCACAACGGAGGTATAAACAGTGCTTCATTTACTGCACAAGCAGACCCCGCTATTCCGGGTACGGTGCAATACCGCTGGCAAGTGGATGCAGGTGCAGGTTTTGGCGACTTGACAGACGGAGGCGTGTATAGCGGTGCCGGAACGCCAACGCTGAACTTGACCAACGTTCCCGAGTTTATGAACGGCTGGCGTTTCAGAGTGCGCATTCAGAACACGAACAACATTCAGTGCGAGGCCTTCAGCACCCCTGCCACTCTGACCGTGATTCCTACGCCGACAACGGCAACGGTGGTTTCACCGATTGATGTTTGCGATGCCACTACTGTTACCCTGACGGGTAATGCACCCGCAGCAGGGCGCGGCACAGGGCGCTGGGTGCAGTTGAGCGGCCCTACAACCATCAACTTTGGGGCGCAAATCAGCAATCCGACAGCAATCATTCCCGTCAGCAACGGGGTTTATACGTTCCGTTGGGAAATTACCACCACTGCCAACAGTGTAAATTGCGTATCGCAGTCGCCTGTGCTGACCGTAAACAGCGGACGCTCTGCCGATGCAGGCCCCGACCAAGTCGTTTGTGAATTCATCAGCGGCACTACTACCCGCGTAGAGGTAACGTTGGCGGGCAATGACCCTGCCTTAGGCGGCGGCGGAACAGGCACGTGGACGGTCATCAATCGCCCTTCGGGTTCACCTGTGCCTACCTTCATACCTAATGCAAATGCGCATAATGCAGTCATTACCGACTTGCGCCCGGGTACTTATACCTTGCGTTGGAGCATTGCAGGCGCGCCGGGCTGCGGCAATACGCAAGATGACATGGTCATTACCGTACATCCGCTGCCCATTATGCCTACGCTGCAAGACCAAACCGCTTGCGCCAACAGCACTGTGAGCCTCTCGGGCGGCGGATTGGTAGGTTTGGATATTCAGTGGGAAATGGCACTGCCTTCTAACCCGACCAATTTTACCCCTTTGGCAGACGGCGCGGCTTTTGGTGCAACATTCAGCGGCTCAACTACTAACACGCTCACCATTGCCAATGTGCCCACAGGGTTGAATGAGGCACTGTTCCGTGTGCGCGGTACGAATCCTGCTACGGGCTGTTTCAACTATACCAACCCTATTACCCTGACCGTAGCCGATGAGCAAAACAACGAAGTTACCGATGCCAGCATTTGCGCCAACGAAACTTCGGTGAATATCATTGTGCGTAATGCAAAAGCCAATCATACCTACCGCCTGTTCCGCGGCGGCACTACCTACGGTACGCAAACACCTGCCGTAAACGGCGATATAACCTTTACGCTGTCGGGAGGCGATATGCCGACCTCAACCACTTCATACAGCGTGGAAGTAACCGCGCCCGTAACAGGGGCAGGCAGTTGCGTAGTTGTATTACCCGACCAAGCCGTTATCACCGTTACGCCTGTTAATCAGGCGGTTGCCGATGCAGATTTTGATGCCTGTGATGTTACGACCGTTACCCTGACGGGTAATATCCCGATTATCACGGGTGCGGGCGCATGGTCGCAGGTGAGCGGGCCGCCCGTGCCACCTGCTAATCGCACCATTAGCGGTCCTGATAATAACATACTGACGCTGAGTAACTTACAGGCGGGGCGTTACACTTTCCGCTGGCGCATTACCAACAGCACCTGCCCTGATTCGGAAGACTTGGTAACTTTCACCATTACCAACTCTGCCAATGCGGGCGCAGACCAACAGTTCTGTTTGCCGACAACAAGTACAACCTTAGCGGGTAACTTGCCTTACACAGGAACGGCGGTTTGGTCGTTCGTATCGGGTCCAAGCGGCGTTACGCCCGTGCTGACCCCCGTACCGCTAACCCCTGATGAAATTACGGCGGGCGTATCAAGTCCGTACAGCGCAACGGTTACGGGCATGACTGCGGCGGGTGTGTATCGCTTCCGCTATGCCATCAGCGGCGGGGCTTGTCCACCCAGTGAAGACTTTGTGGATGTGTTCATTGCTGCGCCTGCCAATATTATCACGGCTGATACAAGGCTTTGCAACGTGAACAGCTTTGTAATAACTGCCGAAGTACCCGTTGTAGGTGCGGGTAATTGGTCGCTGGTGTTCACCGATGGTCCCGTACCGACGCTGGCAACTTCGGGAACAGGCAGCACTACGCTTACCGCCAACGGCTTGGGCAGAGGTCGTTATGTTTTTCGCTGGACGGTAACAGGTTCGCCATGCGGCACGGGCGGCAATACCTTTGATGAAATTCAGATTTTCAACGATGCACCCGCCAATGCGGGCGCGGATATAGCCCTTTGCGGCACGGTGAACCCGACTTCGGTACAACTCAATGCCGTGCCTGCCGTGAGTGGCACAATCGGTACATGGACGCAAGTGGGCGGTCCTGCCTTGCCGGCGGGCAGCTTTGTCAATCCGAATGCGGCGAACACCTTTGTAAATAACCTCATCCCCGGCAATGTGTACGATTTCCGCTGGACAATCAGCGGCGGCTCTGCCTGTCCGCAGACAGAAGACGATGTGCGCGTAACTGTTTCGCAACCGCCTTCGCCTGCCGTAGCAGGTACGAACAAGATACTTTGCACTATCAATACCGCCGTAATGGATGCCACGCCGCCCGTGTTCGGCACGGGCTTGTGGACGCTGGTAAGCGCACCGGCAGGGGCTACGCCCGTAATTGTGAATCCTTCTTCACCCACTACGGCAGTTAATAACCTGAACATCATTGGCACGTACACTTTCCGCTGGACGGTAAGCAATCCGGGTTGCCCCGATAATACTGCCGATGTAAATATTGTCGTCCAATTGCCTGTGGCTGCCAGTGCGGGTGCTGATGCCAATATATGTGCTGCTACTTATACTATGGCTGCTAATGCTGTTCCAGCAGGGGCTACGGGGCAATGGACATTTGTTTCCGGACCTGTTACGCCTAATATTACTACGCCAAGTTCACCAACTACAGGCATTACAGGCATCAATGCACCGGGTGAATATGTGTTCCGATGGCGTTTGAGCAACGGCACTTGTATTTCTGAAAGCACCGTAACCCTTCGCCGCGCCATTGTGGATGCAGGACCCGACGTAAATATTTGCGGAACGGGGAACACCGTTACGCTGAACGCTCAACCCCCTGTGGTAGGAACGGGCAGATGGTCGTTCATTTCAGGCCCGAACACGGTTATATTCTCTGACGATTTAGACAGAAATGCCACTGTCAGCGGCTTGACGCAATCGGGCACTTATATCATCCGATGGAGGGTAACAGGCACCCCTTGCGGCACTGTGTTTGATGATTTGGTGATTCGTGTGGCAGCACCTGCCAATGCAGGGGCAGACATCAGCGTTTGCGGTACGACTAACCCCGTAACGCTGGGCGCAACGCCTGTGGTAGATCTGGGTACGGGCACATGGACGGTTGTTTCAGGTCCGAATACACCAACTTTTTCAAGTGCTACGGCTGCCAATGCGCAATTCGGTACGGGTGGTACTTTGCAGGTAGGCACATATGTGTTGCGCTGGAGCGTAACGGGTTCAGTCTGTCCGAATAGTGAAGATTTCGTAACCGTAACCGTTTCGCCTTCCACAATCTCGGCGGGGGCAAACCAAACGCTCTGTTTGGTTTCCGCAGGAAGTACAACTACTGCTAACCTGTCGGGTACTGCACCCGTAACGGGAACGGGCACATGGACGCAAGTGGGCGGTCCGACCTTGCCTGCGGGCAGCATTGCCAACCTGAACAATCCGAACACAAGCGTGAGCAATTTGGGTGCGGGCATTTACGTATTTCAATGGGCAGTAACGGGCGCAACCTGCCCCGGCAGTGCGCCTATCGTAACTGTTACGGTAGCTGAACCGCCGAGCATCATTACGCCGCCTGTTTCGCCGATTTGTGCAACGGGAACAACTGCCACCGTAACCGTAAGCGGCAACGTGCCTGTAATAGGAACGGGTACATGGTCGCGGGTATCGGGCCCGGGGGCTGCACCGACCATTTCCGTTTCATCAAGCGGCGGGGTAAGTGCGGCAACATTCAGCGGCTTGGAAGTAGGTACGCACGTATTGCAATGGGCATTCAGCGGAACAGCACCTTGTTCCTTCACACCTGCACAAGTTACGGTTGTTGTACAGCCGCAACCGACGCTTGCAACTGTTTCGCCTGCTACGCAAAGCGTATGCGCCGACCCTGCATCGGGCTTTGGCAGCGCAACGCTGACGGGCAGTGTACCTGCGGCGGGCAATACGGGCGCATGGTCGCACAGCGGACCGGGCACACCGACGCTTTCGCCAAGCGGCACGGGCGGCAGCACGCTCAACGTGAGCAATCTTGCCGTCGGTACGCATACTTTCACATGGACTATCACCAACGGATGCGGCACTTCTGCGGCATCGGCAACCGTAACGGTCAATCCGACCAATGCGCCGGCATCCATCGCCGCGCCGCCTGCCACTACCGTTTGCGGCTCACCGACGGGCACGATTAACCTGACGGCTAACGCCCCCGTTGCGGGAACGACAGGCACATGGACGCGCATTTTAGGTCCGGGCACGGCACCTGCTTTCGCACCGAATGCCAACAGTGCAAGCGTGAGCATCAGCGGCTTGGCAGTTGGTACGCACCGCTTCCAATGGGCATTGACAAACCCTGCTTGCCCTGCCAACAACAGCACGGCAACCATTGATATTACAGTTATTGCCGCTGACCCCCCAGCGGCGATTGTTTCCGCACCTGCTTCCGATGTCTGCACCACAGGCATAACGGGGCTGGGCAGCGTGAACCTGACGGGTAATTTGCCTGCATCGGGAACGGGTACATGGTCGAGGGTTTCGGGTCCGGGCACGGCAACATTGGCAACAAGCGGTGCGGCAGGCGAAAATGCTGCTTTCTCTAACCTGCAACCGGGCTTGCATACGTTCCAATGGACAATCAGCAATGCCGTTTGCGGTACGACTACATCGGCACAAGTTACTGTGCATATTTTAGAGCGCGACCCTGTGGCAGTCATTGACCCTGCACCTGCCAACGTCTGCGCCGACCCTGCCACCAATCGCGGGGCGGTAACGCTCAATGGCAACGTTCCGACAAGCGGTACGGGTACTTGGACGCGTCAGAGCGGTCCGGGTACGTTCACGCTGGTAACAGCAGGCACAAGTGGCAGACAAGCCACTTTTAGCGACTTGCAGGTAGGCGCGCACGTATTCCGTTGGACTATCAACAACGCGGCTTGCGGCAGCACCTTTGCCGAAGTGAGCGTTACGGTGCAAGAGCCTACCCCTGTGGCAACCATCACGGGCAACCTGAATGTTTGCGCCGACGACCCGACGGGTACGCTGGGTTCTACCATATTGGCAGGCAATAACAGCTACGTAGGAACGGGCACATGGACGCGCATAGGCGGCACGGGCGATGCCACCGCCTTGGCAATTACCATCGGCGGCACAAACAACAACGTGGCAACCATTACGGGTATGGGCGTAGGTACGCACGTATTCCAATGGGAAATGACCAACGGCGTGTGTCCGCCCACATCGGCACAAGTAACCGTAACGGTGAATCGCAACAATCCGCAGGCAGACATTGCGGGCGCGAACCCGACCATTTGTACCGACCCCGTAACCAACTTGGCGCAAATCACACTGACAGCTAACGAACCCGTTGTAGGTACGGGCACATGGACACGCACGGGCGGCACTGCCGACGGTACGGGTGTTGCCATTGCGGCTTCTACCACAGGTACGGGCAATGCCATTGCCAACATTACGGGTATGCAACCGGGTACGCATATTTTCCGCTACACGCTCAACAGCGGTTGCGGCACTACCTTCGACGAAATCACCGTAACGGTGAATCCGTCGAACCCTGCGGCTGCCATTGCCACCGCACCGGGTACGGTTTGTACCGACCCCGCCACGGGCAGAGCCACGCTCACATTGGTAGGCAATGAACCGCGCACGGGAACGGGCACATGGACACGTGTGGGCGGCGCAGGCGACCCGACAGGTCATGCCATCAATACATCAGGCACTTTCGGCAGAGTAGCCACCATCACGGGCTTACTGCCAGGCGAACACATCTTCCAATGGCAATTGGCGAACAGTTGCGGCATAAGTTCCGCCACCTTCACAGTGAATGTGGAACAGTCCAACCCGCCGGCTGCCATTATTTCAACGGTCAATACCGTATGTACCGACCCTGCCACGCAGCGGGCAAACATAACCCTGCAAGGCAACACGCCGATTACGGCGGGTTCGGGTACGTGGTCATACACGGGCGGAACAGGCAGCACAGCGGACATGGTCATCAGCACGCCTAACAACCCGACCGCCAACATTACAGGCTTGCAAGTAGGCACGTACCAGTTTACATGGACGCTTGCTAACAGTTGCGGCACAAGCAGTGCTTCGGTAACCGTAACGGTGAATCCGTCTAACCCTGTGGCAGATGCGGGCGCAGATGCTACCCGCTGCGATGCGCCGGGCGGTGCTTCTATCACCCTGAACGGCAATGCACCGATTTCGGGAACAGGCACATGGACGCGCACAGGCGGTACAGGTTCACCAACGGGCGTAATCATCACCCCGACGGGGGCGACTTCTGCCGACGTAACGGGCATGGGTGTTGGTACGCACGAGTTCACATGGACACTGACCAACGGTTGCGGCACAAGTTCCGACGTAATGGTTGTAACCGTATTGCCGACCAATCCGCCTGCCAATGCAGGACCGAATCAGGCAGTTTGTACCGATTTGGCAACGGGCAGAGCTTCGGCAACGCTCACGGGCAACGCCCCGACAGTCGGCACGGGTACGTGGGCACGTGTAGGCGGCACAGGCAACCCTGCGGGCATCATCTTGAACCAATCGGGTAATGTGTTGAACGTAAGTAATATGCTGCCCGGTACGCATATTTTTGAGTGGACGCTGACAAGCCCAAGTTGCGGCAGCACAAGCAGCCTTGTTACGGTGTTTGTCAATGAATCTAATCCGAATGCAGCCATTACGACAACGCCGCCTTCGCCCGACATTTGCGCCGACCCGACTTCCAATTTGGGCAGCGTTACGCTGACAGGCAACACCCCGAACAGTGGTAGCGGCACATGGACACGCATCGGCGGCACGGGTAGCACCTCATCTATGAGCCTTAGCGTAACGGGAACAACATTGAACGCTACCGGATTGGGTGTAGGCACGCATACTTTTGAGTGGCGATTTACCAGCCCTTGCGGCAGTTCGGCAGCTACCTACACCGTAAATATCATCCGTCAGAATCCGCCTGCAACGGCGGCGGCAGTCGCTACGGTAGTATGCGCCAACCCTGCCACGGGCTTGGGTACGGTGAGCCTGCAAGGCAACGCCCCTGTGTCGGGTACAGGTACATGGACACGGGTAGGTGGCACGGGTAGTGCGGCAATTATGAGTATAGCTTCCCCGAACAACCCCAATACCGACGTGAGCGGCTTGGGTGCAGGTACGCACATCTTCCGCTGGACGCTGGCTAACGGCGTATGCGGCACAACAAGCGCAGACATTACCGTAACGATAACCGCACCGAATCCGCCTGCTGCCATTACGGCAACACAAACAACCGTTTGTGCCGATGTGGCAACCAACTTGGGTACTGTAACCCTGAACGGAACAGTTCCCGTATCGGGTACGGGCACGTGGACACGCACAGGCGGCAGCGGCAGCACGGCAGCTATGAATATTACTTTGGGCGGCACGGGCAACAGCCAAGCAACCATTTCAGGCTTAGGTGTAGGTACGCACATTTTCCAATGGACATTAGATAATGGCATATGCGGCACAAGTGCTGCCACCATCACCATCACCGTAGCCAGCCCGATTGTGGACATCGGACCTGACCAAACGATTTGTACCAATCCTTCGGGAACGGCTGATTTCACCCTGACGGGTCCTGTTCCCGTATTGGGAACTACCTCATGGCAGCGCGTAGGCGGCACAGGCAGCGGTTCGGTTATCATTAGCACTTCGGGCGTGTCGGGCAGCGTAGCCACTGTAACGGGTATGGGTCCGGGCACCCACATCATCCGCTACACCATCACGGGCAGCCCTTGCGGAACTATTCAGGACGAAGTAATCCTGACCGTAGTGCCAAGCACCATTTCAGCGGGCTCAGACCAAACCCTTTGCCTGCCGACAGGTGCAAACACCACCGATGTTATCCTGACAGGCACCGTACCAATTGTAGGAACGGGCAACTGGCTGCGCGTAGGCGGTACGGGTTCCGGCAGCCCCGTGCTAAACGTTTCAGGTCCGGGCAATAGTCAGGTTTCTATTACGGGCATGAGTGCGGGTACACACATCTTTGAATACAGCATTACGGGTAGCCCTTGCGCCCCTGCGGCAGCCCGCGTAACCATTACGGTGGCAAATTCTGCTTCACCTGCGGGCGCGGGTGCAGACCAAAACCTCTGCAACACTACAACGGGAACGTTGAGTGCCATTCCTGCCATAGGCGGAACGGGTCGCTGGACACAGATTTCAGGACCGAACACGGCATCTATCGCCAATCCTTTGCAGGCAAATACACCGGTTACGGGACTTGTGGCGGGTACTTACGTGTTCCGCTGGTCTATCACGGGCGGTTCTTGTCCTGATTCGTTTGACGATGTAACCGTAAACGTGGCAGAACCTGCCAATGCCGGACCCGATAAGGCACTTTGTCAGGCAACAAGCGTAACAATGGCGGCTAACAGCCCTGTCAACGGGCGCGGTTTGTGGCAGCAAATCAGCGGACCTAATGCGGCGCGCATTGAAGAGCCGACCAATCCGCGAACTGTCATTGCAGGCTTGCGTCCGGGTACATATACTTTCCGCTGGACAATCACAGGCAGCGGCTGCCCCGAAACTTCCGACGATGTAGTCGTTACCATCAGTGCGCCTGCAGTGGCAGGTACTGCGCAGACTGTGTGTGTAGGTAGCGTTGTACGCCTTGCCGCCGAACCTGTGGCAGTAGGCACAGGTCGCTGGACACAAGTAGAAGGTTCTGCCGTTACGATTGATAACCCCACTTCGCCTAATGCCACATTAAGCAACCTTGCACCGGGCAACTACCGCTTCCGCTGGACAATCACGGGCGGCGATTGCAACCCGGGCAGCAGCGATGAGGTTACAATTACTGTTGTAGGCATCACGGCGTCAGAGGGTCAAGCAAACGTAAGCGATGCAGAATACAGCACCTGCCCCAATGAAATTCCAAGCAACGTAACTATTACCGTATCGCCGACCCGTACGGGCGTTCGCTACGAACTGCGCAATGGCTCAACCGTGTTGGCAAGTGCTTTGGGTAATGGCGGTGCGCTGCGCTTTACTATTCCTGCACCTGTGCAAAGCCGCGAACTGACCGTAGTAGCCATTGCATCAGCTAACGGCTTAACTTGTGCTGAGGTAGAACTAATCGACCGTGCAGTAATTACGGCGCGTCCTTGTCCACCGCCGCCTGTAACCGACCGCCCTGTAATTGGCGTAGCCAAACAGGCACTGCCTGCTGTGCGTCAAGTAAACGGTGCGTTTCATATCCCGATTGTCATTACGGTGCGCAACTACGGCAACGTACCGCTGACCAACATTGTGGTATCGGACGATATGACCAACGTATTCCCTGCACCTGCGCGTTACAGCATTGTGCGCCAGCCGACCGCAACGGGTTCGTTGGTAGTCAATCCGCAATTTGACGGAACGGCTGCACAGCCGAATTTGGTAACGGGCGGCAGATTAGAAGTAGGTGAATCGCAAACGGTAACTTTTGTGGTAAGCCTGATTCCGAACCGCGCCACAGGACCGTTCTTTAATACTGCTATTGCAGAAGGTTCGCACAACGCAACCCGCGTGCGCGATATTTCGGTGGATGGACAAAACCCTGACCCGAACTTTGATGGCGACCCGCGTGAAACAAGCCCAACCATTATCCAAGTGCCGCAGCCTGTCAATCGTGCACCGATTGCCGTAGATGACCTGTTCACTGTGCAGGGTTGCAGCGAAAACAACGGCGGCAATATCTTAGCCAATGACCGCGACCCCGACGAAGACGAACTGACCGTAACCGTCGTAACCAATGCCACAACCCGCCATGGCGGACGCATCAGCATTGCCGCCGACGGTACGATTAGCTACACGCCTGCTTTCGGCTTTACGGGAACGGATGAGTTTACTTACGAAGTATGCGACCGTGTAACGCCGCCATTGTGTGCACGCGCTACGATTACCTTCAACGTAATGGCTTGTCCGAATCGTCCGCCGCGTGCACCGGATATTACTCTGACTACCGACAACTGTACCAATATTGACCAAGTGCTGGAAATTCCGTTGGTAGATGCAGACGGCGACCCCGTGCGCGTAACCGTTATCTCTGATTTGGTAACGCCGCTGCGCGGCATCTTGAACCTCTCTGCTACGGGCAGATTAACTTACCGTCCGGCACTAAATGCAGAAGGGCAAGAGCGCATCACTTACCAAGTATGCGACAACCGCAACCCTGTGCTGTGTGCTACGGGAACAATTTTCATCAACGTGTTCCTCTGCACCAACCAGCCGCCTGTAGTAACGCCGCGCCGCGAAAACACCGACAACTGTACCGAAATCAGGGGCAGCGTGTTGCAAAACGTAACCGACCCGAACGGCGACCGCGTATCGGTACGTGCCGTAACGGGGGCACGCTCCAAAAACGGCGGTGTGTTCTCTATCAACCCCGACGGTAGCTTTATCTATACGCCGCCGCAAGGATTCACCGGACAGGATGAGTTCACTTACACCGTTTGCGACAACGGCAACCCGTTGAGCAAGTGTACGGAAGGTAAAGTAACAGTAGATGTGTTGCAATGTCGTCAGGTGTTCATCCCGCGCGGTTTCTCACCAAACGGCGACGGCGTGAACGATAAGTTTGAGATTCTGGGGGCTGACCGCTACGACATCCACTTGCGTGTGTACAACCGCTGGGGCAACCTTGTATTTGAAGACGAACACTATAAAAACACATGGGACGGCACGGCGCAAGGCATAGGCATTGTCATCGGCGAAAAAGTACCCGACGGCACGTACTATTTCATCGTAGACCTGCGCGACGGCAGCAAACCGATAGTGGACTTCTTAACCATTCAGCGATAATTCAAACATACCTTTCGGCAAACCTGACGGGTTTTCAAAGCCTGTCAGGTTTTGCAAAGAGGGCAAATCCATAAAACCCAAGGGCAAGCCATGAAAAAAACGCTACTCTTTTTCCTTCTTCTTGTTGCAAGTCTGCCGCTTTGGGCGCAGCAAGACCCCATGTACTCACAGTATATGTTCAACGGCTTGGTGCTGAACCCTGCCTATGCGGGTAGCCGCGAAGCAATCAACATTACCGCGCTGCATCGCACGCAGTGGGTAGGCATCCCCGGCGCACCGACTACGACCACCTTTTCGGCTCATGCCCCTGTCAAAAAAGACAACATTGGACTGGGGCTGATTTTCGTCAATGACCGCATCGGTGTTATGGAAACTAACAACATTGGTTTCAACTATGCCTACATGCTCAGAATGCGCAAAGGCGTATTGTCTTTGGGTTTGCAGGCTTCGGTGATGCAGTACCGCGCCGATTTTGCATCGGTGATTCACAATTTTTCCCCTAATGTTTTTGACCCTTCATTTTCTTCGGTGGTCAATCGCTGGTTACCCAATTTCGGAACGGGGGCGTATTACTACACCGACCGTTTCTACGCAGGTTTGTCCGTGCCCAATATTCTGACTAACAACCTCAACGGGGAAACCAACGTGGCATTTATCGGCAACAACCGCGCCCGACAGTATCGCCATGCCTTCCTGACTTCGGGCTATGTATTCGACATCACCAAAGGCTTGAAATTGCGCCCTTCATTCCTTTTGAAATATGTGGATGGTGCACCGTTAGAACTTGATTTGAATGCCAACTTGTGGCTCTACGATATGTTTGCCGTGGGGCTGTCCTATCGTTCGTTTGATTCCGTTGATGCTCTGTTTGAATTTCAGGTAACGCCGCAGCTTTCCTTAGGCTATGCCTACGACTATACGCTTACGCCGCTGGGGAAATACACGTCCGGCACGCATGAAATCATGATTCGTTACGAGTTTGGTTTTGGCAAATCGCGCATTATCACGCCGCGCTATTTTTAAACCAATCCCCAATCGTCAATCCTCAATCGCAAATCTTATGCGTAACGTTTTCACCTTCTTCCTTTTGCTCATGCTGCCTGCTTTTGCCTATGCGCAAAAGGTGCGCATGAAATTAGCCAACAGCAAATACGAGCAGTTCCACTATGCCGATGCCATTATGATGTTTGAAGACATCGTGGCATCCAATCCGAATAATTTTGAGGCAACCGAAAAATTGGCGCACAGCTATCGCAAAATCAACGACAGCAAAAAAGCCGAAGAGTGGTATGCCAAAGTAGTGCAGAACGCCAAGTCGCAGCCTATCAACATGCTCTACTATGCGCAGGCATTGGCAATGAACGGCAAATATGCCGAGTCGCGCAAATGGTTTGCAGCCTATTCGGCGGCAGTGAAAAACGACCCCCGCGGCGACCGCTTTGCCCGCGCCTATGCCGATTCGGTCATGCGCCGATTCTTTCAGGATTCCGCCCGCTATGTGATAGACACGGTCGGTTTCAATTCGCCGCAGGCAGATTTTAGCCCCATGTTTTTCCGCAATGGGATTATTTTTGCTTCCAACCGCACGCCGAGCGCAATAACGCCGATTAAGCATACTTTCCAATGGAACAAAACACCGTATTTAGACTTGTACTTTGCCCAAAACGGCGGCAACAGTGCCGACCGCCTGCGCAAAAGCATCAATTCGCGCTACCACGAAGGTCCCGTAACGTTCTACCGTTCCTACGATTCCATCATCTTTACGCGCAACAACTACCTTAACGGCAAGTATCAAACCGCCAAAGACAAGACTAACAAGCTGAAATTGTACTTTGCCAATACCAAAACGGATGCTTCCGACGATTGGACAAACATTACCGAGTTCCCTTACAACAGCAACGAATATTCTACGGGACACCCTGCACTAAGCACCGACGGGCAAACGCTCTATTTTGTTTCCGATATGCCCGGCGGCTACGGCGGAACGGATATTTACATGTCCGTATTTCGCAACGGGCGTTGGAGCAAACCGCAGAACTTAGGTGCCGAAATCAATACCAAGGGCAACGAAATGTTTCCGTTTATTGATGAAAACGGCGATTTGTACTTTGCCTCTAACGGACACCCCGGGCTGGGCGGATTGGATATTTTTGTGGCGCGCAGCAAAAACGGTAAGTTTACTGCACCGCGCAACATGGGTGCACCCATTAACAGCAGCCAAGACGATTTTGCCCTCATTTACAGCGAAGACTTAGACGAAGGCTATTTCACTTCCAACCGCGAGGGCGGCATGGGCGACGACGATATTTACCGATTCACCGTGAAGCGTTGTAAATTTATCATCGCAGCCGTTAATGCCCGCACCAAAGAAATCATCACTAAGGCAAAAGTAGAGGCAATAGAGGAAGAAACGGGTGCAAATACCCGCATACAGGCTTTGAACGATACACTGTTTACCTTCAAGCCCTTGTTTCAGTCTAATTACAAGTTGCACGCGGTCAAAGAAGGTTTCACCGATGGTTACGCTGCCATTTCCGATTCGGTGCTGGCGACTTGTTTGCTGAAAGGCTTAGACGTTAGCGATACAATTTTCATCCCCTTAGAGCCTGCCGAGCCTGTGGTAGCCAAAGGCGGCGAGGGCAAACCGCCCGTTTCCGAATCCACCGGTCGTCCGCGCTATCGCTACAAAGGTGACCCGAACGTGAAAGTAATTGAGGTGAAAAATATCTATTACGATTTTGACAAGTTCAACATCCGCCCCGATGCGGCACGCGAGTTAGACAAACTTATTGCTTTGATGAACGAGTATCCGTCGCTGAAAGTGGAACTTTCTTCGCATACCGACACTCGTGCCGACAACCTGTACAACATCCGTTTGGCACAGCGCCGTTCGCGTTCGGCATACAACTACCTGGTCATGCGCGGCATAGACCCTGCCCGACTGATTGTGAACTCTTTCGGCGAAAACAAATTGGTCGTAGATTGCCCCGACTTTTCCGATTGCAGCGAAGAAGAGCACCAGTTGAACCGCCGCACGGAAATTATTATCTTGTCGTATTAAGGGTGGCTCTTTGTGCGCTTTGCGTAAACCTTTGCGCTCATTGCGGTAAATGAGGGAGTTTGTGGTTAGTGGCGCAGCCGGCAATCAGTGTTCAGAAAAACGAATGGTAAAACGATTAACCAACAGCCGTCTATGAATAGATGGAAAATATTAGCAGGCATCATATTGGCATTTTTTGCCGTTACCACCGCATGGGCGCAAGGCGCAAAAGACATAGAGCCGTTCCCGCCCTTTGAGGGTTTTGAGGCAGTCTATGCTCAACAAACGCCGTTTGTGGTACAGGGCAATAAGCGAGGCGAAAAAATCCATATCAAATACAACTTCAAAGGCAGCAATACGCCTGCCTTTGTTACCGTTTTGGACTATTACCTACAACTCACCGAAGCCAAAGGCGGCAAAGCGCAAAAGCGACAACCCAACCAACAGATTTTTGAATACACCCAAAACGGTAAAGACTTTTGGATACAGATTACCGAATCGCGCTTGGGTTCATACGAACTGATTGGCATTGAGAAAGATACCCCGAAACCGGATGCCCTTGCCGACGATGTACCCCAAGATGCACCCGGCAGCAAGGACTATCCCCTCTTGCCGCGCCTGCCCAACTACTATATCGCCTCTTATGGCGAAGAAAATTTCTTTTCCAACGGGCAGGCTTCAGGCTATCAATACCGAATCAACTACAAGTTTGACGTGGAATCGGGCGAAACCCCGATGAAAGATGAGCGCGTTGTGCAACACTATATTGCCAAAGTGCGCGGCTATGGCGGCAAAATTATCCGCAACGACGGCGCAACTGCTACGATGGACTTCACCAAAGACCAAGTGTACCGCTGGGTACAGGTCGGCAGTTTTGGCACGAGTTACGAATTGATTGTTGTAGAAAAAGACCTGACAGGGCGCACACAGTATGCGCAAAAGTCCAAGCCCTACGAAGTAGTGCAGCCTGTGCCTGCCGAAAAGCAGCGCATTGTAGAAAATGCACTCGCCAAAACCGAAGCAGCAAAAACCCAACCCGCCGAGCAAAAAACGCAGCCCCGCGAGCAGCCCAAGAAACAGGAAACCGCAATTGCGGCAGCCCCCAAAGAACAGCCGAAAAAAGAAGCCCCTGCCTTTGAGCCGCAACCGACCGTCGCTGAGGAAAAAATGCCCAAGCAACAACCCGAAAAGGTTGACACGGCTCAATCGCAAACTGCCATTGTGCAAGACTTGACAGGTGCAAAAGACTACGACCCGCTGGGGCGATTCAAAGGCTATGTTATTAGCAACTACAAAATCGAAGATTTTTACATGGGCTATAAGCGCAGCGGCTTGAAATATCAAATTAACTACTTGTGGGAAAATCCGAGCATCAAGCCACCCGCCGACGAGCAGGTGATAGCCTATTACATCGGAAAAATCAAAGCATTGGGCGGTAGAGTCATCCGTAACGACGGAGCAACCGCTACTATGGAGTTTACCGAAAACAACATCTACCGATGGGTACAAGTCGGGGCGTTTGGGTTTAACTACGAGCTTATTGTCGTAGAAAAAGACCTCAACCGCGACTACACCCAACCCGTAGCGCAAAACAAGCCCTACGAAGTAGTGGAGGAGCGGTCGGGCGTACAAATCCGCACGGCAACGGGGGCAGCTGACGAACAGACCATTTCAAGCACCCCGACGCTTTCCCGCGAGCAGCGCGAAATACTTGTAAATGCACGCCCCGTGCCCGTTCCGCAGGCAGATGCCGAAAATGCCCGCGACTACGAAGGTTTGCCCCGCCGCAGCGGCTACGTTATCAACAGCTACCGCGAAGAGGATTTCTACATGGGCTACAAGCGCAGCGGCATTAAGTACCACATCAATTACATTTGGAGCGATGCGGCAAGTGCCCCGCCTGCCGATGAAGACATCATAGGCTACTACAAAAACCTTGTCAAGCAATACAAGGGGCGCATCATCCGCGATGACGGCCCTACTGCCACGCTGGAATATACCCAAAACAATATTTACCGATGGATTCAGATTGGTTCGTTTGGCAAAAGTTACGAACTGGTGCTTGTAGAAAAAGACCCTAACCGCAACTATTCGCAACCCGTTTCGCAGAACAAACCTTATACCGTAGAGCAAATACGCAGCGGCGGTCAGTTGGTGCAGGGTGTATCGGCAAGTGCGGGCATTCTTTCCCCTTCGGCAGCCGAGCCAATCAGTGAGTCAGGTATTGCGCCCGATGCCGTTGCGCCGCGTATCTACCCCACAGCCGACGCAGAGGGCAGTACCGACTTCCACCTGATGAAGCGCCTACCCGGTTACTTGATTACTTTCTACAACGAAGGCGACTACCCGCTCACGCCCGGGCAGATGGGCTACAAATACCAAATGGTTTATACATGGGCAGATGCCAACGCTTCGCCCGTTCCTGATGAGCAAGTCGTGCGGCATTATGTAAACCTTGCCAAGTCCTACGGCGGCAGAGCCATCCGCGACGACGGCGCAACCGCCACGCTGGAATTTTTTGACGGGGCAAACTACTACTGGGTGCAAGTCGGTTCGTTTGGCAACAGCTATGAACTTATTGTTATAGAAAAAGCCGCCGCAGGAGATGCAGCGGCAGTTAATCCTGAAACGGCAACTAAGCGCATGTTCCGCAATTTGACCACACAGGGAAAAGTTGTGATGCAAAATATTCTGTTTGAAAACGAAAACAGTGCTGCATTGAGGGTAGAAAGCGATGCCGCCTTGGCACTCATTGCCCGCCTGCTTGCCGACCAACCTTCGTTAAAGTTGGTAATTGTGGTGCATACTGCCAAAGGCAAAAGCATAGAAGCCGACTTGCTGCTTTCCGACCAACGCGCTAAAGCCATTGCGCAGCGACTGGTTGAAAAGTTTAACGTATCGGAAAGCCGCATAGAGGCACGCGGCGTAGGTTCGCTTGCTCCCCTTGCGCCCAACGACACCAACGGTCGCATGGAGAATGAGCGCATAGAACTGCTTGTTTATTGATAATCTGTTGTGTCATTTTGCAAAAACATTGTTAGGATTTTTCTTGTCAATTTTCTATTTTCATGCAACAATAGGGGGTAATTGTGGAGCGTCCGTTTTCTGTTCTTCTTGCAGAAAAACTTGTTGATATAGTTTTTGACGAACCCTATGGTCAGGTGCTGTACTTCCCCCGCCTGCATACTGTTTTTGTGGAGATGATTGCTTCATTTTCTCATCGGCAATACAAGCAGGTGTACACAGCGGGCTACGATGTGCTGAAGCGTTTGCAGGCGAAAGCCTGTGTGGTCAGTCAATCGCGCAGTTTCGGCTCTTCACTTCAAGACAGAAGTTGGTTGCTGATGTATTGGGTTCTTCTGTTGAGCCGCACCTTACCTACGAAAGAATTTTTGATGATAGGAATTAAAGATTCGGAAAATAACACCAAGCGCTGGATTGCTGACTATTGGGAGCGTAGTTTTGCGTCAATTGCACCTTTTTCAGCAAATCCTGTTTCAAGTTTTGACGATGCAATCAGGCTTATCAAAGAGGCGCATCAAATCCGATACCTTGCAATTACTGACAAACAAATGTGATTACATGAGTCGTTGGTCTAAATGATTGAAACAGATGCACACATTTCCGCAGTCAGCTTTGTATGGCAGTGTGCCCGAAGTGCTTTTTTCCAAGCCTTATGGTCAAATTTTATATTACCCGGACTATCAGGTGTTTTATACGGAAATTATCGGCAAATTTAGCCATCAGGAGTACAGGCATTTATATGAGAGCCTGTTAGCGTTTGTAAAGAAGTACCCTGTACGGGCGTGTATTTCCAGTCAGGCAAAAAGCAGTGGCTCCTCTATGCAAGACAGAGCATGGTTGGTAACTTCTTGGTTTTCACAACTGAAAGCGGCCGTATCCTCCGATTTTATACTCATTGGCTTGCGCGAGGCACACGATACAGGTGCATTTAAACGTTGGATTGCCGACTATTTGGAAAAAACGCTTAGTTCTATGGCACCGTTTACAGTCAAATCAATGCCTGATTTTGACAGTGCAATAATGTATGTTTTAGAGCAAGCTAAATTAACTTCACTAACCTAACAAAGGTAATAATGAACGGGGCAGAGAGCAGCAGGCTGTCAAAGCGGTCTAAAAAGCCCCCATGCCCGGGGATGGTATTGCCGGAGTCTTTGATGTGGATACTCCGCTTAAAGAGTGATTCTACCAAATCGCCGTAGGTGCCCGTAATAACTATGATGACTGCTATGCAGAGCCACTCCCACAAGAACAAATCGGTGCAGTAAAGTGAAATGATATAAGCAAACATGAGCGCCACCAGCGTTCCGCCAATGCTACCTTCCCATGTTTTTTTGGGTGAAATGCGAAAAAATAACTTTCGCTTGCCGAAGGCACGCCCAGCAAAATATGCCCCCGTATCGCTTGCCCAAATCATGAAAAGAGAGCCTACGATAACTTGATTACTATATGTGCCACTCATAAAAACGACAGTATTCAGCAGTGCAAACGGAACAGCTACATAAATAATCCCCAAATAAGTGAAAGCTACGTTACGGAAAGGTTTTTCGTCGCGCTTGGAATAAAGTTTGATGACAAAAGCCGTGGAAAGCAGCACGAAAACGAGATAATATAATTCATGGTTGAAGTTGTACTTTTCTACGAAAAAAGTCATTGTGAAGAGAATCAGCCCAACCGTTGTACCGAAGGTGCGCAGCGGCAGGTTGCCGTCAAGCCCCAGCAGTTTGTAAAATTCCAGCAGCGTAAACATGCTGATAAAAAAGAATACTACAAAATATGTCCACTCATTATATGCCAGCGCACCGAGGATAATCAACGCGCCGATAGCTGCGGCAATAATACGCTGTTGCAGCTCAGTCAAACCGTTCAGTTTCCAATTCATGTTTTAAAAGTTGTATGGCTTTAATAACCTCTTTGCGCAGTACGTGCACTTCTACTTCTCCGAACAGGTTGTAGGCACTGTCTCGTTTGTTGAGTATAATTGCTTGAATATCATGCTCTTGCAACAAGCTTCTGATGATTTCAGCTTGCGGCAGATTGTTTGTGCCGTATATTTTCTGCCAATTCATGGATGATTGTTGTTTACTGCCTGTTACTTGCATACTGCTTGCGCAACCACACCAACAGCCCGAATACGAGCAAGGCGGAGCCAATAGCTGCCAGCGGAGGAATGGCAGGGGTGTCTTCAATGTTAATATCTATCCATTTTTGATTGTAAGCATACATCAGCAAGACGGTGTAGGCATTATTGAAGAAATGCGCCAGCATCGGCAGTGCCAGATTGCCCGTAAATACGAACAGATAGCCGAAAACCGCCCCGAGAATCGTGCGGGGCACGAAGCCGTAGAATTGCAAATGGAACGCACTGAACAGAATGGCAGCCGTCCAAACGGCAACATGCGGGTTGCCAAACAATTGTTGCAAACGCTTTTGCAGGAATCCGCGGAACAGCCATTCTTCCCCAATACCTGGGATAACGGCAATCACCAGCAGCCCGAACAGCAGTTCCGGCGGCGATTGGAAATCAATCAACAGCATGGTGAGGCGTTTCAACTCCGCTTCTTTGTCCCGCGCCCAGCTTTCAAACTCTGCCAGAAAAGCGGGAAATTGCCACGCTTCGTTCCATTTGACCGTCCATGCAATCATCGGCAGAGCAAACAGGACAACCAGAATCCCTGATAACCAGACAGTTGCAGGCAGCGGTTGGCGAATACCTTCCAATGTTTGCGGATAGAGTTGCTTGTCGGCATCAAACCGCGCCATAAACCAAGCAGGTACTAACAAAAAGCTACCCACTGCAATCACACCCTGCATAACGAGCAATCCTAAACGGTCATTGCCCGAGGGTGAGGCCGTCGCCATCAGCAGGCGGTTAATATCCCATTCAAAAAAGGGGAGCGCCAGCAAAAGACCTATGAAGTTAAAAAAGAACAACCCTGCCAGAAAAGCAGGTATAAACAACAGCAGCGAAGTCCATAGCGCACTTTTGGGTGGCAACGGGGCAGCCTCTTTTCCAAAAGACATATATTCAGCGTAATTTTGCAGGGAAAATATAAAAAGCCTTTCACAATCGGAATAGCATGGTAAAAATCGGTGATATTGAGCTGGGAGAATTTCCGTTGTTGCTTGCGCCAATGGAAGACGTAAGCGACCCGCCTTTCCGTGCGGTCTGCAAGCAAAACGGCGTGGATTTGATGTACACCGAGTTTATCTCTGCCGAAGGGTTAATTCGGGATGCTGCTAAGAGTGTACAAAAATTGCATATTTTTGAGTACGAACGACCTATTGGCATTCAAATTTTCGGCGATAAGGAAGATGTGATGCGCGAAGCCGCTGCCATTGCCGATGCGGTCAATCCCGATTTGGTGGATATTAACTACGGCTGTCCTGTTAAAAATGTAGCCTGCAAGGGTGCAGGTGCGGGCTTACTGCGCGATTTACCCAAAATGCAGCGCATTACCGATACGATTGTGAAAATTTGTAAGCGCCCCGTAACGGTCAAAACCCGCCTTGGCTGGGACGACAGCACTATTAACATTATTGAAGCGGCGCAGCGCCTGCAAGATGTTGGTATTCATGCACTTACCATTCACGGGCGCACCCGTGCGCAGATGTACAAAGGACAAGCCGACTGGCGGCTGATTGCTCAGGTGAAAAACCTGCCCAATATCCATATCCCGATTTTCGGCAACGGCGACATTGACAGCCCCGAAAAAGCAGTGGAATATCGCAATCGCTACGGCGTGGACGGTATCATGATTGGCAGGGCATCCATCGGCTACCCCTGGATTTTCCGCGAAGTGAAGCACTACATGCAGACAGGCGAAAAATTGCCGCCGCCGACTTTGCAGGAGCGGGTGGAAACTTGCCGCCAACATTTAGATTTTTCCGTGCGTTGGAAAGGCCCCAAAATGGGCATTTTTGAAATGCGCCGCCACTATACGAACTACTTCCGATTTATTCCTCACTTCAAGGAATACCGCACGCGCTTGGTGGAAGCTACTACACAGGAAGCCGTTTCTGCCGTGCTGGATGAGGTGATAGAACGCTTCGCCAACGTGCAGTTTGATATGATGGCGGTTTAAATGCTTTTTACACAAATCTGACAGTTCTCCGGAAATTATCAGGTTTATTGACAATGACTTGCATCCAGCAACCATGGGACGACATAAATTAGCGCGTTTTGCTGCCAATCAGGTGGCGCGTAATGTTTTTGAACGCGGCAAGCCGCACTATGAAACCATTCGCGGCAATTGGCACGAAACCTACTTTCATAATACCAACCCGATTGCGCTGGAACTTGCCTGCGGACGCGGCGAATATACCGTAGCCCTTGCCGAAAAATTTCCCGAACAGAATTTTATCGGCGTGGACATCAAAGGTGCGCGGCTGTGGAAAGGCAGCCAGCAGTGCTTGCAAAAGGGGCTGCACAATGCCGCATTCCTGCGCACACAAATTCAGAATATTGAAATGTTTTTTGCTGCGGGTGAAGTGAGCGAAATATGGCTCATCCACCCCGACCCGCGCCCCAAAGACGGCGATGAGCGCCGCCGCCTAACCAATCCGCGATTTTTGCAGCACTACCGCAACATTGGTAAGCCGGGCATGTGGTTGCGCCTCCGCACCGACAGCGACCGGCTTTTCCATTACACAATGGAAGTGCTGCAAAACGAAAAAATTACGGATTTGTCCTACACGGAAGACCTCTACGAGTCGCCGCTGATAGCCGAACATTTAGACATCAATAGCAAACCCATCCGCACCAAATACGAGGAAATGTTTGTTGCCAAAGGGCATAAGATTCATTATTTGAAGTGCCGTTTGTGGTAAACCATTCCATAGCAAAGTTGCCATAGAACGGCTTTGAGAACTAAGCAAGTGTGAATTTTGTACGCGAAAACCTGACAGGTCTTGGATACTTTTCAGGTTTAAATGGCTGTTTTTCAATAACTTATACAAAACATTTTTCGCAAACCTCTTGCACTTTTGTATAAATCGCATGGTGATTTTGGCAGATTCACGGACGACTACTGAGGGGGATGTTTTAGAACAAGACAGCCTGCGTTTGTTGTGCCAAGTTGTCATTACCAGCACTGCCGCAAGAGCGCAAAACGTTGCAACAATTCCCTGAATCGGTCAATAAAATTGGCTTGGGAACGTGCCGCAGCGATTTTTTTGCCTTTGGCAATCATTTCCCTACGCAGCGACTCGTTGCCGTGCAGTTGTAAAACGGCTGCCGCCATTTCTTCCGCCGATGTGGGGCTGAACAGCAGGGCGGCATCTTCCATTTGCTCGTGCGCACCCGCAACGGCAGATGCCAGCACAGGGCAACCCAGTGCAAAAGCCTCTAACGGCGGCAGGTTTTCGGGTCCGAAATGCGTCGGGTAAATCAGCGCAAGGGCGTGTTGATAGAGCGCAACCAACTCATTTTCAGCTACAAAACCGGGGAAATGTACAAATTCGGCAAGCCCCAAGTCGGCAGCGGTTTGCCGAACGTATGCCTTGTTGCCTTTGTCCGAACCGGTCAGTATCAAGTGCAACTTTTCGCCCTGCGCATGAACCTGCGCCAGCGCATGCAAGAGCGTAATGTGGTTTTTGTGCGCCCAAAACTGCGCGGGGTAGAACAAATAATCGCCTTCGGGCAGCCATTGCGGGCGCGATTGCGGCTTTTCGGCATATTGCAGGGCAAACTGCGGGGTCAGGTGCGGAATCAGGAAAATGCGCTCGGGATGCACGCCATAGAACAGCGAAATTTCATCTGCCCCCGCCTGATTACCGATGATGACAAAAGAAGCCTTCGGCAAATATTGTCGGTAGTAGCCTTCGCGCTTGTCCCACTCGCCGTTGGCACTCACTTCGGGAAAAAACGGCTGTCGGCGGTGCTGTAAATCCCAAACAATGTTGATGTACGGCACATCCACGCGGAAATTTTCCCAAGGCGAAAGGTAAAAAATCACGTCGAGGCGGCTTGCCAGCACCACATCCTGCAAAGGATGCCGCTTGCGCAAACCTGCTTTGAACAATGCCCGTTGCCACAAAGGCGTATCTATATTGCAAAGGCTGAAATTCGCGCTTTTACCGATTTTCAACTGATGCCGATGCGCATAAAGTACGAACTGATGCTCGCCTTCGGCGGCAAGCAGGCGAATACCTTCCAATATTTCGCGCTCAATGGTAAATCCGCCGCCCTCTTCGGCGCGCAAACTGCCCGAATATAACCCTACTCTCATGGTTTTTGTGCAATGGTGAGTACGTGCCATGTGTCGGCATCAATAGCGGTGCTGTGGCTGTACCCCCGCAGCGATTCGCGCACCTCAAAGCCTGCTTCTTCCAGAAAGGCACACATTTCCTGCACCAAAAAAAAGCGGTTGCGGTGCGTTTCGGTATAGCTGTGTGCCCTGCCGTTGTTAAAAATTTGATGCACCGTAAAACGGATGTCAGCAATTTGGGTGCAGTAGTCCAACCGCGTTTCCGAAAAGCGAACTACCTCACCGTCAGGCACTTGCCAGCGTCGGATGCGGGCTTCTTCATAGTGCCGCGCCATGGTCGCGCCGTGCCAGTACTCTATGATGAAAATGCCGCCCGATTTGAGTTTGTCGTAAATACCGCCCAGCGTTTTGCGAATAGCAGCGTTCGTCAGCAAATAGCCCAGCGAATCAAACAGGCAAAGAGCCGCATCAAAATTGCTGCCCGTTTGCGGCGGCAGTTCGGACATATCCGCCTGCATGAACGTCAGCAAACCTGCGGGCAGTCTGCCGCTGCGCTCCATTTCCTGCTGTTTGGCGCGTGCCTGCAAAATCATGTCAGCCGAAAGGTCGGTGGCGGTTATCCGATAGCCCAAAGCCGCTAGCCCCAAGGCATGATTGCCCGTTCCGCAGGCAAGTTCCAAGACGTTTTTTACACCATAGGCTGCCAATTTTTCATGCAAAAAATCAACTTCCTGCTGATATGGTTTTTGTTCGTAGAAAAGGTCGTACAGTTCGGCAAAAACAGACTGATAGGTACTCATGGGCGAATACTTCGGATAATTTGTGCAATATGTGCGATGCTTTCTTCGCTCAATGAATGGCTTGACGGCAGATAAAGCCCTGTTTCCCAGAGTTTTTCGGCTACGGGGCAAGCCTCTTGGCGGAAACCTTCCGTTGCTTGCAGGCAAGGCTGTAAATTCATTGGGCAGAAAAAGGTGCGCGTTTCTACGCCGTTTTGGTATATTTTTTTGGCAAAAACATCACGATTTATACCGAATTCTTTTTCATTAATCAGAATGCCGTACATCCAATAAACGTGCTTTGCCCAAGGCTCGCAATGCGGCAAAGTCAGCCCCGGAATGTCGGCTAAGTATTGGTTATACCATGCTGCCATTTGGATTTTTTGGCTGATGATGCGGTCTAATTTGCGAGTTTGCGCCAGCCCCATGGCGGCTTGCATACCCGTCATGCGGAAGTTGTAGCCTGCTACTTCGTGCCTGAATCGCGGCTTGGTAAAGGCAAGGTTGCGCAAGAGGCGCAGTTGTTCGGCTAAGTGGTCGTCGTTGGTCAGCACCATGCCGCCTTCACCCGTTGTGATGATTTTATTGGCATAAAAGCTGAAACAGCTCATATGTCCGAAACTGCCCGCTTTTTTGCCGCGTATTTCCGCCCCGTGCGCCTCGGCAGCGTCTTCAATCACAATTAAGTCGTGGCGATTGGCAATTTCCATGAGCCTGTCCATATCCACGGGATGCCCGTAGAGATGCACGGGAATAACGGCTTTGGTGCGCGGCGTAATTTTGGATTCCAGCAAATCCAAGTCTAAATTCCACGTAAGTGCCTCACTGTCAACGGGAACGGGAATTGCGCCGTTGTAAATAACCGCCAAAGCGGTGGCAATGTTGGTACTTGCACTGAGCAGCACTTCATCGCCCTTGCCGATGCCTGCCGCACGGACAGCCAGTTGCAGCGCGGTAGTGCCGCTGCTGACTGCCACGCCGTGTTTCATACCGCAATAGTCGGCGAAAGCCCGCTCAAAATCGGGGATATATCGCCCAAAAGAGCCTGAAATTTCGCCGCGAGCGAGCGCATCGGCTACGGCGGCTTTTTCTTCGTCGGCTATTTCGGGTTCAAAAACGGGAATCATGTGTTTTTCTTTTGAAAATTTACAAAAACTTTGTCGTTTTCATCGCCAAGGAACGGACCTTGCTTCACGCTGATGCACTGCATATCTTCCACCACGCGGATGGCATGCACGCCGTGAATGAGCACGATGCCGTCGCCCTGTCGCAGAGTTACTTCGCGCAGCAGTTCGCCATCGTCGCTGTACAGTTCCACCACGACCACGCCGCGCTGCACTACAAACATCTGTTGCAAGTCGTGGATTTCGCGTTTAAAGGGCTTATGGTAGTGCGGCGGCTCAGTGAATCCTGCCTCGTGCGCCAGCAGACCGAACTGAAACGACGACTCGGGCGGCGAAAAGAAGGTAGTCTTTTCTACGCGAATATCTGACCAAATGATTTCGGCATACTTGGTGCCGTTGTATTCAATGATTTCTACTTGATTTTGGGACATATCAGTAAGATTTTAAAAGCACAAACCGCTCGCCGGTCTCTGAATCTACAATAATTTTTTGAGAAAAGGCAGATAATTCAGAGGGTATCTCGGCATCTTTGGTTATCAGCAAATAGTGAATTTGATATTTTTTAATAAAGTTCATCAAAGTTTCGTTTTTATCCCTGCCAATAAGCTCGGGATATTTTTTCAAACTGTTCATAAAAAATAAAGTCCGCCACCTCGCTTCTGTTTCATCCGAATATCTTTCTTTGGTATCATAAACATGTACCCAACTTAAATTAATAATTGCCTGATTTGGGCAAAAATGATACAAATAATCAGCGATGGTTTCAAAGTTAATGCTTATTTTTCCTCTTTTTAGAAATCTCTCTTGTGTTTGTGCAGAGTTTAGTACGCCAACATGTACTACTTTATGAGCCTTTGAAAGACTGTCTAATACCTCTTTTACCTCTTGCAGGTATTTTCCTTCATGTACGATAAAAGCACGAGGTTGTATGTCTAACTGATGTGCCCTCAAGGTGCGAAATCCTAAGTAAGCAAAACTTAATAAAAATAGCCAATAGACAGGCGACTTATAATCAAAAAGTTTTATGATTGCTATTAGTAAAAATACAGTCATTATAATTTTAAACAGTACATATGCATTCGTATCATAAAACTGTACCCAATCATATGCAGGCAAAAGAGAACCAAAAACAAGACCTACTGTCAGCGTACATCCTACGAGCACAGATGCTGTAATGAAAAAAGAATTACCTTTAAGAAGGTTAAATCTTTTCCATATTACTATTGGCAATATTAAAGAAAAAGGAAAATAAACTAACGGAAAATGTAATCCGTTGCGCAACAAACGAACAAAATATGCAGTAAGTGAGTAATTTTCAGTTTTTAAGTAAGCATTAAAAGATGATACGGAAGGCTTGAATAGGAAATACAATGCTGCAAATAATATAGTAAATAGGAAAGGCAGCAAAGCCCATGCAATACGAATAGAGGATAATTTATCTTTGAAAACATAACCTAAGATTGCAAAAATAACTACCGCACCAAAAATACCGGGGGCAGGAGTTGTAAAACACAAAGCAAATATTAAAAGTAATACTGTGCCCGAAGTTACGGAACGTTTGGCAATTAAAATAAATGAAGTAAGCCAAAACAATTCTGCGATGGCTCTTTTCATGATAAAGAAGTTCGCAGAATGCCTTCCGTGGATAAAGTGATAAATTTCAAAGAAGCCGTTAAATTTGAAAAAGAAGCTAAAATAGATAATGGATGAAAAAATAAACAGTATTGTTATTGGATATGCAAACAGGAGAGACAAATTGCTTAAAAAGTGTTTTAATAAAATAAGTGTTACTGCGGCAAGCAAGAGCAGGAAATAGGTATGTGTAATAAAGCTATATGCATAAAAAGTATTCAGCCCCCATAAATGTGCAATAATTCCCGATAACCACAATTCAAAATAATGATAGGGGGTCATCCCCTTATAATCTTCTTCCAATAAAGAATAAACGTTATCTGTGCTTTCTACACCGGATAACATAAGAAACTCGGAAATACGCCCGTAGAATAAATTATCCGATGAATAGTTATCTGCAAGAAAATCCACTTTAGTTTGTGCAAATGCTATTATGCGAAGCATAAAAAGTAGTACTGCAATCAATGCAAGGAATATAAAATCCGGATAGGGTTTGTTGCCGGTTTTGCGGGATACTATCGGATTGGTTTTCAGCTGATAAGTAAAAAACAGTGTTAACGGAAAAACAAGAATAAAAATACTCTGAAACGAAGTTTTTAAAATGGCAACCACAGATACAATTGTCAAAGAGCCGATAAGAGAACTTAGCAGAAAGTTTACTAAGCTATCTTCCATCTTAACTCTGAAAACGCGCAAAACGATATTACCCGTAATAAAATTAATCAGTATCAGGCTGCACAGCGCAAGAAAATAATATGGAGTTTCCTGTAAAGTCATATGTGTTAATTATTCTGAAAAGTATATACGTTAAAGTAACCGGATCGGAATACTTGACTCTCTTGGACAGTAATATCGTAATTTTCTTGTAAATACTTTTTATATATTTCAAGCTGTTTGTTATTGCACATTAACTTTATATCATTACGTCCTATAATATCTGTGTATATATTATTTATCCGGTAGGCTGCAAGTGATTTCTTCGCTTCATCAAAACGTTGTAAAGAACCCAAAGAAAATAATGTTAGATTATCTAAATAATCTAATGGATGGAAGAGAGGCATATGCTCATATCTAAAATTATCACCCCAAACTATATACAATTCTTTTTTGTTGGGGTTGAGCTGCTTAACCATAGCTTGATGAGTTATTCGCCACTGCTTAACATCTTTATCTTTCCGGTAATATTCTCTGACCTGATAAATACTCAATAATATAACAGCAAAAGAAGCAATATACTTTATAAAATCTCTTATAATCTCTTTTTCCTGTAATGACACAAGCATCAAAAAAGAACCGCAGAAAAAAAGCGGATTAATAATACGGTCAGGCGGAAATTTAAAAAAATAGTTAATAAGAGCAATAACAAAAGCAATCACACTTGTAATTAATACTACAAGCAAAATATTTCCCTTTTTAAAAAACAGGGAAAGAAAAATTAATGAAAATA
This sequence comes from uncultured Cytophagales bacterium, assembly GCA_938039675.1. GTDB lineage: Bacteria > Bacteroidota > Bacteroidia > Cytophagales > Thermoflexibacteraceae > Rhodoflexus. Next base: position 143,696 of record CALHUI010000003.1, read on the forward strand.
ATAAAAATATCAGCCCTGTCCCTCTTGAAAAGAAATACTTATTAACGTGATAATATGTACCCGGACGGCTCAAATGGTATATATGATTGCTACCTTGTTTGTATAAATCAGACACCTGCTTTAGTTTATCCAAACCATACTTTTTATCATCCATAAAGAAAAAATCCATCAACATTTGGTAGTCATTTTCAGACCATAAAATCATATTTAAAATATTTGCTTTTTGATATTGTGTAATCTTATTCATAAACTCATAATCTATAACACGTCTAATAAGTGTAATATAACGATAATCTTCGTCGTAGTATGTAATATTAACTTGATTTAGTATATGGAGTATAGAAAAATAAATGAAAACATATATTAGCTTATTCAAAATAGCTTTAAATCTAAATAAGCTCGTTAGAAAAATGATAGACGCTACTGGTAAAACCATAACAGCCGATTCCCAGCGAAGCAAGGTTGCCAATAGCAGCATAAATGTCCCTGATATAAAATAGCTGTTAATCAGTAGCAACCATCCCGTAAAACCAGTAATTGCAGCGACTACGGTAAATTGTAAAGAAATAATATTTTGTAAACCGAAAATAAGAAAGAAGCCAATGTATAACAGCAGATGATACCATTTCTTATGCTTTTTCAAATATAAGTAGCTCAGTACCGTATAGCTTGTAAACAATGTTATTACCAAGAACCATGTATAAAAATCTGTTTGCCTGCCAAATAATAAAGTAAGTGTCTTTAAGAATTTAGATAAAGCAATGTGGATAAATAATACATGCTCGGTTGGCTGATTATTTAAAGTTCCGATTCCTCTCAAATACATCATCATTCCTACATCATCGTTGGTCTGATAATAGGGCGTAAATATGACATAGGAAATAATGAATAATAACAGGTTTAAAGTAAGAGAAAATAACAGCGTATTTCCCGAGAAATATTTATTAATAAACTGTTCCACGCCAATTATGATTAACTTATATAACTTTTACCTATACTTACCTCTACCACCTCACAGCCTTTAACTGCCGCCAGTCGTGTCTCGCCGCTTAGAAACGTCAAGTTACCCGCCGCATCGCTCAACTCAACAAAACTTTCGTGGGCAGTGACCGACAGCAAGGGGGTGAAGTATTTTCCATTACTAAATAGGAACTGCTTTGGCATATTCATAAATACTTCACATAATTCCATTCAATATTTTCAAAGCCCTCTCAACAACAAAGCGATGCGTATCTATAGATATGTTATGATATAGAAGTATCTGATTCTTTTTGCCGTAATTAAGAATAAATTTTTTAAAGATTCCCTCTAAAATAGAAAGGATGTGTGCCGGTAACTTTAAGAATGCTTCTTTGTAAATGAGCTTTTTATCACAATAATGATAATAACTTTCATAATATTCATGCCATGCGGTTACACAGATACTATTTATCCGATTAAAATAATTTATATCATCCAATAAAATAGCTGATAATTCTTTAAACTTATAAACTTCATTACCTATAAATACACTCTCATTTTTATACTCGAAAAAATATTCTTTTACATCAAGGGATTTATCTTTTTGTGATATTTTGATACTCAAATTTAAGGATTTATTCCATCTTTCATCGTCATATTTTTCATTAAAAAGAAAGTTGCCCAAACCATAATATATATTTTTTCCTTTGTAAGTCTCCTTAGGTTAAATCACGTGCGGATGAGAGGCAATTACTAAATCCGCGCCATAGTCTATTAGTGTTCTGTAGAAGTGACGCCATTCAGGTAAGGGAATATCCGCCATTTCCAAACCTGCATGAGGCAGCACAATGATAAAATCAACCTCATTTCTAAGATTCATAATATTTTTAGCTATCTGTTCTGAAAAAATCCATGCGTAGCCGTCAGACTGCTCTGGATATTTCAGGCAGCCAAATTGAGATTCGCCGCAAGCAATTAAAGCTATTTCTAAACCGTTTTTTTGTAATATCAAAGGTGCATAAGTATCTCTAAATGATGTGCCTGCTCCCAAGATATTAATCTTTTTAGCATTAAGCATTAAGTATGTTAATTGTTTTTTCTAACCCTTTTATATCAAAATCTAATATATGGTTATTGGCAAGAGAAAAGATATTAAATAAATTCTTTTCCAAAATATACTCATACCCGGCGTGCTGATAAATGTGAGGTCCTGCTTTTACCATACGTTCAAAATTATTATCAATTATCGGTGCTTCCCAATTTGCGATTCTAAAATCATGTTTAAGTATGATGTCGGCTACTTGCTCTGAAACAGGATTATTTGCTAACGGCTGCGATATACATATATCACCTGCAAAAAATAATGTTATATCATCCGATGAATCATTTATCATATATTAGTAAATTAAATCTATCGTTCTGTACACAAGATACAATTATTAAAATTTTTTATTTACAATTTGAGCTTTCGCATCGTACTCACTTCTACCACCTCGCAGCCTCTGATAGCTTCCAGACGTGCCTCCCCACTCAAAAAGGTCAGATTTCCGGCAGCATCGCGCGACTCGCGGAAACGAGACTCAACAAAACCTTCTCGGGCAGTCAATGGTGGCAAGGGGTTGCGGTCTGTGCGGATAAAATAAGCATTATTTCCTGCCCTGTTGCAACCTACAAAATCATAGCCTTTTTGCTCGGCTAAATGGCAGAACGCAGGCAGCGAAGCACCCCAATACAAACCCGAAAAATGCGCCCGATGACGGTGAAAATCAGGTTGATAGGGTATAGATATAGCCCTTTCCGCACCAAAAACGCTGTTGTATTCCGCAATGACTATCACAGGATTTACCGCCTCAATTGCCTGCCAAACCCAATAGTCGTTGCCGTCTATATCTATACTGAGTAAGCCGATTTCACCCGTAAAGCCATTTTTGACAAAAATGTCGTTAATATTTTCGCGGGTGATGAATGCACCTACGGCGGTTAAATCGTAGCGCCAGCAAAGGTCGCTGCGGCGGACGGCAGCCATCAGGTTTGCATCGCCGTCTATAATCAGCCCGCGCCAATTGTTGTGCATGAGCAGGAATCGGGTGTTAGCTTCCTTGTAGCTTTCTACGCCAAATTCTATGAAAATTTCGGGCAGGGGTTTGAGTTTTTCAACCAAATATTGGATGATGCCGTCATCGCCGAATTGGGAAAATGCCTGAAATTCAGCCTCTTGCAAGGTTTTGATATGGTTGTTTTTGATTTGCCGGCGCAACTGATGCGCTGCCATGCTGCCCAGAAGAAAGCGATTGGCAAGGGTTGCTTGCTCTACGTTATCCAACTGCGTCAGTAATTCGGTTTGCAGTTTATGTAGTATTTTTTTGATGAGACTCTTCATGTTTTAATTTTTTACCGCAAAAGGCGCTGGGGTTTTACTGCAAAATACGTTGAGGGGTGTTTTTTCTGAAACAAAACCAGCAAAAGTTATGAAACCAGCGCGGCAGTCCTTTCACCCGTGCAGCAATATTATCTATGGATTTACCCTCTGCAAGTAATTGATAATCAGACGCAAATTGTGCCAAAAACTGCTCCCGGCTGAAAATCCAGCTCGGGAACGTTCCCTCAAAGTTTTCTTCCGATTGCACGCATTGTAAAGTAATCAGATGTTCCGACCCTTCGTAAAAGGGGGTGCGATGCACAAAGAAATACTGCGGCTGCAATGCCTGCAATTGTCGGATAAATTCCTGATAATTTTCTATAAGTTGTAACACCCCAGAAGTCAACACAAAGAGAGTTTCTTTGTCGATAATATCGGCATCCTGATAATAAAATTGCAGCACTTTATCACCGTGAAACAGTTCTTGCCCCAGCGCGACATAGTGCGGCTGTTCTACCACATACCACTGAATGTCAAGCTCTTGCAGCAATGCCCGATGCTGAAACCAAGTACTGCCGAGCGAACCGCCAAAGTCCAGCACGCGCAACTTGCCGTTGTTTTCCAACGCAGCTTTCAGCAAAAAACTAAGCAGCGGATAGTCGTAGAAGGGTTCGTAAAACAGCTTGCCGTCGCGTTCAAACAGCGCCTTTCCCTCTTTGACCGCCAGTGCCGATTGCTTGATGCGCTCTAAAATAGCCGCATCGTCATAGCCGCGCGCATGTTGCATGGCAGATGCCCAATCGGGAAAGTTGCCTTTCCAATGAATCGGATAGGTTTGCTCAAAAAAGAAAGTTTCGCGGACTTTATGAATGATGCGCCGTATCATTTGCCTGTGTTAGCGTTCAAAGATAGCATTTTTTTGATGCGCCAGATGTATTTTTTCCAGAGTGGCGGCATGTAGTTTTGTGCGGCTAAGTATGCTACAACGGCAGCCCGCGCCTCTTGATTGGCTGCAAGCGGCTGCGGCGACACCTGTACGGGATGTGTGGCTAATCGCACTCGATAAAATTCTTCACTTCCCGCGTGTGTTCCGCTTTCGTCGTTGCCAATGTTTTCAACTAATGGTTTGCCCGGATAAAGTGCCAACTTACCGGCCAAAAACAACGATGCATACCAGCGAATTGCCCAAGAATCGTTTTTGCCTTTGACTTGGTCGGTAAGCATTTGGTAAAAAGGATAGGTGTTTTCGTAATTGAATGCACCAATGAGCTTTCTTCGGACAATTTCCTGCATTAAATATTTGCCATCAGGATTAAAAAGTTGCCAAGCTCGTTGCCAAGTAGCCCAGCCCCAGCAGCCCGGGTCGTTGAGAAAGAAAGTTTCGGGCAGGTTCGGGATGTCGTAGATATAGGCAGTAATGGCGGCTACTTCGGGCGCATCGGCGTAAAATTGCAGGGCATCGTTTATAAAGCGCAAGAAGTAAGGCGAAGTAACCATGTCATCTTCCAGCACAATTACGCTCCCGTACCGGGTGACTACTTGCGTTACGCCCGCAATGATTGAAGCTGCAAGCCCTTGATTTTTAGATTTTTCATTAATGATTATTTCTTTGAATTGCCAATTTTGGCGAATCAAATGCCTAACGGCAGCAATGTTTTCCCTGTCGGTTGTGGAAGCATCGGGTTTTGCGCCGTCGGCAAAGATGTAAAGCACACTTTCTTTTGCGCCTTCGTTTTGCTCTAAGGCTTCCAATGTCCGTTGCAAATGCCAAGGACGTTTGTAACAAAACAAAGCTATAGGGGCGTGGTTCATTTTTTTATCAGTACACAGGTGATACTGTTTTGAAAAACCGTATCAAAGGCATAATCTGCAATCATATCCTGGTTATCAGCAATAAAATAAAAGAGAAAATCGCGTACATTAGTAAAACTTACTAGTTCTGTTTCAAAGGTAGCGTACTCTGTTACACGATAGGAAATAGACAACCTCTCCAAAAGACGATTAATTCTTTGAAAGAATCCTGCCAATCGTGCTTTTTTATTTGCCTGAATAGACTCAAATTGCTGTTGTACTATCAATGTGGCACCAGAAGGCAGCGCGTAAAAAGTTTTTGCAAACAGCACATAAGATTGTAATGTCGGATACTCAAAAGTAAATGCCGATGCCCCGCCGGCAAGGGCAGCCTCTATGTTCTCAAAAATTTTTAAGGCGGGGCGAGAGGGTTCTTGCAGGGTTTGACTCAGATACGAGACTTTGACTTCGGTTTTGCGCTTTTCGTATTTTTCCATGGCTTTGAGCCAAAGGGTAGGCATCAATTCTTCGGTAGAGGCAGGCGGGTGCCACTGGTGGAAAGTTGGAGCTTCTTCTATGGAAAGCACCTTGCAGGTCAGACCGATTTTGCGCAAGCGTTTTTTCAAATCCATGTCTTCCACGCCCCAAACTTTGAAATACTCATCAAAGCCGCCGATTTCGTACATGGCATGGTGCGGAACGGCAATCAGGCCGCCGCTTTCGCTGATAGAATTGACTGGATAATGATAGGATTTATCAAATGCCAATTGCTCATAATCAGAGACTTCAGGGGGCAGGTAATAGCACTGATACTGCACAAAGGAGTATTCATCTATTTTTTGCAACATGGCCGCAGCAAAATGCGGCGGATAAATCAAATCTACATCAACTATTACCAGATATTGACCCGAGGCGGCCGTAATACCTATATTAATGGCGTGTGCCCGCGACCAAAACTGCCTGCGCGAATTATAGTAGATGTAGTTAACGCCAAAATCGTGACAGATGGCCTCAATGGATTTTTGTTTGGCTGCATCGCTGCCATAGTCCGCTAAAACAATCTCAAAATCGCAGTCGGTTCTTTGGTTTTGAAGGAATTGTAAGCATCTGATTACACGCTTGGTTTCACGGTTGCGATATGGTATGATGAATGATAAAAACATGCTGTACAACCTTACTTGCTAATCTGTGGATAAGCCCGTTTTAAAAATGCCCGCTCCCAAAGATAGGGCATTAATGCTACCCATGCCTGCTCGCCGTCGGAATATTTGGCAGAGGCATTGTCTATGACCTGCATCAAAGAGCGGCGAACGGCAGCAGCATCTATCAGCGCAGCATTATTAAATGCCGTATCGGACAGCATATCGCGCAAAGGCTCGCGCCATGCACCGCGCATCCAGTCAATGACAGGTGTATTGAAACCGATTTTTCCTGCCGCAAGCGAACTTTTTCCGTTACAATGCCCTTCATCGCATCGCGCAAGATGGCTTTGTACGTTCCTCGGCGAACTTTACTCTGCCAATTTACAGAAAACAAATATACGACCAAACGATAATCCATGAAGGGCATCCGACTTTCTACGCCGTTTGCCATTGAGTAGCGGTCGTAGTTGCGCAGAAGTACGGGCAGGCTTTCCTGATGAAATAATCGCCAAAGTGTTTTGTTCAGGAAGCCAAATTGTCCTTTCAAAGGTTTCTCTCCGGTTAAAAATCGCAACAATTCGCGGGGCTGATGCCTGAACCGCGAGGCAACAAATCGCAGGTAATAATGCCAATCATAGGGTTTAAAACCTATTTGCGGCGTAGATAAATTGCTGAAACCGTTGATGGCAGCCAGCACATCGGGCACTTGCCACAGGCGCAACCCGCAATCTAACAGTGTTTCGGTCAGATGCCCGTAGCCGCTCAGCAACTCATCAGCCCCATGACCGTCTATGCTCACTTTTACGCCTTTTTGTCCAATGGCGGCATATAACAGTATCATTGGGGAAGGTGCGGTAAGGTACAGCTGCCCAAAGAGATAAATTTGCTGCTCCAATAAATCCCATGCCTTCTGCGGCTCAATGGCGACCGTATCGGCAGCGATATGCAGGTCATCGGCTACTTGCAGCGCGTAGGGGGTTTCGTCCAAAAAAGTACCTGTAAGCGATGCAACAAAGGCATTGATATTATCTTTCGAGGCAATTTTTTTAACAATCGTAGAAATAATCGCCGAAGAATCAAGCCCGCCGCTCAATGTAAAGCCAATCGGTACGTCTGCCCGCATGCGGATGCGGCAGGCATCGGTAAAAAGTTCGCGGAATTGTTCTACCTGTTCTTCGTAGTGCTTGGGTACTTGTACCAAGTGCTGCATCGTGTCCCAATAGCGGATGGGGCGCAAACTGTTTTCATTGGGGCAGATGTAAGCATAATGCCCTGCGGGAAAGCGTTTAATGCCCGCAATGAGGCATTGCTCGGTAGCTTCGTAAGCGAAAGGATTTGCCTTCAAACAGTCAAAATTATCGGCAACGCGCAACTCGGGCAAGAAGGGAATCGGTGCCTTCATTTCCGAAGCAAAGGCAAATCTACCGCCCGAAAAGGTATAGTACAGGGGTTTGACTCCGAATCGGTCGCGGCTCAAAAAAAGACGATGCTCTGCCTTGTCCCAAACGGCAAAAGCCCACATGCCGTTGAATTTGAGCAGGCATTGCTCGCGCCACTCATGGAATGCCGCCAAAATGACTTCTGTATCGGTATCGGAAAAGAAACGGTAGCCTTTGGCTTGCAATTCACTTCTGATTTCCAAGAAGTTATAGATTTCGCCGTTGTAGGTAATGACGTATCGTTCGGTTTCCATAGGCTGTTTGCCCTTGTCGCTCAGGTCTAAAATGGCAAGCCGCCGATGCCCAAGCGTGAGATACTTGGCAGGTTCTTGCCAAATACCCCAGCATCCGGTCCGCGATGGACGAGCAGGTCTAAAACTTCCTTGAAAGCACTGCTTTGCACGGCAGGCATCGCACCCAAAATACCACACATAATATTTGGTTACGGGGCTTACAACACCCCACCCGTATGCAAAACTAACACCTTGCTGCCATCTGCAAAGTATTTTTTTTGCAATAAATCGGCTAAGGCATAAAACAGCTTGCCCGTATAGACCGGCTCAATCGGGATTTGATAACGATTGGTAAAATCTCTGACAAATTGTTCAAGTTCGGGCGTTGTGCGGGCATAGCCGCCGAAGTGGTAGCCATCTATCACCTCCCAATTATCGGTATCAGGTTGATTGGCTGCTGTTAATAATTGCCGAACGGCTTGTGATAAAAAATTGCCTTTTAATACACTGATTCCCAAAACTTTGGTGTTGAAGTTGCCGAGGGCAAGTCCTGCCAGCGTGCAGCCCGTTCCGCAGGCACAGAGCATATAATCAAAAGGTTCGGGGACGTACTGCCAAATTTCGGCACAACCTCCGACTGCCAAGGCATTTGTGCCGCCTTCGGGCAAGATGTAGCAATCGTCAAAGTTTTCTTCGGGAAAATGTTCCTGCAACCAAGCGCGCATATCGGGCTGCCCGTGGATGCTGCGGTAGTCGCTGCGGTTGAGGTAGCGCAGTTCCATGCCCATTTGCTGCATAAATTGCAAGGCAGGATTGAGCGGCAGATGCTCTTCGCCGCGTACATAGCCAATGGTACGAAACCCAAAGTGATGCCCCGCAGCTGCCGTTGCCCGCAAATGATTGGAATAAGCTCCGCCAAAAGTGAGCAAAGTTTTTTTGCCTTCGCGCTGTGCCTGTTGCAAATTGTATTTGAGTTTGAACCACTTATTGCCGTTGATATGCGGGTGCATGAGGTCTAAACGCAAAACAGCAACCTTGTAACTACCTGAAAATGAACTATTCAGATACTGTAAAGGAGGCTGACGGATGCCATCGGGCAACATTAACAAATCATTCACAATCATTCGGGCATGTTTTGCGTTATTGATGTGGCGAAAAAATATAACTTAGCAGGCTGAATGTTTAACGCCCTGAAAGAAACTTCGCATAATATGCATAATATATTTAACCGACTGTTTAGAGCATTTTTGAAATGATTGCAGGTGATTTTTTACATAAGTTGCCAAACATAGACAGCAAATAGCAGCTTAGATTTTTGAGAATGCGATTTGAAAATATTACACCAATTTTGCCTGCAATAAAGGTCATCTTAACTTATGTAAAACCTTATTAGCAACATGCCCCAATACGTCCTTTTCCCTACACTGGCGGAGGCCGATGAACAAGTGCCACTTTACGCCACTGCACTCATACGCGCCGATAAGCTGGAAATTTGCCTGACACATACGCCGGAGGGATTTTTTGCCATCAGCAATGAATGTACCCATCAGCGGGCTGCCATGCACAAAGGCCGCGTGTTGCCCGACTGTAAGATTCAATGCCCTTGGCACGGATATAGTTTTTCGCTGAAAAACGGGCAAGAGCTATCAGGCAACGGATGCCCTCCGCTGAAAACCTATCCGATTACCATATCGGAAAAAGGGTTGGAAATTGAATTATAGCGATTAGCTCAATGCGGTGGTCAGTTCCACAAACTCCGCTACGCCAAGCCTCTCTGCGCGTAAATCCAATAACGGAAGATTTGCAGCATGTCCCGGAATCCCCAAAGGTTTGAGTGCATTGCGTAAAGTTTTCCGACGCTGATTAAATGCTGTTTTAACAACCGCAAAAAATCGCTTTTCATCGCAACCAAGTTGAGCGGTAGCATTGCGGCGCAAGGTAATCACTGCCGACTTAACCTTCGGCGGTGGCTGAAATACGTGCTCATGTACGGTAAATTCATAGCGAATGTCGTAAAAAGCCTGTAACAGTACACTCAGGATGCCGTATTCCTTGCCGCCCGGTTTAGCAGCTATCCGCTCTGCCACTTCTTTCTGTATCATGCAGACCATTTCAGGGACGAAATGCCTGTTTTCCACCATCTTAAAAAATATTTGCGAAGAAATGTTATACGGCAGATTACCGACCAGCGCCAAAGGTTCGCCCTGTGCAAGTTCCGACAGGTTCATTTCTAAAAAGTTGGCATGATGCAGTTGATTGTCAGGCACATAACCGACTTTTTGCAAATAGGCAACCGATTCGCTGTCTACTTCTGCCAGATGCAATTTCCATGCGGTATTTTTTGCCAGAAACTGCGTCAGCACACCCATACCCGGCCCAATTTCCAGCACCTTTCGGTAGTCGCCATGCCCCGACAGCAAACCCGCAATGCGTTCTGCAATGTTTAAATCTTTAAGGAAATGCTGTCCTAAGTGTTTTTTGGGCTTTACTTTCTCCATCATAAGGCAAAGGTACGCAAGGGCTGCACGCTTCTATCCGATTTTTGGGGAAGTTTTTGACAAGATAAATTGGATTTGAAGGGCGATAATAGCTGACAGATAAAAAAGACGCTAATTTCTTTAGCGTCTTTGCAAAATACATAATCAAAATTTCACCTATGCATCTTGCTTATTACCCGCATCATCGGCTTTCTTTTCACCGAAAAATCGATTTTTCAGTCCGGCAAAGGCTTCTTGTACGTCTTCTTTAAAGTCTTCTAACTCCTCCTGAATTTCTTTCATCAGTTCGCCGCTTTTGGCTTTCGCGACTTTTTCGTCGAATTCTTTGCGCAAGTCGGCAAAGGTTTCCTTTAATTCGTCATCAGCATCATCGGCAAGTTCTTTCACGCGGCTTTTGATAGATGCGAAAGTTTCCATTGCTTTTTTCTTGTATTCTTCGCGAGTAGCTTCATCGGCCATTTTAGCGCGGATGTCGTCTAATTCCTCCTGAACTTCTTTGGCTACTTCACTTCCTTTTTCTTGTAAGATGCCCAAAATAGCTTTTGCATCGTCCATCAACTTGTTAAAATCAAATTTGCCTTGCTCTTGATTAGGCGCTTCTGTGGGCGTGAGGGCGGTGTTTGATGGTGTATCACTCATGGTGTTTGCAGAGTTTAGTTGGTGAGAAGGACTAAAGTGCTTTGAGCTACTTTTTTAACAAATGTAGCAAATACTTACTCTTCAGACAAATGAAGAAATGATTAAGTTATTCTACTGCGCGGTACTTGTCGGGGTATTTGGGTGTAACGTTTTTGTAAAACGCTTTGATTTCTTTCATATCCGCCTCAATATTGCCCGTGGGGTAGAATACTTTGCCGAAACCTGCTTCTTTTTTGGCATAGTCCAAATAACCCAAGATGATGGGTACGTCTGCGGTTTCTGCTACGCGATAGAAGCCTGTTTTCCACTCTTTAACGGCTTTGCGCGTGCCTTCGGGCGGGATGAGCAGGTAGAGTTGGTCGTTTTGCGCAAAGAGGCTGACCATGTACTCCACCAAGTTGTTGTTTTTGCTTCTGTCCACGGGAATGCCGCCCGTTGCCCGCATCAGGATGCCCAGCGGAAAACGGAACAATTGCTTTTTTCCCAAAAAACGAACAGGCAGGTTGAGCGTATAAAAAACTGACAGCGCAATTGGATAGTCGTAGTTGGTGGTGTGCGGCGCGGCTACTACCACACATTTTTTTATTTCGGGCGGAATACTTCCCTTAATCGTCCATCCGATGCTGCGGAAGTACCATTTTGCAATTTGCGCTATCATGGCGAATCAGGGTTATTTTGATTTTGTGCGGCAATATATACGCTTGCGACCAATGCCAACAGCAACAGCATTGCCAGCGTTTCCAAAGGTAATACGTAGTCGGTGAGCAGTGCCGTTCCCAAATCAGCGATGGAAGGGGGCTCGGCTTGCGGCGTTATTGGCGACAAATGCAACCCTAACCGAACCAATGCGGTCAGCAGAGCAATGCTCAAAACAGCAGCCATCCCTTGGTACTGGTGGGAAGAGGTAGCCGGTCGCCTGTCTTTTTCAGAGGTGAACATCAGCCCGAAAACAAGGATAATCAGGATGCCGCCCGCATAGACCATGATTTGCGCTGCGGCGACAAACTCTGCCCCTGCCAGCGCATAAATGCCTGCCAATGAGAGAAATACCATCATTAGGGCGAGCGCGGCACGCATCAGGTTGCTTGTGAAAAGCACATACAGCGCGGCACTGACCGCCATTAGGGCAAGGGGATAAAACAATAGTCCGTTTTCCATGCGTTACTGTTCGGCAGGTGGTGGCACGGGTGGCTTTTTCATCACCAACTTGGGCTTAACTGCCGGTTTGGGTGCAGGTGTCGGGCTGCCTTCCGCGGCGGTTTCGGCTGTTTTAGGCTCGGCGGTAGCCGTTGCAGCCGATTGCTTGGCGGCGGCTTTGGCGGCTTCCCGTTCGGCAGCCTCAGCGCGACGCAAAGCAACTTCTTCCTCGCTCATCTTGGAAAATTTGAAGTTCATTTCTTCCAAGTTGAACACGCTGAAATCGTATTCGGGGGTCATGGTGAGGCACTCGGTCGGGCAAACGGTGGTGCAAAGTCCGCAGAAGCAGCACTTTGCCATGTCAATGTCAAACTTTGCCGCATAAAGGCGGATAGGTGTGCCGTCGGAAGCTGTCCCGATGGGTTCGGAGGCTTTAATTGCCTCAATTTCAATGCAATTGACGGGGCAAATTTTGGCACACTTGTCGCAAACGATGCAATCTTCTATCTCGTTGTGCAGCTTGTAGCGTCCGTTATCGGGTACGGGCAGTTGCTCTTTGGGATATTGCAGCGTTACGATGCCCTGTTCCTGATGAAAATATTGCGCATCGCTCACAGGTAATGTCCCTTGTCGCGGTTTGCGGATGGCATCGCGCAGGTGCTTGCCTGTTAGGTGAATCCCTTGCCAAAGGGTGCGTGCAGCGGTGAGGATGTTTTGGAAGTAGGACATAGCTATTATCTACACAAACTGCTGAATCGCGGCTGCCAGTTGGCGGTTTTCCTCGGCTGTGCCTATCGTGATGCGCAGGCAGCCTTCGCAAAGTGCCAATTTAGAGCGGTCGCGTACAATTACACGGTTTTGCGTCAGGAAATCGTACAATTCCTTTGGGCGCGGCACTTTGACCAACAAAAAGTTGGCATCCGAGGGGTACACGTGAAGCACTTGCGGCAACGATTTGAGCGTACCTGCCAGCATTTTGCGCTGTTGCAGCGTTTCGTTCACCATTGCGCGGAAAGTATCGGTGCGGCTCAAACCGACTAATGCCAACTGTTGGGTTACGCCGTTGATGTTGTACGGTGGCTTAATTTTGTTCAGCACGCGGATAATGTCGGTCGAAGCGAACGCCATGCCCAAGCGCAATGCTGCCAACCCCCATGCCTTAGAAAAAGTCTGCAATACCACCAAGTTCGGGTATTTTTCCAGCGATTGCACAAAACTCGGCTGTGAAGTGAAGTCAATATATGCCTCATCTACGACTACCAGCCCGTGAAAATGTTCCAGCAGGTAGCGGATGTCGTCCGGTGCCATGTTGTTGGCGGTCGGGTTGTTGGGCGAACAAACGAAAATCATTTTGGTGTGCCAATCCACCGCTTCCATAATCGCCTGTGGTTGCAGTTGGAACTCGGCAGTGAGCGGTATGCGGCGCACTTCCACGCAATTGATTTCCGCACCGACTTCATACATGCCATAGGTGGGTGGGCAAATAATCACATTGTTCAAATGCGGTTCGCAAAAGGCGCGGTAAAGCAAGTCTATTGCTTCATCACTGCCGTTGCCCAGAAAAATTTGCTCGGGGCGGCAATGTTTCAACTCGGCAATTTTGGCTTTGAGTTCCTGCTGGTAAGGGTCGGGATAGCGATTAAAAGCCTGCTCGGTAACTGAACCGAAGGCATTTTCGTTGGCATCCAGAAATATGCCCTCTTTGCCGCTGTACTCGTCGCGGGCAGAGGAATAAGGTTTCAGCCTCGCAATGTGCGGGCGCAGCAACTGGCTGATATTGAATGTATTGGCGGTTGTCATGTCTGTATTTTAATAAACCGCCGGCAGGGATTTTGTCCGCTGACGGGATTTAGAAATTTTTTTAACCCTAACAGTGGCTGCAAGCCCTGTGAGCGGTTTACCCATATCAGGGTTTGGAAAACACGGTTTCCCCCGCAAAGTACGCGAAGATGTAACTTATTTAACACAAACCCCGCCAAAAAATTGCTACTTAAATGCTGATTTTTTCTCATGCTCAATTCTGCCTTTATCTCTGCGTGGTAAAAGAGCCTCGGGGCAATTTTGAAAGGCAATGGGACGCAGAAAACGGCGCATGGCATCCGTACCGACCGAACCGAAGCGCACATCGGTTGTAGCAGGGAAGGGTCCGCCGTGCTGCATTGCCGCCGACACTTCCACGCCCATAGGTACGCCGTTGAAAATCAGTCTGCCCGCTTTTTCCGTCATTGCAAACAAGCGGTTGTGGCGGGCTGCCAATTCCTGCTCTTCGCCGAAAATGGAACAGGTAAGTTGCCCCTCCGGATGCGACAGGCATTGCCACATTTCGCTCTCGTTTTTACAAACAACAGCAATGCTGCACGGTCCGAAAATTTCATCAGCAAAAATCGGGTTATCCAAAAACTGTTTGCCACTGATTTTCAGCAGGGTAGGAATGCCGATGTTTTGGTCTTCCATGTGCGCTTTGCGGTCGGATACCGCCAGAATTTCCACGCCTGCCTGTTCCATTGCCCGCATACGGCGGTGGTTGTAGTTGGTGGCGATACCCTCGTTGAGCATCGTTTCAGCTGCTGTTTGCGCAATGCCTTGCGACAGGTGATGTAAAAAATTTTGAGCAGCTTCGCATTCGGGCATCAACAGCAAGCCGGGTTTGGTGCAAAACTGCCCCATGTTGTTGGTGATAGATTGCGTGAGTTGCACGGCGATGGCTTCGCCCCTATTTTGCAGGGCTTCGGGCAGCAGCAACACGGGGTTGAGGCTGCTCATTTCGGCAAAAAACGGAATCGGGTCTGCGCGTTCCTGTGCCAAGCGATAGAGTGCCATGCCGCCTGCCAATGACCCCGTAAATCCGCCTGCTTTGATGTAAGGATGTTGTACCAAACATCGCGCCGTGCCGAACCCATTGTCAAACAACATGGAAAAGATGCCTTCGGGCATTTGAGTATCTTTGGCAGCCTTGACGATGGCTTCTGCTGTCAGTTCGCTGGTGCGCGGATGGGCGGGATGCGCCTTGACAATCACGGGGCAGCCCGCAGCCCACGCGGCGGCACTGTCCACCCCCGCTACGGAATAAGCCAGCGGAAAGTTCGCCGCCCCAAAAACCAGAACGGGACCAATCGGCACAAGCCTTTTGTACAAGGCAGGCTTCGGAACGGGTTGCCGCTGCGGTTGGGCGGCATCGGTGCGCTCCTCCTGCCAGCCGCCTTTTTCCAGCAAATCGGCAAAAGAGGTGAGTTGAAACTGCGTGCGCATGCGTTCGCTCATGATGCGGAACGGGGGCAATGCGGTTTCTGCCATGATTGCCTGCATGAGCGCATCGGCACACGCTTCTAACTCGGCGGCAACTGCCCGCAAAAAGGCAGCCCGCTGTCGGTCGCTGATGTGCCACATATCCTCAAAAGCACTTTTGGCAAGCTCAACGGCACAGCGGCACTCGCTTTCGGTGGCTTTGTAGAACGTAAAACCCGTCGGTTGGTTGGTACGCGGGTTGATGGATGGAAACGTTACGTTGCTTTGTCCGCTTCTGCCAAAACCCAAGAATTGTGCACCCTGCATCATGCGTCTTGCGGTTTGATTTCCTGACAGAGTTCTACCAGCACGCCGCCCGTAGATTTGGGATGCAAAAAGCAGATAAGTTTGTTGTCTGCGCCGCATTTGGGCGTTTCGTTGAGCAGTTGAAAACCTTCTGCCTGCAAGCGTTGCATTTCCGCACGGATGTCCGCCACTTCAAAGGCGATGTGGTGCAGTCCTTCGCCCTTTTTCTCAATAAATTTGGCAATGGGGCTTTCGGGGCGCGTAGCTTCCAGCAACTCTATCTTGGTTTCACCCATTTGGAAAAACGAGGTGTTTACCCCTTCACTGCCGACTTCTTCAATTTTGTAATGCGCTTTGCCAAACAGTTTGTGAAACAATTCGTTCGCCTCTGAGAGTCCTTTAATAGCAATGCCAATGTGTTCTACTTTAATCATGCGATTGTTTTACAGTTCGGTAAAAGTGATATGAAACTGCCCGTTGCTGATGCGCAAGCGGTCGTTAGGATTGGTTATATTGACGGCAGTAGCCGAAAATCTGCCTTTGACGATATTCCCCAAAACTTCGGTGATAACAAGTTGCAAATCGCTCGGGGCGGTGGCGGTAAAATTACGCGTATTGCCCAAAAAAAGCGTGAGCGAAACATTGCGCTCTACGCGAAACGGCGGGCGAATGCCGCGCAGGTCAAAGCCCGTAAACCGCAGTTGCACCGAACGGCGGTCGGCAAATGACAGTTGGCGGTATAGACTCAAAAAGCCCACGGGCATGGGCAGGTAGCCGTTAGCATCTGCATCGGGGATGCCGCCCGCATTGCTGAAAACTAATATGCTTTTGTCCGTTGTCAGTCGAATTTGCCCTTCGGGAATATCTACGGGCGCGTCCCAATCCTCGCCTGCGGGCGCAAGGCTGCAACCTGCAAGCAACAAGGAAAACAATAGCCCTATCACAATATTTCGGATGAATTCGCACATTATTCCGATGAAATTCCGTAAATTATTTTGCAAATTACCGATTATAAACAGTAAGGATACTTCATATCGTATCCGTGTAAAAATTTCCAATCAGCAACCTAATCGCTTCCGTCATGGCAAAGAAAATTAATAAAAAACCAATAGACGAACAAACCAAGCCCAAAGTGAACAAGGGATTAGAAGGCTTTGAAGTAAGTATCAATTCGTTTGGCGAAATTGTTTCAACTAAAAGCATTGACGAAATCAACGCTTTTTTGGATGAACACCTGCCCGACCGCAAAATCCCCAAAAAAGGTGAAGAACCCGAGCAGCACTAACTTTATTATCCGGCATCCGTTCAATGCAATAGAGTTCCTGACATTGCATTCAAACACTTACGAAAAAATGATAGACTATTTTTTAAACAAAATCAAGGAAACCATGGGCAGCCGCCAAGAGAAATCCGAAGCAGTAATCAAAGGCAGTGTGATGTGGTCAATGGGTGCCGGCTTAATACCTATTCCGGTGGCAGACATGGTAGCGGTTACGGCTATCCAGATGGATATGTTGAAACAATTGTGCGTAATCTACGAGATTAACTTTTCCGAGTCGCAGTTTAAAGCATTGTTGGCAACTTTGACAGGCAGCGCACTTTCACGCATGGGTGCGGAAGCCATCAAGATTATTCCCGGCTTGGGCAGTGTGATTGGCGGGGTCAGCATGGCAGCCATTTCGGGTGCAACGACTTACGCCGTGGGGCAGGTATTTATGACACACTTTGAAAACGGCGGCAATATGCAAAACTTTGATGCCGAGTCGTTTAAAGAATTCTACAAGAAGCAATTTGAGCGTGGTAAAGCCTTTGTGGAAGAGCTGCGCAAAGAAAAGACAACAGCAGAAGCCAGTAAAGCCAAAGGCAGCGAGCAGCCGCCCAAATCGGCAGGGGGCAGCGGCAGTCCAAACGCTAACGATGCACTCGCCAAACTGCGCGAACTGTCAGAGTTGTTAGACAAAGGACTGATTACGCCTGAAGAGTTCAAATTGCTCAAAGAAAACCTACTTAAAAGTATTTAACATAAATTAATATTGCTAAACCCGCATTTTTTGTATAATTTTGAGAACTACATGAGTACTTAACGTTTCTGTGTCATTTCAGGCAAGAGGTTTAGGACTGTAAATGGTAGGATGTTCAATTTCTTTTTTCAAATCAATAGGGTTAAGTTGTAAGTTTGGAAAAACCTCGTCTGCTTTCAGACGGGGTTTTTTGCTGGTTTGCCGTTTTCGGCAATTCAGTAGAGGGTCGCATTTGAATTATCCGCCATATACTGCCCTATGTACCATTTCAGCTACGGTAAAATCTATCTCCTCGTCAATATCAAGGGCTTCATGCTTAGGAATTTCAAGCAAATAAGGGCGATTGCCGATTCGGTTGTGCCTTTCTATCAAAATTTTTTTATCAAACAGATAGAGGCATGAATTTTCTTCGTAAACGGGTGGTAAATCTTGTGTGCGCAGCAATATATTGGGGTTATGATTGATGGCACGGGCTAACTCGTCCCACAAGCGGGTTTGCAGGCGCGTTACCGAAAACAGCGAATCATAAATCGGGTATTGTTTGAGAAACAAATCCACTGCCTTTTGAATGGTTGCCGCACTCAGCAATGGGTTGGTGCTGTGAGTTTGCAGGTAAAAATCGGCTTGTACCTGATTGATAACGTTGAGCAGCACGTCGTTCATTGGGATAGAACCGTCGCGCAGGTGCTCGGGGCGTTCCAGCAGAATTACTTGTGGAAAGTGCTTCCGCGCATAGTCCATCACTGTCGGGCTGTCGGTATCAATCACTACTTGGGTGATAGCCGGCACTTTCAGCAAACTTTCCGTTACGTAGTGAAACAGCGGCTTGCCGTTGAATGAGCGGTAGTTTTTTCCGGGAACGCGCTCACTGTTGTGGCGCATGGGTACAATGGCTGCAATGGTGCGATTCATGGTTTTTTGCGTTCTTCTATTTTTTGTAATACTGCTTTTGCCATTTCTACAAGTTCGGGGCGACGAGAGGCAGTAATAAAGTTTTTCAGGTCGTTTTCTGCCTGCATCGAAGCAGGCTCTAATGCCAAACGGGATAAAATTTTCAGCATTGAGATTTGTTCGCTAAGCGGATTGCCGGGATAGCGCACCTCCATTTGATGGAATTGGTCAAGCGCCTGCGCATATTGTCCGCTGCGATACAATTCATAGGCTTCAGCATATGCCTTTACAACCGCTGCATCCGCCACTGCTTGAAACGAATCGGCACCTGTTGCTGCTGCGTTCTTATCACCTGAAGCCTTATTCAGCAACTGCGCATAGGATGATTCGGGGTATTTTTCCAGCAGTTGGCTTTTGTAAGTATCGGGCTGACAGTCTTTTTGTTCGCTGCACAGGCGGATGATGGTGTACAGTGCTTCGGGCACTTTCGGATGGTCGGGAGCTAATTGTACAAATCGTTCCAAATTTGCACGGGCTTTCTGCGGTTCTTTCAGCACCTGAAAGTATATTTTACTTGTTTGATAGAGTGCCTCTGCCAATACCAAACGGACTTGTTTTGCTTCTGCCTCGTCGGCAGGAATTTCAGCCAATCGTTTGTCCATCGGCTTTATTGCTGCATAACGGTCTGCCTCCTGTGGCTGGTTTTCCTTGCCTTTCTCTGCCGTGTTGGCTGTCGTTGGCCGCATGATTTCGTCGGATTGCGAATCGCGTACTTTGTCGGACAGCCGCCAGTTATCTGCCAGCGGGATATTACCCCATGTGCGGGCAAAAGCCGTTCTGCCGTTGGCAACGGTTTGTGCATTGTAGAAATACCAAGTATTATTGTTGCCCGATGCACCGGGCAAATTATTGGAAGGCACGGCAGGTACTCCCGAACGGCTTGCGTCTTGCTGAGCGGTTTTGAGTTGTCGGTCTATCGCAGCTTTTTCGTCTGCAATTTCCTTTTCAAGTGCTTTTTTGCGTTCGGCATCGCTCATCGCATAAAGTCGTAGCAGGCGTTCGGCACTTGCTACTTTGGCCTGTTCTTCGGCAAATTGGCCTAAAATTTCGGCCTGTCGCTTTACTGCGTTGTAGTCGGGCGAAGAGGTCGGTAGCACTTGGGAGGCGCTGTCATAGTACAAAGCCGCATTTGCATAATCCTGCAAACGTTCGTAGTAAATTTTGCCTATTTGCAGGTAAGTTGTGGCTTTTTGTTGTGGTTTGGCCGTAACGGCTAACGACTTTCGGTAAGCCTCCAATCCTTGTTGAAATTGGCCGCGTTTTACCTCAAAACTCCCTATTTCAAACAAAATGCGGTCTTTGTACTCAGCATTTTTAGGGTCTTTTAACAGCAATTGTAAGGTTTTATCTGCTTTGGCAACCGCAACTTTATCTGCAAAATTAATCGCACTTGCCGTGTTGAGTTGGGAAAGAAACAGCATTTCAAAAGGAGGGTTGCTGTGCGTCAGTTGGCTGTAATATTGGTAGGCCTTTTCAGACTTACCCAATCGCTGACTAATTTGGGCAATCATAAAAAGCGCTTTGATGCGCATTTCTTTGTTGGTAATAAAGGGCAGTGCTTTTTCAAGATAAGCCGAGGTTCTTGGCAAATCCTGCTCCAACCGATAATAATGTGCCATGTTCAGATAAAAGTCGCGGGCATTGTCATTATTAATCGGATTATCGTCTTTGCTCAGATATTCAGCCGCATATAGGGCATCCTTGCTGTTGTTTTGTTCAATAAAAAGCCTTTGCAACCATATCAGCGCCGTATGTCGTGCATTGGGGTCAGGGCTGTTCGTATTGACGTACTTAAAGGTAGTGGCGGCATTCCGGAAATCGCCCATGTAGAGCCGTGCTTTGCCAATTAGCAGATAGCAATCGTCCACCCATTTGCTGCGCTCATGAAATTTGATGGGTAAAGAAGCCTTTTCAATGACATATTCCAGACCTGTCTTTTGCGAAGCACCCGAAGCAGAATCAATCCGAGGAAATACCATCAGTATATCGCCGTAGTCATTAGGAGCGGCAGCCAATAAAGCTGCTTCTACTTCCAGCATCTTTTCTTTGGCAAGAAAATAGGCATTGAATCGGGCGGTCGTATCATGATATACCTGACAGGCATTGAGCATGATTAAACCCGTGCCCGATAGCAACCACCGATAAAAATAAAGAGGTATGCGCATGAAAATTAACTCATGATGAAGAAAGGATTACAGCGATGTTCCGATAGTGGCAAGGGATGTTGCTTGCAAATATAACAAAAAGCGTGGCATAAGAAATTAGCTCAAAACCAAAATAGTCCTTACTTTTGCTGTAAAATTTTGGCGATTTTTGGAAAAAAAGACTATTTATGACTGGTTATCGCATCGTTTGTGGCTGATTATCCGCGATGCAGAAACGCTGGCACCGCGCTTCAGCACGCAAATAACAGGAGCAAGCGTAGTGGTTGGGCTTGCCGGCTTGCTCGTCTTGTGTTTTTTTGCCAGCTGGATGTTTTATCAGTTAATTGGTTACTTCCAAAGCGGCATGCAAAACGAAAACGATATTAAGCGGCAAATAGTGAGTCTAGCGATGAGCATAGACTCGCTATCGGAGGCCTTAGAAGCGCGCGACCGCTATATCAACGATTTAAAACTTGTCATGCAGGGCGAAACACCTTACAATAATGTTCGGAAGAAGATTGGAAATGCCGATGTAGTGAAGGTCAATCCTGAGGAAGTTGCTAAAATTAACCCAATAGATTCATCTTTTCGCACCATATTTGAAATGGAGGCTTCCGCTACTCGTCCCGTTCGCAATGCAGCCAATGCCCAACTGAAAAGTTTTGTGTTTTTTACGCCGTTGAAAGGAGTTTTGTTAGGCAAATTTGAACCGTATCGACAGCATTACGGCGTGGACATTGTTGCACGCAAAAATGAACCTATTAAAGCAGTTGCCGACGGTACTGTAATCATTTCCTCATGGACACAGGATTCGGGCTATACCATTGGTATCCAACACAAAAATCAACTGATTTCTTTCTATAAGCACAATTCGGTGTTGTTGCGCAAAACAGGAGAAACCGTTCGTGCAGGAGACATCATAGCCATTATCGGCAACTCCGGCGAGCTAACTGACGGGCCGCATCTGCATTTTGAACTATGGTATAACGGAAGTCCTGTAAATCCTGAACAATACATTTCTTTTTAACTAACTTGCTCAGCAAACAACTCACAAACTATGGCCATATTCAATTCATCTAAAGAAGAGCGTAAAGTACAGGAAAACATCAGTACTATTGCTAATATTATCGGTAAAGGAACGCAAATCACAGGTGATATAGACACTCCCGGCAATATCAGAATAGATGGTTCGGTGAAAGGCAATATCAGGTGTAAGCAAAAACTCGCCATGGGGCAAGGCTCATTGCTGGAAGGCAATATTTACGCACAGAATGCCGAGATAGAGGGCGAAGTAAGAGGCACTATTGAAATAAGCGAAGTGCTGATTTTGAAAGCTACAGCCGTAGTAACCGGTGAAATATATACTGCCAAGCTTGTTGTAGAAAACGGTGCCAAACTCAACGGCACCTGCAAAATGGGCGAAAGCATCAAATCCATCAAAACAGAAGATGCAGCCGGTAAACAAACCCCAAAAACATATCAATAACTACCTGAAATATTCGGGAATGGCTTTTGAGCTGGCAGGGGCACTGCTGTTGGGATATTGGGCAGGTCGTTGGGCAGACAGCTATTTGGCTCTGCCCAAATCACTTGGAACGATGGCATGTATGATGCTCTTTTTGTTTGCCGCACTTTTTCATATCCTGCGCAGCTTGATGAAGAACAATTCTTAAAATAAAAATGCATGAAGCCATTCATTAAAAGCCTGAGCCTTCTTACGCTCTTGTGTGCCGCTGTTATGGTACTGCTCGGTCTTTGGCAAGCAGAACTCATCGTGCCATATTCGTGGTACCTACTGGGATATTTTTTTGTTATAACGCTTCTGACCTACTACATGGTCTGTCAGAGCAACAAAGAACCGCTTGATTTCCCTAATTACACACTTGGCGCAACGGCTATTCGCTTGCTGATTTCAGCTATCATTTTGGGCGTTTTCTTTTGGCAAGTAAAAGACAAAGCCGCACGATGGCACTTTACGATTACTTTCTTCGTTATATATTTTTTGTTTACTGCTTTTGAAATTAAATCATTGATGGCTAAATTGCGCCAAAATTCCGGAAAGACGGATAAAAAAGATGCTTAAAACTTTACGTAACCTACTGATAATTAGCAGTTTATTTGTATTTTCAAATGCTGCTTTCGCCAAGGGCAACAATCACGGAGATGATACTTTTTCGCCCAAAGATATGATTCTTCATCACATTGGAGATGCATACGATTGGCACTTTTTTGATTATTACAAAAGCGACGGGACAGTTGTGCATGTATCTATCCCGCTACCTGTCATTCTGATTACCGACGGACATTTGGATATTTTTCTGTCAAGCGAATTTCATCATGGCGAGCAACAAGTGATACGTGGCGACCGTGTTTATCGCCTCAATCATGGGCACATTGAGGAAGCCAACGGAAAAAAGGTTATTGACCTTTCGTTTACCAAGAACGTAGCTTCCATGTTTATAGCCTGCATTGTACTGATTATTATTTTTACCTCTGTTGCAAAAGCCTATCAAAAGCGTCCGGGACAAGCACCAAGCGGTTTGCAGGCATTTATTGAGCCGATTATTCTGTTTGTTCGCGACGATGTGATTATTCCTAATATTGGTGAGAAGAAATACAAAACATATTTGCCCTACCTGATGACATTGTTCTTCTTTATTTGGATGAATAACTTGCTGGGGCTGATTCCAACCGGAGCAAACGCATCAGGTAACATTGCTTTTACGCTTACATTGGCAGCTTTTACCGCCATCATTACCAATGTTTCGGGCAATAAAGACTACTGGAAGCACATTTTCGCAATGCCGGGTGTGCCCAAACCGATGCTGATTATCATGATTCCCGTAGAACTCATCGGCATCTTGACCAAGCCGTTTGCACTAATGATTCGTTTGTTTGCCAACATTACCGCAGGACACATCGTTATCCTTTGCTTGGTAAGTTTCATCTTCATCTTTAAAAATGCAATTCTTGGTTTACCGGTAGGATTCGTGGTTGTTGCCATCACATTCCTCGAACTGTTTGTTGCTGCTTTGCAGGCATACATTTTCACCCTGCTTTCAGCACTATTTATCGGCTTGGCAATTGAAGAACACGAGCATCAAGAAGCTCACCATTAATCCTTGGAGTGATTTACTCAATTTTATATACCTCTAACTTTTATCACACATGTTGTCTAACATTCTTCTGGAAATGACTGGCACTACAGGCGCGCTGGGCGCAGGTATTGGTGCAGGTATTGCAGTTTTGGGTGCCGGTTTGGGTATTGGCCGTATTGGTGGCAGTGCTGTTGAGTCTATGGCTCGTCAGCCTGAAATGGCTGGCCGTATTCAAACTGCTATGCTGATTTCAGCAGGTCTTATTGAAGGTGCCGCTCTGTTTGCCATTGCGGTATGTTTCATCGTGGGCAACACCTAAGACTAACTAAAGAAAGCCGTCGGCAGTCAGTGCAGACGGCTTCTTTGTCCTGATTGGTTAGAGAAATGTATTTGTGATTTTGACCTAAAAACCTATACGATAATGGAATTAGTTACTCCCGGCTTAGGCCTGATTGTCTGGACAAGTTTATTTTTCTTAATTGTACTTTTCCTGCTGAGAAAGTTTGCATGGAAGACTATTTTGGACAGCATTGACGAACGCAATAAATCAATTGAAGATGCGCTGAAGGCTGCCGACCGTGCACGTGCCGAAATGGCGCAACTGAAAAATGAAAATGAGGCATTGTTGCAAGAAGCCCGCGCTGAGCGCGACAAAATGCTGCGTGAGGCTAAGGCTGCCGCTGACCGCCTGATTAATGAGGCACATGAAAAAGCAAGTGCAGAAGGTCAGCGCTTAATCAAACAAGCACAAGAAACCATCAATAACGAGAAGAACGCGGCACTGACTGAGGTAAAAAATCAAATTGCCACGCTTTCTTTGGAACTGGCAGAAAAAGTGCTTCGTGCCAAATTGAGCGACCGCAGCGCACAAGAAGAGCTGGTAAAAGAATACATCAAAGACCTGAAAGTAAACTAACGCGATGTCAGAATTTAAAGTAGCATCCCGATACGCCAAATCGCTGGCAGGTCTTGCACAGGAAAAAGGCGTGCTGAACGAGGTGCACCAAGATATGGTGCTCTTTGCAAAAGTATGTGAAGAGAATAGAAGCCTCCGCTTATTGTTGCGCAACCCGATTATCAACCGCGACATCAAGCTCAGCATCATCCGCAAAATATTCGGTTCACATGTGAACCCGCTGACTATCAGTTTCTTTGAAATCAGCGTTCGCAAGCACCGCGAGGATATGTTGGAGTCTATCGCTATAGAGTTTCACAAACTTTATAATCGGATGAATAACATCGAGCAGGGGCATTTAGTAACGGTCATCCCACTGAACAATGAACTTTTGCATCAGTTTCAGCAGGAAGTTCGCCGCATAGCAGGCAAAGAGGTGGAACTGAAAGTGACAGTAGATCCGGAACTGATTGGCGGTTTTGTACTGACCATCGGCGATAAGCAAATAGACGACTCTGTTCGCAGCCGTCTGAACGATTTGCGCAAAGCGTTCAGCTATAACCCTTACATCAAAGAATTATAAGTTTTGCATCTAATATCTTAAGCATATACAATCATGGTTCAGATTAGACCTGATGAGGTTTCAGCAATATTGAGAGAGCAACTCTCAAACTTTAAAACCGAAGCCGAACTCGAGGAAGTCGGTACGGTATTGCAGGTAGGCGACGGTGTTGCCCGTATTTATGGTTTAACAAAAGCACAATCCGGCGAATTGTTGGAGTTTTCCAATGGCTCGCAAGGCTTAGTGCTGAACCTAGAAGAAGACAACGTAGGTGCTGTAATTTTGGGCGACTCTACCGGTATCAAAGAAGGTGATACGGTAAAACGTACTCGTAAAATTGCCTCTATCCGCGTAGGTGAAGGCATGTTAGGCCGTGTGGTAAATACATTAGGACAGCCTATTGACGGCAAAGGCCCAATTACTGGCGAATTGTTTGAAATGCCGCTGGAACGCAAAGCACCCGGTGTTATTTACCGTCAGCCTGTAAACGAGCCACTGCAAACCGGTATCAAGGCTATCGACTCTATGATTCCTATTGGTCGCGGCCAGCGCGAGCTCATCATTGGTGACCGTCAGACCGGTAAAACCGCCGTTGCGATTGATACCATCCTGAACCAAAAAGAATTTTACGATAAAGGCGAGCCTGTGTACTGTATCTACGTAGCCGTAGGTCAGAAGGCTTCTACTATTGCGCAAGTGGTTGCAGCTTTGGAAAAAGGCGGTGCTTTGCCTTATTCAATTGTTGTGGCTGCTTCTGCTGCCGACCCTGCTCCTATGCAGTTCTATGCACCGTTTGCGGGTGCTGCTATCGGTGAATATTTCCGCGATACCGGCCGCCCTGCACTGGTGGTTTATGACGATTTGTCTAAGCAAGCTGTTGCTTATCGCGAAGTATCGCTGCTGTTGCGCCGCCCCCCCGGCCGCGAAGCTTATCCCGGCGACGTATTCTATCTGCACTCTCGCTTGTTGGAACGTGCGGCTAAGCTGAACAAACAAGACGTAATTGCTCAACAAATGAACGACTTGCCTCCTTCGCTGCAAGGCAAAGTAAAAGGCGGTGGTTCTTTGACAGCTCTCCCTATTATTGAAACACAAGCGGGCGACGTTTCTGCTTACATCCCTACCAACGTAATTTCCATTACCGATGGTCAGATATTCCTCGAGTCTAACCTGTTTAACTCAGGTATCCGCCCGGCTATCAACGTAGGTATTTCGGTATCTCGCGTAGGTGGTGCTGCTCAAATCAAATCCATGAAGAAAGTAGCGGGTACGCTGAAGCTCGACCAAGCGCAGTTCCGCGAATTGGAGGCTTTTGCTAAGTTCGGTTCTGACCTCGATGCTGCTACCAAACTGACTATTGAGCGCGGTCGCCGCAACCAAGAAATCTTGAAGCAAGGACAGTTCTCGCCCGTACCGGTAGAAAAGCAAGTCGCCATTATCTACGCTTCTACCAACGGTTTGTTGGATAACATTCCCGTAAACCGCGTGCGTGAGTTTGAGCAACTGTACACTACGCAGTTGGAAGCTAACTATCCGGAAGTACTGAAAGGCTTAGCACAAGGTAAGCTGGATGATGAAATCACCTCTGTACTGAAAAAAGTAGCTGCCGATTTGGCAAAGGGTTTTGCAAAATAATTTTTGATTGACGACGTATTTAAGCATTTCAGCAATGCCAAGTTTAAAGGAAGTAAGAAATAGAATCAATTCGGTGCGCTCTACGCAGCAAATCACCAAAGCAATGAAAATGGTGGCTGCCGCTAAGCTACGCCGCGCACAAGATGCCATTATCCAAATGCGTCCTTATTCGCAACGCCTTCAAGGTATCCTGACCAATATTATGGCTACCGTTGAAGAACAATCGGCTAATGCGTTCTCTGAAAGCCGCACCGTACAAAACGTACTGATTGTCTGTATTACTTCTGACCGTGGTCTGTGCGGGAGCTTTAATACGAACGTAATCAAGGCATGCAGCGCGCTGATGAACAGCAAATATGCCGCACAGCACAAAGCCGGTCGCGTAACTGTTTTGACCATTGGCCGCAAAGGGCGCGATTTCTTCAAACGCAGAAACGTGCCATTAGTAGATAGCTTTACCGAATTGTTTGGTAAACTTTCTTTTGACCAAGTACGGCTGGCGGCAGAGTTCGCAATGGATGGCTTCCTGAGCAAAAAATACGATGCCGTAGAGTTGGTTTACAATGAGTTTAAGAACGTTGCGACGCAAATTGTACGCACGGTTGTTTATTTGCCGCTGCAACCTGCCGATGACCGTCCGGTTGTTGCCGAATCATCTACCGATTTTATCTACGAGCCTAATAAGGAAAGCATTGTGGCTGAGTTATTGCCTAAAACGCTGAAAATTCAGTTCTATAAAGCATTGCTCGAATCCAATGCTTCCGAACACGGCGCACGTATGACCGCCATGGACAAAGCAACCGAAAATGCAGGCGAGCTCCTCAAAGAACTGCGTCTGATTTACAACCGTTCGCGTCAGGCTGCCATTACCAAAGAAATCCTCGAGATTGTGGGTGGTGCCGAGGCTCTTGCAAACGGATAAACCTAAGCTTATATCTTACATTTTCAGAAGCCTCTGCATTTGCGGGGGCTTTTGTGTTTTCCCGCAAAAAACCTAAATTGTTTGCATCAAAATCCGCCGTCCTATGTTCCGATTGCTTGGCAGTTGTTGCCTGCTTTGGCTGGTACTCAGCCTGCAACTGATTGCTCAAACCTCACAAATCCATTTTCTTTCAGGTATAGACAGAGAAAACCCTGTGCAGTGGGATTTTCAAATAGATAAAGGCAGAAAATCGGGCAGTTGGCAAAAAATCAATGTGCCTGCTTGTTGGGAAACCGAAGGTTTTGGCGAATACAGCTTTGGTACCGTGCCGTCTGATGAAAAAGCTGTTTACAAGCATCAGTTTATGGCATTACCGATTTGGCAAGACAAGCATATTAATCTCGTATTTGAAGGCGTTCTGACAGACGCAGAAGTCAAACTCAACGGAGTTAATCTCGGTACGCATCAGGGAGCTTACGAACGCTTCGTGTTTGATGTATCCTCACTGTTGAAATTGGGCACAACCAATGAGTTGGAAGTAGCGGTGAGTAAACGCAGTGCTAATGCTGCCATTGCACAGGGCAAAGTACCCATGTGGCTGTTTGGTGGCATTTACAAGCCCGTATATTTGGAAGTATTACCGCCTGTACATATCACAGGTATGACCATTGAAACCCAAGCCGGCGGCTACTTGGCAGCGCAGATATACATCAACAAAAAAGAGAATGTACAAATAGTTGCCTATCTGCAAGATATGGAAGGGAAACCGGCGGGCACTCTCTTGCAGAGCAATATCAAGCCAATACCTGCGAATAACACCGCAGGGTTTCAGTTTACGGCAACATTTTCGGGTGTGCAGGTATGGTCTGATGAATTTCCACAGCGCTACCGTTTAGTAACAGAATTGCAAGATTCGCAAGGCAAAGTACTGCACCGAACTTCCCAAATTGTCGGCTTTAGAACCGTTGCGGTCAAAAATGACGGGCTTTATATCAATGACAAAAAAATGAAGTTGCGCGGGGTAAAATACCGGGCGCATTGGCACGAAAGCGGTATCAGTGTCGGCAGGCAAATCAGTGAGTTAGACGGCCTGTTACTCAAAGAACTGAATGCCAATGCCTTATATAACCCCTTCCATCAGCCCGATGCTCATTTGCTCGATGTTTGTGATTCACTTGGATTGTATGTGATTTACACGGTTGTGGAAGGCAGTGCGCCTGCTGCCACCATTAGCCGCGATTTAAACCATCCAAGTGTTATTCTGATGGCTGCCGACAGTCGCGGCAAACTGCCCGAAGGACGGCCTGCCATCAGTCCTGCCGATATGGAAGAGCTACCGATTCAATCCATTAATGATGCCGTTTTTACAAAAGCATGGCAATCGGTAAATAACGGCAAACAAATGGGACTGTTTCTCTCATCTTTTGCCGATGAACTTGTAAAAGAGGACGGAAAGCCTATTGAAAAGCCTTCTGCCAACGGAGGCATCGTAAACGCTTACAGAAATCGCAAGCCGGTTTTTCATGCTGTTGCAGAGATGTGGTCGCCCCTGCAATTGAGTACCGAAAGTGCCGATGGGCTTTTTTATGGAACGCTAACAGTTCATAATAAGTTTACTTTCACCAATTTGAACCGCTGTAAATTTCTCTGGCAACTTATAGATATCGCCAATCCATTAGGTAGTACTGTCAATTTGCGGATAGTTGAAAGTGGGATAGCAATTCCGCCAAACGTTGTGCCGGGAGTAAAGGATAAACTTCTGCTCAATTTGCCCGCTAATTGGCAGGAGCGCGACCTGTTGGCAGTAACAGCCTTATCGCCCATGGGTAGCGAAATTTATACTTGGCGTTTACCAATTACGACACAAGAGCGCAACATCCCGCAACTACTGCTTGGCGAGTTTGCAGAAACAACTGCACCTCAGAAAACAAACGACGGCTGGGAACTTATCGGAGGCGATGTTGCCGTCAGCCTACATTCTTCGGGGCATATATCGGCAATCAAGGTGCAAGGTAAGCTGCTGAAAATTCATGGCATAGCACAGAGTGAAGCACCCCTTGGAACAGCCGATATACAGCAAGGAACAATTACCTTTCGTTATCCTGAATCTGCCGCAGTTCGTAGTATCAGCTATGCCCTGTCCGATGCGGGCGTGCTGCGTATTCAGTACACAGGTAAAGAAATTGCTTTTGCATGCGCTGAGTCATTCCATGAAGTAAGCGCATTTGCTGCCGGCCCTTTTCCCGAAGGGCAAATTAAAGGCCTGCCGATAGGTCTTTATCAACAAAAAACACCCTTGTACGAAGGCGATTACCGACAATTCTACTGGGCAAAGTTGCGTACTGCTGCCGTGCCAATCAGCATTATGACCACTTCCAATAATGTTATTATGCGCCTGTCGTCTGTCGGACAAATCCTGTTTATCAATGCTTCATTAGGAAAAGCAGGTATTCCTTCCGTAATAACCCTGTTTTTCAAAGCCGGCGAATAAAACTGCTGATATTTTCGCAAGAAAAAATTCATAAGTGGTATGCAAGCATAATATTTTTGCTTACTTTTGACAGAAATACACGGTGGTATAGCGATGAGTAAGCAAGACAACGATAAGAGAAAGCAATCCGTTGATTTCAGTGTAAAGGCAACATGGCTGGCAATAGCCAAGATGTATAACATGTTGGGGGCAGAGCATGGTATTACCCACTCAAACGGTTTCGTGTTGTTAAACATAGACAAAGAACACGGTACACCCGCAACTAAAATTGCCCCCCTGATGGGCATGGAAGCCCGTAGCCTGAGCCGTATGCTGAAAATAATGGAGGAAGAGGGAATGATTTATCGCCAACAGGATGAAAAAGACCGCCGAAAAGTGCTGATTTGCCTGACCGAAGAGGGTAAAATTAAGCGGGAAGCCTCACGTCAGGTGGTAAAAGAGTTCAACAAACGAGTGCGAGAAGCAGTTAGCGAAGAAAAAATGCAGGTGTTTTTCGAAGTCATTGATAAAATCAATGAGGTGGTAGAGTCTTACAAAATGCCTACGCTCGAATTAGACTTAGACGAAGAATCTTTAGCTTTTAAATAACATGAGAATCCGTTTTTGGGGCCTCGCTGTTTGCATCATTTGGCTTTTGAGCAACTCCTCATTTAGCCAAGACATAGTCGGCAAGTGGAAAACTATTGATGACGCGGATGGAAAACCACGTTCTATTGTAGAAATTTACAAGCAAGGAGATAAGTATTTTGGTAGAATTGCTGAAATTTTCTACCGCGCCAATGAAACTCCCGACCCCGTTTGCGACAAATGCACCGACGACCGCAAGGGTAAAAAAATTATCGGCATGGTTATTATTCGCAATCTGGAAAAGAAAGGCAACGAATTTAGAGGGGGCGATATTTTAGACCCCAACAACGGCAAAATTTACGATTGCAAGTTGTGGGTTGAAAACGGCGTGCTGAAAGTACGCGGCTATATCGCTTTCCTTTACCGCACACAAAACTGGTACAAGCATTAATAAGTTTCATTCATCTTCAATTAGACACGACGACCAATCACCAACCAAACGAAATGAAAAACCGCAGCATCAAAAAAGTAGCCGTATTAGGTTCCGGCGTGATGGGCTCACGCATCGCTTGTCATTTTGCCAATATTGGCGTAGAAGTGCTTCTGTTAGATATTATACCTGCCGAACCCAACGAGGCTGAGCGGGCAAAAGGGCTGAACGCTGAGCATCCGGCAGTGCGCAATCGCATTGTAAACGACGCATTGGCGGCAGCGCTCAAATCCAGTCCTTCGCCGGTGTATCATTCCAAAGTCGCTTCCCTGATTCAAACCGGAAATTTTCAGGACGATATGAAAAAAATTGTCGACTGCGACTGGGTTCTAGAAGCCGTCGTTGAGCGTTTAGACATCAAAAAGCAGATATTTGAGCAGGTAGAAAAATTCCGCAAAAAAGGCACGCTGATTACCTCCAACACATCGGGCATTCCTATGGCACTCATGTGCGAAGGCCGCAGCGATGATTTTCAGGCAAACTTTTGCGGCACGCACTTCTTCAACCCACCGCGCTATCTGAAACTGCTGGAAATTATCCCCGGCCCGAAAACCAACCCCGATATTGTGGATTTCCTGATGCACTACGGCGCGCTTTATCTGGGCAAAGAAACCGTATTGTGTAAAGATACTCCTGCATTTATTGCCAACCGCATCGGTGTTTACAGCATGATGTCGGCCATGCACAAGCTGGATACTTTTGACTTAACCGTTGATGAAGTGGATACGCTGACGGGTACTATTATTGGGCGTGCCAAGTCAGCAACCTTCCGCACCAGCGATGTGGTAGGTCTGGATACAACCGTAAACGTAGCTAACAACCTGTACGCAGCACTTACGCACGACGAAAGCCGCGATGCCTTCCAACTGCCGCGCGTTGTCAAAGAACTTTATGACCGCAAGTGGTTGGGCGATAAAACAGGTCAGGGCTTCTTTAAAAAGGTAAAAGGCGCAGACGGCAAAAGTCAGATTCTGACCCTGAACCTCAAAACTTTTGAATACGAGCCGCAAACCAAGCCTAAATTTGACTCTATAGGTGCGGTAAAGGATATTGACAACGTTAAGTTGCGCATTCCGAAATTAGTTAATGGCAATGATAAAGCGGGTGAATTCTATCGCGCTACTTTCTACGACCTGTTTAAATACTGCTCGTATCGCATCCCCGAAATCGCCGATGAACTCTACCGCATTGACCAAGCCGTAGCCGCCGGTTTTGCTTGGGAACTCGGTCCGTTTGAAACATGGGACTTGCTCGGCGTTCGCGAAACAGTTGCCAAAATGGAAGCCGCCAACGAAAAACCCGCACAGTGGGTGTATGATATGCTGGCAGGCGGCAACGAATCGTTCTATAAGGTAGAAAAAGGCATCCGCCACTACTACGACATCCCGACTAAATCCTACAAAGTTATTCCGGGCAGCGAAGGCTTTATCATTCTGGATAACCTCCGCCCTACCAACAAAGTATGGGGCAATACAGGCACTACCCTGTTTGACCTCGGCGACGGCATCTTGGGCTTAGAGTTCCATACCAAAATGAACAGTATGGGCGCAGAGGTTTTGGAAGGTATCAATACGGCTATTACCAAAGCGGAAGAAAACTTCCGCGGCTTGGTAATTGGTAACGACGGGGCAAACTTTTCGGCAGGTGCAAATCTTGCTATGCTGTTTATGGCAGCCAGCAACGGCGAATTTGATGAAATCAACTTCTCTATTGCTGCTTTCCAAAATACGATGATGCGTGCCCGTTACTCATCTATACCCGTAGTAACTGCACCTTCGGGGCTGGCACTCGGCGGTGGCTGCGAACTTCAACTCCACGCCGACCACATTCAGGCACACGCGGAAACCTACATGGGTTTGGTGGAAGTAGGGGTTGGCTTGATTCCTGCGGGCGGCGGCACTAAAGAAATGACCCTGCGTGCATCGGATAGCTATGCCAAAGGCGACGTGGAACTGAACCGCCTGCAAGAGTTCTTCATGAACATCGCCACGGCGAAAGTTTCTACTTCGGCGCATGAAGCCAAAGACTTAGGGTATATTCGCCCAACCGACGGCATTACGCTACACCGTTCACGTGTATTGGCTGATGCCAAGCGTGCAGCCATTGTACTGGCCGAAATGGGCTACACCAAACCTGTACAGCGCAAAGACATTAAAGTGCTGGGTAAAACCGCGCTGGCACTGTTTGAAACAGGTATTGTAAGTATGCGCTACGGCAACTACATCAGCGAACACGATGCAAAAATTGCCAAGAAAATTGCTTACGTAATGAGCGGCGGCGACCTGAGCTATCCGCAAATGGTCAGCGAGCAGTACCTGCTCGATTTGGAACGCGAAGCCTTCCTGTCACTTTCTGGTGAGCCTAAAACATTAGAGCGCATACAAGGGCTGCTGTTCAAAGGCAAAACTGTCCGTAACTAACAATAAGCATACGAACGAGTTATTGCAATCATACTTAAAAACCTGACAGGTTTAAGTATCTCTTTCTTGGCATTTACACAAGGCGTTTTTTTGCAAACCTCTTTTGCTTTTGCATAACTGTCGGGTTGACTTAGAACCCGGCAGTTTTTTATTGTTTGCCAACTGTTAATTTTTCTGAATTAGCAAACCTTTTACAGGGTTTTCATGTAAATTTATACAAAAGAAGATACTCTCTTTACTAATCAAGTTTGTGTTATTATCTTTTAATAAGGCAGCACAAACAATGTAATTGAAACCGCACCTTAGTTTTTAGTACTTTACCTTAAACCACCAACACTTATGAATCCGAATGTCATGTTAGCAAAAGAAGCTGTCAATCCGCACATGTTTGCGCGACACGATGTGTTGCAAGATAGTAAAATGCGTGCTGACCGAAAGTCTCAAATCCAAAAGGCAACTGCTTTGGGAAATATATATCGGCATAAAGTAAAAATCATTTGTCAATTGGCAGATGGTCGAGTAGGGCAACTACTAACCACCATTTGGCAGTCGGATGATAAATACGTGAGTCTAAAAGGGGGACGCATAATCCCTGTTAATTCTATTCTGCGGATAGAGTACTGAATATCCCCGCTATAAAAACTGAGGCACGCACGAGGTATGTCATTAGTATCTCGTGCTTTTTTGTGTAATTAGGTTGATTTATGACAAATCAACTTTTCCTATACGTATCCAAATAGGTTAGATTATCTATCAATCTGCTTTTTATTTAAACAAAACAAAAAAGCCATTCCGAATTTTTTCGGAGTGGCTTTTTTGACACGAACAATGCTGCTTTAATTAGCCTTGTGTTGCAGGCTCAACCGATACAAAAGAGCGGTCTTTGCTGCGCTTAAATGTTACAGTGCCATCTACCAGTGCAAACAGGGTGTGGTCTTTGCCAATACCTACGTTTTTGCCCGGATGATGCTTGGTACCGCGTTGGCGAACGATAATGTTGCCGGCTATTACTTGCTGGCCACCGAAAATTTTCACGCCGAGGCGCTTGCTTTCCGATTCGCGACCGTTTTTGGAGCTACCTACCCCTTTCTTGTGTGCCATAGTCGTATCAGAGTTTAAACTTATGCGTTAATTTCTTCAATGAGTACTTTGGTAAACTGCTGACGATGTCCGTTGCGCTTCACATAAGTTTTGCGGCGCTTTTTCTTAAAAATTACCACCTTCTCACCTTTTACATGGGCAAGCACTTTACCTGTTACTTTCGCACCCGATACTGTCGGAGTTCCAACGTTTACGGTGCCGTTATCATCTACTAGCAATATGCGGTCAAAAGTGAGCACATCACCTTCGGCTGCGTCCAAACGATGCGTGTAGATGAAACGGTCTTTTTCTACCTTGAACTGTTGTCCGGCGATTTCTACAATTGCGTACATCTTATTCGTTTTTATGAATGGAAAAAGTGGGGCAAAATTAGCCCAATTATTCCGAACCGCCAAAGCCATGCGGAAAAGTTTTTCGGAGAAATCGGCTTATAGTTTATAGCGCACAAAAGCTTCAATGGCCTCATATTCAGCCAAGCCAAGTTTGTCGTACATTTCGGCAGTGGCGCGGTTGCGGTCTTCGGCGCGCTGCCAAAACTCGCGGGCATCGGAACCCGGGAACAGTGGGCGGTCTTTTTGCGACTGATGCTTGAAAATAGCACGGCGCTTGCGCAGCAACTCTTGCGGGCTGATGGGCACTGCCATTTCTATCTGGTCAATGTCCCACTCTTGCCATGCACCGCGATAGAGCCATATGTAGCAGTCTTTCATCCATTTTTCGTTTTTCAAACGGTTGCAGGCCTCAAAAACGGCTTGCAAACACACGCGGTGTGTGCCGTGCGGGTCGGAAAGGTCACCTGCTGCATAAATCTGGTGCGGTTTAACCGATTGCAGCAAGTCCACTGTAATCTGAATATCGGCTTCGCCTATGGGGTTTTTCTTGACGCGACCGGTTTCGTAGAACGGCAGGTCGAGGAAGTGCATGTTGCTGTCGGGTACGCCGCAATAACGGCAGGCGGCTTTGGCCTCTCCGCGGCGAATCATACCCTTAATCATCTGAACCTCAGGAATATCTACCTGTCCCGGCTGTTTGTTGCGGATGAAATCTACAATCGTATTGAACCAATTTTTTACTGCATCGCCTTGCAGGTTGATAGATTTGCTGATGTCGTTTACAAAGTCGGCGAAGCGAATAGCATCGTCATCAAAGACGGCAATATTGCCCGAAGTTTGATAGGCTACGTGCACATCGTGCCCTTGGTCAACTAATCGGAGCAGTGTGCCGCCCATAGAAATTACGTCATCATCGGGGTGGGGGCTGAAAATAACTACCCGCTTAGGGAAAGGTTTGGCACGTTCGGGGCGATGGCTGTCGTCTGCATGGGGTTTGCCTCCCGGCCATCCGGTAATGGTATGCTGCAACTGGTTGAAAACCTGAATATTGATATTGTAGGCAGGGCCGTATTCGGTTACCAATTCGCTCATGCCGTGTTCGGTGTAATCATTGTCGGTGAGTTTCAGAATGGGCTTGTTTACCTGCTGGCACAACCACACTACGGCACGACGGATGAGTTGCGGGTCGTTCCAACGGCAGGGTCCAATCAGCCAAGGAGTCTTGATGCGGGTCAGTTGTGCGGCAGCGGGCTCATCCAGCACCACTACGCTGTTATTGTGCGATTGCAGAAAGGTAGCGGGAATCATTTCGGTCATATTGCCTTCTACCGTACTGCGAATCATTTTGGCTTTGCCTTCTCCCCATGCCATCAGGATAATTTTGCGCGCTTTTAAAATTGTACCGACACCCATCGTAAGGGCACGGCGCGGCACATTTTCTTCGCCGAAAAAGTCGCTTGCTGCATCAATCCGGGTCAGGCGGTCTAAGGTAACCATCCGCGTGGTTGATTCTTTGGAAGAGCCGGGCTCGTTAAAACCGATGTGCCCTGTGCGGCCAATTCCCAACAATTGAATATCAATTCCTCCGGCAGCTGTAATTTTCCGTTCGTATTCGTGGCAGAAGGCATCGGCCTGATTCATGGGGATAGTACCGTCGGGGATGTGGATGTTTTCACGCGGAATATCCACGTGGTCAAATAAATATTCATTCATGAAACGGACGTAGCTCTGCAATGAGTCGGGCTGCATGGGGTAATACTCGTCCAGATTGAAGGTAATGACATTAGAGAAACTTAGCCCTTCTTCGCGATGCATCCGCACCAACTCTTCATATACTCTGGTGGGTGTTGAGCCTGTAGCAAGCCCCAAAACAGCCATTTCTCCTTTCTTTTGTTTGATTTTGATAAGTGCCGCAATTTCCTGTGCAACAGCTTTAGATGCTTCTACCGCATCGGGGTAAATTTCTACCGGTATTTTTTCAAATTTTCGCAATTGGCTTAATTCTGCAGTCGTCCGATACTGTCCCATAAGTTTCTGATAGTTTGTAGCTCAAAAAAATTTATGTTTGTAAAGCTAACAAAACGGCATATGAAAAGTATGAAAAAGAAACTTGTTTTCCTTGCAATAGTTGCAATAATGGCCATACAGGCACGTGCGCAGCAAGATAAGTTGATTACAGACTTGTTGGAGAGCCGCCGCGACCTGTTCGGAACCGTCCTGAGCGACCCTGCCAAATACGAAGTGCAAATTATTTACACCCAAATAGACCGCGACAAGAAAAACCGCCCCATTTTAACCCATTATACCTATCGGTTAGACGACAAGCAGTATTTCTATCCGGCGAGCACTGTGAAGCTACCAACCGCCATTGTTGCGCTGGAAAAAATTAATCGTTTGAATATCAAAGGATTAGACCGTGAAACGCCCCTGCGCATAGACAGTGCCTATACCGGACAAACTGCCGTTGTTACCGACGAAACCTCGCCTAACGGATTGCCTTCTATTGGTCATTATATCAAAAAAATATTGCTGGTGAGCGATAATGATGCTTACAACCGCCTCTACGAATTTATCGGGCAAGAAGAGCTGAACGAATCGCTGCATGCCAAGGGTTTCAACCTGCGGCTGATTCACCGCCTTTCGGTGGGCGATACGCAAGAAACTGCGCGCTACACCAACCCTATCAGTTTTTACAGGGGCGATGAAATCATTTACCAACAGCCATTAGTAAAAAATGAAAAAAGTTATCCTAATACGCTGACTACCACGCTCAAAGGTAAGGGTTACATGAGTTTTCGCAATAACCCCAACGGAGAACTGATTGAAAAGCCAATGGATTTTTCGGATAAGAATTACTATCCGCTCTCTACGATGCACAAAGTCCTTCAAACACTTATTTTTCCCGAAACCGTACCGCCCGGGCAACGTTTTAACCTTACCAAAGACGACTACCGCTTTCTGTATCGCCACATGAGCATGTACCCCAAAGAAAGCGGCGGCTACCCTGCCTATACCGACACCTGCTGCAACTACGACAGTTATTGTAAGTTTTTCATGTATGGCGATACCAAACAACCCATCCCGAAAAATATACGCATTTTTAATAAGGTTGGCGACGCATACGGCTACCTGTTAGACAACTCCTATATTGTAGATTTTGAAAACAACATTGAATTTATGCTCAGTGCCGTAATATATGTAAACGAAGACGGTATTTTCAATGATGACAAATACGAATACGAAAGCATCGGCTTCCCGTTTATGGCTAATCTGGGTCGTGTAATTTATGCGCACGAACTTAAACGCAAGCGCCAAAATAAACCGGATTTAATCAAATTTAAATTTACCTACTAAATATGTT
This sequence comes from uncultured Cytophagales bacterium, assembly GCA_938039675.1. Classification (GTDB taxonomy): domain Bacteria; phylum Bacteroidota; class Bacteroidia; order Cytophagales; family Thermoflexibacteraceae; genus Rhodoflexus. The sequence continues at coordinate 182,415 of CALHUI010000003.1, forward strand.
ACCGGTTGATACTCAACATACAGAGGGTGCTGTCATCAGCGAGTTGCGCCAATTGAGCGAGGGGCTGCTGCTGCTCAGCGAATCGGAAGCACCTTTTGAAATTATGGCACTCACCGCTTTCCCCGAATGCTCCGAAGGTATGGAAGCAGTTAGCTTAGATGATATTTTAGTCTATTCGGCTACTCCACAGGAGTGGCACACCGAAGAGGATAAAGCCGTTGTTGCTCGTTTTGCTGCTTTTAAAACAGCCATAGAACAGCGCTTGCAAAACCTGCGGGTCTGCAAAAGCACCGAAGGCGGTCAAAAGGAGATTTGGATAATCGGCAACAGCGAGGAGGGCATTGTTTGCATCCGCACAACTGTCGTAGAAACGTAGGAGTGAGCAGTAGAGAAAATTACTTACGACAAGAAAACAAGAATCTTGTGTCCTTGTATTCTTGTGATGAAGTAAACATCAGCGATGCTTGCAATCCACGCACTTAGCCGCCTTACACCCGATTGGCGGTTCAATAAAAAAATATACTTTTGCATAAAAATTGATTTTCATGGAACAGAACAGCGGACAGATGCAGGAGGTACTCCCGGTTTCGGGGATGTATGAAAACTGGTTTCTGGATTATGCGTCCTATGTAATTTTAGAACGTGCCGTGCCGGCCATTGAAGATGGTTTGAAGCCTGTTCAACGACGTATTCTTCATTCCATGAAAGAAATGGATGACGGACGCTACAACAAAGTAGCCAACATCATTGGGCAAACTATGCAATACCACCCGCACGGCGATGCTTCCATTAGCGATGCCATTGTGAATCTGGGGCAGAAAGACCTGCTGATAGACACACAAGGCAACTGGGGCGACATCCGCACAGGAGATGGGGCAGCAGCTCCGCGTTATATTGAAGCCCGATTGAGCAAATTTGCATTAGATGTGGTCTTCAATCCGCAAACTACCCAATGGCAGGCATCTTACGACGGGCGCAAGAAAGAACCCGTTACGCTGCCCGTTAAATTCCCGCTGCTGTTGGTGCAAGGCGTAGAGGGTATTGCGGTCGGGCTTTCCACCAAAATTCTGCCGCACAATTTCTGCGAACTTATCCGCGCCTCCATAGACCTGCTCAAAGGTCGGGAGATAGAACTTTACCCCGACTTCCCGACGGGGGGCATGGTGGACGTTACCAACTACCAGCAAGGGCGCAAAGGCGGCAAAGTCCGCGTTCGTGCCCGAATTGAAGAATTGGACAGCAAAACACTGGTTATCAGAGACATCCCCTACGGCACAACTACTACGGCACTGATTGAATCCATCATTAAGGCCAACGATGCGGGTAAAATCAAGATTAAAAAGGTGGTGGACAATACCGCCAAAGATGTTGAAATACTCATTCATCTTGAACCCAAAACTTCGCCCGATATTACCATCGGGGCACTCTATGCTTTTACCGACTGCGAGGTGAGCATTTCGCCCAATGCCTGCGTAATTGTAGGTGACAAGCCGCAATTTCTTGGAGTAGATGATATTCTGAAAATCAACACCAAGCAAACCTTAGACCTGCTCCGACGCGAATTAGAAATCAAACGCGCCGAGCTGCTGGAAAAACGGTTGTATGCGTCGTTGGAAAAGATTTTCATCGAAAACCGCATCTATCGCAATATTGAAGAGTGTACTACTTGGGAAGATGTCATTCTGACCATAGACAAAGGCATCAGCCCCTACAAGTTGCAGTTTTACCGCGAAATTACCCGCAAGGACATTATCGCACTGACCGAAATCAAGATTAAGCGCATTTCCAAATACGATGCCTTCAAAGCAGACGAACTGATGCGCAAACTTGCCGAAGAACTTGCCCAAACCGAGTATCACTTGGCGCATCTGGTAGAATTTGCGATTGATTATTTTAAAAACTTATTGGCCAAATACGGCAAAGGCAGAGAGCGGAAAACCGAAATCCGCACCTTTGACACCATCACCGCTACCAAAGTAGCTGCCAATAACCAAAAACTGTACATCAACCGCAAAGAAGGCTTTATTGGTTTTGGTTTGAAAAAAGATGAAGACGTGGAGTTCATCTCCGACTGCTCGGACATTGACGATATTGTCGTTTTCCTGCGCAGCGGCATCTTCAAGGTGGTAAAAATTGCCGAAAAAGTTTTTGTGGGAAAAGACATCCTTCATGCCGAGGTGTTCAACAAAGACGACGAACGCCGCACTTTCAATATGCTCTATTTGGATGGCGAAAGTGGTATCACTTACGCCAAGCGCTTCCAAATCGGCGGCATTACTCGCGACAAGGAATATGACCTGACCAAAGGCACCAAAGGGTCTAAGGTGCTGTATTTTACCTCTAACCCCAACGGAGAGGCAGAACTTATTACCGTTACGCTTACGCCCGGCTGCAAGGCAAAGGTCAAAGTTTTTGACTATGATTTTACTGACCTTGCCATCAAAGGGCGCAGTGCACAAGGCAATATTCTGACGCGCTACCCTGTGAAGAGTGTGAAGCTGAAAATGGCAGGTGTTTCTACGTTGGGCGGCTTGGATATCTACTACGACCCTGTAATCGGCCGCCTCAATACTGACAAAAGAGGCTATTTGCTTGGCACATTCACCGGTGAAGATACTATTCTGGCATTGTACAAAGACGGTACATACGAAATGACCAACTACGACCTTGCCAATCGATATGAACCTAATGATGTGATTAAACTTTACAAGCTGACAAAAAATACCATTGTATCGGCTATTTACTTTGACGGTGAAAACCAAAATTATTACGCCAAACGCTTCCAGATTGAAACGACTTCATTGGGTAAGAAATTTTCATTCCTTTCCGACCATCCGAAGTCTAAACTGCTGGTAGCCTCAGCCGATGAACAAGTGCAGGTAAAAATTCACTACGTTAAACCGGATAAGAAGGAAGAAACAGCCGTTTACGACTTGGACATGCTGGCCGAAGTGCGCGGATGGAAAGCACTTGGCAATCGCTTGCCCTATGCAAAAATTAAGTCGTTGGAAATATAGGCCGCCAAACATCTTGGCTGCCTCCTTGTTTGCGGCAAGTGCACAACAAGCCGACTTGTTGCATCGCTTGTAGCGCATAAGTAAGCTGAACAAAATGAAGTATCTTTGTTCCTGAAAGCATCGTTAGCGCCTGCAACGGCTAACGGGCTTTTGTAAAATCCCTGACAGCGGCTGAAAAGCCCGTGAGCGAATTTTCAAAAAGGTTCAATCGCAAAATTCTTTGCAATTGAACCTTTTGAAGTATGCTTTAAATCGCCTACTTGCTTAATCACCCAAAAAATAACCACATTACCTCCGCCCCGATGTGGTGCTACGGCTTTTTCCGTTTTCTTCACAAGAAATTTTAAGGTCATTGGCAACCTTTTTCTTGGGCGGCTGTCTATACAAGTAAAATCTCGATAATGCGCATTGGAAACCGTTACCGCCGATATACACCGATACCTGATTGAGCGATGTTTGGAACAAGACCGCAAGGCGCAGTTCCAGATTTATAAGCTCTACTCCGACGCCATGTACAACGTTTGCTACCGCATGTTGAAGCGCGAAGAAGATGCTCAGGACGTGTTGCAGGAGGCATTTGTGGATGCTTTCACCAAATTGCACACGTTTCGCTTTGATGCTGCCTTTGGCTCATGGCTCAAACGGATTGTAATTAACCGTTGCATCAACGTTTTAAAAAAGCGCAAGTTGCTGACTATCAATGTAGAGGAGCCCAAGTTAGTCCATATCCCTGACGATACGGAGACAGACGAAAGCGAAATCGAATGGGAAATTGGCCAAGTGCGCCGCTGTATGGATAAGTTGCCCGAAGGCGCGCGCATAGTACTGAACCTGTACCTGTTTGAAGGCTACGACCACGCAGAAATAGCGGAAATTCTGAACATTACCGAATCAACCTCCAAAGCACAATACAGCAAAGCGCGTAAGCGCCTGCGTGAAGTTCTTACCAAAGAAAGGGCTGCATTATGGAAGATAAGTTAAAAAAACTGGTGCAAATGCACCGCAAAGAAGCAGACACACTGCAAGCCCCCGATTTTTTGTGGGAGCGCATAGCGGCTGAATTAGACCAACAGCAACAAATCAATGTGCAACCGATGCGCCGTGTATGGCTCAAGCTACTTTTGCGCGTGGCAGCGGCGGCAACAGTTTTGCTGGTGGCAGGTATTTTTGCTATTAGGCAATGGCAACCTACCAACAATACGGCAAGCACATGGGCAAACTACCCCGAATTGCAACAAGCAGAAGCCTACTTTCAACCGATGATTGTTGCCAAAGTGCAACGCTTGGAACAAATCGGCGACAAAGCACTGACAGCGGCACTGCTGCAAGACCTTGCCCTGCTGGAAAAAGACTACGAAACGCTCGCCAAAGATTTGCGAGATAATGCTGATAATCAGCAACTTGTAAAAGCAATGGTAGAAAATTACCGCAGCCGTTTGCAACTGTTGGAGCGAATTCTGAACGAAATAGAACAAAAGCAAAGCAATGAAAAAGCGGATACTCAGTTATAGATGGATTTTTTGGGCACTCTTGCTGCCTGTGTATGCAGCCGCTGCTCGTCCGTTCAACAATGAAACCGACGAAACAACCGATAGCAAGGAAGTGCGCGTTTCCAAAAAGTTGGCATTTGATTTCAAATCGCAACCCGACCTGACCGCGCAGCTCAATCTGAAATATGCGCAGATTGTGATAGTCGGCTGGGCAAAAGACTCGGTGAAAGTAGAAGCTGAAATTACAGCCACAGGTGCAAACGTTGCCGAAGCCAATAAAATTCTGGAACGGGTGGCGTTGAAGTACGAGCACACCCCTAACCGATTGAATATGCGGCTTGATATTACACAAGAACCAACCGTTACCAAAAAAGAAGACAGCGGTTTTGGCAATATTATGAGCGGATTGGTGCAATCGTTTGCCGGAGGTGCCGCCCTCAAAACCTCAGGCAATAGCAATGTCAATATAGACCAGAATAACTTGAAAGTGGCTATAAAAGTGCGACTGCCGCAGGCAGCAATGCTCGTGATAGAGAATCGCTACGGCAATACCGAACTGACGGGCAGTTTTATCAACAAAATAACAGCCAACCTATTCTATGGCGACTTCAGAGCCGAGCGCCTCAATGCCGTACAATTAGATATCAGCTACGGGGAAATTTACATCCGCCAATTGCTGAAAGGTACTTTATACTTGCGTCAGGGAAGCATGAAATTGGAACGCGGCAGCGAGTTAAACCTCCATTCCAACGGAGCTACCATTGAACTCGATTCGGTAGCCAACCTGTGGTTAGACTCCCGCAACGATGATGTAGCAGTCAAAAAAGCGGGCAAACTGAACGGCAAAACGCATTTTACCAAGTTAGACATTCAACAACTGAGCACTGAAAGCAACCTTGAAACACAGTTTGGCAGTTTGCAAATAGCGCGCTTGCACCCCTCGCTTACTACGCTGGACGTAATGGCACGCTCTACCGATATCCGCTTGGACAACCTGCCGACCGACACCCGCTATGACCTTGTGGTGCGCCCCGATAAGTGGCAAGCTCCCGAGCGCCTGCTGCGCATGGAGCGGCAGCCGTTTGAGGCAGCCAAAGGGCATGTGCGCATTATTTGGACAGAAGGCAGCTCCAAACGAAACATCGCTATAGAAAACCGCGAAGGCAGCTTATTGATGAAATAGCAAAGACACATTCGCCGTTATGCAAAAACCTGAGAGGCTCTAAAACTTATCAGGTTTAAACATCTGTTTTTGAGTAATTTATATGAAAAATTTCGCAAACCTTTTGCACTTTTTATGTAAGTGCTACACAGACAATACGCGGCAATAAACACCGACACTGCATTCCATTGAAAATCCCGACAGGTGGTAGGAAAGATGCTGTCGAGATTGGACTTTTGGGATATGACCTTTGTATGCGGCCTGTACGCCCATTGCTCAATTATTGCCGCCGGTTTTTGCGGTTTTGATTTTTGCGGCAACTGTATTGATTTTCCGTTCTATTCGCTGGCGTTCTATGCCGGGCGGCATGTGTGTTTCGTACAGTTGCAGCGCCTGACGGTAGCTCTCGTCGGCTTTGCGGAGCAGTTGCTGCTTTTTGGTATTTTTACCTACCGCAAGCCATATTTTGTTGGCATCTTCCAGGTCTTCATCGCCCTGCAAAATCAGTTTTTCTATCTGCATTTTCACTGTTGCCAACTCTGCTGCTTTCTTAGCTTCTTGCGTGCGGCTGAGCTCTTCTTCACGATTCCGGATAGCTTCCTCCTTGGCTGTTAAAACGCTGTCTTTCTTCAAATTAACCGTTTGCAATCGGGCAACTTCTGCGCGTGTGTTGGTCAGCTCGGTTTCTAATTGCGCCACCCTTTCCTTTTGCATTTCCAGTTCGGCTTTGAATCGTTCCAATGCTTTTGTCAAACCTTCTGCACGTATTTTGTAGCGGGTAGCTTGCTGTTGCGCAAGTGTGATTTTATCATTGGCCTGTTGCATATAATGCTCAATGGCGGCAATGCGTTCCATTAGCTCACTCCGTTTGAACTTGCGGCGCTCCGATTGCAGCTTGTTAGTGCCGAAAGCCACTGAATCGAGCGAGTTGCTGACCTCAGTCAGCAATGAGTCAATTTCCCGGTAGGCCTCATGCTGTTCTAAATAGTCGGCTTTCAGAATGGCAAGTTCCTGCCGCAGCGCATCTGCCTCGGGGTTGCTTTGCGGGCTACAGGCCAACATGACAAGTGCAAGAAGCACTATCAGTTTGTTCGTTTTCATGGCAAGAAATAGTTGGTAAAATTTGCGATTTTGAGAATAATGAAAAATCGGATTAGATATTACTGGATTATTACGTTTTATTCGTTGATAAAATTCTGATGTGGGATTGGGTGGTAAACAACAACACCTTATGTTACAAGCCACCTACTTAGATTATACAAAAAACTTTCGGAAAGGCAAAAGCGGGCTGCATTTTGTGCGAGTGCTTGGTTATGAATGACTCTTAACACACAGTAAATGGAATGATGAGGCCTATTGTATAATTACTGGCGGAAGCGTAAACAAAAATCTCCTTTGCAGCAAAATCGTAACCTCTATTCGGAAAGTAATCGTATCGCGCCTGCCGATGGAAGTATTCAGCTTCAATTTCAGTTGGTCAGTAACATGCACAGGAGGAGGACGACGCACAAAGCTATCGAGTGTTATTAGAAAGCCGTCGTTGGCAATATTTGCTAAAAACAACTTGCTCAAATCCTCTCTCGGTTCTTTGCTTCCAATCGGTCGGTCAGCCGAGATATAGATTCCTTGTATCACATTGTTCAACAGCGGTTTTCTGCTTGCCGAGAGATTCCCCGAACTGATGGAAAGCATAGGGGCAGTGGTAAAAAGCATTTAAATTCCATAGTCGCCGGCACGTACAGAGGCGTTATTTGCAGCAAGCGTATCGCCTGTGCGCAAGTTGATATGGCGGGCACGAAAGCTACTCCATGCCTCCACATCATAAGTTAAGTTGTGCCGCAAGCCATGCAGACTGGGGCACAACCGATTTATGACAGGCAAACTTCTGATGTGCCGAAACAACATCATTAAGACTGCTTTTGGGTAGAACAAGATTTGCCGGCATCTCCCCTCTGGCAGCAAGATGGTTTTTTCTTGTCGGCCTTAGCTTTTTTCTTGTCGGCTTTGCTCTCTTTTTTGTTATCGTCGCCGCCGCTGCGTGTTACTACAGTGGTCAGGTTGTTGTCTATGGAAATAACGGCTGCCTGTACACTGCTTAGGGTTATTATCATGCCCGCGAAAATCAATAAAAACGTCTTTTTCATGTGCGAAAATGTTTAGAGTGTTGTAAAAGTAAATGATTTCGTCGTATTATTACAACCCGATAAGCGATTTTAACAAATCATGAAGCAAAGGCAGTTGCAGCTAAGTGCTTGTCTGTCAAATGAAAAAACAATAGTAAACACTCAAGTACACCCGTTCTGATGAGTACTAATAAAGAATCATGGGGTTCTCGCGTAGGCCTCGTATTGGCAATGGCCGGCAACGCAGTTGGATTAGGTAATTTTCTGCGTTTTCCCGTACAGGCTATTCAAAATGGCGGCGGGGCATTTATCATCCCTTACTTGGTCTGCTTCCTGCTGATGGGCATTCCGTTGCTGCTAGTAGAGTGGAGTATGGGGCGCTTCGGTGGAAAATTCGGGCATCACAGTACGCCTTTTATCGTGGACTCGATGGATAAAAGACCTTTTTGGAAATATATAGGCGTATTTGGCATCTTTACCAACTTGGCAGTAGCGGCTTATTACTGCTATCTCGAATCATGGACACTGGCGTACATCTGGCACTCGCTGATAGGTACGTTCCACGGCATGGAAAGTTCACAAGTCGCTGCTTTTTTTGGACAATACGTAGATGTAACATCAAGCACTACCGGTATTCCTTATGAGGCAGTTATTTTCTGGTTGCTTTGCTTAGCATTAAATACCTATTTCCTTTCGCGCGGGTTGCGAGGCGGGGTAGAAAAGGTCGCCAAAGTAGCAATGCCGTTGCTAATCATGTTCGGTATATTTTTGGTAATTCAGGCCATTAGCATCAAAGCCGGAGAAAATGGCGCTATCAATAGTGGTACTGCCGGTTTAAATTTCCTCTGGACACCTGATTTTTCAAGTATTTGGAGTCCTAAGGTATGGTTGGCTGCGGCAGGACAAATTTTCTTCACCCTTTCGGTAGGCATGGGGTCTATTCAGTGCTATGCATCTTACCTGAAATCTAAGGACGATGTAGCCCTCAACGCCATGAGTGCTGGTTGGATGAATGAGTTTGTGGAAGTAGTGCTTGGCAGTTCTATCCTTATCCCGATTGCCGTAGGTTATTTGGGCATTGATAATGTGATTGAGATGACTAAAAATGGCGGTCTGGGATTAGGTTTCCGCACATTGCCGTATTTGTTTGAGCAATGGGGTGCTGTTTTGGCTGCCCTGAGCGGTACATTCTGGTTTGGTCTGTTGTTTTTTGCCGGTATCACCTCATCGCTGGCAATGGGTACGCCTTTTGTCGGTTTCTTACAGGATGAGTTCAATTGGAATCGCAAGCAAGCGGCGTGGATGTTTGGCTTTATGATTTTGCTCTTGGGTGCGCCTACGGTGTTTTTCTTTGAATACGGAGTTTTTGACGAATATGATTTTTGGGCAGGAACTTTCTCTTTGGTCGTATTTGCATTTGCTGAAATCATCCTGTTTGCATGGGTATTTGGTATGGACAAAGGCTGGGAGGAAATTAACAGCGGTGCCGATATCAAAATTCCGTACATCTATAAGCACATCATTAAGTATATTACTCCACTTTTACTGGGCGCTGTATTTTTCAGCAGTTTGCCTAATGTGTGGAAGCAAATTACCAATCAGGCGATTTATGAGCAAATAGCAGCGGCGCAGGCAGCCCAAGACCTGACCAAAGCAGCATTTTTGCAGGATACCATCTTGTTTGTCAATAGCTCCCGAGTCTTGCTGTTGGTAACCTATTTGAGCATCGCCCTGCTGGTAGCAGCAGCTTATCGCAAGCGTATGCAAAAAAAATCATCTATATAAATTCCGTTTGCCTATGTCCATCACAGCCTTAATTATCATGGTAACCGTGCAAATACTTGTTACTTGTACAACAGGATATTTCTTTTGGCGTGTGCTGAAAATGCCGCCCAAATCTTAAAATTGTATTGCTGTGCTTGTAAAAGATAAAAAATTTAAGCGCTACATTTCTGAAAGTGCGCTCAAACAACGCATAGAAGAACTGGGAAGACAGTTGAGTGAAGACTATGCGGGAAAAAATCCACTGTTTATTGCTGTTCTGAACGGTGCTTTTATATTTGCCGCTGACCTGATGCGTGAAATAGACATCCCTTCGGAAATATCTTTTATCAAGTTTACGTCTTATCACAACATGCACAGTACAGGCGTTGTAGACCAAATTATTGGCATTGAAGAAGATTTGCGCGAGCGGCATATCGTAGTAATTGAAGACATCGTAGATACAGGTATTACAATGACCGAAGTGCTTGCCGAAATCAGACGCTATCACCCCGCTTCGGTAGAGGTAGTAGCACTGCTTACCAAGCCCAAAGCATTGCAACGCCCCGTTTCCATTAAGTACACAGGTTTTGAAATTGAGCCGAAATTTGTGGTAGGCTATGGCTTAGACTACGACGGTTATGGGCGGAATCTTTGTGAAATACTGATTCTGGATGAGCCGGAACAATCGGATGAAAACGGCGATTGGGGTACAGAATAGCCCATCCTACCGATTTTTTTCATCTGATGCATGTTGCTTAGTAAATAGCGGTACGGAGTTATGCTTGCATGGCTTTGCCGCTGTGCAAATGTTCGGTTTCCTTTCAACAAAGGAACAACCGAAGCCCTGTACCACACTTACATGCAGCAAATTTTTAATCTCCTTCAATTACCTGCCTTACAAATCGGACAGCATATTCGGGTTAGCCAATGGAACTGCGCGAATTAAAAAAATTAGTTGCTCAGGGAGAAGGTATCACGCTGGAGTTTAAGCGAAAGGCAGCGCATCCCGATAAAATTATGCGTGAAGTTGCTGCTTTTGCTAACACAGCAGGTGGCTTTTTGCTGATTGGTGTAGATGATGACGGCTCTATACCCGGGCTGAAATATCCCGATGAAGATGCGTATGTACTTAAAAATGCCATTGCCAAATATTGCAACCCGCCTGTTGAATATGAGCTCAAACAAGTGGTTGTAGCACCTAATCGCACGGTTCTGGTTTTTCATATCAAGCCCAACAAGCAAAAACCGGTATTTGTTATTTATAATTTCCGCAATCGCAGAGGGCGCGCCTACGTTCGGGTAGCAGACCGAAGCGTGCAGGCAAGCCGCGAAATGCGTCAGATACTCAGAATGGCAGACTCGCTGCAACAAGTAGGCTTTACATACGGCGAGCGCGAGCGCTTACTGATGCAGTATCTTGGGAAACATGAGAAAATCAACGTGGAAACACTTGCCCAAATAGGCGCTATGAGTGCCGATGAAGCCTCTGCACTGTTGGTAAGGCTCACGCTTGCACAAGTGCTCGAAATCGTGCCTAATGAATCGGGTGATTATTTTATCAGAAAGCCGGAAAATTGGTAATTTCCATCATCCACTCGCGCAGCAATTCGTTGCAAAGGTCAGCGGCCTCCAATGGAGGGAAATGTCCGCAAGCAGGCAACATGTGCAGTGTGGCATGAGGTAATCGGGAAACGCCCGTGTAGGCAATTTCCTCAGTCGTAACAGGGTTCAGATAGCGGTTGGGAATATATTGGTCATATTCGCCATAAAAAACCAAGGTCGGTTGCATCAAATCCGGCAGCCACTCAAAAACAGGCTCGTCCAGCATCCCACTTGCCGAAGCACTCACACAATAAGTAAAATATTCATAGTCAGTACCTTGCATAATCAGCAATCGGTCGTCTATCAGTTCCTGTGCCTGCGGGCTGACGGCGGAAAAATTGCGCTCCATATTAGCCCGTACCGTCTGAGGAGAGGCTGCCAAAACATCCTGAGGATTAAACCATTTCTTTATCAGTTCTGAAGCCTCTTTTGTAAACGTTTCAAATCCGGCAGGAGCAAACAAAGCCATTGCCTTGCACTGCTGCGGCTGTCGTCGGGCAATGTGCATGGCAATTTGCCCGCCCATAGAGTGGCCAATAATCACATAGTGCTGAATGTCAAGTATTTCCAACAATCGGCAAACGGTTTCGGCAAAGAAAGTCATTGTGCAGGGGAACTTGCCTTTTGCCGATTTACCGAATCCGGGTAAATCAATGGCAATACAACGGTAATCTTTAACAAATGCAGGCAAGTTGCATTGCCATGCTTTCAAATTGCTGCCAAGGCCGTGCAGGAATACGAGTGTTTGCCTGCTGCTGCCTATATCTATGTATGCAATATCGCCAATATCCGGCAGTGGAATATAGGATACTTCAAAAGGATAAAACAATAGCTCGCGAATGGTAAACATAAGAGTACTTGTTTTGTTTAATTACACTCTTTCAATGCTTTTTCATAATAACGAATCAGCACCTGATTGTCTAATTTATTGACGGTTAATACCATGTCAGCCTGAATATCGGTATCAAAAACAAACGGCTTCGGCGATGTTTCGGCTTGCAGAAAGCGCAGTTGGGATTGGAGTTGCGGTAGCTTGTTTTGCAGACGATTTATCAGTTGTGCAGGGTCGGGAAGGGCAGCACCAGCCAGTACAAGCACTTGTGCGATAGTGTCTTTCAGCGTGCTGTATTCTTTAATGATGCGAGTAACCAACGGAATTTCTAAGCCTACAAGCGTTCCAAGAACGGCAATCAGCAAAAAAGCAACTAAACAATACAACTCGGTCATTGTATGGGCGGCATAGAGCAATGCTGTTGAAACACCGCCAAGCAGCCCAAGTACTATCTCCACATTGACAAATAAATCGAGCAGATTTTTGTCAAAAAACTTAGATATGTATGAGCCGACACCCATGAAAAACATGAACAGGCCAATCGTGAGGGAAAATTGCAGCACACTGCTCCCCAGAAAATAGGAGGAAACCGTACTAATCAGCAATTCGTAAAAAATCGCACAAGTAGCAATCAGGAATACAGAACCCGGCAAAACAGGCAGGTCAAAACGCAAATCAGGCTTTGTGCCTTTGTCTTCTTCCATGTACAATTAAGCAAGCAAGCAAAATAAAACAGCATTTCGGATTGGGCATTTCGGACTAAAAAATCTGCCAAAACCTGTGTCATCCGTAGCAAGCCGCGTGCTTATGTCATGCGTTTTTAAATTGCTCAAACGGTTAGCTTGCAATGGCTGCGGCAATGATGACGCAAATGCCCAAAATCATGGCACTTGCCACAATGCCTACCGCCACGTTTTTCTCATCTGCCATCTGATGCGTCATTTTACCGGGCAGCAACCAATAATCTTAAAGGCAATGACCGACATAACAATGCCTATGGCAAAAAATATAATTGTACCGGGAATCCCTACTTCGTAAAACTGTTTAGTGGTTTTCAGCAATACAAACGACAAAGAGTTTATCATAGCTCATTACATTTGAAGCTAAGATAAAACTTTTTTACCGGTGTAGCGAAGAATTACAGGAGTTCGTTAGAGAATCTATCTTGCAGGTCGTAAGCATTAGGTTCCAAATTTTTATCTCGCAGCCAATGGAGGAACTTCAACACTCGGTCGGGTTGCATAATACCCCACGTTTCGGCACTGCCAAAAAAGGGTGCTGTCTTTTGCAGGCTGTTCACCACATTTATTCGGGCTCGGTCGCGCTCACTCATATGTGGTTCTAATATGTGGGCGGCTTCTTCCATGTGTTGTTGGGCATACAAAAAGCCCTGCTTGGTAGCTTGCAAAAAATAACGATATTCTTTGCAATATGTGTCAATTCTATCTGTTGCAGATAATATAACAGGTGAGTAGCTGTAAGGAATATTGTAATCTGACAAGTAAAAGGTGTTTAGCACTATGCCGTTCTGTTCCGCTTCAATGCCTTCCCAGTTGGTAAAAATCCACGTGGCATCTGCCTTGCCTGCCAATAAAGTGTCCCAAATGCTGAGTTTTTCAGGATAACTGATTTGAATAGAACCCTTTCCGCCATCATTGACAATCATCTGGCGGACAATATCGTCTTCATAGCGGGCTTTGTAAGAAGCATATATCTTTCCATCCAGCATCTGCGGGCGGTTAATACCGGAAGAGGCAAGCGTTACAATAGCACTTAAATCTTCTTGCAACAGTGCAGCTACCGCACTCACTGCAAAAGGTTGCGCCTTTGTATTAAGGCTAATTACTGTTTCGGAAGGTGCTATGGCAAAATCTACTTTGCCAAGTTCCAATTTTTTTGCAGGAGTAAGCAAATAGTTATCTGTTCCGGGGTGAATAATTGTTGTGTGTACATCATACTCCTTGTAGAAGCCAAGTTCCTGTGCAATAAAAAAACCTATATGATTGACGTTGGGTGTCCAATCGAGTGCTATTTTGACAGAGAACATGATAAAAAACTTGTATGAAATTACTTTTTTTATTGCTTTGTTTACAAAATTAACGCTTTTTCGGTTCAATCTTTTGCGTAAAAACGCTCACTTCCGAAACACAAAACCAACCCACAGCAGGTAAAGAAACATTAGCCGGGCTTGTGATATTGGTTCGGGTATTTTCCAGCGGGCGAGCAAACAAACCGCTGTTGTTAATCTGATTTTCGGCTTGCTCCAAAAACAAATAGGTTGGGCGATTGATAGACCATATTTCTACGCGCACCTCATCGCCCACCTGATAAGGGTCTTGCGAGTCGGTAATGCGGTTGCGAATGGGCGGAATAAATACAAAACCATCTGCACCTGCCCCTGAACCTCCCCTGACTGCATTGAAAGCATAATTAATCAGGGTTGGTTTGGTAATTAATTTGCCGTTTTTGTAGGCGCGAATCCAGTAAAAATCATCTTGTCCGGGTAAATCAGAGCCGTAAAATTGTGCATAATACCCCTCTTTGGCATCTCCTATATTGGGGCGTTCACGAAATTCGTATGTGATAGAATCTACGCTTGTAGTCCTATTCAGGGGCGAGCTTGCCATATAAATATTACCCTGATAGTTTACCGTCAGGCGAAAGTTATCCCCAATATTACCTAACCGTTCATTTTCAGTTGGTTGCCAGCAGTACTCCCCATTTTGTCGGGTATCGGTAAAAACGAAACGACGGTTTTGCGTCAAATTTTCAACAATAACTTCCGCATCTTGCACAGGCGGCGTTACAGTATTAAAATAAGGTGCCGTACTTGTCAGACGAATAATTTGCGGAGTGTTTGTATTGGCTATAAAAGCGTCAATTACCAACTGCGGACGTGAAGCCGCCAAATTAACGCTTACAACATCCTCACACGCTGACAGGAAAGCCACTGACAGCAAAAAAGAAAGAATGCGGAAGACATTATTCCGCATAAGTACTTTCGGCCGAAGTCTAAATTTAATCATCACAATCAGTAAACGATAAACTTGCCGATAGTGTTTAGTTTACAATATAAAGTTTCTTGATTTTGTTGATTGGTCCCGGACAATATTTTTGATGACAGGCAATACATGAAAGCACAACGGTATTAAAATTTTGTACTTGGTCGCCATCGTTTTGATAAATGCGTTCCAAAGCCAATAAAAAGCCGTTGCTGAATGGGGCAAAGTTCTCATCGCGTACATTGGCATCGGTAGGTGTTGCCGTGTGAATTGCTTTGAACTTTTCGCGGAAATCTTCGGGGAGTCGCTTTTCAAGGATTGCCTTTCGGATGGCTTCCGAATCGTTGTACATGGCACGCATCAGGAGTGCCAGTTCGCTGTCGTCATTTTGCGGCGTCAGCTGCGGGCTGACAAATCCGTAGCCCACAGCCGATACGTAAATAAACAGTACCAGCAGAAAAACCGGAGCTTTCATGTTTACTTTTTTTGATAACCTTTGATAATCACGCCGCTTGCCTCAAAAGTGATTTCTTCTTTCGGAGCAACAATCTGCGCAATTTCTTCTTTACTTTTGCCTGCATCCTGTGCATGGTGGCGCAATTCTTCCACGCTGCGCATTTCCTTATGGGCTACTCCTTCAAAAATTACTTCCAAACCTTCGGCACCGCTTTTAGGAACGAAAAAGCCGTAGTCTTTGAAACGCACGGTCATTTTTTCGTTGTTGCCAATATCTACGGTCATCCAGCAGCCTTTTTTCAGACAAGTCTGAACAATGGTTCCTTTCACTTTGAAAGTGCCTTCCTGCTTTTCTTTCATGAGTTGGCTTATTTCTGAGGCTGCTATTGCTCCTTCCTCCGTAATTTTATCGCCGTAATAGCTAAGGTTATCTTGGGCAAACGATTGCACAGAAAAAACTATCAAGTAAATCAGCGGAAGGGTGAAAAGATTTTTTATCATAGAGAAAATAATTTTGATAATGTAAAATTAATTACGACTATTGTATCTGCTGCGCAGCTCGGCTATTTGTTTCATTTTGAGGTCTAACAAAGCCGCTTCTTGATCTTCTACCCATTTAATCAGTGGGTACTTGTTGTCAGGATGCTTTTCGTGATAGTAAATGTACTGAATGTTGAACTCTTTGAAAATTTGTTCATACAGCGACTCAATCATGGCAAAGTTGGCTTTGGGATTGCTTTTCAGGCGTTTTAACTCTTCGTTTTCCTGTAAAATAACCGCTTCCATACCTGCAAATTCTGCTTTTACTACGCCTGATTTACCTTTCTTAGCACCTTCCTTGGCTTTTTTGATTGCTTCCAGCATTTCCAAAAAGGCATATTCATCAATAAAGAAGTCGGCAGAGCGAAATTCGGGTTTGATAACAAAGCCAATTATACTTTCATTATTGGCTAACTGGCGAAGCATTAATTGTTGTTTCCAATGATTGATAGTTTCCATATCCTTGATGGTCATCTGCTTCCAGTTTTTGCCGTAATATTCTACCCACAACGAAGAATCCAGAGGATTTTTAATAAGTTGTTTCCAAACATCGGGAATTTTCCGTGGGTCATTAATCCAGTCTGTGGTTCTGGCACCTTGACTCACATTTCCGGCGTTTAAATCTTGCGCAATTGACTTGCCTGTCAGGCCGCATAAGGTAAGTGTTACCACAAAGTATGGCAATGCAGTGAATAAGCGGAATAGAGATAAAAAGTGCATAGTAATCAAAACTTTAGCTTCTTTATTGCAATTATTGTGCCTATGAATCAGCAATTTTCGGGTTGGTATCATTAACAAACAGCGTGATGAAAGCAGCAATGCCAATAAGTACTCCCCCTAATATAACAGCTGCCACTCGGTCGTTGTTTAGCCATGTTTCCATCACCTTTCCAAAGAATAACGAGGCAATGATTTCCGGCAGCACAATAAAGAAGTTAAAAATTCCCATATAAATTCCCATTTTTTCCTGAGGCAGGTGGCGTACCAGCATAGCATAAGGCATGGAGAGAATACTCGCCCATGCAATACCTACGCCAGTCATAGAAATCAGGAGTTCGTATTTGTTACTTGCAAGGCTTACATACCAAAGCCCTGAGGCACCGATAAATAAACAAATACTGTGGGTTAGTTTACGCCCGATGCGGTCGGCAATGAGTGGCAAAAGCGGGGAGAACAAAAAAGTAACCAATGAATAAAAAGCAAAACAGATACCTGCCCAAGCTACACCTTCGGCATACTGCGGAGATTGGGTATCGGTTGCGCCGAATATGTTGCGGGCAACAGCAACCGAAAAATAGAACCACATCAGGAAAAGCCCCGGCCATGTAAAAAATTGCACCAATGCCAATTGGCGCATCACCTTGGGCATGTGGAAGATGTTTTCAAAAATTTCTTTCGCACCGTTTAGGAAGCCGCTGCTTGCCGCTTTCTGCGCTTCAAATGCTGCCATGTTGTCAGGTGGGTATTCTTTGGTGGTAACAATGGTGTAGATAACGGCAAAGAAGAAAGCCCCCGCGCCTAAATAAAACGACAATCGGACAGTGAAAGGGATAGTGTCCGCGGCATGGCTGCCCGAAATATGAAACCAGTTTTCAAGCATCCAAGGCAGGGCAGAGGCAACTACTGCCCCTAAACCAATGAAGAAACTTTGCATGGCATAACCCTTTGTTTGCTGCTCGCGCGGCAACATATCGGCTACGAATGCCCGAAAAGGCTCCATGCTGATGTTGATAGAAGCATCAAGAATCCACAGCAGGCCGGCAGCTATCCACAGCGCAGATGAATTAGGCATTAGCACTAACGCGATTGAGGAGAGGATAGCACCTGTCAGGAAATAAGGTTTGCGCCGCCCCAGCGAAGTCCATGTGCGGTCGGAAAGGTAGCCGATAATAGGTTGTACAATGAGCCCGGTAAGTGGTGCGGCCAGCCACAACATCGGAATATTTTCTGGTTCTGCGCCCAAATACTCGTAAATGGCACTCATATTGGCCATTTGAAGTGCCCATCCAAACTGAATACCAAAGAAACCGAAACTCATGTTCCATATCTGGAAAAAACTGAGCATCGGTTTGTTTTTATGTAGTGTCATTGCTGTTTGTTTTCATTTGATACACAATATAAAACAATCAGCGGCTGTTTTTCAAATGGATAAGCCTCGGCAGTAATGAATATTGCCGAGGCTTGCATGTAAGGGTGGGTAAGGATTAGGCCTTATCCGTAATTTCTGTTTTCTTTCCGTTTGCCAATGTTTCTTTGGCGCTCGCAACCAGTCCTTCGGCAAATTTGGTAAGTTTGGTTTTGCTTAATTCCAGTTGCTCGTCCAGTTCCTTTTTCAACTCGGCAGATTTGCGGGTAATATCTTTTTTCAGTTCAGAAGCCTTATCTTCCATGTCTCTGCGTAAACGAGCAGAGCCGTCTGCAATACGCTTGCGCGTTTTTTCACCTTTATCAGGAGCCAAAAGTACGCCTGCCAATGCACCGATAGCAACACCTGCCATCAATGCTAACAAATTGCTTTCTAATTTGCGCATAAAAAAATGTAGTTTAGTCAATAATCATATTTAATACGTAATATCTGTATGTAAAGTTGCAATTTTTTTCTAAATAATCAACATGGCATCACCATATGTGAAAAAGCGGTAGCGTTCTTTGATGGCAATTTCATATGCGCTCATAATAAGGTCATACCCGCCAAATGCGCAAGTCGTCATCAAGAGGGTGGATACCGGTTTGTGGAAGTTGGTAACAAGTGCCGAGCAGATTTTAAAATCGTAAGGCGGGAAGATAAACTTATCAGTCCATCCTTTGCTAGGCTTAAGCCTTCCCCCGGCAGAAACCGAAGTTTCTAATGCCCGCATGGAGGTAGTGCCAATGGCGCAAATTTTATGGCGTTTATCCAAGGCTTCGTTTACAACCTCAGCGGTACGTTCGCTGACTTCGTATTGTTCCGAGTCGGTTTTATGTTTGGTTAAGTCTTCTACATCTACCTCGCGAAAAGTTCCTAACCCAACATGTAAGGTTATAGGTTCAATATTTACTCCTTTCAATTGCAGACGGCGAATCAGCTGCGGAGTAAAGTGCAAGCCGGCAGTAGGAGCAGCCACCGCACCAATATGCTCGGCAAAAATGGTCTGGAACCGTTCATTATCAATGCTCTCATTAGTTCGCCCTATGTCGCGGGGGATGGGCATTTCGCCAAGTTCGTTAATAGCTTTGTAGAAATCTTCGGTAGAGCCGTCGAACAAGAAGCGAATGGTACGACCGCGCGAAGTGGTATTGTCTATCACTTCTGCCACAAGCTCGCCGTCGCCAAAATACAATTTGTTGCCTACACGGATTTTACGGGCGGGGTCTACCAGCACATCCCATAAATGGGCATCGGGGTTAAGTTCGCGGAGCAGAAATACTTCAATTTTAGCTCCGGTTTTTTCTTTATTGCCGTAGAGGCGTGCAGGAAAAACCTTGGTATTATTTATTACCATAACGTCGCCTTCTTCAAAATACTCAATAATGTCTTTGAATATTTTGTGCTCAATTTGTCCGGTTTTGCGATGTACAACCATTAGCCGCGATTCATCACGGTTAGCTTCCGGATATTTTGCTATGGCATCATCTGGCAAGTCAAATTTAAAGGCGGATAATTTCATATGTCAAGGGCTTTTTGTTGTCTTTGGTTTACTTAGAAATTAGAATCGCTACTGCGAGAGTTCCGTGTAAAAAAGTTTCAATCGCATACGCTCGGCCGGAACAACAGCGTTTTGGTCGCCTACTATTAACAGGTTGCCGGGTGCAGTGTTCAGCAGGCTCATCAGCAACATCCCGTTGTTAGGCGTTTTCCCGTCCAGCAGTCGCTGAACATAAGTCGTGATATCCAAATCGGGATAGGTGCGTCCCGCTTCTACATAATTTCTTTCCAGACGCACATTGGGGTTTCTTTCGTCCGGCACAAAAATCGGTATGCCCGAGGCATTGCGTACAATTCTGCCATTGCGGTCTGAAATACCGAGCAGCACGGTTGCCGGCGGCGGGGCATTAACTTTTCCGGCAGCCTCGAAGTTGCGGGCAGAAGGATTGAAAGAAAGCAATGCCCGATTAATCAAAATGCGTTTATTGGGTTTTTGCAGTGTCTGCAAATGCGGTATCTCAATGCGGGTGGCAATCCCCATGCCGCTGTGTACGTATCCAAAGTTGCCGACTTGCTGGGTAGGGATGCTGCGTTTTGCGGGAAGATTGGCAAACAATCTGCCCTTGCTGAAATCGGCATTCAGGCGTGCGAATGCACTGCCGTCGCGCAGGATAATTTGATTGAGGGCATCCCGAGCAGGGTTATAAAAATAGAAACTGTGCGATTTGGAGACCGTATCGGCTGCATTATTGCGATAAAACAGCGACATGCGGGACTGAATCAGGTCAAAACCGAAGATAGCAGCATTATCAGGCCCTTCGGCTGCAATGCGCAGGCCTTTAAAATACTGCTCAAAATTGGTCTGGTTCAGCAACTCGGGGCGGCCTTCTTTACTGATAAGGTCGCGGGCAAACGCATCGCTCATCCTGATACGCATAGAGGCGCGGTTGCGAGGCAAGCGATAGGTAAATCTGCCCAACTCTTCGCCAAAAGGCATACGCTCAAATGAATAGTAGTTGCGGGCTGTATCAGGCGATGCCGTCAGGCGATTAACAACAATTGTTTGAGCCACTGTCGTATCGCCGTACTGATAATTGTAGTCTAAAATGAGCACCAGCGAATCAAATATAACGGTATTGTTGCCCGCTACCGTAAAACGGAGCGTGTCGCGCGGGAGCAATACTTTAAAAAATGATTCGGCACGTAGCGTGCCTACTTCTGCATCTGCTGTGCTTCCTACCAGAATAAAATTGTTGGTCTGGATGGAGTCTAAGTACTGCACATTGGTACGCAAAGTGAGCGTGTCAGTATATACCGTATTAATAAGTTCAGTTTGTCGGATATCCAGTGTAAGGTCAAAACTATCGTCGCAGGCAGTCAATATGCCGAGTGCAACAACAATCCATGCCCCCCACCGCTTTAGAAGGGATAGCATACGTATGATAACGATGATGTATTGTTAAGAATGCCTGCAAAAATATAATCAATTGGCAGATGAGCAATTTAAAAGCTCATGATAGATACTGTAATAATCGTCCGTAAATGACTCGGCTGTTTCTTCAATGGTTGGTACAGGTTTACCCGAAAGTGCTTCCAAGTCGGGCACTACGTGTGCTGCGTTGGGGTCTGCCTTCACTACGGAATCGGAATAACGCGCTCCTATGCGAATAAAACCTGAATAATCGAAAGGACGCAGACTTTGCAATGCATCGTCGTCAATATCCAACATTTTTACCTTGCCTACCAATGATTCATCGAACTGATAGTCAAATTTGCTGTCATATACCGTAAATACGGTTTTAGCATCTTTGAACATCGGGTCGTTGCGATAGGTGGTTTTCAGATACAGCGGAATCAGGCTGGTCATCCAGTCGTTGCAATGAACAATGTCAGGGGCCCATCCTAATTTTTTTACTGTTTCAATTACACCTTTGCAGAAAAATACGGCACGCTCGTCGTTGTCGGCATAGAATCGGTTGTCTTTATCGGTAAAAACATGCTTGCGTTGGAAGTAATCCTCATTATCAATAAAATAGACTTGCAACTTAGCATTAGGTACAGAGGCTACTTTGATAATGAGTGGTTTCTCCTCATCGCCGACAGCTATATTAATGCCCGAAAGGCGGACTACCTCATGCAGACGATTTTTTCGTTCATTAATTAAGCCGAAACGCGGCACTAAAATCCTGATTTCCATTCCCCTGTCATGCATGGCTTGGGGTAGTTTTCGCACATAGTCTGAAACAGCAGAGGTTTTTAAAAACGGATAAATTTCGCTGGATACATACAGGATTTTAATTTTTGACATAGCGAAAGGCGGGTTTTGTGAATATTATTCTACTGCAAAATTACAAAAAATTAATTTAAAACTCACACAAATCATTTTGTTATCATATTATTGCAGCCTAATTGCCCCGTTTATTGCTTTTTGAAAAGTACAATTTTTCAAAAATAAAAAAACACTTGTTTCTGACAACTTTCTTACATGCAATTATTCCGAAATGCTGCTGAACTGATGCAATGGCGCCGTGAGAACCGACTGTTGTCTGTTGGTTTTGTTCCCACCATGGGTGCTTTGCACAACGGCCATCTTTCTTTGATTGAAAAAGCTAAATCGGAAAACCCGCTGGTGCTTTGCAGCATTTTTGTCAATCCGACACAGTTTAACGATGTAGATGACCTGAGGCGTTATCCGCGCATGCCGGAACAGGATTTGGCTATGCTGGCTGCGGCAGGTTGTGATGTGGTTTTTATGCCGGATGAGGCAGAGATGTACCCTAATCCCCCGCAAATGCAGCTTAGTTTCGGCAATTTGGAAGAGGTGATGGAAGGTCTGCATCGTCCGGGACACTTCAACGGCGTGGGATTAGTTGTTAGTAAACTGTTCCACATAGTGCAGCCCGACCGCGCTTATTTTGGGCAGAAAGACCTGCAACAGTTCCTGATTATCAGAAGATTAGTAACAGACCTATCGTTTCCTGTGCAGTTGGTTTGCTGCCCTGTCGTGCGCGAAGCCGACGGACTGGCGATGTCTTCCCGCAACGCGCGACTAAGTGCGGAGGCGCGCCTGCAAGCCCCTGCGCTTTATCGCGCGCTTACGGAGGCACAACAAAGAATTATCCAAGGCGAAAATCCGCAAATGGTTTGCAGTGAAATTACGCAGCGGTTAAACGAAACGGGCTTTTTCAGCGTTGAATACTTGACATTGGTCGATATGCAAACGCTGGCAAGTGTACAATCGCCGCAGGCAGGTGTGGAATATGCCCTCTGCATCGCTGCTTTTCTGGATGGAGTGCGGCTCATAGACAATGTAGTGTTCCGCATGTAATCCGGCAGGATTGATTTAGCTTTGCGGCGGCCAAACTAACGGCAACTTCATTCATGTTTCTGACACCTTATTTTAACAATGAGCCGATATTCACATGTTTATCCACGTTTTAAAATCCAAAATACACCGCGTTAAGGTAACGCAGGCGGAGTTGAACTATGTAGGCAGCATTACTATAGACCAGGATTTGATGGATGCTGCCAACCTGATTCCGGGCGAAAAAGTGCAGGTGGTGAATAATAACAACGGGGAACGGTTTGAAACTTACACCATTCCCGGGGGGCGCGGCTCGGGAGTGATTTGCCTCAATGGAGCGGCAGCGCGCCGCGTACAAGTGGGCGACATCATCATTATTATTGCCTATGCGATAATGGAAGCCAAGGAGGCTGCTAATTTTAAGCCTGCGCTCGTATTCCCCGACGAAAACAATCGCCTCATATAAGGCGTTGTATTATTACTGCCTTTCAGAGGTTGTTTTTTATTGTGTTTCTTTCTTGTAATTGTAAGGTTTTTTCTTGCCGGAGGGTGTGTAGCGAAACCACTCTCCGGTTTTTTGTCCTTTCGAAAAGTGCCCTTCGTATTCTAACTTGCCGTCGGGGTAATAGAATTTCCAAAGCCCCTCTTCTTTGCCGTTTACGTAAGCACCTGCCTGAATGAGTTGCCCTTTTTCGTTGTAAATTTCCCAGTCGCCGTGGGGCAGCCCTTGTTTATATGCGCCCCGTTGCCGCAATGAGCCGTTGGGATTATAGTGTATCCATACACCCTCGTACATACCGTCTTTGAAAATACCGTGTTTGCGGATGCGCTGCCCCGGGTAGTAGAAAACGGCTGAGTCGGTCTGGATGCCGTCGCGCCAGTTTTCCTTGCGCTCCAATTCTCCGTTGAGGTCATAATATTTGGCGATGCCGTTCAGTACGCCGTCCCGATAGGTTTCTATGGCACTCATGTTGCCGTTAGGATGATAAAAATACCAGTATCCATACTTTTTCCCGTTGAGCAGTTGCCCTTTGGCTTTTAGGGTAATAAAATCGGGATAAGTTTCGGTTACTTCCTCCTGCGCAAAGGCTGTGCTTGCCCAAAAAAGGCATAGAAAGATTGTGATGAGCCTGTTTTTTTGCATAGCATTAATTTGCTTTGTTGCTGCCGGACCTGACAGGTTTTCAAAACCTGTCAGATTCGTAAAATTATTTTTAGGCAAACATCGTGCAATTATGCCGCAGCCTGCGCATGTGCCTTCGGAATTTTGACTTGTTGCAATGCCATCAGCCCTGCCATAAAGAAGATGGAAAGTGCAATAGCACTGTTGCGCATGGAGCCGCCCGAAAGTTGGATGATGATGCCGTAAACCATTGTTCCCAAAACGGTAGAGCATTTGTCTAAAACATCATAAAAACTGAAAAATGAGGCAGTATCGTGCGTATGCTCGGGGATGAGCTTGCTGTAAGTAGCCCGTGAAAGCGATTGTACCCCACCCATGACCATGCCTACGCCGCCTGCCAAGATGTAAAAGCCCGTAGCATCGTAAACAAAGTAAGCGGCTATGCAAACGGATATCCAAATCATTAGAATGACGCACAGAGCAAAGCGGTTGCCTTTGGCATCGGATACTCTTGCAAAAAGCGTTGCGCCTACAATGGCTACTACTTGCAAGAGCAAAATAGTGGCAATGAGTTGCCTTGTTTCCAATTTGAGTTCATCGCTGCCAAAGAGGCTTGCTAAGTAGATGGTAGTTTGTACGCCTGTATTGTAAAGGAAAAACGCAAGCAAAAAAATACGCATATGGCGGTGGTGCTGCAAACTTTTCCATACTTTTTTCAATTCTTTGAAACCGCGCGCCAAAAGGTCGGAATGAAAAGCATGTCCTTTGCGCTCCTGCAAGCCGTTGAAGGTGATTTGGGAAAAGCCTATCCACCACAGCCCAACCATCACAAAGGATATGCGTGTGGCAATGCCTGCATGGGGCAAACCAAACCATGTGGGTTGTTGTATCATTGCCAAAATGAGAATCAGCAGCAGTACGCTGCCCAAATAGCCGTAGGAAAAGCCCTTGGCACTGATGCGGTCGAATTGGTCGGCGGTGGCTATTTCGGGCAAAAAAGCGTTGTAGAACACTAATGCCCCCGCATAGCCGATGCTTGCCAGTACCGAAGCGATGATGCCCAATTCTATATTGCTGCCTGTAAAAAAGAACAGCGAAAGGCAGGCAACCGCGCCAAGCACTGTAAAAAAACGCATGAATTGCTTTTTTGAGCCGCCGTAGTCGGCAATGCCCGAAAGCACTGGCGAAAGTGCCGCAATAAGCAGAAACGAAAACGCAATTGCATAGGAATACAGCGCCCCTTTGTCTATCTCCATACCAAAAAACCGCACCATGCGACTGCCAAAAGCGCTTTCGGTAACAGCACTGTAATACAGCGGAAAAACGGCGGTAGTGATGACCAATGAATAGGCAGAGTTTGCCCAATCAAAAAAACACCATGCGCGAATGGTATGTGGCTGATTCAGTTCCATGCGGTTGGGGTGCGTGAGTTCGGATGAGCCAAATTAGCAAGCAGGCAGGCAAAAAGCAAAAATTGTTGCCCCAATCTGCTGACGAGGACTTTGCCCGCCGGTAAGGATTGTTCTTCGCCTCCTAAACTCGTCAGCAGTGGACATTGCAGCTGCAAAGAAGTAACCGCACCCTGATGATTTTTTTATCCAAATAAAACTAATTTGCCGCTGTGCTACCGTTTCGGTGCTTTTTTGTTGCTTGAACGTCTTCCTGTCTTTTTTTACTATTTTGCCATCGCTAAATTGACGATTTAATTATGCGCAAAATAGAGCGACTATTGGTAGCCAATCGCGGTGAAATTGCCATCCGAATTCTGAGGGCTGCTTCCGAATTGCATATCAACACCCTTGCGGTTTATACTTATGAAGACCGTTATTCGCTGCATCGCTACAAGGCGGACGAGGCCTATCAGATAGGTGCAGACGATGACCCACTGAAACCCTATTTGGACATTGAGGGGCTGATTAGTCTTGCCAAAGCCAAAAAAGTGGATGCCATACATCCGGGCTATGGTTTTTTGTCGGAGAATGTACATTTTGCCCGACGTTGCGAAGAAGAAGGTATTATTTTCGTCGGGCCGCGTTCGGGGGTGATGGCGCAATTGGGCGACAAGGTAGCTGCCAAAAAAATTGCCCTTAGGGCAGGTGTGCCCATGATTGAGGACAGCGAAGCCGACCTCTCTACCTATGAAATTGCTCTTGCGGAAGCACGCCGTATCGGCTTTCCGGTCATACTGAAAGCTGCTGCGGGCGGCGGCGGTAGGGGGATGCGCGTCATTCGCTCCGAAGCCGACTTAGAACGCCTCTACAACGAAGCCCGCAACGAAGCCGCCAATGCCTTTGGCGACAGTACGGTATTTATTGAAAAATTTATTGATGAGCCGAAGCACATTGAAGTCCAGATTATGGGCGATAATTTCGGTAATATTGTCCACCTTTATGAGCGCGACTGTTCGGTGCAGCGCCGATTCCAAAAGGTGATAGAAGTTGCGCCGAGCATAGGACTGGCAGATGAAACCCGTCAGAAACTCTATAATTACGCTCTCCGAATTGCGCGCGCCGTGGACTACAACAACGTGGGAACGGTAGAATTTTTGGTGGATAAAGACCAAAATATTTACTTCATCGAGGTAAACCCCCGCGTACAGGTAGAGCACACCATCACCGAAGAAATTACGGGCATTGACATTGTACGCTCTCAAATACTGATTGCGCAAGGCTGTGCCCTTTCCGATAAACAAATTTACATCCACAGTCAGGAAGATGTGCAAATCAACGGTTTTGCCGTGCAGTGCCGCATCACGACCGAAGACCCCGAGAACGGTTTCAAGCCCGATTACGGAACCATTATTGCCTACCGCAACGCAGGCGGCTTCGGCATCCGCACCGACGAGGGCAGTTCTTATCCGGGCGTGCGCATTTCGCCCTTTTTCGATTCCATGCTGGTAAAAGTTACTGCCAAAGGGCGTACACTTTGGGGGGCTTGCGACCGCCTGCACCGCGCCCTGCGCGAGTTCAGAATTCGCGGCGTGAAAACCAACATCGGCTTCCTGCTCAATGTGATTTCGCATCCCGAGTTCATCAAAGGCAAAGCAACGGTTCAGTTCATAGAACAGAATCCTGACCTTTTGAAAATGCCGCTGCGTTTAGACAGGGGCACGCGCCTGCTGCATTATTTGGCAGATGTGATTGTAAACGGCAACCCCGATGTGCGCGGCGCAAAGCCCGAAAAGCCGTTCCGAACCCCCAAAGTACCCGCTTGCAACCGCTTCGGAGCGTTTCCGCAGGGCAGCCGCGACCGCTTGAAAGCACTGGGGCGCGAGAAATTTATTGAGTGGTTGAAACAGGAAAAAGCTGTTCATTTTACCGATACTACTTTCCGCGATGCCCACCAGTCGCTGCTGGCAACGCGCATGCGAACCATAGATATGCTGCGAGTGGCAGAAAGTTACGCGCGCAACGTTCCACAAGTATTTTCTATGGAAATGTGGGGCGGTGCAACCTTTGATGTGGCGATGCGTTTCCTGAAAGAATGTCCGTGGGAGCGCTTGCGCCGCTTGCGCGGCGCCATGCCCAATGTGCTGTTTCAGATGCTGCTGCGCGGCGCCAATGCGGTTGGGTACAAGTCATATCCTGCCAACTTGGTAGAAAAGTTTGTGGAACGCGCTGCCGCCAACGGCATTGATGTTTTCCGAATTTTCGATTCGCTCAATTGGGTGGAGGCGATGAAAACCAGCATCCGCGCCGTAGTTGAACGCACCGATGCACTCGCGGAAGGTGCAGTTTGCTACACGGGCGAAATTATGAACCCCAACAGCAAATACAATCTGCAATACTACCTCGATTTGGCGCGGCAGTTGGAGGATTTGGGCATCCACATCTTAGCCATTAAGGACATGTCGGGCTTGCTGAAACCGTACAGTGCCGAATTGCTGATTACCGAGCTGAAAAAAGCCGTTTCCGTGCCGATTCACCTGCACACCCACGATACGGCAGGCATTCAGTCCGCGACGCTGCTCAAAGCCATTGATGCGGGAGTTGATATTATTGACGTTTCCATTGCCTCCATGTCGGGGCTGACGGCACAGCCTAATTTTAACTCATTGGTGGCTGTACTGGAACACCACCCGCGCCGTCAGGACATAGATTTGCATAAACTGAATGCCTTTGCTTCCTATTGGGAAGATGTGCGCGAGTATTATTTCCCCTTCGAGTCTGACTTGAAGGCAGGTACCGCCGAAGTTTACGACAACGAAATCCCCGGCGGGCAGTATTCCAACCTTCGCCCGCAGGCCATTGCGCTGGGGTTGGGCGATAAATTTGAACAAATCAAGAAAAACTATGTCGTTGCCAACAAGTTGCTGGGCGATATTGTCAAGGTAACGCCAAGCTCAAAGGTAGTAGGTGATTTGGCTCTCTTCCTGACGGCAAACAACCTGACCGAAGCCGATGTATGGCAGCGCGGGCATGAGTTATCGTTCCCCGAATCGGTAAAAGAGCTGCTTCGCGGCGATATGGGTCGTCCGCCGGAGGGTTTTCCTGCCCAAATCGTGCGCTTGGTGCTCAAAGACGAGCAACCCGACTACGGCGTGCCGGGCTATAACCTGCCTGCCGTCAATTTTGCTGCCGAAAAATCCTCTTTTGAGAAGAAATTCTCCAACAAAAGCTATCCCACAGAATCGGAAGAGGACGAGTTGCTTTCCTACTTGCTTTACCCAAAAGTGTATGAAGAATACAATGAGAACCGCAATCGCTATGGCGACCTTTCCGTACTGCCTTCGCCACAATTTTTCTATGGCATGAAAGAAGGAGAGGAGGTACTCATAGAATTAAGTGAAGGCAAATCTATCATGGTGCGGCTACTGGCGGTTTTCAAGCCCGATGAGAACGGTATGCGCACGGTATCTTTTGAACTCAACGGCCAGACCCGCCGTTTGCAAGTACGCGACCGCAGTTTTAAAGTTACCAAAGTTGCTAACCGAAAAGCCCAAAACGAGGGCGAAATCGGTGCGCCGCTGCAAGGCCGCCTGTCTAAAATTATGGTCAATGTAGGTGATAAAGTAGTTGTTAATACGCCACTGTTCGTTATTGAAGCCATGAAAATGGAAAGCACCATTACTGCACCGCGTGCAGGCGTTGTCAAACAAGTATTTTTACCCGCCGGCAGCATGGTTGAACAAGAAGATGCCATTATTCGGATTGCATGAGCAACCTTTCGCAGTGGTTTGCTGTCTGTAATAGCAAACCGGCATTGCCTTAGGGGTAAAGTCGGTTTTGCAAAACCTAAAAACTAATTCATTTTATGAAACGCTTACTTAGATATGCAGCAGGAGCAGCGCTTATACTTGCCCCTTTAACAGCATTTTCACAAAATACAGATAACCCGCCACCCTCATCAGAACCGGTATTTAAAAACAGTCCCATTGATATAAATCGCGGGCGCAAAAATCGCCCCGGCAGCAACCACGTGGCCAAAATAGGCTTTGGCGGACTGATTGGTATGCCTATCAGCGAGTTTCAGGAGGTAGCAGGCGATGTTATTCCTTGGGGCTATGGCATCAATGCTGCTTTTCGCATCAGCGGCAAATCACCCGTTTTTGCAGGTTTGGACTTTGGTTACATGGGTATGGGGCGCAATGTGGACGTGTTTACTGCCATCAACGGTACTACAAGCCGTGTTGCCCGCCGCAACCGTATTATTACTGGCCATGCCCTATTGCGCCTGCAACCCAATGTCAGTGGTTCTATTCGCCCCTATTTTGAAGGGATGTTCGGCTTAAAATATTTTCGCACCGCTACTGAAATTGAAAACAACCGGAACAATTGGTGGAACAACAATAACAATCGCAACTCTAATGTTATCACTGTTCCGAACCATGAAGATGTAGCACTCAGCTATGGCGGCGGCATCGGCCTTAACATCTTACTGGGTGAAAATGTGTGGTTAGACCTGCGTACAGCCTATTTACCCGGCACGGTGGCATCCTACGTCAAGCGCGGCGATGTCTATCCTGACCCCAATGACCCGGCGCGTACTATTGTCATTAAGTCGCGCTCCGCTACCGGTATGCTCAACCATCAAGTGGGTATTACGTTCAGTTTCTAATGCAAATTATTTGCTATTGGATGGATAATCAGCATATTTAACGCCAACTGACAACATGAAGCATTAGTATAAAAGTAACTACATCGTTAGATGGTATTTTTCAGTGTGCGGGCATGTCTGTTAGGACAAGGCAAGGCTTGTTCCCGGTTGCTCAATCCATCTCATCGGGCGGGCGTGTGCCCTTACCTATCCGTTCCAGTAGCAGGCGTTTAAATTCCAACTCCGATTGGTACAGTTCGGCTACCTGACGGATGTTAAGTATTGTCAAAAATTCTTTGTGATATTTGCGGGCAAGTGCTACCTCTTTTTCGCGCAGGTCAAACTCCTGCTCCATTGCTTTTCTCAGGTCTTCATCGGTCATTACCAGACTTTTGCGACGCAGTTTCATGATTTGCCGGCGTAGTTCCATTTGCTCCTTGCGGTAGCGGTTCAGCACGGGCATGAAATTTTTGGCCTGTTCGGCGGTGAGTTGCAGTCGCTCCTGAATAATGGACGTGCGGATTTTTTCCATCTCGGCGCGGTCGAGCATTTGCTGGGCGTACAAGTTGTCTTTCGGCAGCAAGAGGCAAATAATGGCAAAGGCAATATATGGAATATATGGTAAGTATTTTTTCATGTGTTTAGCGGATTAGTTGTTCAACATCGTCTTCCGAAATATCGTACAAAAGTTCATCCATAGTAATGGTATCTTGGTTTTCATCGGCTTGCATGGCATAATAATCCCAAAGTTCAGCTTCCGAAAAATCGTTTTCTAAGAGCAATTCCTCTACTGAAACCCATGCTTCCATTTGATTATCAGTAGGTTGTAGGCTGTAAATCGCTATGACTACGGCAACAATCGCAACCATTGCAGGTACTGCATAGGTTAGGCGAAGCAATGCCGGCAGGGAAAAGGCTTCCTTTTTGGGCGCACGCACCTTGCGCGCTACTTTTTGCGGCAACGTATCAAAATAGCCCTCCGGCGTGCGAAATATAGGTTCGTTTTTGAGTATATCGTTTAGTTGCATGGCTTAGGCATTGGTTAAGTATTCTTCAATTTTTTTAACGGCGTGATGATAAGATGCTTTCAAAGCACCTACCGAAGTGCCCGTAATACCGGCAATTTCTTCATAGCTCAACTCATCGTAATACCGCATATTGAATACGAGTTTTTGCTTATCGGGTAACGTGAGCAGCGCTTTTTGCAGTTTCAAATGAATTTCATCGCCCGTAAAACCACTGTTACTCTCTAATTTGCTTGCCAATTCTTTGCGCACATCGTGAATGGGCAGGAAGTAGCGGCGGCGTTTCTTGTCCAAAAAATTCAGACATTCGTTAGAGGCTATGCGATAAAGCCATGTAAACAGTTGCGAGTCTTCTCTGAACTTGTCTAAGTTGTGCCATACTTTTACAAAAACCTCCTGAGTGAGGTCGTCGGCATCGTCGTGGTCAATCACCATTTTGCGGATGAGCATATAAACCCTTTGCTGGTATTTTCGCATGAGTTGGTCAAACGCCCAATTTTTGGATGATTCTTGCCTGAATTGAGCCAGAATTTTGCGGTCATCGGTTGCGGTATCCATGTTTTTGGTGGGTTTGACTTCCCATTCATGCCGAGCATCGGCATTTGCCTTGTCCCGTTCTGCCCGAATATACTTCAAAGGATTCATCATTCAGCCACTTTTGCAGGTTAGAACAACTTGTGCAAAAAAGGTTTAATCAGGGGCTTCGTTTTTTTGATTTTTTATTGCAAATTTGAATTATGCCGTCATCGTATCTCAATTTCAGGTTTCACTTTTTGAATGAGGAAGGGAAAAAACAGTCTATTATTCCGCTGAACGGACGCGCCGATGGCGAAAGTGGTCTGCGACTGACCGAATATGCCATTCCGATAGAAGACATCGTACATGTTTATCGTCATCAGGAGAAACTTGCCGTCATCTTGAAGCCTTATTTGGCCTTACCTAAAAATCTGGCAGTCAATGTATTACCCGAAACAAGTGCGCTGTTGATAGAAGTTGCCGATGGCTTTGCATTTAACGTGAAAAGTGCCATAGACCAGCATTTGAGCCGCTTGCATATTGCCCAAGCACGGATGCGATGGGAGGCTGAAGGCAAGGGTAAGCTATTCAGAACCATTACTTGCCCTGTTTGCGAGGCTACTACCGATACTACTGCTATCTTTTCGGAATACATTTATTGTCATTATTGTACAACCATTTTCAACCAATACCGGCAGTTACTGCTCAAGTCGGAGCAATACAATATTTGCCCGCGCTGCAACTACTACGGGCGCTTGCAGATGTACCCCGAAGTGCGTTTTTTCTGGCTGCCCAAAGAGAAAGAATTTTCATTTGGCGAAAACTACATTTGCGACACCTGTGCAGGGAGAACTTACGATGAAACCATTTGGAGAAACGCCCTCTATTTGGTCGGTTTACCTTTTACTTTGTACCTAAAATACATGATGAGCAAAGAGCAAGACCCGATTCTGACAGAAATGGCACAAGCTAATCGGTTGGCACAAGATGGCAACATGGTAGAGGCAGACGTTCTTTATTCCGCCATGCTGTTGCGCAATGCCAATCATCCCGGCTTGCTCTATAACTACGGGCTGGCATGGCTGCACAACAACGAACCTAAAAAAGCATTTAACTATCTCAGTCGTGTATTGGAGTTGTGTTACAATTACGAGCCTGCCCGCGAGATTTTGGAAATTTACAAGGATACGGAAATCATCCGCAATTGATTATACGTAAGGGCAAGCGGTTTGCGGAAAATATTTTGTGCAAGTTGTTCAAAATGAAATATTTAAATCAATGCTTTTAAAGCTGCCGCCTGTGCAGCATCAGGTCTGCCTTCGCGCAGCATGAAAGCAGCCATTTTACTGACATGTTCAGAGGGAATCTCACCTGTGTGAGCAAAGCGTGGCAATTGTTCGCAAATAACAGCCCTGTCTTCGACCGTATGATGGCTCAAACTTAGGTAGCCGGGCAGCCCTAACTGGATAGAAAATCGCAAAAAGCGTATTTCAGGATTTTCGGGAGCAAGCGCAACAGCCTTGGCAAGTGTTTCCTGAGAGAGTTTGGTTAGCCGCAACTTCTCTAACGGATTGAAAACACCGCGTGCCTGTAAAGTTTGCAGCGCACCGTAATAAGCTATCCACAAAGCCTCATCTTGTCGGGGTAGGGCTTCCATTTGCCGCATCATAGCTGTGGCACTAATTTGATTATCAACTACTTTGGGATAGTCGCTGCGAATTTTTTCCCAATTGACAGACCCGTCGGGGTTGGCTAACAATGACTTCATGGTATATAATAAAGTCAATTACTGCCAAATTTCCAAAAAATGAGAATCTTTTACACACTCTTTTTAATTGTGGATTTTTTGAATCCTGTAATGCTGTTTTTTTATGCGGAAGCAGCACAACGGTATATTTCAACCGATATTTAGCCCAATCCCGAATCGGCAATCCAAAATTGACTTATTTTGCCCTATGAAAAAGTTATTTCTGCTGGATGCCATGGCGCTGATTTATCGCGCCCATTTTGCATTGAGTAAAAATCCGCGCATTACTTCCAAAGGTTTGAATACGAGCGCTGTTTTCGGCTTTACCAATACCTTACTGGAAGTGATTGCCAAAGAGAAACCCACTCATTTGGGGGTTGCTTTTGATACAGCTACGCCTACTTTTCGTCATAGGGCTTTTGAAGCCTACAAAGCACAACGGCAGGAACAACCGGAAGATATTACCGTTGCCATTCCTTTGGTGAAGCGATTGTGCTGCGCCATGGGCATCCCTGTGCTGGAATTGGACGGCTACGAAGCAGACGATATTATTGGCACGTTTGCCAAAATTGCTGCCCGTCGTGGCTTTCAGGTTTACATGATGACACCCGATAAAGACTACGGGCAGTTGGTAGAAGAAAACATACTCCTCTACAAACCTGCATTTATGGGCAATGGCGTAGAGGTGTTAGGTCCTCGAGAAGTGTGCGAAAAATGGGGGATTCAGCGTGTGGAGCAAGTAGTGGACATTCTGGGGCTTATGGGCGATGCAGTGGACAATATTCCCGGCATTCCCGGCATTGGTGAGAAAACCGCTGCCAAGCTGATTGCCGAATTTGATACCATAGAAAACCTACTGGCCAACACAGACCAATTGAAAGGGAAGCAAAAAGAAAACGTTGTCCGATATGCCGAGCAAGGGCTTATGTCAAAAGAATTAGCAAAGATTAACACGCAAGTGCCTTTGTCTTTTGACGAAGAACATTTGAAGTTACACTTCACCAAAGGTGAAGAGCTGAAACAGTTGCTTGACGAGCTGGAATTCCGAACCATCAAAAAGCGTCTTTTTGGCGAAGAATCGGGCGAAGAGAAGCCCCCCAAACCTGCTGTTGCATCTGCACAGGGTTCGCTGTTTGCGCAGCCTGTACCCGAGCAAGAAGCCCATAAACCCAATGGGGAGTTTTTGCATAGCAAGGAAAAGCAAAACATACGTACCGTCGCCGTTGATTATTACACAGTAGATACGCCCGAACTGCGCCGCCAACTTATTCAATTTCTGGGCATGCAAAAGGCTTTTTGTTTTGATACGGAAACCACTTCGGAAAATGCCTATGAGGCCGAAGTCGTAGGTTTGTCCTTTTGTTACCGCAAAGGAGAGGCTTTTTACGTGCCACTGCCCGAAAACCGCAAAGCCGCCGCTGCCGTTTTACAAGAGTTTCAAGGAGTGTTTGCCAACGAAAAAATCGGCAAAATCGGTCAAAATTTGAAGTACGACCTCATTGCCTTGGCCAACTACGGCATAGAGGTCAAAGGTGAATTGTTCGACACTATGCTGGCGCATTATCTCATTGAGCCCGAGGGCAGGCACGGTATGGATGTTATGGCTGAAAATTATCTGAACTACAAAACTATCAGCTACGACGAGCTGACCATGCGTGGTAAAAAACAAATTCCCATCCGCGAGGTGCCACTTGCCGACCTGACCGAGTATGCTGCCGAAGATGCCGATATTACCTTCCAATTACAGGAAAAATTTGCACCTCTGCTCAAAAAAGACGGGCTGCAAGTACTCTTTCGGGAGGTAGAAATGCCTTTGGTGCAAGTGCTGGCAGATATGGAGCGGGCAGGCGTGCGCATTGATACGGAAGCACTGGCGGCGTATTCCAAAGAGTTGGAAGTTGATATTCGTGCGGCTGAGCAAAAAGTATATGCCGATGCAGGCGAGGAATTTAACATCGGCTCACCTAAGCAACTGGGGCAGATTTTGTTTGACAAACTCAAACTGATTGATAAGCCCAAAAAAACCGCTACGGGGCAGTATGCCACAGGCGAAGAAATTTTGGTGCAGTTAGCCCCCGAGCATCCGATTGCACAACACATCTTGGATTTCAGGCAGTTACAGAAATTGAAATCTACCTATGTAGATGCACTGCCGCAACTGCTCAGCCCCAAAGATGGCCTGATTCACACTACCTATAATCAAGCAGTAGCCGCTACAGGCCGCCTGAGCAGCAACAACCCGAACCTGCAAAATATCCCTATCCGCACCGATAAGGGCCGCGAAATCCGCCGTGCGTTTGTGCCGCGAAGCCCTGATTTTGTGCTCATGTCTGCCGACTATTCACAAATTGAGTTGCGTATTATGGCCTCATTCAGCAAAGACGAATCTATGATAGAGGCGTTCCGGCAAAAGCGCGACATCCACGCAGCTACAGCTGCCAAAATTTTTAAAGTGCCGATTGAAAAAGTGGACAGTGAAATGCGCCGTCGTGCAAAAACTGCCAATTTTGGTATCATTTACGGCATTTCGGCCTTCGGATTGGCACAACGGCTCAACATCCCGCGTAAAGAGGCCACCGAACTGATTAACGCCTATTTTGCCGAATTCCCCGCCGTTAAAAAATATATGGACGAGGTGGTGCAACTTGCTCATGAGCGCGAGTACGTTGAAACCATTCTGAAACGCCGCCGCTACCTGCGCGATATTAACAGTCGCAACTTCACCCAACGAGGTTTTGCCGAACGAAACGCCATCAACGCCCCCATACAGGGCAGCGCCGCCGATTTGATTAAAATAGCCATGATAAAAATTCACAATTGGCTGAAAAGCAGTGGTTTGCAATCAAAAATGATTTTGCAGGTGCACGATGAACTTGTATTTGACGTATATCGCCCCGAGCAGGAAACGATGCACGCAAAAGTAAAAGAATTGATGGAGTCGGCCTTTACCTTAGAAGTACCGCTGGAAGTAGAAGTAGGGATAGGCGAGAACTGGTTGGAAGCACATTAAAAAATCGTAGTTCATTATGAAACAAGCAGCAAAAAATGTTTTAGGCAGCGAATTAATTCCATGCAGCTTAAACCCATTGACAGGCTATTATCGCGACGGCTGTTGCCACACAGGCGAAGAAGATTCGGGCACGCACACGGTCTGTGCCGTTGTAACCGATGAATTTCTGCATTTTTCACTCCGCAGAGGCAACAACCTGATTACACCGCGCCCCGAGTACCGCTTTCCCGGCCTAAAAGCCGGCGATAAGTGGTGTCTCTGTGCCTCCCGATGGGTAGAGGCCTACCGGGCAGGCGTAGCACCCCCCATTATTTTGGAAGCTACACACGAAAAAACGTTGCAATATGTATCCTTAGATGTGCTGATTGAATATGCTGCTTAATGAATAGCAGCCTGTAATTGCTCTTTGTAAGACTATGGAATTGCCATAGAAGTCATGGCAACAAAATCAAAGCCCACCAGCACGAACGTAGCTTCTGCCAGCGTCAGCCAACCTTCTCCGTCAGGTTGAGCCAGCAAACTGTTGAAAGTCACGCTTTTGTTGCCTACGTTCGTGCATTGCAAAAAGCCGTACAATTCACCTTTGTAAGTAATCGGTACGTGGTAGTTGATGTTCGCGTTGGCAACTACCGGCCCATGGCGTTCCCAGTCCCATGCCAATACCTGATTCAAAAATCGGATGCGGGTTTCTTCAAAATAAGTCATCACCTTGGCGTTGTTTAACCATGCGTGCCTCATCAAGGTCTGACTATCTTTTATCTATTTTTATATTGAATTAGTACAATTTTTCGGGATTCATATTTGCTAAAATTAGGTTTTTAGAAAATCCGTGCTATTTTTGCCGTCGGAATTGTGCAAAGCTATTCTAAACAAACTACATAATTAGGCATGATTTTACTGCAACGAAGTCTTTGGACGGGGTTGTGTGTGTTGCTCTTGTTACTGACAAGTTGTACGCAATTCAGTCCATTCTCAGCGTTAGTCAATAATCGCCCTGATAGCGGAAACAGACGCATTAAGCAAGCTCAGCCCGCATCAACTGCTACGATTACCGCGCTTCCTACATTGCCCGTTCAATGGGAATTTGAACTCCCAAAATTGGCTGCCGACCCACAACCGATATTTACCCCCTCTTACCTGTGGCAGCCCGAACCTTGCGAATCACTCCGCGACAGCATCATTCTTTTTGCTAAACAATACATCGGCAGGCCGTACCGTCGTGCCGGAAAAGGACCTAAAGCATTTGACTGTTCTGGCTTTACTTCCTTTGTGATGCGCAATTTCGGGTACTATCTGCCTCCTTCTTCTGCTTCACAGGCTGTTTTCGGCACGCCGATAAGCATAGAGGAAGCCCGCAAAGGCGATTTAATTTTCTTCGGCAACAAAGACCGCAAAGGTCGCTACCGCGTAAACCATGCAGCGCTTGTAATTTCCGAACAGGGCGAGGAATTAATGATGATTCATGCTGCCAACAGAGGCATTACGATTGATAATGTAAGCAATGTCAATTGGCAGTCTTACTACGGGCGCAGGCTGATAGGCGCGCGCCGCATTATTCACGAGGGGGTATTGCCTACGCCGGACGAACTGCGCGACCTGATAGCTTCCGATGTGAAGGCTCAGGATTCTACGGGCAAGCACGTACAAAGCAACGGTTTATAGCAAGTGTATGTCTTGCAGCGAAAAACGGCATTGGCAAGGGTCTGATGCCGTTTTTTTATTCGGCAACTAAATTTTTTTCAAAATCAGGGAACATTTGTGAAGATGTGGTATCAAACAATGAAAAAACACCACCATCTAAATTTATTCACAACCATGAACCTGATTGCAAAACTTTGTATGGATTATCTCCGCAGCGAAGGCTACGTTCCGCGCTTAGACGAAGAAGGAAATGTTGTTTTCAAGTTTGAAGGCAAGTTTTTTGTCGTAACAACCGATAACAACGACCCGCAATTTCTACGGGTTGTTATGCCCAACTTTTGGGAAATAGAAAGCGAGCAGGAAAAACGGCTGGCGCTGGAAGTAGCCAATCAGGTGAATGAGCGCATCAAGGTGAGCAAGGTAGTGGTGAAGCGCAATAACCACGTTTGGGCAATGGCCGAGCAGTTTATTGACAGCTCTCCCGATTTGGAAGATTTTTTCAAACGAACCATTCGCGTATTAAACGCTGCCGCCGATGAATTTGCACAGCGCATGGTACAACTTCAAGGCATGAACTGATTCCTAATCTCTTAATCTTTAATCTATCAATCCACTTTCTTATGAGTTTCTTCAAAAATTTATTTTCCGGCGCTGAAACCAAGTGCCGTAAGAGTCCATGATGAACCTACTTTCTGTGGCTGCTGCCGATGGCGAAATTACCCGTGAAGAAATAGACTGTTTGTGGCACATGAGAACGCATTTACATGCCCGATGAGGAGTTTATGGATGTGTTGAAAAACCCGCAAGACGTGATATTTTATCCGCCTGACAGCAACCGCGAACGTTTAAACCAACTCCACGACTTGGTAGGTATGATGATGATTGACGGGAATATAGACCCCAATGAGGTTATCCGTTGCAAAATGTTTGCGCAAAAACTCGGCTTCAAGACCGCTGTAATAGATGCAATTTTTGCAAATATTATTAATGTATTTGTTAATAATACTTATATAAAAGCTATTTTGCAAAAGTAATGCAAATGCTTTAACCGCAACGTACATTATAACCAATCTCTCTTCAACTTTTCATAGGCAATAATGCCGCTTAATACTACTCCGGGTATTCCTTGTCCGGGATATGTTGTATCGCCGCAAATGTAGGCGCGTCGGCCGTCTAATCGGGCATCGAGCATCTGCCAAGGCTTAATGCGCATGAATTGCGGATAACCGCCGACAAAACCATACTGCCGTTGCGTCCATTTTTCCCAAGCGGCAGGCGTAGAGGAATGTTTGTAAACAATATTTTCAGGTTTGATAAAATCAAGTTCTGACAGGTGCTGAATAACGGCTTGTTCTGCTACCTGTTTGTCAAAGTGCATGTGCGCTGCCGGATGCGCTACGTGGGTACTCACCGAAGCAACGGCAAGTCCCGGTTCATCGCTGCGCGAGTGGTCATCGGGGTGACTGAGGCTAAGAAAAATGCTGGCTGAGCCTGTTTCGGGCAAAGGTGCGCGCAAGTGAATCTGGTGGTGGATACATTCGTAGGACTTGTGAGGTCGAAACCCGATGCCCATTTGAAAAGCACTGTTCAGTTGGGGGGAGTCTAACTGTTGTTTTTTGAGGTGTTGTAGGCGTTTTTGCGTGGCAGATGGGATTTTGCCGTTGAACAGCGGCAGCGTGTTATTAATCGGTATGCCCGAAATGAGAAAGCGGCATTGAAAATCAACGGATTTCTTCCCTTTTATATGCGCACTGACGCAGTAGCCATCATCCGTTGTGCCAACTGCCGTTACTTTGTGCCGCAAGAATACTTTGCCTTCTTTTTGTTCAATGTAATCTACAAAAGGCTGCACAAGCTGAATCAGCCCGCCATTGACATAATAGTTGCCAAAATTGGTGTAGCACAAAGCCGTTGCACCAAACAATACGTTTACTTCCGGCGCATAGTTTTGAGCAGTGATGAGCAGTTGCTCGTTCACAAAGTCTACAAACAGACGATTGCGGTGCAGGTTGTATTTTTTCAGCAGCCATTCGGTAGAAAAAAACGCGTAGCCTGCATAGCGCAATTGTTCGGGGGTTGCTCGCAGTGCACATTGCATCAAGTCGCCGGCCGAAGTAGGAGGGAAGGCGGTCTGCTGCAGCGAAGTGCGCCAAACAAACCGACTGATGCGGTAGCAAAACTCCCAGAAAAGCCGCTGCCCTTCTTTACCGAATACGCGCTCTGCTTCGGCAATCCATTGGTTGAGGTCTTGGTAGCGGGTAATTGTTTGGCCATCGGACAGATGTACTTGCATGGGCATTTTCAGCGGTACTGCATCAATGTGGATGCCTGTTCGTTGTAGCACGGCTTGCAGCGGCATCCCTTCATCCAGCCCGACCAGCGTGGTTGCACCTGCTTCAAAAACAAAGCCCTTGCGCCAATAGGCACTTGTACAGCCGCCGGGTAGCCAATTCTGTTCCAGAACAGCTACTTTGAGCCCATCGGCAGCCAACAGCGCAGCCGCACTTAAAGCCCCCATACCGCTGCCAATAATTACCGCATCAAATACCATGGTATTAAAATGTTTAATTATATTCGGGTGAACATTAAACAAAACGCACTGCAAAAGGTTTTAAACATAGGTTGATTGCTTGCACAGGCGTAGATGCAGCGGTAGTACTGAAAGTTGCGCTTTTGCTGCAAAACACAGGTGCTTGAATATTAACTTGCTGTTTATTTTGAACTAACCAATGAAAGTTGCCGTTTATAGGAAAGAACATTTTAACGCTGCTCACCGTTTGCACAATCCTGCACTAAGCGAAGAAGAAAATGCAAAAATTTTCGGCAAGTGCAACAACGCCAATTATCACGGACATAACTACGAACTGATTGTCAAGGTAGTAGGAGAACCCGACCCGCTGACTGGGTATGTAATGGACATGAAAGTCCTTTCAGACCTGATTAGAGCACACGTAACAGACCGTTTTGACCACAAAAATTTAAACTTAGATGTAGATGACTTTAAAAATCTCAACCCTACGGCAGAGAACATTGCTGTGGTTATTTGGCATCTTTTAAGGAAACACATCCACCCATCATTAGACCTCAAAGTAACACTTTATGAAACAGAACGAAATTTTGTTGAATTTCCGGCCTAACGGCAACGGATACACTCATAAAAACGGACATGCGCACAACTGCAACCATGACCACAGCATCGAGGAGCTCACAGACCAAATCGGTGACGAGCATATAGCTACTTCTTACGACACTCCCATGCGGGCAGATGCGTTTGAGATGGACGATGCAACCAAAATCAAAAAAATTGAAGAGCATTTTCGCCACATTATGGACATCCTTGGTCTGGATTTGACCGATGACAGCTTGAAAGGAACGCCGCACAGGGTGGCTAAAATGTATGTAAAAGAAATTTTCAGCGGATTAAACCCCGCCAATAAGCCTGTTGCCAAACTTTTCGATAATAAATTCCAATACGGAGAAATGTTGGTAGAGCGCAACATCACATTCTATTCAAACTGTGAGCACCACTTTGTACCGATTTTCGGGCGCGCCCACGTTGCTTATATTTCCAGTGGTAAAGTTATCGGCCTTTCTAAACTGAACCGCATTGTGCAGTATTTCTCCCGTCGCCCGCAAGTGCAGGAGCGACTGACGAACCAGATTGCCAAGGAGTTACAGGAGGTACTGCAAACGGAAGATGTAGCTGTGATTATGGATGCTACGCATATGTGTGTATGCTCTCGCGGCGTGCAGGACGTAAATTCCAGTACTGTAACCTCTTTCTACGGCGGCAAATTCCGCGAAGAATCTGTGCGCAACGAGTTTTTGAAGTACGTATATAATAAGGCATAAACTTTCCGTTAAAACGCCTCATATATACAAAAGTAAAAGCAGGTTGCAAAAAGATATTTTTTGTAAGTTGCTGAAATATAAGTACATAAACCTGACAGGTCTCTAAAACCTATCAGGTTTTTTGTATAAAAACGTAGTATATCGACATTTTGCGGTTTATTTATTTTGCATCAATCAATCAGTCTTACTCCTCCACCATGAATGGATAGCGGTAGTCGATTGGCGGAACAAAGGTTTCCTTGATGGTGCGGGTAGAAACCCAACGCAACAGATTGTAAATCGCACCGGCTTTGTCGTTAGTTCCCGAAGCGCGTGCTCCGCCAAAAGGTTGCTGGCCAACTACTGCACCCGTTGGTTTGTCGTTGATGTAGAAATTACCTGCGGCATTTTGCAGTTTGCGCGATGCAAGTTCTATGGCATATCTGTCTTTTGCAAAAATGCTGCCCGTGAGCGCATAAGGCGAGGTTTGGTCGGTCAGTTCCAGCACCTCCTCAAACAGTTCGGGTTGATAGACATAGACCGTCAGTACAGGGCCGAAAATTTCTTCCACCATTGTGCGGTATTGGTTGTCTTCCACTTTCAGGATGGTAGGTTGGATAAAATAACCGACGGATTTATCGCAGTTGCCACCCCAAACCAATTCAACGCCTGCATCTTTTTTGGCTTGCTCAATGTAGCCTGCAATTTTATCAAAGGCTTTTTCGTCAATAACGGCATTGATAAAATTGCGGAAATCTTCTGTGCCGCCCATGCGTATGCTTTCCAAGTCGGCAATCATATAATTTTTCACTTCTTCCCACAAGTTGGAAGGAATATAGGCACGGGAAGCCGCTGAACATTTCTGTCCCTGATATTCAAACGCACCGCGAATGAGTGCCGTAGCTACTGCCTTAGCGTCGGCAGATTTATGTGCCACAACAAAGTCCTTACCGCCTGTTTCGCCTACAATGCGCGGGTAGCTTTTGTAAATCGGCAGGTTGTTGCCGATAGTTTGCCACAAGTGGCGGAATACGCCCGTGCTGCCCGTAAAGTGCAGGCCTGCAAAATCAGGATGCTTAAATACCACTTCGCCTGCTTCCGGGCCATCTACGTAAATCAGGTTGATAACGCCATCGGGTACGCCTGCTTCGCGGAAGATTTCCATGAGCACATTGGCAGAGTATATCTGTGTGAAGGCAGGTTTCCATACAATGGTGTTGCCCATCATGGCAGGTGCGGTAGGCAAATTACCTGCAATGGCAGTAAAGTTAAAAGGTGTAACGGCAAAAATGAAGCCTTCTAATGGTCTGTGTTCCAGTCTGTTCCATATGCCGGGTGCGCTGGCTACTTGCTGGCGGTAGATTTCCTGCATGAAATATACGTTGAAGCGCAAAAAGTCAATGATTTCACATGCAGAGTCAATTTCTGCCTGAAATACATTTTTAGACTGCCCCAGCATGGTGGCAGCGTTCAACTTGACGCGATAAGGCCCTGCAATCAGGTCGGCTGCTTTGAGGAAAATGGCCGCGCGATGCTCCCACGGCATGGTTGCCCACATTTCTTTCGCACCCAGCGCCGCATTAATGGCTTGCTCTACATGCCCTTTGTCGCCTACCGAAAAGTAGCCGAGTGTGTGGCGGTGGTCATGCGGAGGGGC
Organism: uncultured Cytophagales bacterium; assembly: GCA_938039675.1. Lineage (GTDB taxonomy): Bacteria > Bacteroidota > Bacteroidia > Cytophagales > Thermoflexibacteraceae > Rhodoflexus. The sequence continues at coordinate 225,918 of CALHUI010000003.1, forward strand.
AAGTCGATGCTTGTTGTCGGTATAAATTTTTTCACTGCCGATATACATCGGGATATCAACGGTGCGGCTGCGCATATCGGCAATAGCAGCTTTGAGTGCCTGCTTTTCGGGCGAACCGGGTGCGTAACTTTTTACGGGCTCATTGGCAGGCGGCGGTACTTGAAAAATTCCGAAAGACATGGTGTTTTTGGTTAAAGTTCCGTTCTGTAATGTTGCAAATATACCGTAGAACAGGGGTTTTGTTTGTAACCTAAGTAAACAGGCAGATTTTTACGCTTTTTGAATACAACTGTTATTTGGGTTGATTATGAGCAGCTGCATGAATGCTTATCTGTATTGCAGTATAAGTGGTTTGCAAAAAAAATGTGCAAATTATTAAAAATCAAACCTGACAGGTCTTGAAAACTGTCAGGTTTGATTGCTATATCATATTTTGTTGAACTGCCTATTGCGATGCAAACCGCCGTTCCCACTTCAAGGCAACATTGACCAACAGAATCAGCACGGGCACTTCTATCAGCGGCCCAACGACACAGGCAAATGCCTGCCCCGATTGAATGCCGAAAGTAGCTACGGCAACGGCTATGCCCAGCTCAAAATTGTTGCCCGCTGCCGTAAAAGCCAACGAGGTGCTTTTGGCATAGTCCGCCCCTGCGCGTTTGGCAAGCCAAAAGGCAGTAAAAAACATGATGACAAAATAAAAAGTCAGCGGAACAGCGATGCGCACTACGTCTAACGGAATATCCACAATCATTTGCCCTTTCAAGCTGAACATAACCAGAATCGTAAACAGCAGTGCCACCAGCGTTATTGGGCTGATTTTGGGCAGAAATACCCGCTGATACCATTCTGTGCCTTTGGCGCGTATGAGCAAACGACGAGTCAGCATACCCGCAAAAAACGGGATGCCGAGATAAATCAGCACGCTCATAGCAATATCGACGATGCTGATATTGACCACCGCACCCGCAAAACCAAACATCGGCAGCAGCAGCGTAATGAATAAATAGGCATAAACGCTGTAAAAAAGTACCTGAAAAATGCTGTTGAAAGCTACCAGCCCCGCTACATATTCGTTGTCGCCTTTGGCAAGGTCGTTCCAAACAATCACCATGGCAATGCAGCGAGCAATGCCAATCATAATTAAGCCGATGACATAGTCGGGTTTATCGGGCAGGAAAATCACCGCCAGCCCGAACATCAGCAGCGGCCCGATGACCCAGTTTTGCAGCAACGAAAGCCCCAAAATCCGCCTGTTGCGGAATACTTTGGGCAGTTCCTCATATTTCACCTTTGCCAACGGCGGATACATCATCAAAATCAGCCCGACGGCAATCGGAATATTGGTTGTTCCTACCTGAAATTGGTTAAGAAAATTTTCGCTCTGCGGAAAAAAATAACCGATGGCTACACCTGCAAACATGGCAAGGAAAATCCAAGCCGTCAGATAGCGGTCTAAGAATGAGAGTTGTTTTTTTGCTGTATTCATCAAAATCAATATTGACTTGCGAAGAAAATTTACGTAACAAATTGAAATTCAATAGATTAAACCTGACGGGTCTTTAAAGACCTGTCAGGTTTGTGTATCATAATCAGTTCCCATATTTCAGCACTATAGCCAGCTGCCCTGCGTGATAGGCGGTATGCGACACAATGCGCCCAAGTGCTTCGGCTTTGGTCTTAGTGCCAAATTCGGGGGTTGCGACGGTGCCTTCCCAATCGGTCGTTGCCTGAATGGCTGCTTGCAATTGCTCAAAAGCTGTTTGCTGATAGGCGAGCAAGTCGGCAAGATGAGTCCATTCGCCTGTATCACGCTTGTCTATCACCGTGCGCGCAACTACCTGAACGTCAGTTTTTTTAAAAACATTCTTGGCAAAAAGCAATTCCACGTCGGCAACGTGGCGAATTAGAAAACCCACGCTGTTGGGGCTTGTACCGAGTTTTTTGTGCAAATCCTGCACGGTAATGGCTTGCAACTGATTGGAAAAGCGCGTGCGGGCTTCTTGCCATAGCGCGAGATAGTGAGCAGTAGTCATCAGCATTGATTATTGGTTAGAGTGGATGTTTGTTTGAGATGTTTTTCAGTTTTTCAGCAAGGCAAATACATAAAACATTTCCCGTGCAATCAGGCGGCAAGTGGCATCATAAGTTGCTGATTCTTCGGGGCTTCCGTCCGATTTTTTGGGGTCTTCATAGCCGTGATAGATGCGTTCCGATGCACCGCGCACCATTGGGCAGGCTTCGTCGGCTTGTGAGCAGACCAGCACGGCAGCGTAGTCCTTTTGCGGATTAGAAGCATCGCCATACACTTTGGAAAACAGCTGCAACGGGGCTTGACCTTCGGCAAAAGTGAGTGCGTAAATCGGGTTGGTCGGGCTGATTTCCCCAGCCTTACTTACCTGAAAACCGGCACGTTGTAAAGCGGCTATGGTGCGTTCGTTGCAGGCGGTAGCTTCCGTTCCGCCCGAAAAAGTTTCCAATTTTTCGGGAGCAATGCCGTAGTACATGCCCGCCGTTTTTGCCCAAACCTGCCCCAGTTGGCTGCGGCGCGAGTTATGGGTACAAACGAAAGTCAGACGGATGATTTCGCCCGCATCAGCTTTGGCTTTCACGTAGGCAGCAATTTTCTGCAAATTTTCTTTACGTTCATCGCTGATTTGGTTGAATTCGGCTTCAATGCCTCTGCAATACTCTTGCAGCGCAGGCAATAGGTTTTGTGCAGAACCTGACATGATGCTTGTGAGGAATAGTGAGACGGTGAGTAAAACGGTTTTCATGGTAAAATCAGCAATCGCAGTCAAAAGATGTGGTGGTTTGATTGAAAAAATATTCAAAATATTGTCGGACTTCCTGCCATTTTTCCGTATTGAGGCAGTAATTGACGTTCAACCCGCAAATTTCGCCTTTGATAAGCCCGCCCTGTTTGAGTTCCTGCAAATGTTGGCTGACGGTAGAGCGGCTCAACGGCAGTTCTTCGGCAATATCGCCCGAAATGCACTGCTTTTTTTCTGCCAACAGGTAGATAATAGCTACCCTCGCAGGGTGCGAGAGTAGCCGTGCGTACTGCGCAATGGTTTGTAAATCAGTGGAAAAGTGTTCGGTCTTAGCTTGCATAGTATTTCGTATGACGCAAACATACGAAATAAACCTAAATATCGTCAGACATCCTTACCTAAACTTAATTTTTTACTACTTCGTCGTCGTAAGGAATCACGGTTGTGATGCGGCAGCCATTGCCCGGTGAGGTTTCAATGTGCAGGTTGCCGTTGAGCAGGCGGGCACGCTGTGCCATATTGGCAAGGCCTTGTCCTCTGCTGACGGTTTCCGGGTCGAAACCTTTGCCGTCGTCTTCAATAATGAGTTCCAACCGGTTGCCTTCGTCGCGCAGTTCCAAATAGAGGTGGCGTGCTTCGCTGTATTTGAAGGTATTGTTAAAAATCTCTTGGGCAACGCGAAAAATACAGATTTCAATAGCACTTTCGTAGCGGTTTGTGTCAATAAAAATACGGCGTTCTATTTCAATAGAACTGTTTTGCTCAGTAGTATGGCAGAGAAATTCCAGTGCTTCTGCTAGCCCAAAATCGTTAAGAACGCTTGGCATCAGGTTGCGTGAGATGCGACGGATTTCCTGTTGTACTTGAACGATTTGGTCAACAATAGATTGTAGGTTTTGCTGTTGCTCATTAGGAAGCAGGCTGTTTTTCAGGTAATCGGCTTGCAGGCGCAGTGCGGTCAGTGATTGACCTACGCCATCGTGCAAATCCATTGCGAGCCGCCTGCGTTCGTCCTCCTGCCCCTGAATGATGGCCAGCGAACGGATGCGCTCCTGTTCGCGTTCCTGTTCGCGAAGTTTTTCTTCTATGCGTCGCTTTTCGGTAACATCTTCCGATGTAATGAGGATGCCCAAAATTTGCCCGATGCTGTCGCGGAGGGGTACTTTATTGCTTTGCAGCCAAAATTTTTCGCCATGTGAGGTAACAAGAGGTTCTATTACTGAAGCAAACACTTTTCCGGCCAGCACTTCTGCTATTTGACTGCGTGCCTTGCTTGCCCATTCGGAAGTAATCGGCAGGTCGGCGAAAGTCATGCCGATAAGGTCGGAGGGCTTTTCAAAGTTCATCGCCTGTGCAAAGTTGCGGTTACAACCTATTATTTCCAGTTCGCGGTTGAGCATATAAATCCAGCCGGGGATGTTGTCAAAAAGCAGGTCTAAGGTTGTTTTCCACTTGTCGGCCTGTTCTTCGGCTGCAAAATAGGCGGAGATATCCGTTGTTGAAATCAGAATATCGGGCAGTTCATCGGGGCGGGAGGTAGGCAGCAATCGCATGGAAAGCTGTAAGGAACGCTGTTTGCCGCCTTGCACACGCTGTTTGACTTCTCCTTGCCAAAATTTTTTTTGCAGCAAATCTTCGTGTATTTGTTCAATGGGTTGTCCGTATCGGAACTGTGTGGTAATCAAATCTGTCCATTTTTTGCCGATAGCCTCCAAAGCGCTGATGCCGTACATCTGTGCGGCGGCTTCATTCCAAAATTCTACTACGAACAGCGCATTGGTTACTATAATGGCTTCATTGGTATTTTGCAGCAGTTGTTGCAGGCGTTGGCTTTGGAATTTATCAGCAGGCAAATCAGGTGATATTTCCTGCATGATTCCTCTGTAAATCAGGGGGTTATAGCTGCTCACATGAGCGCGTAGCCCGATGTGCCGCACTTTGCCGTCGGGCAGCAGGATGCGATATTCCAATGCCAGCGGTTGTTGGCGGTTGGTCGCTTCTTTGAGTTTCTGCATGACCGAAGCTGCATCTTCGGGGTGAATGGTTTTAAAAAAGTAGTTGCCCGGCAAAGAGGCATGAGTAGCAAAAGAAAGCCCGAACAGGCGGTAGGCTTCCTCTGTCCATCGGATTTTACGTGCCGTAAAATCAATTTCAATGGCGGCAGTACCCGTAAGTACTTGTAAATCCCGCAGTGTTTGCTCGGCGGAGGCCAATTGCTGTTTCAGGCGAATGATTTCCTGTTCAGGCTGATTCATGCGCTTATTCGGCTTACTGGTTGGGCTTGGCTATCCATGCTGCCGGTACAAGTTCTATCAACTCCTCTCGCTTGCTTTTTGCGGCGGCTTCGCTTAAACCCGTGATAGCAATGCGATAAGTTTTTATTTTGCTATTGTAAACAATCTCCGTTTCTATACCTTTTTTGGCAAGTTCTTTTTGTAATTTTTGGGCAGCTGACTCTTTGGCAAGGCTGCCAAGAACTACCATATAGCCGCCCTTAGATTCGTCAATAGCAGGTTTGACGGGCTCGGGTTGCGTTTCGGGTGCAGGCTCTGCAATAGTACCATTGTCGGAAAAATTATTGTCATTTCCGCTGCTAATGTCGGTATTTTCGTCAAAGGGTATATTGTCGCCCGTGTTCTCTTCTTGTGGAAGTTCAGTGATGACTTGTTCCTGCGCGTCACCGCTCACCCACGCGCGGAATTGCAACTGTGCGGTTTCATCCACCATTAGGTAGATGAGAAAAACAAACAGCATAATCAGCGGAATCATGGCTAACCACCATACCTTATCGGCATTGTTGTTTTTTCCGTTACCAGCGGCAGGGATGGTTTGAGCGCTTTCTTGGGCAGTTTGTTGCGTATTGTCGGGTTGTTCCTGAGCAGTTGTTTGCTGTGCGGGTTCATCTTTAACAGGCTTGCTCTTTTGCGGTTCTGCTGCTTGAATCGGGCGGGCGGTCAGTTTGGGCAGGCCGTAGCTACTCTCGAGCAGGTTGTAGTCGGTGTTGTTTTCAATCAGTAGTTTGCCGTCCGCATTGCGTTTTAGATAGCCTACACCCGGAATTTCATAGAGTCCGTATCGGCTGATTTGCTCATTGATTTTATTGACATAGGCTTCCAAGTTTTTGTTAAATTCATCAACGCCAATCTGTTCCGTTCCGATAATGTAGTTTTGAAAAGTGTTGCTGCTGTCTTCCTGTTCCGTATCGTCAAATGTTACTTGTTTGCGCGGCGGAAGAATCACTCCTTCATCTTTGAGAATTTGAGCGGTGATATGATGCGCGGCAAATGTACCTAACCATGGCACGGTTAGGTGGTTTTCTTTACTCAACAGTTGGCGAATATGGTTGTCCATTGTCAATCTTGGTTTAGGGGGTACATGGAGTATGGCAGTGTCTGTGAGAGACTTTGACTGCCAAACAAGGCAATATTGTTTTCAAATTAAGCCAATCAGCGTCTAAAAAGCAATTCCGACCCCTCCTAATACGGTCAGTTGGCGCACATCGTAGTTCAGAAACCGCCGGTAGCGCTGCGAAAACAGGTTGTAACCTCCCAGAAATACGGAGAACTGATTGTTAATAAAATAGTCAATCTGTAAGTTGAGGTCAAAAATCGGCTTCAGGCTGATTTGAGCGCCTGTGCGCGGGCTGAATGCCCTGATGCCGGCCAAGTGGTACAAATCTGAACCGACGCGCAACTTGTTCTCTATCAGGTAGGAAGCGTTCAAATTGGCAGTGAACAGCGGACGGTGCCAAGGGCGCGCCAAGTCTTGCGTGTTATAGCCGAAAAATCCTGTTTTACCGATGAGTTTCAATCTGCCCGTGGCATAGCTCAGTTCGCCTTGTACCTGAAAAACGGGCACTTTGCCCCTGTCATACAGGATGTTAAACTTGCTGGAATCTGATGCGCTGTTAGCAAAAAAGTGCAGGTTGCGATAAACGCCGTAGCTGCTTTTTATCTGAAAGCCCCATTGTGTGGAAATATTGCCGCGCAGGCCGCCCGTAGCTTCCCACAATTGGCTCGTATGTGCCAGTGCTACATTAGGGCCTAAGAAGGGGTTTTCTTCTGCCATGCTGCGAAAGGTGCGGCGGATAGTGTTGCCTTCCAATGAGGCAAATGCTGTTAGGCGGTCTTTCACCAAATCGGCAGAGGCATGAATAATGGGGTAGAACCTGCCTTTGGGTTGGTTAGTAAGCGAGTCGCCGTCTGCTACGGCACGCACGCCTGCGCTGATGGTGAAACCTTCCTGCCGCAGTTCATATTTGGGTGCGAAAATGAGCAGGTTGCGTGTTTGCCCGCCGACCTCGTCGCGGCGGTTGATGAGGTCTAACGAAAGGTCGGTGGTCAGATAAGAGGTTTCGCCGAGTTTTGCGTCTAAGTTGCCTGCAAGTTGAAAAGTCGCTTCACTGGCCTTATAGCGGTCAGTAAACAGGTAAAAGCCGCCCTCAGCCCTGTATTGGAAAGTTGCAATGGGGTCTATATTTTCATAGCCGGCTCTGATTTCGGTCAGTGAGAAAGTTTGGCGGATATCGCTGCGTTCAACGGTGCTGCTTTGCAAGGGGCTGTACCCGTAGAAATGCAGCCCGTCGCGGCGGTAGGTGGCGTTGCCGTAAATTTTGCCGTTGTTCATAAATTTGGCAAGCTCGCCGTGAATTTGGTTCAGGCTGTTACCCGAGTTTTTACCGTCCACAGGCCCGGTTTGTGAGGAAAAATGCAGCCCGTGCACCTTATACTGCCAATCGGCATCTTTCGGTGCGGTCAGGAATAGTTCTGCATAGAGAGAGTTGTAATTGCCGAAACCCGCCTTGGCAAGGTTGCGGAAGGGGGGGGCATCCTTTTTTTGTGCTACTTGCTGGCGCAAGGGCGAAGTATTGACTGCCAACAAAGGCAAGGTATAGTTAAAGCGCGGCAACTGGTATTGCTGAGCGGTGTTGCCTTCGGAAAGTTCCGTCTTGGGCATTCGCTCAAAACTGCGCGATGCTTTGGAAAGTCGCAGTACGCGCTCTTTTTCTACTTCAAATTTTCCTTCGTCTAATTTCTGGGCGGCTGCCGAAAGCGGCATAACCAACCATAATACTATCAAAATTTTTTTCATGGCATATTGTTGTTTTAAAGGCTGATTGCGGCCGGATTGTACGAGTTTACGCCGTTTCTGCGTGTTTGCTCTCCAAGCATAATCCATGTTCATTGGCGCAATTTGCTGTTTACCTGTGTGCTAACTGTCATATTTCGCTCAGGCGCTTGCTTGCACGTTGCTTAATGGTTGGGTCTTTGGTGTAGTCTATGATGGAGTTGAGCGTGGCGCGTGCCTGAAAGAGATTGTTCAGGTCAATGTAGTTCTCGGCAATCAGCAGGAAGGCCTCGGCCACCCAATCGGGATGATGTTCGAACTGTGTTTTCATTTTGGTCAGTTCGTTGATGGAAGCATTGTAATTTTTTTGCAACCGCAGGGTCGTGCCTGCCAAATACAGCGCTTCGGCACCGCTGGCATCGGTGTAGTTGTTGGCTACCTGACGAAATTGTGCCAGTGCACGGTCGGGTTGTGTGCGTTCCAGCATGATTTTGCCAAGGTGCAATTCTGCCACGGCGCGTGCCCCTCCGACAGACAGGTTGCGGGAAATCACATCGTTGCAGTAGGCTTCTGTTTGAGCAGTTTGACCTATTTGAAACGAGGAGCGAATAAGGCCTATCATCACACGTGCCAAATTGCGGTTATCGGTAGCCAGTGGCTGCAAGCTGCGGTAGCGGTTAAATGCAGCCTGTGCATCGCCAAGTTCAAGTTCCAGCTCGGCGGCGCGCAAACCCGACCGAAGGCTGCTGCTGCCTCTCACAAGGCTGTATTGCTGAATGGCACCGCGTTTATCGCCTGTTTCGTCCATGGAGAAAGCAAGCATGAATCGCGCCTCATCGGTGAAGGCAGAGGCCGGATACCGTTTGATAAAGTCGTTGAGCGTATGAATGGCTGCGGCGTAGTTGCCATTGTCATAAGGCACGCGTGCGCTCTTGAAGTCCAATTGTATGGATGTGTTACTCTCCGGATTGTTGCGGATGTAGGCCTGTTTATAGCGCTCAAAATCGGGCACAGGTACGCCTCGGTCATTCATTTCTTGTAAGGAATTTATGGCCTCCGCTGCGTTCGGGTGCATAGGGAAACGGTCTAAAATGGCTTTGTAGTCGGCAATGGCCTGATTGTTTTGCCCTAAAATGCCGTATGCCATTCCCCGTTTAAACAGCGCATCGGGCACCTGTTCGCTGTTGGGGTGGTCGGCGATAAGCTGTGAATAGGTACGGACTGCCAAATCTTTGCGCTCGGCCTCAAATTGCAATTCGGCTTTTACAAATATGGCCGAAGCCGCCATGCGTGAGCTGCGGTTGGCTATAATGCGGTCTAAAATGCGGATGGCTTCATCGCGATTTTGCAAGCCTACGTTACACAGTGCTATCTGATAATTGATGTAGTCGGTATCAGCTTCGGCTACTGTCAATGCCTGATTGTAGAACGATAGTGCCTCTCTGAAATCGCGGTTGATATAGCGGCAGTCGCCTATGCGGGTTTGGGCATCGGCACGGTTCTGTCGGCTGTTAAGGTTGAGAAACTGCCTAAAAAGTTGTTCTGCCTGTGTATAGTTTTCTTTGTTGAAGGCAATATACCCCAAGGCATAGACAGCGGTGGGATATTCTTTGGCGGTATTGGCCACCTGATTGTATGCGCGGATAGCCTCGTCCGGTTTATCCTGACGAACGAGGCTTTCTCCCATCCAGAAGTGCGCAGCCTGCACCAAGTCGCCGGCTATCGGCCTTCGCAGCGACTTTTGCAGTGCCTCAATGGCTTGTGCAAACTTTTCTTCGTTATACAAAATGGCGGCATAGTTAAAGGCAATGCGCTGATAAGCGGCTTGCAGGCGTTGATTCGGGTTGCGAATCTGCTCGATGTATCGCAAAGCTCCTGCATAATTGCCGCCGCTGATGTACGCTTCACTTTTCAGATAAGAGATTTCGTCCATATACTCGCCTTGCGGAAATTGCTGTTCGTAGAAGGTAGCGCCGTCAATCACATCGGAGTAGTTTTTCATCTCAAAATTGGCCTTGACAAAGTTGTAAGCCCCCAATTCGCGCAGGCGGCGGTCAAAGTTTAGGTCTCGGGCACGCTTGAAGGCATTGGCCGCTGCCTGTTGCTGCCGCAAATCAATATAGTTAAGTGCCATTTGGTAGGCAGCCATTTGTGCGAGCGAATCGTTGCCCTCTGCCACTCTGCTGTAAGCATTAACGGCTTGTTGCAACTGCTTGCTGAGTTTGTAGCAATGCCCCAGTCTGTAATATATGGAGCGGTCCTTGCTTTTCTGACGGGCGAGTGCTTCCAGCAAGGGCAGGGCTTTGTCGCAGCGGTTGGCAGCATAATAGCTGTCGGCAAGAGGCGCTTGCAGGTTGGCAGGAATCTTTTTGCCTTGTCGTTCCAATTGTTCGGCAAAACCAATGACGCGGTTATAGTCGCGGCGGAGGTAGTGAATGTTGAAAATCAGTGTATTAGCCTCATCTGTGTAGCGGCTGTCGGTGGCGGCGTGCTCCAAGTCGGGCAGCGCTTCCTGATAGCGCTTGTCCTGAAAGGCAATGTAGCCTGCATAATAGCTTGCTGCGGTTGCGTAGCTGCTGCCACCGCTTTTCAATCGGTTGAATACACCTTGCGCCAGTTGGTATTTTTGTTCGGAAAAATAACTGTAACCTAGTTTAAAAGCAATTTCAGCATCTTCTTCCGACTTGCCCGCAGGCCGATAAACGCGCGCTAAGTATTGGTAGGCTTCTGTGTAAATGCCCTCATCGTAGTACGAAAGCCCGATGGTACGATAAGCATTGCGTGCCATCAGGTGCGTGGGATATTTGCGCACGAAGTTTTCCAACATCAGGTTGAATTCGGGGCTTTGCTCTTTCATGGCACACATGCAGGCATAGTATTCTGCCTCAATTTGGCGTTCATCCTGCAAATTGCGGCGGATGTAGGCCTCAAATTGTTGTCTTGCACCGGCATAGAGGCCGCGTTCGTACAAGTCCATTCCTTTGCGGAAGTCAAGCGAGGGGTCGGTGAAATTGAGTGTTTGTTGCGCAGGGGCTATCAGGACAATAAACATCCAGCTCAACAGCAACAAGTACATACGCATTGCCTGTTTTTGATACATCTGATTATCAGCTAATTATGATTTAAACACAAATTCGGCAGTGCACGCAGCAGGTGCGGATTGCTCAGGATAATTGCTACAGGTAAATCTGTGTCATGCGCAAGTGTTTAAGAGCCGATACGCTACTGTTTGGCAATATCTGCTTGAGAATCTGTCAAAAATTGAGCAAAACTAAGAAAAGTTGCTATTTTTAAGCGATTTTTCATCTAATCACTCTTTCGTTCGCATGTCATACGAAGCAAAAGGAAAACTTACTGTCATTTACGATACGCAACAAGTAACTGAAAAATTTCGCAAACGCGAATTTGTGGTAGAATTGCTCAATGGTGCGTACAGTGAATTTATCAAATTTCAACTCACACAGGACAAGTGTGGTTTGCTGGACGGCATGTCAGTCGGTGATGAAGTAAAAGTAAGTTTTACTCTTCGTGGCAGGCCTTACACCAAAGACGGCAATACAACCTATTTCACCAACTTGGAGGCATGGCGTGTGGAAGTTGCCGCTCCTGCTGCCACAGGCGGCCGCGATATTCCGCCACCAGAAGAAGACTTTAGCGGCTTTCAGTCGGTTTCCGGTAGCGACGATGATTTACCTTTTTAATGCGACGTAGCAGCCGGCCTACTGCGGCATGTTCGTTTTTTTATTTACTCCATTACAAAATTGCCATGCATCTTTTTGACGTTTATCAACTGAACCGAATTGCACCTGTGCGTGCGTTGGGTTCACACCTGTGGGATGAAGCAGGGAATCAATATCTGGATTTGTACGGTGGTCATGCCGTTATTTCCATCGGGCACACGCATCCGCACTATGTCAAACGAATTACCGAACAACTCAATAAAATCGGGTTTTATTCCAATTCCATTATCAACCCCGTGCAGGAAGCCCTTGCAAAAAAGTTAGGCGAAATGTGCGGGCATCCCGATTTTGCGCTATTTATGTGCAACTCGGGCGCAGAGGCCAACGAAAACGCACTGAAAGTGGCTTCTTTCTACAACGGTCGTACCAAAATTGTGGTGCTGAAAGGCTCATTCCATGGTCGCACGTCGGGAGTGGTAGCGACAACGGACAACCCTGCCATTGTTGCGCCGATTAACTTTAACCAACACGTCGTTTTTATTCCCCACAACGATATTGCTGCTTTGGAGGCAGCCGTAGATGACCAAACTTGCGCCGTTATGATTGAAGGTATGCAGGGAGTCGGCGGCGTGCATGTGGCAAGCGATGAGTTTTGGCAAACCGCCCGCCACCTTTGCAACAAGCACAATGCCGTTCTGATTTCCGACAGCGTGCAGTGCGGCTACGGACGCTCCGGCAAGTTCTTTTCGCACCAGTTCAGCGGCATAGAGCCCGACCTTATTTCGGTGGCCAAAGGCATGGGCAACGGCTTCCCCGTAGCGGGTTTGCTGATTCACCCCAAATTCAAGCCTAAATACGGCATGTTGGGAACAACTTTTGGCGGCAATCATTTGGCGTGTGCAGCTGCGCTGGCAGTGTTGGAGATAATAGAAGCCGAAAACCTGATGGCTCACGCTGCTCAAATGGGCGAATACCTCAAAACCGCCATCAGCCAAATGCCCGGCGTTGTAACGGTGCGCGGCAGAGGGCTGATGCTTGGCGTGCTATTGGAGATGCCTTGCAACCCCGTGCGCGACGAACTGCTCTACGAACACCGCATTTTCACGGGTTCTTCATCAGACAAGTTTACCATGCGCCTGCTGCCTGCGCTCAATCTGAAAAAAGAGGATGCAGACTTGTTCCTCGAAAAATTCAGGCTGGTGATGCAGAAATACGTGACGGCTGCGGCCTAACTTTGTGATAATATCTTCCAAACCTGACAGGTCTTGGAGACCCGACAGGTTTTTTTATCAAAATTAATACCCATGTTTATCGTAGGACAAACCGTATTGAGCGACGACATCGCAGAAAATTTTTTTGTGTGCCACATTGAAAAATGCAAAGGCGCATGTTGTGTGGAAGGTGATGCCGGTGCTCCGTTGTCCGAAGACGAGTTACCTGTGCTGGAACAGATTTTTGACAGTGTCAAACCTTTTTTAACTGCGGAAGGTGTTGCGGCCATAGAATCACAAGGTACACACGTGATAGACCAAGACGGAGAACATGCCACTCCGCTAAAACCTTCGGGGGCGTGTGCCTATGCCGTTACCGATGAAAAAGGCCTGCTCAAATGCGGTATTGAGCAGGCATATTTGGCTGGCAAGACAACCTTTCGCAAGCCGATTTCCTGCCATTTGTACCCCATTCGCGTCAGCAAGTTTGGGGAGTATGACGCGTTGAACTACCATCGTTGGCACATTTGCGGCGATGCCTGCACATTAGGAGAGCATCTCGGCGTACCTTTGTATATTTTTTTGAAAGACGCACTCATTCGCGCCTACGGCGAGGATTGGTATAGGGACTTGGTGCAAGCAATCCAAGAACGGAAGCACCAAGAATAGGAGGGAAACAGTACACACTCTCTATTTCAGCATACCAAAAAAATCCCGATGTGATGAATCGGGGTTTGCTTGTGCACTAATAAATCATTGACTGTTTTGCATTTGCTTTCAATCTGATTTACTTTTTATGAGTTTTTTGTAAAAAACTTTCTTTATCGGTGCTGCCGTATGAAAAACAACGCTTCCCTGCTTAGCAGGGAGGCGTTGTTGAGTAGCGCAAATTACGGGCTTTCTTATTGCTCAAACTGCAGCCATTCCATGGCAATCATGGGTTGCGCTTTTACTTCTTTGATGCGGCAAACCAAAAACAGCGAATGAATACCTGCTTGCGGCTGAATGGCAATTTTCGGCATCTGGAAAATAGGCTCGCTCGCAATGTCGGCTTTGCCTATCAAAGTGCCGTCGGGCGCATCTAATCGGATTTCAATGGTGGCACTTGCACCTTGCGTAGCTGCCCCTAATGTAATGCTTGTAATACCTGTCAGGTCTATATTTTTGTATTCTGCAAAGGCATTATTGACCAAAATTGCAAAATCCTTTCCGTTGAAATTGACTTTCATCAGTGCCGCAGGTGCATCGGCTGCCACTGCTTTCAGCATAGGTGAACGTAGTACGATGGTTTGGCTGCCTGTGATAGGCCCCACGCCGTTTGCGCCTTTGTCGGTATAGGCAGCACGTATAACGTAAACGCCTTTTTCATTTTTGCCAATGTGCTTATCAGGCATAAACTCGCCTTTCAGCGGCAGCACGTTGTCTTTTTTCTCTTGTGCAAGGCTAAGAATATAGCGCGACATCTCGGCAGCTTGCTCTAAGGAGATTTGCGGATGGGCAGCCATTCCTTTGTCGCCCCAAACACCCGAACCGCCTTTGACAATTTTTTCTGCCAGATAGTTGGCGGCATTGTTGTCTTTATGGTAGCGTTTGGCTATGTCTATATAGCTGGGGCCTACCGATTTTTGATTCATTGCATGGCAGGCGCGGCAGTCGCTGTCGTCAATCATGCGCTTGCCTGCCATAAAGCCTGTTACCTCGCTGCTGTTGGTTTGGTGTCCTTTTGCGATAACAGTCAGGTCTTTGCCTTCGGGCAAGTAGTCCATGCTTACAACAACTTCCTCGGGATTAATGCTGCCGCTTTCCACAGTGCCGTCTTCCTTGTCTTTCACGCTTGCGGTGTAGCTCCGTTTATCGTTGTCAAAATAAAAGGTTTGATTACCGCTCAGTGTGAGGCTTATCTCTGGCGGCGCATTCCCTGCCCGCACTTCTATTTGCTGCTGTGCGCTGCCGCCTTTACCGTCAGCAATGCGCAACGTAACTTTGTATATACCGGGTTTGGTGAAGGTATAGCTTGGGTTAGCAGCTGTTGCCTGTGCTTTTTTGGCATCCGGAGTAAAGAACCATTCGTAGCGCAGTGTATCGCCGTCGTAGTCCACCGTTCCTTTGGTGTCAAACCTTACGGTAAGCGGCACGGCACCCACCACCTTGTCGGCATTAATTTTGGCAATAGGCTTCCGATTACCGGCGCTGTATTCAATGCGCACCAAGCGTGCATCCTCGTTGCGGCTAAACCAGTTGGTACCGTATTCCAGCATATACAACGAACCATCAGGGGCAAATTCCATATCCATCGGGTTGTTAAACTTGGTGGAAGGCATAAAGCGCGAGAGGCTTTTCATGTTGCCCTGTTCGTCAAAAGTAACGGTCATAATCCAGCCGCGCATCCATTCGTAAATGAACAATTTACCATCAAAATAATCAGGGAAACCAATGTCAGACTTGCGGTAGCGGTTGGCGCGGAATACCTCACCGGCCATTGGGTTGCGTCCACCCGTGCCTACTATTGGAAACTCTTTGGACTCTCCGTAAGGATACCAAATCATTGGCTTTTGTGCGGGCGGCAATTCTTTCAGCCCGGTGTTGTGTGGTGAAAGATTTATCGGCTTTTCAGGATTGAAGAAGCCAAGCGATTGCTTTGTTGCAAAGTCGTAGCGCTGATAAGCCTTGTTGTCGGCTACAAAGTGCGGCCAGCCGAAGTTGCCCGGTGCTTTTGCCTGATTGACCTCGCAGTATCCCTTGGGCCCCCGGTCAGGATTGTCTTCGCCTGCATCGGGGCCTACATCGCCCCAGTAGAGATAGCCCGTTTGCTTGTCCACCGAAATGCGGTAAGGATTGCGGCAACCCATCACATAGATTTCGGGGCGTGTATTTGGGGTTCCTTTGGAGAACAGGTTGCCTTCGGGTATGGTATAAGAGCCGTCGGGCTGCGGCTTGATTCTCAGGATTTTACCGCGCAGGTCGTTGGTGTTGGCAGATGATTTCTGTGCATCCCACGGCGCGCGGTCGGGGCGTTCGTCAATGGGTGAGTAACCGTCGGAGGCAAAGGGGTTGGTGTTATCGCCTGTGGAAAGGAATAGGTTGCCCTGCCCGTCAAAGGCAATGGAGCCGCCTGTGTGGCAACATTCCTGCCGCTGTACAGGTACGCTGAGGATTTTCACTTCTGTACTGCGGTCAATACTGTCGCCTTTCATGGTAAAGCGCGAAAGTTGATTCACCGACTCAACGGGGTGCGAGTAATAAAGATAAACCCATTGATTTTGTGTAAAATTCGGGTCGGCAGCAAGCCCCATCATGCCGTCTTCGTGAGTGGTGTTTACTTTAAACCGATTGACTTCTTTTACCTTGTTTTCATCCGGCCGATAGATTTTGACAGCACCTTTACGTTCAATGAACAGCACGCGACCATCGGGGAGCACGGCCAGTTCGGTAGGTTCGTCCAAATAATTTTCCAGAATAACCTTAGTAAATCGGTTTTCTTCGGGTACGCGTTTGCTTTTGGCCTTTCGGTAGTCCAAAGGCACGGCATTCCCGATGACATATTTTAGACCTCCGGCAATGTGGCGCAGGAAGTCCAGCTCTGAAAAACTCTCTTCCGTATGCCCGCCGGCGGTGTACCACGCTCTGCCGCCGTCAAATTCGTGATACCAAGCAATGGCATGTTGGTTGTTCATGTTGGAACCGATATAGGATTTTTCATTGATGCGCATCAACACCTTTACGCCCGGATACATGTTGCGGTAGTCGTACCACTCGTCGGTGCGTTCCAGCGTATCGGCCAGGTGCTCGGTGGAAGGGTGTTTCTTATCTATCACAAAAATCTGCCCGCGCTGCACGTTGGAGGGCGTAGAAGGGTGGCCGTTGAAGTAGCCGCCGACCAATTGCCCGTACCAAGGCCAGTCGTATTCTGTATCGGCTGCGGCGTGAATGCCGACATAGCCGCCACCTGCTTGTATATACCGCTCAAAATCAGCCTGTTGTACATCGTCCAGCACGTCGCCTGTGGTGCTGAGGAAAACGACCGCCGCGTACTTTTTCAAATTGTCTTCGTTGAAATTGGCAGCGTTTTCGGTCGTATCCATCAGATAGCCGTTTTGTTCGGCTATTTTTTTCAGTGCTGCAATGCCGTTGGGAATGGAAGAGTGGCGGAATCCTTTGGTTTTGGAAAATACCAAAATTCGGATGGGGTCTTTGAATCGCATAAAGCAACTGTCTGCTACCCAAACAAGGGCGAACAGCACGGTTGCTGCAAGTAATTCTGTTTTCATTTTCATGGAGGAGAAGCGGGATGGATGTTTTATTAAAGTTCGGAAAAATCCGTTACAAAAAAATCCTGAGGCATATAAAATGTGCTCAGGATTTTGATAAGCCTTTACTTGACAACCTACGCAAAAATTTCCTCTTCAATTGCTTCCTCATGCTTCACCGCAATAGGGTCTGTAAGAAGTGCGAAGCGATTGGCGGTAAATGCAGGCTCAACCATGCCTTTTACCATGTCGATGTAAATGGGTGGATTGTGTATTTCTTCAAGCAAAATGCGGTAGCCCATGCCCTCAATGTACTGTTTTTGGCGCACGGTATAAACCTCGTCGCGCTTGGGCAGTTGTTTAAAAACGTCAAAAATGTTGGGATACATGGAAAAATCCGCGTTGATGCAAACGACTTTATCTCCGGGTTTAAACATAGGTGATTAAATTAATTGACTAACTCAAACATTCGTTGCGCTTTATCAAACCGAAAATCGCTGATAATAGTTTCAATTTTGCGTCTGATTTCGCTGTTGCACAGGTTGCCAATGCTTCCCTCATGCGTATGTGATAACGTTGTTTCAGGGTGAAAATTGCCTTCTTCTATGATAAGTCCAATTTTTTTGTAAGCATCGCGGAAACTCATGCCTGCCAGTACTTCCTTATTAACCGCTTCTACGCTGAACAAGTATTTGTACTTTTCCTCGCTGATAATGGTTTCACGCACAATAATGCGCTCCAGCATGTAAGAGGCAAGGTCGATGCAATCGTTCAGTTCTGCAAAAGCAGGTAACAGGTTTTCCTTGATTAATTGCAAATCGCGATGATAGCCGGAAGGTAAATTAGCCAATATCATGCCTATTTCGGCTGGCAGCATTTGCAGGCGGTTGCACTTGGCGCGAATCAACTCAAACACATCAGGGTTTTTCTTGTGCGGCATAATGCTCGAGCCGGTTGTCAGTTCGCGCGGGAAGGTCAGGAAATCCATGTTTTGGCACATGTACAGGCAGACATCGGCTGCCAGTTTGCCTAAGGTAGCTGCTACGCTGCCCATGGCTACCGCCGTGATGCGCTCGGTTTTGCCGCGTGTCATTTGTGCATATACGCTGTTGTAATTCAGGTCGGCAAAGCCCAGCAACTCGGTTGTCATACGTCTGTTCAGCGGAAAGGAAGAACCGTAGCCTGCCGCAGACCCCAGCGGATTTTGGTCGGCGGTGCGGTAGGCAGCCTGTACGGCCAGCAAATCATCGGCAAGGCTCTCGGCATAGGCCGCAAACCAAAGCCCGAAACTGGACGGCATGGCCAGTTGAAAATGTGTATAACCGGGCAACAAAACGTGTTTATAAGTTTCACTTTGCCTGATGAGCAAGTCGGCAAAAGAGGCAATATTTTCAACCAATTTCTGCAACTCGGCGCGAATGAACAACTTGATATCGGTTAGTACTTGGTCGTTGCGCGAGCGGCCGCTATGGATTTTTTTGCCTACTTCGCCCAGCCTTTCGGTGAGCAGTAACTCTACCTGTGAGTGGACATCTTCCACGCCTTCTCTGATAACAAACTGCCCACTCTCAATTTCGCAGTAAATTTCTTTTAATCCTTGTTGCAGTTGTTGCAGTTCTGCCGCAGTCAGCAAACCCACACTTTCCAGCATCTGAATGTGTGCCAACGACCCGAGAACATCGTAGCGGGCAAGGAGTAAATCGGTTTCACGGTCGCGCCCTGTGGTAAATTGCTCTATTTTTTCGTGTATATCAAAGTTCTTCTGCCAGAGCTTCATGGGGTGTTTTTTATTGTTTCAAACCAAATTTGTATAACAAAGATGAGAAACTTTGCGTCAATTATCTGTAAATTTCCGACACAAACCAATCATATACTGTGAATAACACTGCTATCCGCTATGGGCTAATTTTGGCTGTCATCGGCATGGTTTCGCAATTGACCATCTACATAATTAATATTGAATTAATGGCAAGCATGAGCGCCAGCCTGATTATGCTGGTTATCAGCATTGCTCTTATGGTTTATTTTGCGCGGCTATTGCGACAAAGTCGCGGCGGCTTTGCCACTTTCGGAGAGATGTTTGGCGATATTTTTACCATGCTGATGATTAATGCACTTGTAGGTGCAATTTTTAACTATATCCTCTTCAATCTCATTGACCCCGAATTGGCGACAACAATTAAGAACCTGACCATCAAAAACAGTGAAGCCATGTTTGTCAAATTAGGCATGAGTGCCGAACAAATAGATTTGGCACTGGCCGAAATTGAAAAGCAGGATATGAGTATGACTATCGGCAAATCTGTACAGCAGTTAGCTGTTTCCAGCATCATATATGCTATCATCAGCGCTATTTTGGCAGCTATTTTGAGGAAAAACAAGCCTGAAGAAGTTTTCTAATGCACTATACCAAGTATCTTTTACTATTCCTGATTGTGTTCTTTGCCATTCGTTTGTGGTGGCAAAAAGCCGTTGAGCAACGCGAAACCGAGTGGCTCAACGCAAATACCGGCTTTGAACAGTACCAGCCTCAAACTATCAATAGCTACAAATACATCGTTAAAGAACCCGACGCACTCAAAAAGCTCGGTAACCCGGGCGATACGCTTTGGCACAAAGAAAAATCGGCTGCCTTATGGAATTTGCTGCGCAATGTAACCTACAAAGCAACCAATATTTTTTATGAAGCCCACTTTTCTGACGAATTGCAGGCTTTAGAAGGCCAAGAAGTAAGCCTCAAAGGATTCATTATTCCACTGGAAGAAAGCCTCGAAAGCACACATTTTGTTCTTTCTTATTTCCCTTATGCTTCCTGTTTTTTCTGTGGCGGCAGCGGCCCCGAAAGTGTGGTTGAAGTACATGCACAAAAGCCCGTTGCTTTTACAGATAAGCCCGTAGTTATCAGGGGAATACTGCGTTTGAACAGTGATGACCCCGAACAACTGTTTTTTGCCTTGGATGATGCAGTGTTAGAAAAATCCGCCAACTGATTGGTGCAGGTAAGCAATCAAAACAAACGGCATTTTGTTGGCATTCGGTTTTGTGATTTCGGATTTTTTTACAACCGTCTGAATCGATGTCTATTCGTTTTAATGCCCAAATTGCTTACTTTACCCTGTGCTGCCGAATTGGCAAGTTGCAGCCAAAAGATTATTACAGCATACGGTTTCGGGTTTACTTTCTATACAGTAACTATTTCCAATCCTTAAAATACTTATTACTACTTTTTGATATTCCATCATCTTTTCTGTATCATTAAAGATGAAAATCACGCATCTATGCAGCGTATTTTTAGTTTAATGACCCTTACAGACTATCGGATGCAATCGCGTCAGACATTGTTATTTGCCGTTGCTGTGGTGAATTTAATACTTTGGGTAATGCTTGCCGTAGAATTGGTATTCGATTTACAGTCTCTCCATGCCCCTATCCTTTGGGTAGGCATGGCAGCGGCAGCACTAATTGCCCTGTTCGCTCGCTATAAGGATAACCATCTGATTGTCAGCAACGGGTTGGTTATATTGATTTATGGCATTGCAGAAGCCCACCTCATAACCAATCCTAAAATTTTTACTACAATCGTCTATTGGCTTCCCTTTGTTCCGCTGCTTGCATTGGTAACACGAGGGCTTCAATCTGCCCGCTGGTGGGTTGTCATTGTCCTGTTTACACATTTTTTTAACAGCTGGTATTTATACCAAACCCATGGCAAGTCGTATGACTTACAGGTCAGCACCTCTTCTTATGTTATATCGGGTGTCATCTTTTTTCTGGTCTTTCTGAGCGGCTGTCTTTTGCTGTATAAACTGCTTGGCGATGCCTACATTGCTGCCGAGCGAAAAAATCAGGAGTTGAAAACACTCAAAAATGAAATTGCAGACAGCAAAAAACAATTGGAATATTATCAGTCGCAGCTAATATCCCTCACTCGTAATCCCTCTTTATTAGATTGGGATACAAACGTATTTTATGCGCATATTTGCCCAATTGCCAGTCATGCCCTTGGGGTAAGTCGGGTCAGCATTTGGCATATGGAAGACAATTATCAAAAGTTAGTATGTCAATATCTGCTGCATTGTGGCGAGGAAAAAAACTGTGAGCTGGCCATTTTGCTGCGGCAAGATGCCGAACCTTATTTTGATGCGTTGCTGAAAATGTCCTATATAGCCGCTGCTGATGCGCAAACAAACGAAGCTACTGCTTGTTTTACCGAATTCTACCTCAAGCCTTTGGATATTTATTCCATGCTGGACTGTCCTATATTGGCAGAAGGAAAGCCGATAGGTGTTATTTGCTGTGAACAACAAAAAAGCTGCAAAGAGTGGCAAACACAAGATACATTGTTTCTTCAATCCTTAGCTGATTTAATTGCACTGCATCATAAAAACAGGCAAATTAAGCATTTATTGCAGGAAATCCGTCATCAGAATTTGGAACTTGTTTCCAAATCCAACGAAGTAGAAACCATGAATGAAGAGCTAAACGCCCTTAACGAGGAACTCCAAACCATCAACGAAACACTGGAACAACGCGTAGAAGAACGCACGCATCAGTTAGAGATTCAAAACCAACAACTGCGCGAATATGCTTTTATCAACTCGCATGTTTTACGTGCACCCTTGGCGCGTATCAGAGGCCTGTTATATCTGATGACACACGACCCTAACGCCACCAACGACCGGGAACTCATCCGCATACTGATTGCAGAAGCTAATCAGTTAGATGCCATTACCACCAAAATCAGCGACATTTTATACGACGGCAGCAACCTTACGCGCGAAGACATGTTGTGCATGTTAGCCAACAAAGAATCTGCCTCTGAGGATATTGAAATAGAATAAAAAAACGGGTTGCCGTTTTTTATGGCAACCCGTTCAGTTTTTCGGGATTCTCAAAATCAAACTTTGATTTCTACATCCACGCCACTTGGCAACTCCAACTTCATCAGCGCATCTACTGTTTTTGAGCTGGTAGAATAAATATCCACCAGTCGCTTATAGGTGCATAGTTGGAACTGCTCGCGTGATTTTTTGTTTACGTGTGGTGAACGCAGCACGGTGAATTTTTCCTTTTCGGTAGGTAAAGGAATAGGACCGCTAACCACAGCGCCGGTAGCCTTAACGGCTTTCACGATTTTCTCCGATGACTTATCCACCAGATTGTGGTCGTAAGACTTCAATTTTATTCTTATCTTTTGATTCATGACTCTGTTGATTAAACGGTTGCACCTTTCAATTCAGCAATGATACCCTCGGCCAAGTTTTGAGGCACTTCTGCATAATGAGAGAACGTCAAGGTGGCAGAAGCACGGCCTGAAGAAATAGTACGCAAGTCGGTTACATAGCCGAACAACTCAGCCAGAGGAACATCGGCTTTGATAACCTGAGCTCCACCTTTGGTATCCATACCCTTCATCATACCACGACGACGGTTCAAGTCGCCGGTTATAGGGCCTGTAAACTCATCAGGTGTAACTACTTCTACGCTCATGATAGGCTCTAACAAGCGTGGCTTACACTTCTTACCTGCCTCTTTGAAGCCCAAAATAGCGGCCATTTCAAATGACAGAGAGTCAGAGTCCACATCATGATAAGAACCGTGGAACAGACGCACCTTCATTGAGTCAATTGGGAAGCCTGCCAATACGCCATTCTTCATGGCAGATTCAAAGCCTTTTTGAATGGCAGGGATGAATTCTTTAGGAATTACACCACCCACGATGGCATTTTCAAACAGAAGTCCTTGCTGACCGTCTGTACGTGGCCCGATTTCAAATACGATATCGGCAAATTTACCACGACCACCTGTTTGTTTCTTATAAACCTCACGGTGCTCGGTGCTGGCAGTAAAGTGCTCTTTGTAAGCTACCTGAGGCGCACCTTGGTTGATTTCAACTTTGAACTCGCGCTTCATGCGGTCAATGATGATTTCCAAGTGCAACTCGCCCATACCGCGTAGGATGGTTTGTCCTGTCTCTTGGTCGGTGAAGGCTTGCAGCGTAGGGTCTTCTTCCAACAGTTTGGAAATAGCCAACGACAATTTGTCTTGGTCTGCGGCTTTCTTAGGCTCGATAGCATAACCGATTACAGGCTCGGGGAATGTCATAGATTCCAGAACAAGCTTGTGGTTTTCGTCGGTCAGCGTATCACCTGTTTTAATATCTTTAAAACCAACACCTGCACAGATATCGCCTGCTTCTACCGATTCAATCGGATTTTGCTTGTTGGCGTGCATTTGTACCAAGCGAGAGATGCGCTCTTTATTGCCGGTACGTGAATTGTAAACATAAGAACCTTTGTCTAATTTACCTGAATACACGCGCATGAAGCACAGACGACCCACGAAAGGATCTGTCATAATTTTAAATGCCAAGGCAGTGAACGGCTCGTTAACATCTGCTTTACGCTCTTCTTCTTGCTCTGTATCAGGGTTGATACCTTTTACCGGGGGCAAATCCAGCGGTGAGGGCAAGTAAGCAACAACGGCATCCAGCATTGCTTGCACACCTTTATTTTTGAAGGCAGAGCCGCACAAAACAGGTGAAAAAGACATATCGATAACGGCCGCGCGAATAGCTGTCATCAGCTCTTCTTTGGTGATAGAATCAGGGTCTTCAAAGAATTTCTCCAGCAACTTGTCGTCATACTCAGCCACTGATTCAATCAGACTTTGACGCCATTCAGCCACTTCGTCTTTAATGTCTTCGGGAATAGGAATCACTTTGTAGGTTTTTCCTTTGTCTTCCTCGTTCCAAATGATGGCTTCGTTGGTAATCAAATCTACCACGCCTTTGAAAGAGTCTTCAGCACCGATAGGTACTTGTAGAGGAACAGGCTTGGCACCGAGTTTCTCTTTAATTTCGCGAACAGCCTTGAAGAAGTCAGCACCTGCGCGGTCCATTTTGTTCACAAAACAGATACGAGGTACTTTGTACTTATCAGCCTGACGCCATACGGTTTCAGATTGCGGTTCAACGCCCGATACGGCACAAAACAGCGCAACTGCACCATCCAAAACGCGCAAAGAACGCTCCACTTCCACGGTAAAGTCCACGTGGCCGGGTGTATCGATAATGTTAATCTGATACGAACGGGTGTCGGGAGTAGTTTCACCTTGCACGGTAGGGTAGTTCCAGTTGGTTGTAACAGCAGCAGAAGTAATGGTGATACCACGCTCTTGCTCCTGTTCCATCCAGTCGGTAGTAGCTGCGCCTTCGTGTACCTCGCCGAGTTTGTGAGTCAAACCGGTATAGTAGAGGATACGCTCGGTAGTTGTCGTCTTACCGGCATCAATATGCGCCATGATACCGATATTGCGAAGGTATTTAAGATCCTTTGCCACGTTTTATTAAAATCTAAAGTGTGAAAATGCCTTGTTAGCTTCTGCCATACGGTGGGTGTCGTCTTTTTTCTTAACGGCTGCCCCTTCACCTTTGGAAGCGGAAATGATTTCACCGGCTAGGCGGTCGGTCATGGTTTTCTCGTTGCGAGAGCGTGCGTAGCGAATCATCCATTTGATACCCAATGAAATACGGCGGTCAGGACGCACTTCAGTTGGTACTTGGAAAGTGGCACCGCCTACACGACGGCTGCGTACTTCTACGGAAGGCATTACGTTATTCAATGCTTTGCGCCATACTTCCAGTCCATTCACCGGTTCGCCGCCTTTTCCAAGGCGTTGCTCAACCTGCTCCAGAGCACCATAAAAAATTTGGTAGGCTAGAGATTTCTTGCCTCTTTCCATTAGGTTGTTTACAAAGCGCGTAACCATTACATCGCCGAACTTAGGGTCAGGCAGCAAATAACGCTTTTTAGGTTTTGCTTTTCTCATGTCTTAACTAAACGTTCGATTGATTACTTTTTCTTTCCGCCTTTTCCTGCCGGAGCTGCTGCTTGTCCCGGTTTAGGACGCTTCGCACCGTATTTAGAACGACGTTGTTTGCGGCCGTTTACACCGGCGGTATCGAGTGCACCGCGAACGATGTGGTAACGCACACCCGGAAGGTCTTTTACACGACCACCGCGAATCAGCACGATAGAGTGCTCTTGCAGATTGTGTCCTTCGCCCGGAATATAAGCGATTACTTCAATAGAGTTGCTCAGGCGAACTTTGGCAACTTTTCTCAGCGCCGAGTTGGGCTTCTTGGGGGTAGTGGTGTACACTTTGGTACACACCCCTCTCTTTTGTGGGCATGAATCAAGCGCAGGCGACTTAGATTTGTAAGTCAATTTTTCCCTGCCTTTACGCACTAACTGTTGTATGGTTGGCATTATTTCAAAGAATATATGAATTGTCTGTTCATAATTGAAACGCAAAGTTAGGTGATAAGCGAACTTTTTACAAGGATGATTTCAAAAAAAATTTTGCGTTTTGATTTTGTCTGTTATAAATTTGTGCCCGCAAATCAACGGGGTGTAGCGCAGTCCGGTAGCGTATCAGCATGGGGTGCTGGTGGTCGCAGGTTCAAATCCTGCCACCCCGACATAATTGCAGCAAGCAGTCTGAACTTTTTCGGGCTGCTTTTTTATTTATCCCCCGTTGTGCGCAGTTTTGACGAATTGAGTGTTTTTTCTGTTTTTAAATATTTGATTTTGAAGACTTTGCATAAAAAACCTTTCTGAATCGCTTGCGTTTTTTTTGTATTAAGAAGTCGAGGAAAGGTATTGCTTTGGTGGCAAAATGAGTGCTTCATTTTTTGAAAGTTGGTATTATTAAAAACTTTTACGAACTTAGAAGCCCTAATTTCCTCTTACGGAGGTAACATAAAAACACACTTAAATAGCACTTGCTCTACTATCTTTTTTTATCTAACATTGTTTTGTTTACCTGTTTATCATGGCAAAAATTAATTTTGGTGGAGTAATTGAAGACGTAGTAACACGCGAAGAATTTCCTTTGGAACATGCCCGCAATGTGCTGAAAGATGAAACCATTGCAGTTATCGGATATGGGGTGCAAGGCCCTGGCCAAGCGCTGAACCTGCGCGACAATGGCTTTAACGTGATTGTAGGGCAGCGCAAAGGTACTAAAACATGGGAAAAAGCGCTTGCCGACGGTTGGGTAGAAGGCAAAACCCTCTTCACTATTGAAGAAGCCTGCCAACGTGCAAGCATTATCCAATACCTGCTTTCCGATGCAGGACAAATTGCTCTTTGGCCTACTGTCAGCCAATATCTCACCGCAGGAAAAGCGCTTTATTTTTCACACGGGTTTGGTATTACGTATAGTTCGCAAACGAATATTATTCCGCCCAAGGATATAGATGTCATTTTGGTTGCTCCCAAAGGCTCGGGAACAAGTCTGCGCCGCCTGTTTTTGGCTGGCGAAGGGCTAAATTCCAGCTATGCCATCTATCAGGATGCCACAGGGCGCGCCAAAGACCGCGTAGTAGCACTCGGCATAGGTGTTGGTTCGGGCTATTTGTTTGAAACTACTTTTGAAAAGGAGGTATTCAGCGACCTGACCGGCGAGCGTGGCGTTTTGATGGGTGCTATTGCAGGTATTATGGAGGCGCAATACAATATCCTCCGCGAAAAAGGACACAGCCCAAGCGAAGCATTTAATGAAACCGTAGAAGAACTCACGCAAAGCCTCATCCGTTTGGTGGGCGAAAATGGCATGGATTGGATGTATGCCAACTGTTCTACCACTGCTCAGCGTGGTGCATTAGATTGGAGGCATCGCTTCCGCGAGGCAACTGCTCCGGTTTTCCGCGACCTGTACGAAAGTGTAGCCAGCGGCAAAGAGGCTGAAATTACCATCAAAGCCAACTCGCGCCCCGACTATCGCGAAAAATTGGAAGAAGAACTTGCAACCATTCATAATTCCGAAATGTGGCAGGCAGGTCGCCAAGTGCGTGCGCTTCGCCCTAAAAATGGTTGATTGGAAAGCCACTACACACAAACCCAACAGGTCGTGGAGACCTGTCGGGTTTATTAACTAAATTGATACTGCGGAATTCCGATTGGCGATTTTGAATTTGCGTTCAGATAAAGTTCGTGTTATCCGCAACAGTTTATGTGCTTAGATTTGTTTGACTACTTACCGCCTGCGGCAGTTTTATTTTTTGAGCAAATCTCTGATTTCTGCCAGTAGTTTTTCTTCGCCAGATGGTGCAGGAGGCGGTGCAGGTGTTTCGGCTTCTTTCTTCTTGGCTGCGTTCATGGCTTTTACTACCAAAAACATTACGAATGCGACAATAATAAATTCAATAGTTACGGAGATGAATGTACCGTATTGGATGGCTACTTCGGCTATCTCTTTGCCGTCAGCACCCGTTTCGGCAGGTTTCAGCACAAGTTTCCAATCGCTGAGGTCTTTGCCCTGAATCAGGCCAACAAAAGGCATAACTATGCCGTTGATAAAGGAGTTGGTTACTTTGCCGAAGGCAGCACCTATTACAAAGCCTACTGCCAAATCTACCAAATTGCCACGCATGGCAAAATCCTTAAATTCTTTTAGAAAGCCCATAATCATTTTAGTTTAGGTTTTGCCAAAGATGGCATAAAAACGGTCACCGAGCAAAAAACGGCGGTAAAATCATCAGTTGGGGTGTTGTTCAAAATAGTCGTCAGCGGGCAGATTGGATTGGTCGGCTGCTGCGGTGGCAAGCTCATCGCAACGTTCGTTTTCGGGGTTGCCCGCATGACCGCGCACCCATTGAAACTGTACTTTCCGCTGTCGGCGATAAGCAACCAGAAAACGCTGCCACAGGTCAGGATTTTTCTTGTCCTTAAATCCCTTTTTTTCCCAGTTGAAAACCCAGCCTTTTTCTATGGCATTGACTACGTATTGTGAATCGGAGTAAATCAATACTTCGTTGTCGCTGCTTTTGAGTGCTTCCAGCCCGACAATGACAGCCAGTAATTCCATGCGGTTATTGGTAGTTAGCCTGAAGCCGCCGCTGAGTTCTTTGCGCACTTTGTGAGCGGGAGAAATCAGAATCGTTCCGTAGCCGCCCGGTCCGGGATTACCACGTGAAGAGCCGTCGGTATAAATAATAATGGTAGCCATAAGATGCGCAGTACTAATCAGAAAAGGCCCAAAAATAGGTGATGATTTTTTTATGGTTTTATGACTATTTTTTTAAACCGTGTGATTACTAAAATTTTTTATCAGAAACTTGCAACAGAATAGCGTTTATGCTTATATTTGCGCTTGAACTATAAGGATGCGTTTGTGTTGCGGATACTTGCTATATTTTGTTCATTGGTAGTGCTCAATCAGAGCCTGAATCGCGTATGGGTATGGGTGTCCTTTCAAGTGAATCGCGAATATATAGCTAAGTATCTTTGCGAAAACAAAGACCGTCCGGAAATGAAATGCGCCGGTACATGCCACCTAATGAAGCAAATGGCGGCAGCCGAGCAGCAAGATGCGGAAATTCCTCCTCTGAAAAGTCACTTTGAGGTGATTTTCTATATGTTATCGCCTTTTGATATTCAGTTTGGCAGATTTGTTTCGGAAAAATCTTTCCGTTTTATTTTCCCTCGCAAAATAGGAACTGTGTGTGATTTCCACCATGGCATTGACCGCCCGCCGTGTCTTTAATTCCCCCGTCCCTCTCTGCTGATGATTGCAACCTGACAAAATGCGTCGGTGAGTAATTCAGCAATTATGCCATATGCATTATCTATCGGCAGTATCCAGGCATTCCCCTTCTTTTCCATGCGCTGTCAGGCGTTACGCATTGGCAAAAATTACGAACACTTAGCCCCCTGACGAGGGAAGAGAGGGATATATGCACACTGTTTCCTACCGATATGCAGTGCCTGAGGGTCATGTAATGACGCTATATTGATGTAGTCGTCCCTTTTGCTCAATCACTTGTCCCATGTGTTGCTGCCGATAAGGCGGTGAACAAACTAGCTTTATTTGTAAAGATATCTGATATTTATTAAAAATATCAGACGTTTAAAATTTTAAAATATTATCAAAATATTATCAAAAATCAAACAAAACCCATATCATATGAAACTGTATTTTAGTATCGTCTTGTTGGCGGCTGTGCTTCTGCTGAATGCCTGCAAAAACGAAGTTGAGCCGGAATTTAATCCCGCTGCACGGGGTGCGATTTTATTGGAATTTGATAACGTGGTTGGTACGAGAGACTTGGAACTTAACCGCGGTACATACCGCAATGCGGCGGGCGAAGATTTTAGCGTCAGCCAATTGCAGTATTTTGTCAGCAACATTCGCCTCAAAAAATCCGACGGCAGCGAGTACGTAGTGCCGCAGGATTCAAGCTATTTTATGGTGCGTGAACATGTTCCCGAAACACACCTCATCCGTTTGAGCGTACCGCAAGGCGACTACACGGGCGTTTCTTTTGTGCTGGGTGTGGACAGCCTGCGCAGCACGATGGACATCAGCCGTCGGCAGGGCATACTGAACCCAACCGACATGAGCCGTCAAGAAGGCATGTATTGGACGTGGAACTCAGGCTATATTTTCCTGCGCATGGAAGGCACTTCGCCGCAAATAGCCCCTGACCCTTCGGGCAATCGCCGTTTCCGCTACCACATCGGCGGCTTTGGCGGGGGTTTCGGTACGCCGCCTGTGCGCACCATCAACAATATCAAGACTATCAATCTTTCTTTCGGTCGCGATGTTGCAAAAGTGCGCAACAACTCTACGCCTCAAATGCACATTGTTGCCGACGTGCTGAAAGTTTTCAACGGAGCCGTGAACATCAGTCTTGCTCAAAACCCGACGGTGATGTTTTCGCCTTTTTCGGTAAATGTGGCTAATAATTATGCAAATATGTTTGAGTATCACCACATGCACACGGTTGTGGCGAAGTAAGTAACACCATTTCATTTAAGCCGCTGTTAGGGGCTAACCACCTCTAACAGGGCGATAGAGCATCCCTGACGGCGGTCAAAGACCCCGTCAGTAGATTTGTATAAAGCATGACTTAAATCTCTCAACTGTTTTACAACCAATAAATAACCTTTCTACCCACAAGTAAACCATTATGGCAGCTATGAAAAAAACAGCCTTTTTTTTCGTTTCGTTTCTCATATTTCTGACGGCAATCGTGATTTCATGCGGGCAGCGCGACGTAAATCCTGCCGTAGAGGTGAAAGCGCCACCGCATTTTCCGCCAATGGTTTACGACCTGAGTAAAAACCCTGTTACACAGGCAGGTTTTGAACTGGGTAGGGCTTTGTTCTACGAAGGCGCGCTTGCACGCGACGGCATGGTCAGTTGCGGATTTTGCCACCAGCAGAGTGCAGGCTTTACGCATCACGGTCACGATTTGAGCCACGGCGTAGATGACCGTTTGGGCAAACGCAACGCGCTGCCTATTCAGAACTTGGCATTTTACCACGATTTGATGTGGGACGGTGGTATCCATGACCTTGATTTACAGCCGCTTGCACCGATTGAAAACCCCGTAGAAATGGACGAATCCATGCCGAATGTATTGAAAAAGTTGCGTGAGCATCCCAACTACCCGCGTATGTTTCAACGTGCCTTTGGAACACCCGAAATTACGGGTGAACGTTTGCTCAAAGCCCTTTCGCAATTTATGGTTGCGATGGTTTCCGCCAATTCGCGCTATGACAAATACCTGCGCGGTGAAGAAAAACTCACTCGCGACGAACTGCGCGGGCTGCAACTGTTCAAAGAAAAAGGCTGTGAAAACTGCCACTCGGGCGGACTGTTTACCGACCAAACCTATCGCAACAACGGGTTGAGTTTGGAGTTCAACCAAGACTTGGGGCGCTACGAAATCACACTCAACGAACAAGACAAGTACAAATTCCGTGTGCCAAGCCTGCGCAACGTAGAGGTTACGCGCCCCTACATGCACGATGGGCGATTTCGTAATTTGGAAATGGTGCTTGACCACTACGCGGAGGGCATGGAGGACACCCCGACACTTGACCCGCTGTTCAAACGACCCGATGGCAGGCGCGGAATACCCATGACAGCGGAGGAAAAACGGCTCATCATTGCATTCCTGAAAACCCTCACCGATGAGGAGTTTTTAACTGACAAACGATTCAGCGAATTGTAAACCAATAACAAAACAACAAAGCTTTGAAAAAAATTTTAACCTTTTTTGCGCTGCTGATTGCCGGCATGAATGCTTTTGCCTGTGAAATATGCGGCTGCGGAGTAGGCAATTTTTACATGGGCATTACACCGCAATTCAATCGCCATTTTATCGGGGTGCGCTATCGGCAGATGTCTTTTGATTCACATTTGGGTACAGGCGGTACGAAAAGCCACCTGACTACGCATGAACTTTTCCAAACTGCCGAACTCTGGGCACGATTCTACCCCACGCAACGCTGGCAAGTGATGGCATTTTTGCCTTACCACGTAAACCGCCAAACCGACTACAACCAAACGTTCAGCAAAACGCTGTCCGGCTTAGGCGAAGGCGTATTGCTGGCGAACTATCGCCTGTTGGACAACGTAGCCGATACCACCCAACGGCGTTTTCGCCACAACCTTTTCATTGGCGGGGGCATAAAGCTGCCAACGGCGCAATTTCGCTTTGATGCTACCGACAATCAACAGGTTGCCAATCCGAACTTCCAATTGGGCAGCGGCAGTACCGATTTTCTGGCAAACTTTATGTACGTTATCCGTGCAGGCAAGTGGGGGTTGAGCACAGACCTGAACTTTAAAATAAACACCGCTAATGCTGATGGCTATCGCTTTGGCAATCGCATCAGCGGGCAGGCAGCGTTGTTTTATACACGTAACGTGCGCGGCGTTTCGGTGATGCCTTATGTGGGTGCTTTCGGCGAACACAGCCTGCACGATAATAACAACGGCGTAGTGATTTCCAACACGGGCGGTAGTGCGACTTTTGCTGTTGGCGGCTTGGAATTCTACATAGGGCGCGTTTCCATCGGCTGCAACTTTCAGCAGCCTTTGCGGCAGGATTTTGCCAACGGAACAATTAAAACCTACGGAAGAGCAGTTGCTCACTTAACTATTATGATATGAAAGATGTAAAAAAATCCGATACATTTGTAGACGAACATGGTGAACTCATTTGCTATGTATCGCCTGCAGAAAAGATATGGCTCTACATACGAGCCATATTTAAAGCTCTGCCTTTTGTGGTTATATTTGTTATATGCAGTTTGTTTTTCGTAGAGTTTGCCTGTATTTTAGGGCTATGCATATTGCTGAACCAAACTAAACCCGCTCCCGAAGAATTTGTGCTATACTCCTTTATATTTATTGTAAGCAGCGTCATACAGTTGGCCGGATTAGGTATTGGTTGGTGGCTGGCAGAGCACAAAGGCCTTCAAGTGCAAGTTTATCCGAAAAAACATAAATCTTTTCTTCCTGTCAAAAAAATTACCAACAAGTCATCTTTGTTATGAAGCAAATCCATATAAAAGGTTTGCCTTTTTTCCTGCTGTTCTTTTGCATAGCGATAACAACACAAGCACAGTCCATTTTTGACCAATGGGCGGAACTGGCTTCTTTCCACCAAGTTATGTCGCAAACGTTTCATCCTTCGGAGGCGGGGGACTTAAAGCCCATCAAAGCGCGTTCTAAGGAAATGGCAGATAAGGCAAAAATATTGGCGCGCTCAGCTATTCCCCAGAAATTTGATACGCCCGAAATTCGCCAAGCCGTGCAACAACTTGCCAAAGGCAGCAAATCGCTTCACCGATTGGTGCAAAGTTCCAAAGCCACAGATGAGCAAATCAAAAAATCGCTTGCCGATTTGCACGATGTATTTCATCGGATTGTCGGGCTTTGCAAGCACGAGAACCATTGAGTAGCCCAATAGAAAACAAACTTGACAGTCTGCTAAGACCTGTCAGGTTTGTTTATTCGATTTTCAAAAGTTTATACAAAACATTTTCCGCAAACCACCTATGCTTTGGTATAGTGGCTCAATTAGACTGACTCACCACCATACCGCCTTTCAGGCGAATGATGCGTTGTGTGCGTTGTGCCAGTTCAAGGTCGTGAGTAACTACCACAAGCGTAGCACCTGTTTCTCGATTCAGGTAAAAGAGCAACTGTTGGATTTTACCACTGGTGGCCTCGTCCAAATTGCCCGTCGGTTCATCGGCAAAAAGGATTTTGGGCTCGTTGGCAAAGGCACGTGCAATGGAAACCCTTTGTTGTTCGCCGCCTGAAAGTTGGGCAGGGTAGTGGTCGTGGCGGTCGGCAAGTCCTACTTTACCCAGTAATTCCATTGCCCGCTGACGGATGTGTTTCATCCCTTTGAGCTCCATAGGCACCATTACGTTTTCCAGTGCAGTCAGGGTTGGCAAGAGTTGAAAATTTTGAAAAACAAAGCCTACATCGCGGTTGCGCAGGCGTGCACGGGCATCTTCGCTCATGGCTTCCAGTGGCTGGCCGTTGAGCATCACAGAACCGGTTGTAGGGCTGTCCAAACCTGCACAAAGCCCTAAAAGCGTGGTTTTTCCGCTGCCGGAAGGGCCCACGATGGCAAAAGTATCACCCGGAGCAATGCCAAAACTGATTTCGTGCAAAACTGTCAGCGCTTTTTGGTTACTATAGTAAGTTTTGCTTAATTTTTGCACCTCTAAGATGTAATGCGACATAAAAAAAGGAATGTTCAAAATTAAGCAAGTCTTCTTAAAAGTAGCAATTTTATTGTTACCTGTATTTTTTCATGCAGCTACTGCCTGCGGTCAGGTGAAAATTGTGCAACGTCCGCTTTCCGATAAATGCTCGCGCCCACGCGACAAAGACAAGCCCGTTACCCACCTGATGATTCATTTTTGCAGCGTTTGCACCGAACAACCTCAAAATCCGTACGATTTAAACGCTATTTGCAGGGTGTTTGAAGACTACGGCGTTTCTGCACACTACCTCATCGGGCGCGACGGCACGGTTTACCAATTAGTGGACGAAAACCGCGTGACGTATCATGCAGGCAAAGGCAAACTGCCCTTCCCGCCCTATTTGGAAAACAGTTTTAACGGCAGTTCCATTGGCATTGAGCTGATGGGTATCGGTACGCAGAAAGAAATGGCCGTTTTTATGGATGCGGAGGCTTATGCACGCATTGCTAAGTCGGATATAGGCTTTACAGAGGAACAATACGCCAGCCTCAAACAACTTATAGCAGATATTCAAAAACGCCACCCCGAAATTAAAACGGACAGGCAGCATATTGTCGGGCACGATGAATACGCACCCACCCGCAAAACAGACCCCGGCAGTCTTTTTGACTGGAAAAAAATAGGGCTTTGATATTTTCACTAAGCGGAAAACTACTATGACGCTCAACGAGCTTAAAACAAAAATCAAATCATACCTGATTACCGGCATCGAATCCGGCAATTTTACGCTGAACGATGAGTTCGGCCCCCAATTACAGCAAGAGGCACGCCGGTTGGGGCTTTCCGATGCTGACTTACAGCGGCTGATAAATATTGTGAGCAAAGAGTTGAATCCCGACGAAATATTGGAAGAGGCTCGCCGCCGTCGGTTGTCGGAGGAAATACCGCCTCTCCCTCCGATTCCGGAAGTAGTTGCATCGCCTGTCGTTGAGCCTGAGGCTGCTCCGCCCCCCATTACCAATGAAGATGAGGCCGCCAATCGCCGCTATGAAGAAGCCTTGGCAGTATTAGCCGCATTGGAGCAAAAAGAAGAAAAAAACGAGCAAGCACCTGAACAACCGCAGGAGGAAGAAAAGCGCCGCTTGGAAGAGTTGCGAGCTCGGGGGGAAGCCATTGCACGTAAAAAAGCCGAAGAGGAAGCCGTAGAGCGGCACAACCGTCCGGTACGAGAGAAGCAGCAGGCAAAAAACTACAAATTGCCGCCTAAACAGTCATCCGGCGAAACATTGTTAGAAGCCAAAAAACCAACTTTTGAAGGCAGAAAGAAATCCTCCGACACCGATACGGCAGTGGGCGGCGGTTTGGTCAAGAAAATCATACCTCTTGTGATTGCATTTATGGTTTTAGGCGGCGGAGGCATTGCAGCGTTTTTCTGGTATAAAAACAAGCATTCCTCAGGCATTGCGCCTTCTAAAAAAACAGAGACAGTTACTTTACCCTCATTTACAGGCAGCAGCAACCTGATAGAAACTGATGTAACAGGCACTTACAGCGGCACTGTTACCAATCGTGGCGAAACAGAAGTGGTACAAATTGAAATCTACGATGTCAAAACGGCTGTTAATCAGCGGCTTAGGTTTCAGTTCAGGGGCAAATTGCAACAGCGCCGACAAAACATGCAAGGCTTTGGCGAAATGGAACTTTCCAAAGGAACGATTTATATGGGACACCGCCTCATGGGCGACGCTGCCATCAGCAAAGCCGACGACGGCACCGTTACAATTCAGGGGGCTAACTTTCAACTCGCCAAAAAGCCCTAATTTTGCAGCCTTGAACTCCTGTAAGCATGTACGCCAACGACCCCGAACTTAGCGGAAAGTACTTAGGAACTATCAGTCAAGACTTTGTAAAAGTGGCAGATACGCTGCGGGAAGCGGCCTATCAGATTAAAAAACGAGGTATTTCGGACTATCCCATATTTCCCATTTGCAAAATAGAGCAGGCAGTAGGTGCATTGCTGATTCCGCGCGGGCAGATGGAAAACAAGTGGAATTACTATGCCTCATTCCTTAACGAATTTGTTGAACGCGGGCTGGTAGACTCTGAGTTGGAAGAAGAATTTAAAGCCGCTTACAAAGACCCCGAGGAGTTTGCCTGCCTGTTTGTTATTGATCATGACTTCACCAACTTTGTTTTTATTCCTTATCCCGAGGACTAACGGTTTTTATGTACGCTTATATCACCGGTAAATTGGCACATCGCGCTCCGGCAGTTGCCGTCTTAGAAAACAACGGGATTGGCTATGAGTTGCGCATTTCGCTGCAAACCTATTCGCAATTGCAGGAAGGGGCTGTTTGCAAACTGTATACCTACTTACACATCAACGGCAATGATTTTTCGCAAACGCTGTTCGGTTTTTTCTCCCAAGACGAAAAGTCATTGTTCCTGATGCTCATCAGCGTGTCGGGGGTAGGGGCAGGCACGGCACTGAACATCCTTTCCTCGCTCAGCGCACAGGAAATTCGCGAAGCCATTGCCCGAGAAGATTTGCGTACCCTGCAAAATATCAAAGGAATCGGCTCTAAAACCGCACAGCGGCTCATTCTGGAACTGAAAGACAAAATCCGCAAAGAAGAAGGCGTGGC
Source organism: uncultured Cytophagales bacterium (assembly GCA_938039675.1). Taxonomy (GTDB): domain Bacteria; phylum Bacteroidota; class Bacteroidia; order Cytophagales; family Thermoflexibacteraceae; genus Rhodoflexus. The sequence goes on from CALHUI010000003.1 coordinate 262,065, forward strand.
AGCGGTAGAAAAGGCAAGTTTTGCAGCTATTATCAACCCACAGTTGCAATCGGAAGCCCTTGCTGCCCTGATGATTATGGGAGTGGCCAAACCTGCCGCCGAGAAAAGCATCGCTGCTGTATTAAAGAAATTCGGCAGCGATATCAGTTTGGAAGAACTCATCCGTCAGTCACTCAAAACAGGTGGCTTATAATCAGGTGAGTAAATTATCATTACTTGACGTTTAATCCAACCAAGAACACCAATACACAAGGTTCTTGCACACTTATATAGGTATGCGCGCTTAAATTTGCCCCCTTACTTCTTAATACGCCGGCTTAATTTTTTACTGTTCAAAATCCGATTTGCAGCGCCTATTCGCTGAGTAATTGCTTCACAAATCGGTCAAATTCTTCTACATATTCGGTATAGTAATGCCCTGTACCGGGGCCGCTGAAGCCCGTATGAATTTTGCGCACTTTGCCTTTTTTGTCGATAAAAATGGTGGTCGGATAGGCCATCACCGCATTGAGCATAGGCAGCGTTCTGTTGGCTTCCTCTTTATCGGTTGAACCGGCAAAAAGCACTTCGTAGTTTACTTTCAGGCGCTTCATCATTTTTAAAATGCGGGGCTGTGCCTCTTCAAATTTGGGTGAACGCTCATAAGAAAGGCCTATCATTTCTAATCCTTTGTCTTTATTGGCATCATAATAAGGCGCTAAAAATGCGGTTTCATCCATACAGTTCGGACACCAAGAGCCGAGCAACTGCACCACTACTACTTTGCCTTTGTAGCGCTCGTCATCTATGCTGACCATTTTGTTTTCCATATTTGGAAACCGGAAACTCAGGCGGTCATAACCTTCTTTCAGAAAAGTAAGTTTTTCGGGGTCAGGCAGTTGTGCGTTGTCGTTGCGCTTTGCCTGCCAGCGACGGTTGCCACTAATACCCGACCATGTTTCACCCGTGATTGCATCGCGGCTGACAATGCCTTCAAACAGCAAAATACTTTCTCCGTTGAAGGTTGAAAGGCTGAAGTGATTGCCGCTCACCTGACCTTCCAAAAAGCGATAGTCGCCTGTGGGGGTTAAAAATGTACCTGTCAGGTGATTTCCCTGCTGTGTAAAAACGCCGACCGCTTGTGAGGTGCGCCCGTCGGCATTGATGAAGGTAACTTCCCATTTGCCCGACATCTGCGCTGTTGCTTTATCAGGATTCTTACTGAATCTGTATGTTTCGCCGTGTTGTGCCCAAAAAGGTACGCGATAGATGGCATTGCCGGGCAAGTTTTTGCTGAAAACACCTGTCAGGCGGTTGCCTTCGGCTTTGGCAATAATTTCCGAATCAAAAACAGGCATGTTGATAACCAGTGAATCGCTGCGATAGCTGATATCGGCGGCTTCTATGCGCTCCTCGCCGTTGCGAATGACAAACATCGGCAGTGCATCTTTGCGTGCCATTACCTCCATTAAAAAGGGAACTTCTTTGTTCTGAATAGTCAAAACGGCACGCCAGATGCCTGTTGGGACATGCTGTGCCTGCAAACCAAGTGTAGTTGTAAGCGAAAAGATGGCAAATGCAAGTGTTTTTTTCATGTCAACCGATTAATAGTGTTGTTTAATGAATCCGTTAAAGCCTTTGGCTTTTAGCTTGGCAGCAAGCTCGCGAGCCTGTTCGGGCGTACCTTCGCCTGTTATCACGCGGAAAATGCGCGTTGAGCCAGACCATCCTGTTTGTATGCAAACATCGGCAAGGCGGGTTTGTTCTACATTTCGCCCAATTTGGATAGCAGTTTCTAACTTGTTGTAAGACCCTACCTGAACGCCGTACCCGTTCGGATAGATGATTGTGCCGTCTAATTTGTAGGTATTAATTCCTGCAAAAGTTTCGACATCAACCGGTTTGCCGGCAGGCGTTTCTTTGTTTTCCTGAACAGGCGGTTTTTGTTCCCGCTTCGGCTCAGGTTTGGGCTTCGGTTGCGTTTGCGGCTGTGGTTCAGGTTTAGGTTCTTCCGGTTGCGTAGTATTGCTTTCCTGCTGATTTTCAGGAGCTTTTTCTTGCTTGCCTAACAGGCGGCGGATGCGTTCTAATACCGAACGGCGTTTGATTTCCTCATCCTCGGCGGGTTCTTTCTTCGCGGGCGGACGTGTCCTAATGCCTTTTTCTTCCTGTTTACGGATGCGTTCTTCGTTGGCTTTGCGCTCACGTTCGGTTACAGGGCCTGTTTCCACATAAATCACCTCTAACAGAACGGGGGCTACACCGCTCCGGAGCATATCAATTTTTGCCGCAGCCGCTTTTGATAAATCTATGATGCGATTGCCAACATAAGGGCCTCTGTCGTTAATCCGCACAATAACGGATTTGTTGTTGCGCGTGTTTGTAACCCTCAATAGGGTATGAAACCTAATGCGCGGATGAGCCGCAGTCAGTTCGTTCATGTCAAACCTTTCACCATTGGCTGTTTTGCGGCCATGGAACTGCTCGGCATAGTAGGAGGCTTCGCCGCGCTGGGTATAACCCACCCGATTGTAAGCCTGGTCTAAAGGCGCTACTGTCAGTTGCAGGGGTAGCAATAGAATGAGTAACAGGAACAAATGTTGTTTTCGCACGTGAAGTCAGGTTAGATTGGGGGCAAGTTTTAGGCAATGGGGCTTATAAATGAGGTTTAATGATGGCTTGCAATTGATGTTTGGTTTTCATCTCTTTGGCTGCTTTTTCGGCTGCACTTTTGTTAGGATATTCTCCTATAATCACGCGATAACTTGTCTTGCTTCCCGTGCCGGCAACTTGTATGTACACCTTGCCTAATTTTTTCTTCTCCAAATTGACGGCTTCTCTAACGGCTTTGGCAGACTCGTTAAATGCGTGCAGTTGCAATCCAAAACCTTTTACGGCAACTTTTATGCCGCGAGTATTGTAAGTGCCTGCCTGTGCAAAAGGTTTTTGCCTGCCTGTTTTCCCTTTAGTTTTATCGGGCATATTTTTCCCTACGTTCCGAGCCGATGAGACGGAAGACTTATTATGGTTCTTGGTTGCGGGTTTAGCCGTTGTTGCTACGAGTTGCGCCGGTGTTTCTTGTGCCGGCTGTGTGGCAGGCGCAGCCGGTATTTCCTCGTTGTCATAATACATCCGTTCCTTTTTGTCGGTTTGCAGACGGTTGGCATTCACTTCGCGGTAGGCATCGGCAACCACCTGTCCGCTTCTGGGAAGTTTGGCGGGGCTGTATTCTATGCGTAGCGTGGCTTCCGCTCCGGTAATGCCCAGCGAATCGGCTGCTGCTTGCGAAATTTCCATGACGTAGGGCAGGTTTTTGGGCAATTTTCTGACCACTTTCAGCACTACCTGCCTGTTATTGGCCGCATGGCTTGCATAAAGCACTGTGCCAAGGGGCAGGCTGTTATGTGCGGCTGCATTCCAGTTGTCGGATGCGCCAAGGACTACCACCTTTGCGCTGACCGTCGCCGATTGGCGCTGGGCGACTAATGGCAAAAATGCCATGCCCAATGCCGTCCATACCACAAATAATATTGCTATCCGAAAGACCTTTCGCATTTGCGCAGATTTTACATTATTTTAACACCCGACTTTTGAAAGCCTTATTAAAACAACAACCCAATCACTGGTTACATTTTTTGCTCCTTCCATCCGTTTGAAGATGAAAAAACAATTTCCGGTCAAATTAACACAAAACAAAATAAAGTTACTACTCAGCAGTGTGCTGATGTTGGCTTTTGTGTCTAATGTATCGGCGCAGGGCAGGCAGCCGCGCAATGCCGCCCGACAGCAGACTGTCAGCAAAAAACCACTCCACCACGGCGTTTATGATAGTTGGAAAGAAATTGCCGAAACACAAATAGCCAATAACGGGCAATTTGCGGTTTTTGCCATCAATCCGCAAGAAGGCGACGGGAAACTGCTCGTCAAAAACTTGACCAACAATCAGGAAGACTCTGTGCCGCGGGCTTCGGGTTCGCGTATCAGTTTTGATGGAACACATGTGGTTTTTCGCATCAAACCGCCGTTTGAGCTGATGAAAAATCTGCGCCGACAAAAGAAAAAGCGCGAAGAAATGCCGCGCGATACGCTGGGCATCTACGATGTGGCAAGCCGCCGCACCGTTCGCAGGGCTGAAATGCAATCGTTTAAAATGCCTGAAAAAGCGGGCGGATGGTTGGCCTATCAGTTAGAGCCTGCACTGCCTATCAAACCTGCTGCCAATAACGCCAAAGCCGATACAGCCCAAGCGGCAAAACCTGCCAAAGCTCCCAAAAAAGAGAGTGCCGACAACGGCTCCAAATTGGTGCTTCGTAACCTGAAAACGGGCAAAGAAACCGTTTTCCCTTTTGTTACGGACTATAATTTTGCCGTGTATGGTCAGGCGCTGACCTTCGCTACCACAGGCGACGACAGCACACTGCTGCCCGGCGTGTATCGCTACGACTTGGTCAAAGAGCAATTGCAGCGCATTGCATCGGGAAAGGGTGAATACAAAGGGCTTTCCATCAGCGAAGACGGCGCGGGTATCGGCTTTATGGCCAACCGCGACACAGCCAAAAATGCGAAATACAGCTATGCAATTTGCGTTTGGCAAAACGGACAGGACACGGCGCGGGTAGTTGCCGCACAGGGTGCGGATTTTATGCCCAAAGACTGGATTATCAACGAAAATGCCAGACTCCGCTTTTCTAAAAACGGCAGACGCTTCTTCTTCGGCACATCGCCCAAGCCTTTGGAAGCCGACACGACGTTACTGCCCGAAGAGGTAGTACAGGTGGATATTTGGAACTGGCAGGACGGCTACATTCAGCCGCAGCAAAAGGTGCGCTTAGAGCAGGATAAAAAGCGCAGCCACATGGCCGTTTATCATTTGCCCGAGAACAAATTGGTACAACTTGGTGATGCCAACTTTCCTACTATCAACGTAGGCGATGAGGGTAACTCCGTATGGGCAATAGCCGAAAATAATCAGCCCTACATTACCGAAGTGAGCTGGAACTGGAACGCCAACACCGATATTTACCTCATCAATGTTACCGACGGCAGCCGTAAACTCCTTGCCAAAGGTGTGAAAGCTAACCCTGCCCTTTCGCCGCAGGCTACCTATGCATATTGGTTCAATGCCACCGATACGGCACTCTACGCCTACCATATCGGCAGTGATAAACTCTTCAAACTTTCCAATGACAAGCGTTGGGTAGATGAAGAAAATGATTTACCCGATTATCCGCGCCCTTATGGTGTGGCAGGTTGGACAGAAAACGACCGCGAAATATGGGTAAATGACCGCTACGACATCTGGGCGATTAATCCGCAAAATGGCCAGATGCGTAACCTAACCAAAGACGGCAGAACCAAGCGATTGACCTATCGCTATGTGCGCTTAGACAACGAAGAACGCTTCATTGACAGCACAAAACCTGCATTGCTGCGCACTTTCAGCGAACCATCAAAACAAAACGGCTTTGCCCGCATGGAGTTCGGCTGGCAGCCTGTGGTACTGCTAAGCTCCGAACACACATTTGGCAACATAGTAAAAGCCAAAAACGCCGATAAACTGCTGGTTACTCGCGGCAACTTCAACGAATTTACCGATTTGTACGTAACCGATTTGAATTTTGCCAATTTGCGCCGCATCAGCAATGCCAACCCGCAGCAGGCAGCCTATTTGTGGGGAACAGTAGAGTTGGTAAAATGGATTTCCAACGACGGCATTCCATTGGAAGGGCTGCTCTACAAGCCCGAAAACTTTGATGCAACAAAGAAGTATCCGATGATTGTTTATTACTACGAGCGCAATTCGGAAAACCTCTATCAGCACCATGCGCCTTCTCCGGGACGTTCTATTATCAATTTCAGCTATTACACAAGCAACGGTTATGTGGTTTTTGTACCCGATATTGTCTATAAAATCGGCTATCCGGGCGAAAGTGCATACAACTGTATCATGCCGGGCGTAATGAAGATACTTGCCAAAGGTTTCATAGACCCGCAGCGCATCGGTTTGCAGGGGCACAGTTGGGGCGGCTACCAAACGGCTTATATGATTACGCGCACCAACCTGTTCCGTGCGGCAGAAGCGGGCGCACCTGTGGTAAATATGACCAGCGCTTACGGCGGCATCCGTTGGGAAAGCGGCCTGAGCCGTATTCACCAGTACGAGCATACGCAAAGCCGTATTGGTGGCACTTTATGGGAAAAACCGCTCCACTTCCTCGAGAACTCTCCGCTGTTCTATGCGCCCAAAGTGAATACTCCCATACTGATGATGCACAACGACGACGACGGTGCAGTACCTTGGTATCAGGGCATTGAGTTCTTCATGGCATTGAAGCGCCTGCAAAAGCCCGTATGGATGCTTAACTACAACGGTGAAAAACACGGCCTTACCCAACGCAAAAACCGCAAAGATTTCACCATCCGCATGTCGCAATTCTTTGACCACTACCTGAAAGGTGCTCCCATGCCTGTATGGATGGAAAAAGGCGTGCCCATGACGGAAAAGAGCATTAATTTGGGCTATTAGGCATGAAGCCTCCGATTGACAGCCTGAAAATCAATTATAAAAAATCCCGATGGTTTTTAAAGCTGTCGGGATTTTTTTGCATTCGGGCAAATTTAAATGTGCTACATAAAAGCGCAAGTGTTTTGTGAAAAATGCCTTTTATATGCAGATTCTTCTCAGCCTGCCATCCCGATTCTGTATTCCGAACCGCTCCTGTTCACCTGCTTACAAATAAAAAAACCCGTTGGCCGGAGTTGGCAACGGGCAGGTTTATTTAAACAGTCATGATATCTTTTTCTTTCAGCTCCAACAGGTCGTCAATTTGTTTGATGAACTTGTCGGTGAGGTTTTGTACTTTGGTTTCCGCTTTTTTCACATCGTCCTCGGGTACTCCCTCTTTTATCAGCTTGCGGAGGCTTTCGTTGGTGTCCTTACGGATATTGCGGATGCTGATTTTGCCGTTTTCGGCTTCGTTTTTGGCTTGTTTTACCAATGCACGGCGGCGTTCTTCGCTCAACGGCGGGAGTACGATGCGTACCACTTCACCGTCATTGGTAGGGTTTACGCCCAAGTCGCTGTTTTTAATGGCTTTTTCAATTTCAAACAACATGGACTTTTCCCATGGCTTAATCACGATGGTGCGTGCATCTGTGGTGTTGATGTTCGCCACCTGTCCGATAGGAGAATTAGAGCCATAGTAGTTCACATAGAGGCCATCCAGCATAGAAGGGGTCGCCTTGCCTGCACGGATTTTAGTGAACTCCTGTTGCGTATGTTTGACTGCCTTTTCCATTGATTCGGCAGCCTCATCCAGATACATATTAATCTCTTCCATGATATTGAGATAGATTTAGAATGATGACAAACTAAGAAATGAGTGTTCCGACTTCTGCGCCCTGCACTAACCGGAGCAGATTACCGGGCATATTCATGTCAAATACAATAATGGGCAGGTTGTTCTCTTTGCAAAGCGTGAAGGCAGTCATATCCATCACATTCAGCCCCTTGGCATATACTTCGTCAAAAGAGATGTTGTTGTAGCGCTGTGCATCAGGGTTTTTTTCGGGGTCGGCTGTGTACACACCATCTACGCGCGTGCCTTTGAGTACCACATCAGCCTCAATTTCAATGGCACGGAGGCTGGCTGCCGAGTCGGTAGTAAAGAAAGGGTTGCCTGTTCCGGCACCGAAAATCACTACACGACCTTTTTCTAAGTGGCGCACGGCACGGCGGCGAATGTACGGTTCACAGAGTTGCTGCATCTGAATGGCAGACATCAGGCGAGTCTGTACGCCGATTTTCTCTAATGCGCTTTGCAGTGCCATGCTGTTAATCAGTGTTGCCAGCATACCCATATGGTCGCCCTGTACGCGGTCTATTCCCGATTTTTCAGCCTGAATACCTCTGTAGATATTTCCTCCCCCGATAACAATGGCAACCTGAATGCCTGCATCTACTACTTTTTTTATTTCTTGCGTGTACTGCCCGAGTCGTTCGGAATCAATGCCGAACTTCTGTTCGCCCATCAGGGCTTCTCCGCTCAATTTGAGGAGGATACGCTTGTATTTCATGCTAAAAGTGGTGTAAGGCGCGGCAAATATAAACAGAATTTTACCTGCTTGCATATTTCCGCTGCAAACAGTTTACAAACCGTCCGTAGTTGCGTAGTATAGGCGTTTGTTGCCGCTATTGTTTCTCGTCTGGTGAGGGTGGAGTAATGACAGCGCGGGTAATGTAGAAAACCCGTTTGCGCCCCAAAGGACTTTCAAGCGAATTTTGTTTCATATCCTGCTTGCCAAACAGAATAAGGTGGTTGCCATACCACCATGCGGCCTGTTCGTTTTCGCGGTCGCCTATAAGGTTTTTCTCTTCTGCCTTAATAGGTACTTGGGTGGTGAGCAGCGTATCTACGGGCAGACTTTTGTAGGTTCGCTTGTAATACAATTTATCTTTGTTGTAATGAATCATTTGCAGGCGGTCGTTGTCAAAGTTGATTTTAACCAACTCCTCAGGCAGGCGCGTTTCCGTGTCTTTATACTCAAAGCTGTTGTCCCACAGCAGTTTACCCGATTTGTCAAAGGCGCAGATAATGGCGTGCTTGTAGCGATACGATGAAGGTGTGCGGTTGCCTTCGCGCGGGCGCACCAAGTTTCGGTCAAGCCAGAACAGATTGTTATAGCTGTAAAATACCGGGTTCATGGTGTTTACTACGTAAGAATTGAACAATTGCGGCGAATGAAAACTGTTGAACTGCGATATACTGTTTTCCATAAACACCGGAATATAGGACTCGGCGACAAAAAAAATGCGGTCTTGTGTAACGAGGAGGTTGCGGGCAAAAAAGTGATAATCTAATTTCGGAATTTTGCCTTCTTCCCGTTTGTCTTTCATGCGCATAATGGTGCGTTCGCGGCGGCGTGGCGGCATGTAATTGAAAAAATTTTTCAAAAAGCCGAAGTCATAAAACTTGATGTCCTGTTGTTCGTTTTTATCAAATGTTGCTACGTAAACCCCTTGTGATTTTTCTTTTCCCGTTAGCGAATACAAACCCAGCAACAATTGCTTTTCCCGGCTGATAAAGTACGGACGGAAATTGACAATATTGTACTCGTCTTCGATAGGAACAATGCGCTTGTGCAGCAACTGCCCTTCACCGTTGTAGATGTAGTAATAAAAACTGGCTTTTCGGCGTACACTGCTCGACACAATTACACTAATGGCATTTGTTTCAGGGCTGACATCCATGCGGGAAATCTGACCTTTCAGCTGGCTCAGCGAAGGCAGAATTTTGGGTTTGCCGCGCAAATAGTCGTAGTGAATCACTGCCGGGTCGCCATTGACTTGCCCGCCCATCAGAATCACGTCGTTCATCACGGCAAACTGGCTGACCTGCATATCTACGATTTTGTCGTAGCGAATCATGGAAAGTTGCCCGCTGACCGTATTCAGTCGCAAAATATCGTATTTGAAATCTGCTTTGGGAATCAAAAAAAACAAATTTTTACCCTGCCATGCGTAAATATTCATGTTAGAACTTGCATCCAACACATAGCGTTGTGCCCACTGCAAATTGAGTGCGGTATCGTACTTGGCGATGGTCATTTCCTTGCGCAGGTTGCGTAATATTTCCTCTCCTTCAATAAATACAAGTAAGCCATCTACACCAAGTGGCATCACGCGATGGTCAGCTATTCGGCGATTAGTCAGTTCAAATTCTATGCGTTTTTCTACCGTTACAAGGGTTGAATCCAACTTTTCGGGTATAGCCTGCGAAAAGGCAGTCAGCGGTAACAGCCATCCGAGCACAATAATCAGGTAGCGATGCATGTTTTTGGCTTGTACATACTATCGCTTTAAACCGACGAGTCTTTGAGCCCCATCGGTTTAAAGCGGTTTTGTTGTAAATATACTGATAAATACAGCCAAATGTTTACGGCATTTTGAGCCATTGGTAGGCTTCCCGTTCTAATTGTTCCTGATGCTTGGGGTGTGCAATACGAATAAGTTCAACGGCGCGCCGGCGACGGCTTTTGCCGAATAGGTTGGCAACCCCGTTTTCCGTAACTACGTAGTGCACATGCGCCCGCGTGGTAGTAACCGAAGCACCGGGTTTGAGGTAGGTAACTATCTTGCTTTCACCTCTGGCAGTGATAGAAGGCATGGCGATAATCGGTTTGCCGCCTTCGGAAAGGGCAGCCCCGCGGATGAAGTCCATTTGTCCGCCTACGCCCGAAAACTGCTGATTACCAATAGAATCTGCACAAACCTGACCTGTCAAATCAATTTCAATTGCGCTGTTAATTGCTGTTACTTTGGGATTGCGGGCAATTACAAAAGTATTGTTCGTAAAACTTGCATCGCGCATCTGAATCATAGGGTTGTCATGCATAAAATCGTAGAGGCGGCGGCTGCCTACTGCAAACGAAGATACGATTTTTTCGCGCATACTGTTTTTCAGCCTGCCCGTAACTACGCCGCGAAATACCAAATCCATTAGCCCGTCGGAAAACATTTCGGTATGAATGCCTAAGTCCTTGTGGTGAATCAGTTCTGCCAGCACCGCATCGGGGATGCTGCCGATGCCCATTTGCAGCGTAGCACCGTCTTCCACCAATTCGGCAACCAATTTGCCGATTTTGCGGTCTGTATCGGACAACTGGCGTGGCTTGGGTTCATAAATCGGTAAATGGCTTTCTATTGCGGCATGGATGCGGCTCACGTGCAGCGAACTTTCGCCGTGCGTACGCGGCACGTTCGGGTTCACCTCCGCGATGATATATTTGGCCGTTTGAACGGCAGCCAAACTTACATCTACCGAAACGCCGAGGCTGCAATAGCCGTGTCGGTCGGGTGGTGAAACTTGTATTAGTGCGACATCTATCGGCCATATTTTGTTGCGAAAAAGCGTCGGCACATCGCTCAGGAACACGGGGATGTAGTCTGCCGTGCCGTCATTGACTGCCTGCCGCATATTGCTGCCCGTAAAACAGGCGAAGGTCTGAAAACTGCCGCGCATTTCGCGTTTGGCGTAGTCGGCATTGCCTTCGGTATGGATGTGAATCACTTTGACGTTTTGCAGGCGCGGCGCTTCGGCTACCATCGCAGCAACGAGCGTTTGCGGGGTCATAGCGGCACTGTGTACAAACACACAATGATTGGCCTGAATGCATGAAACAGCTTCCTGTGGTGAGGTAAAATGAAGCATTTTTTTGGTTAGCGTTTTGGCAAATATAAATATAAAAGTCAGTCATAAAATCTTGACTATTGTTTGTGCGTTTCCTTTGTCCTTTTTGTAACTTACAATAAGTAAGCACTTTAAAACGCATTTCAAATTTTCTATCGCAAAGTACGGTAAGTTTTACGCCAAGTACGCTAAGTGTTTTTTTAATATCTTCTCTGTGTAATTTGCAATGACACCTCTGCGAACTCTGCGGTAAAAAAGAACCGATAAATTTGACCAAGTACTTAATAATAAACAGAACGTCATCCTGAATAACTCGGGATGACGTTCTGTTCTTAGAAATTTGGCAACTGCCTTCTTAGTTATCAGTATGCCAGCGGCGTTGCCACGCGTCGGGTGTAAATCCACTCGTTTTTGCTTGGGTGGTCGTCGTCGGGGTCTAACAAGTGCATTTCGGTTGATGAAAGCACCATGACGTACCATTCGTCGTCTAATTCTTCTACGCCTTCGGGTAAAAACCTGTTGTTGTGGCTCTTGGTGCGCAATATCAACTGCTTAGATGAAGTGCTAAACCGCCAATAACCTTCAAACATTTGTCCTTCATGTCTGACAACCATTCGTCCGCCGGGCATGAGCCGGAAGCGCATACCTTCCATCTCATAGGTCTTGTCTTTGCCGTCATCAATGAATTTGTACACTTCCCAAGTGAAGTTAAGTTGCTCTGTTGTCGGTTGGAGGGCTTGCGCACGGGCTTCGGCTTCGGTGAGACTTTTGTCGTTTTTCAAGTCATCAAATGCATCTGAAACCAAATTGCAGGAGGTTAAAACTAAGCTCAGGCATAAAGCCGCGAATAATTGAACAGTTTTCATCGTAAAAATTTTAAGGTTGAATAATGAATTTTTTGAAAAGATTTTATCTGAAAAGTCCGATTTTGAGTCCTAAGAGTCCTTGTACACCTGATATTTGTTGATGGGTCAGGTTGCGGTAGATCATTTACCCGATATGTCGGTAGGTTACACCGGCATTGAGCCGTACATAGGGCAACAAATTGACTTCCAACAATGCACCCGGCTCTATTCTCAAAAAGTTGGCTTCACCGAAGTTGACAGTTCCTTGCGGCGAATCCATTTCCACTTCGCCTGCGCCAATCATGAGCGGGAAGGTCAGATGCACGAGCTTATCCGACCAAAGCGTGTACTCTGCCAGCAAACCGCCGGAGCGATAGTCCATATAAATACCGGGCACGGTTTCACTTTTGGGTACAAACTCATTGAGCGAAGTGCTGTAGTAGCCGCCAATGGTCAATTTTTTAGCCAATACAATGCCGCCACGCAAATTGAGTATGGCTATACCTGCGTCATCTATTGTCGTATAGCCCATAGAAGGTGCTATCATAAAACCGATTTTTCCGAATGTGGCATTGCCAAACAATGTGTTAGCGGTTGTTGCTTCGGTTTGTGCTTTTGCGATTTGGCAAACAAATAAGAAAAGAAACAATACAATAGAAATGCACTGATTCATGCTGTTTTTTTTAATGTTTTGCACACATCACGCCGCGCAGATGCAAAGGGTTGCCTTGCTCAAAAATTTTTTTTCATACCCCAAAAAAACAAATAACGGCATACTTGTCTGCCGATAAAAATATGTAAGCGGAGGCAACCGTTAGTAAGGTTACGGACGTGATGTAAACGATAACATATGAACCTGCATCAATCCCCTGAACTAAGCCAACTCATTGCCCGGTGTCGCCAATATGACAGGGGAGCACAATACTTGCTTTACAAGGCTGCATATTCTTACTTATGCAAAAAGTATCGGTTTGCGATATGCTGCCAACGAAGCAGATGCTGATGAAATTGTAAATGATGCTTTTCTGAAAGTTTTTACGCAATTAGACAAATACAAGGATAACTTGTCGTTTGCAGGATGGCTGCGAAGAATTATCATTAATACCGCCATAGACCGCTACCGAAAACAACTGCGCGAACAGCCGACCGCCGAGTTGGCTCATGCACAGCAGGAAATTACCGAAGTGAGCGGCTTAGAGCAATTACACGCCGAAGAATTGTTACAATTGGTACAACAACTGCCGCCTGCTTACCGCATGGTGTTTGTGTTGTATGCCATTGAAGGATATAATCATGCCGAAATTGGAGAAAAATTGGGCATTAGCGAAGGAACATCTAAATCTAACTTGGCAAAAGCCCGTCAAAAATTGCAAAAGCGCATCTTGGAAATTCAACAAACCTTAGCCGAATGAAGCCTGAAGAATTTGACAAAATTTTTAAACAAAAGCTGGAAAGCATAGAACCCGCTTTTCGGGAGGAGGCATGGTTGAGTTTGGCTCAAAGGCTGCCCCAAGCACCTGCCGCAAATATGCCTGCGCCAAATCAAAATCTGCTGTGGTGGTGGGGAGGTGCTGTTGTTATCGTGCTTTTACTTTCGCACATGGCAGGCTGGATGTATTGGAACAATCGGCTGAATGCATTAGAGCAATGCCTCGCTACGCACGCACGCGATACGGTGCACATCTTCCGACGCGATACGGTTTGGATATCACCCTCTAAACAGCGCGCCAATGCGGTGCGCAAGCCCGAACTTACCTATTCATACCCACCAACCGAAGGAACGGATGACGCACTGGCGCGGCAAAAAACGTCTCTTACCGAGCGCAACAGTCGCCTTCAACCGAATTTTGAACCAACGGCAAAGCCTTTTGCCCGCAACAGCCGAACGCTATCTAATCAATCGCCTGTAAATCAAGTAATTGCAAATCAGCCACTTGCCAATTATTCATATTCGTTGCTTGGTCGGGAAAGCAATACCCGTTCGGATAAACAAAGCGATAATTTAGCTGCCTTGCCATCCCTTGTGTCGGTTGCAGTGCTGCCGCTTGCCGATATGCCTGCTTTTTCGGCTGTTGATTCTAATCTTCATATGACCTACGCCTCGGCATGGCTTCCCCAAAAGCGCAAAAAACTGACTTTTTCCGACATTAAACCGCAATGGGCAGCGGAAGCCGGCTTCGGGTTAGGCTTTGCTTCGGGTGCGGGTGCAGATTTTGACGTAACTTTGCATATGCCTACGCTCGGCATACAAGCCGTTTGGAATCGTTGGGCAGTGTATGCACGTGCCCAACATGCCGTCTCGGAATACGATATGCAAAACCCGTCAGCTGCGCGATTGGAAAACTTGCCCGGCTATGTTCCCTCGCCCGATTTGCCCGACGAAGTGGAGGTTTACACGCGCCAATTCTTTTTTCCGCTCGGCGTGCGCTATGGCGGCTATCTGCTGCCGCGCTTGCAATGGTATGCCGAAGGCGGCATTGTGCCGCGCTTGCAATACGCGCAAACCTTTGAGTATGCGTTCAAAAAAAATAAAGACAAAAATGCGGAGTACAATATCGGTTTGAACAAACGCGACCTCGGTTTTTGGAGCATCGGTGCGGGCGTGTCGTGGCACTTCACCCGACGCACTGCGCTTAACCTGCAAGCCGAACATTGGCAAAGCATCAATCCTTCGGGGTTAGAGCGCCAGCCTATGAACCTACGCGCCTTGCAGATAGGTTTACAAATCGGCTTGGGAAAATAGCGGTAAAAAATCCGACCAACTGCTTAATCGTTTTCCGGTTGGTCGGCTTTTTCAGTACAAATTTTCTATATTGGTTGCCTGATGCCATGCCCGCAGTTGTTGGCATTTTTGAACACAAACTCATAAACTGCCGATGAAAACAAATATACTGCTGATTGTTGCATTGCTGACAATCGGATTGACAAATTGCACCCCAAAAAAACAAGAAACTGCTGTACAGGTGCAGCCTTGGTGGAAAGAAGCCGTGATTTACCAAATTTATCCACGAAGTTTCAAAGATTCCGACGGCGACGGCGTAGGAGACCTGAAAGGCATCATCAGCGAGTTGGACTACATCAAAAGTCTGGGTGTAGATGCCGTGTGGCTTAATCCGATTTATACATCGCCCAATGCGGACAATGGCTACGACGTGAGCGACTATCGCGGCATACAGCCCGAGTTCGGCACCATGGCAGATTTTGACCAATTACTTGCCGAAATGCACAAACGCGGCATCCGTTTGATTATGGATATGGTCGTGAACCACAG
Organism: uncultured Cytophagales bacterium; assembly: GCA_938039675.1. Classification (GTDB taxonomy): domain Bacteria; phylum Bacteroidota; class Bacteroidia; order Cytophagales; family Thermoflexibacteraceae; genus Rhodoflexus. The sequence goes on from CALHUI010000003.1 coordinate 277,349, forward strand.
CAGCGACGAGCACGAGTGGTTCAAGCAGTCGCGCAGTTCGCGTACCAACCCTTACCGCAACTACTATCACTGGTGGCCTGCCGAAAAAGGCACGCCGCCCTACCGTTACAGCCTTTTTGACGAAAAAGGCGACGCATGGCAGTACGATTCGCTGACCAATGCCTACTACCTGCACTATTTCGCCGACAAACAGCCCGATTTGAATTGGGAAAACCCCAAAGTACGACAGGAAGTGTACGACATCATGAAGTTTTGGGCAGAAAAAGGCGTGGACGGCTTCCGATTGGATGCTTTCCAGTTTGTCGCCAAAGACACCGCTTTCCCAAAATTTCCCGACGGATTTGAGAAAAATTTTATGAAGTACTACGCCATGCAGGGCAATTTGCACGAGTATTTGAAGGAAATGAACCGCGAGGTATTGAGCAAATACAACCTAATGAGCGTAGCCGAAGGCGCAGGCAACAGCTTTGAAGATGCGCACAATTTAGTGGACGAAGACCGCCAAGAACTCAATATGGCCTATGCCTTCGACGGTGTGGACATTCCCAAGCGTACGGGCTACGATTTACTGCACCTGAAAGATGTTTTTTCCCGTTGGGACAGTGCCTTTGCTCAAAAAGGATGGATTTCAATTTTCCTTGCCAACCACGACCAAGCGCGGATGGTCAATCGCTATGCCACCGATGCGCCGCAGTTCCGCGAAGCTGCTGCTAAAATGCTGAATACTTTCATCTTAAGTATGCGCGGTACGCCTTACTGCTACTATGGCGATGAGTTGGGCATGACCAATATCGGCTTTGAAAAAATTGAACAATACCAAGATATTGCTTCCATCAACGGCTATAAAAAAGTACTCAACGAAGGCGGCGATGTAGCAGCCTACATGGCAGACCTGAAGTTTGGCTCACGGGATAACGGCAGAACACCCATGCAGTGGAACAGCAGCCCGCAGGCTGGTTTTACCACCGGTACGCCATGGTTATACGTAAATCCTAACTATTTGGAAATCAACGTAGCCAAGCAAGACAAAGACCCCGATTCGGTGCTGAACCATTTCCGCCAAATGACGCGCTTGCGCAAAGAAAATCCTGCATTGATATACGGTGCTTATCAACTCTTGCAGCGCGAACATCCGCAGGTATATGCCTATACGCGCACACATGAAGGCAGCCGTTTGTTGGTGTTGCACAATTTCAGCGACCGCGAAGCAAGCATCAGCCTGCCCGAAGCCATGAGTGCCAAACAAATACTCATTAACAACTACTCAACCAACTTCCCGGAAGGACAAGAAGTGCGCTTAAAACCTTATCAATCAGTTATTTATAAGATGAAATAACACATCGCGATTCCCTGTACAACCAAGCGGGATTTTAGCAAATAATTGACGGGATTCACAACATTGGGAATCGCAGGCATTTTTGCGGCACACTGCGCAATGCCGAATTTAAAAAACCCCGACAAGTATCGCCTGTCGGGGTTCAATTTTTATGTGGTTTTACTGCTTACCAATCAGTTACCGATTAGTTGTGCAGGTCAAAACGGTCGAGGTTCATCACCTTGTTCCATGCAGCCACGAAGTCTTTAACAAACTTCTCCTGACCATCGGCAGAGGCATATACTTCGGCAATGGCGCGTAGTTCACTGTTAGAGCCAAAAATCAGGTCAACGCGGGTGGCAGTCCACTTCAACTGACCTGTTTTGCGGTCAAAGCCTTCAAAGGTTTCCTTCGCATCAGAAGTTGGCTTCCAAGTAGTTCCGAAATCGAGCAGGTTTACAAAGAAGTCGTTGGTCAGCGTTTCAGGGCGCTTGGTGAATACTCCGTGCTTAGAGCCGTCATAGTTGGTGTTAAGCACGCGCATACCGCCTACCAGCACAGTCATTTCAGGCGCGGTCAGGGTTAGCAGTTGGGCTTTGTCCACCAACAGTTCTTCGGCAGTTGCCAGATAACCGGTTTTTGACTTTTTGTAGTTGCGGAAGCCATCGGCAACAGGCTCAAGTACAGCAAAGGATTCAACGTCTGTTTGTGCTTGCGAAGCATCGGTTCTTCCCGGCGTGAATGGTACGGTGATGTTATAGCCGGCATCTTGGGCTGCTTTTTCAATGGCAGCGCAACCGCCCAATACAATCAGGTCGGCCAGTGAAACCTGCTTAGTAGTGTTGGCAGCGTTAAATTCTTTCTGGATGCCCTCCAGCGTATCCAGCACTTTTGACAACTGTACAGGATTGTTTACTTCCCAGTATTTCTGCGGAGACAAGCGGATGCGGGCACCGTTAGCACCACCGCGCTTATCTGAACCGCGGAAAGTAGAAGCAGAAGCCCATGCGGTGGCTACTAATTGTGCCACAGACAGCCCTGAAGCAAGGATTTTGCCTTTCAGAGCGGCAATGTCTTGTTCGTCAATCAGTTCATGCGTAACCGGCGGAACAGGGTCTTGCCAGATGAGTTCTTCGGCGGGCACTTCAGGGCCAAGGTAGCGTGCACGCGGCCCCATGTCGCGGTGTGTGAGTTTGAACCATGCGCGTGCGAAAGCATCTGCAAACTCGTCGGGGTTTTCATAGAAACGGCGAGAGATTTTTTCGTAGGCAGGGTCAAAACGCAGCGCCAAGTCAGTGGTGAGCATCATTGGGGCATGGCGTATGTTGGGGTCATGCGCATCGGGGACAGTGCCCGCGCCTGCATCGCCTTTGGGTTTCCATTGCCAAGCACCCGCCGGGCTTTTGGTCAATTCCCACTCATAGCCAAACAGATTTTCAAAGTAGTTGTTACTCCATTGGGTTGGCGTGCTTGTCCATGCACCCTCTAAGCCACTGGTGATGGTGTACTGTGCATTGCCTGTGCCGAATGTGTTTTTCCAGCCCAAACCTTGCTCTTCTATGCTTGCTGCGGCAGGTTCGCGACCCACGTATTTGGCAGGGTCTGCTGCGCCGTGTGTTTTGCCGAAAGTATGTCCGCCGGCAATCAGCGCTACCGTTTCCTCGTCATTCATTGCCATGCGGCCGAATGTTTCGCGGATGTCGCGGGCAGCGGCAATCGGGTCAGGTTTGCCGTTGGGGCCTTCAGGATTTACATAAATCAACCCCATTTGTACGGCTCCGAGCGGATTTTCCAGCTCGCGGTCGCCGGTGTAGCGCTTATCGCCCAGCCATTCGGTTTCAGAACCCCAGTAGATATCCTCCTCGGGCTCCCAAACGTCTTCACGACCGCCGGCAAAGCCAAAGGTTTTAAAGCCCATAGATTCAAGCGCACAGTTACCGGCCAAAATCATCAGGTCTGCCCACGACAATTTTTTGCCGTATTTCTGCTTGATAGGCCACAGCAACAGGCGTGCTTTGTCCAAGTTCGTGTTATCAGGCCAACTATTCAGAGGGGCAAAGCGCTGTGTGCCTGTGCCTGCACCGCCGCGTCCGTCATAAATACGGTAAGTACCTGCGCTGTGCCATGCCATGCGAATGAACAACGGCCCGTAATGACCGTAGTCGGCAGGCCACCAGTCTTGCGAAGTTGTCATCAGTTCATAGATGTCCTTCTTAACAGCCGCCAAATCAAGGCTTTTGAACTCCTCCGCATAGTTGAAGTCTTTATCCATCGGATTGGAAAGTGATGAGTGCTGACGGAGGATGTTCAATTTCAACTGATTAGGCCACCAGTCGCGGTTAGTTGTGCCACCGCCTGCACCGGTTCTCAATATACCATTAGTAAAGGGACATTTGCCCTGACCATTTACACCGTTTACATGGTGTGAGGTTACAGTGTGTTCCATACGTGAAAGAGGAATAATAAATGATTTGCTGCGTTTGGCACATGCAAGTTACTCAATTACGGTTATAATTAGTTGTGATAACAACCAATTTTTGCATTACTCTAACTATTGTTATTGCCCTCCGTAGTAAACCAATAAATTCGCATCAAAATAAGTATAAATTTTCAAACCATTTGTAAGCAACAACCACCATACTGACTTTTCTAATGAACAACATCACTAAATACCCGATACAGCAATTGGGCTATGGGTTTATTCCTGCGGAATATTTACCGGAGGGCAAAGACGAATATTATCTGCGCTTTGAACAAAACCCTAATGGCAACTATCGCCATTTGACTGCCTACGAAATTGAAGCATTGGTGCGCAACAACAACACTAGCGACGATTGGAATCAGATTTGGGTTAGTGATGCCTTTGATGCGCGCTTAGTTAAAAATTGTCAATTTTTTGGGTTGATTCGCATCGGTAAATTGGAGCCTTATTATCTGGAATACCACAACTTGCGAATGCGGGTCGGTTTGTACAACAGCACCATTATTAGCTGCGATATTGGCGACAATGTCGTAATTGACAATGTTAATTACTTATCGCACTATTTGATTGGCAACGAGGCTATTATAGCCAATGTAAACGAAATGGCAACCACTAACTACGCCAAATTCGGCAACGGTATTGTCAAAGAAGGCGAAGAAGAGGGCGTGCGCATCTGGTTAGAACTGTGCAACGAAAATGGCGGGCGGAAAGTGTTGCCTTTCAGTAACATGCTCCCGGGCGATGCTTGGATGTGGACGCGCAACCGCCACGATGAAGAACTGATGGAAAGCTTTCGGCAAATGACCATACGCGAATTTTCCCCCAAGCGGGGATTCTATGGCAGAGTTGGTAACCGGTGTATTATTAAAAATACAAAAATCATCAAGGATGTCAATATGGGCTCTGATGTGTATATTAAAGGTGCAAACAAGCTGAAAAATCTGACCATCCACTCATCTGCCGAAGCCCATACGCAAATTGGTGAGGGTTGTGAACTTGTCAATGGGATTATAAGCGAAGGCTGCCGCATTTTTTACGGTGTAAAAGCCGTTCGCTTTGTAATGGCCTCTCATTCGCAACTCAAATACGGCGCACGCTTAATTAACTCTTATTTGGGAAACAATGCTGTGATTTCGTGCTGCGAAGTGCTGAATTCACTCATATTCCCTGCACACGAGCAACACCACAATAACTCCTTTCTCTGCGCTGCACTGTTGCAGGGGCAGACCAATATGGCAGCGGGTGCTACCATTGGCAGCAATCACAACAGTCGCGGGGCAGACGGTGAAATGATAGCAGGGCGGGGCTTTTGGCCGGGGCTATGCGTAAGCATTAAGCACAACTCGATTTTTGCCTCTTTTACCATTCTGGCAAAAAGCGACTTCCATTACGAACTGAACATTCCGCTGCCCTTTTCGTTGGTCAGTAACGATTTGGATAAAAACCGACTGCTGGTAATGCCCGGCTACTGGTTTTTCCATAACCTCTATGCGCTGGCACGTAATGCATGGAAATACAGCGACCGCGACAAGCGTACCAAAAAAGTACAATTACTGGAATACAACTATCTCGCCCCCGATACAATTAATGAAATGATTCACGGGCTGGATATTCTGGCAGAAGCCGTTGCCAAAGCCCGCCTGCGCGAACAAAACAACCATTGGGGCGAATATACTCATCAAGACCTTTTATCGCTCGGTCATAAACTATTGCAAGAAGCTCCCGATGAAGTACAAAAAATGACCGTATTGGCCGAAGGTCTTGAAAACAGCAAGCGCCCCGTTGTCATTCTCAAAACAGCCAAAGCCTATGCGCTCTACCGCGAACTTATTGCATTTCACCTGGCGCGGCAGATAATTGTTTTTGCAGACATGAAAGGCATAGATTCGCTGACCGAACTGCTTGCCCAACTGCCGCAGGGCTGCGCTTTCACCGAATGGGATAATGTAGGCGGGCAACTTATCCGCCGCAATGCCTTGCAACAACTACTAACCGACATTAAGCATAAGAAAATAACCCGTTGGGAAGAAGTGCACCGATTCTATCGCGAACAGGCGGCAACCTACCCGATGGATAAACTCAAACATGCAATGGCGGCTTATGCGCATGTTTTCGGGCAGCCGATAGACAGTAAAGCATCCTTAGAACAACTATTAGAGCAGAGCCTTTTCACCGACGAAAAAATCACCAAAGGTATTATGGAAAGTCGTCGGAAGGATTATACTAACCCCTATCGCAAGGCCGTTTATGCCAATGAGAAAGAAATGGACACGGTTTTGGGCAGTTTTGTCGAAAACAGTTTTATCCGTTGGGCAGAGGCGACACATCAGCAATACCGTCAACAGGTAAAGCAATTACTTTCGTAAAATTGTGTACAATCATCTAAGATGCTCTTATGCTTATAGCTATTCATCCCAAACTGCCTATGCGCAATAAAAACGAAACAAAGACTTTCTATTTCACCTTAGGATTCCGGCAACAAGGAGGAGACTATGAAGGATATCTAATGATGGCAATGGACAATGTTGAAATTCACTTTTTTGAATTTAAAGCACTCAATCCTGCCGAAAACTACGGACAGGGTTATATCCGAGTAAGTGATATTGAGCAATTCTATCAGTCGCTGCCGGAAAGAAAAATCCTTATTCACCCAAACGGCGGCCATCTGGAAACGAAGTCTTGGAGGCAGCAGGAGTTTTCACTGCTCGACCCTGACAATAATTTGCTAACCTTTGGACAATAGTCGATGTATCTGCATAGACAAACAAAATCCCGACAAGTTCTCAAAACCTGTCGGGATTTTAACAGTTGCTATCCCTTGTAATTAAGGAACCTGCTTATTACGCCTCGCAGAACTCATGGAAGGCATCTACCAAGTGCTCGGCAATCATTTGCGCCGAACGGCCTTCAATGTGGTGGCGCTCGATGAAATGCATCAAATCACCATTCTTAAAAATAGCAATAGAAGGCGAAGAAGGCGGATAAGGCAGCATGTATTCGCGTGCTTTGGCAACTGCTTCCTTGTCTACGCCCGCAAAAACCGTAACCAAGTGGTCGGGCTTTACGGGTGCGTGTTGAAGCGCCAATTTTACCCCCGGACGCGCTGCGCCTGCTGCACAACCGCATACGGAATTAACGACAACCATTGTAACGCCTTGGCGCTTCATGGCTGCTTCTACCTTTTCGGGTGTATCCAAATCTTCAAAACCGACCGAAATAAGGTCGTGCTTCATGGGGTCTGTAAGTTCTTTCGGGTACATACTCAAAAGCTGATTATTGGGTGAATAAAAAACGAAAAATTATAGGAAGCCCAGCTCCAGTTTAGCAACTTCCGACATCATTTCCTGTGTGTAAGGCGGGTTAAAGGTCAGTTCTACCGTAACCTGATTAACGCCGGGAATAGCACTGACTTTTTCTTTGACTTCGCCCGGAATCTGCTCTGCCGAAGGGCAAGCAGGCGATGTAAGCGTCATCAATATGAAAACATTATTAACCGGATAGACGGTAATTTCGTAGATAAGCCCCAATTCGTAAATATCAACCGGAATTTCGGGGTCATAAACCGTTTTGAGCACTTCTATGACCTTGTCCCGAAGGTTTTCTATCGGCACTACATTCGTAGCTTCTGCCAAAGTGGATGGGGTGTTTTCTGCCGTCTGTGAGTTGTCAATCAGTTCCATAAGCCGATTCAATTAGGAGTATCCGTAGATGTATAAGCCAATGCGTAGAGTTTGAGCTGTTTTATCATAGCCGCCAAACCGTTAGAGCGGTTCATGGAAAGCATCTGTTTCAGACCGATGCGGTCGATAAAATACAAATCTGCGGCAGCAATTTCGCGGGTAGATTGCCCCGAAAGCACCCGCAGCAACAGGCTAACAATGCCTTTGACAAGCGTAGAATCGCTGTCGCCATAAAACACAAGATTATTGTTTTGTATTTCGGGCTTTATCCATACCTTCGACTGGCATCCTTTGATAAGGAAATCGTCCGTTCGGTAGGCATCGGGATAGGGTGCTAATTTTTTGCCCAATTCTATGATATAGCCATAGCAGTCTTCTTTGTTGTCAAACAAAGAAAACTCATCTATAATTTCGTCCTGAATTTCCTGAATGGTCATAATCCGATAAAGCTATCGCAGGGTTTCGGCAGCCCGACGTAATTCTTTGGCAAAAATATCTATTTCCGCTTCGGTGTTGTAAACAGCAAAAGAGGCGCGAACAGTTCCGTCTATTCCCAAGCGTTCCATGAGCGGCATGGCGCAATGACTGCCTGTACGCACGGCAATACCTTTGGCATCCAGCATCATGCCCAAATCCAACGGATGAACGCCGTCTATAAGGAACGAAAGCACACTTGCTTTTTGGCGTGCCGTACCAATCAGGCGGATGCCCGAGATGGTAGCAACTGCATCGGTGGCGTAGGTGAGCAAGTCTTTTTCGTGTTTGGCAATTGCCTCTTGCCCAATGCTTTGCATGTAATCTATGGCTGCTTTCATGGCTACCGCATCGCCGATGTTGGGCGTACCCGCTTCAAACTTGTAGGGAATTTCGTTGTAGGTTGTCCCCTTGAAACTCACTTCTTTAATCATTTCACCACCGCCCATGTAAGGAGGCATGGCTTCCAGCAACTTGCGTTTGCCGTAGAGGATGCCCATGCCTGTGGGGCCATACATCTTATGCGCCGAAAAGGCGTAGAAATCAACGTCAAGCGCCTGAACGTCAATATGATAGTGCGGGGCTGCCTGTGCGCCGTCTATTAGCACTTTTGCGCCTTGTTCGTGCGCCAATCGGATGATTTCCACCACTGGATTAACCGTCCCCAAAGCATTGGAAACGTGCATCACGGTAACCAATTTGGTGCGCGGCGAAAGCATTTTTCGGTATTCGTCCATCAAAAGTTCACCCGCATCGTTGATAGGGATAACCTTTAAAACAGCATTCTTTTCCTGACAAAGCATTTGCCAAGGCACAATGTTGGAATGGTGTTCCATTGTGCTGACGATAATTTCGTCGCCTTCGCCAATGAAAGCGCGTCCATAGCTGGCAGCTACTAAGTTAATAGATTCGGTTGTGCCTCTGGTAAAAATAATTTGCTCTTTGGAAGGCGCATTAATCATTTTGGCGACAGCTTCGCGGGTATTTTCAAAGGCTTCCGTTGCTTTTTCTGCCAAAAAGTGAATACCTCGGTGAACATTGGCATTGATTGCCGCATAATAGTGCGTCAGCGCATCAATCACCTGACGCGGTTTTTGCGATGTAGCGGCGTTGTCAAAATATATCAGCGGCTTTCCATTGACTTGTTGTTGAAGAATCGGAAAATCCTGCCGAATGGATGTGATGTCAAGCATAGCAATTTCCTTGCGGAACGGAATGAATAGGCTGCAAAATTAGTGCTTATTTAAATCAATTCTAAATACAAACTCGTTTGTGGGCGAATTTGTTCAGCAAGAAATGAATTATCGCCTGACTGCTGCATATTTTGCAATTTTGCAACATGATTTTGCATACAAACGACCCCATCGGGCGCATGTTGCGCACCGAACGCGGCGAAATGCGCTATTTCAGCGGTACGTCTTATTTGGCATTGCCTTCTCATGCAGGTTTCCGCCAATTGCTTGCCGAAGGCATGGAACGGCACGGAAATAACTTTGGCGGCTCGCGCACTGCCAACCTGCGGCTTGCGGTTTATGAGGCTGCGGAGCAATTCTGGCAGCAACACATGGGTGCAGAGCACGCCATTTTGCTTTCTTCGGGCTTTATGGCAGGGCAGCTGGCGGCGTGGTGGTTGCGCCAACAGGTACACAAACACCCCGAAACGGTCGTTTCCTATGCGCCTCGCACGCATCAGGCGCTTTGGTCGGGGTTGGAGACCCGACAAGATGGCTCGTTCGGGCAGTGGCTGGAAGCTATGGTAGCAAAGGTGCAGCGCGAACAGAACCGCCCTTACATGCTGGTTTGCAATGCCTTAGACTCTGTGAAAGCCGAACTTTACGACTTTTCGCCTCTGGCAGACTTACCCGAAGGAGCACAAGTTACGCTCATTGCCGACGACTCGCACGGCATAGGCATTACGGGCGAAGCGGGCAAAGGCATTTTTTCGACCTTGCAACGGTTTGCGCAGGTGCAGCCCGTTGTAGTGGCTTCGCTGGCAAAGGCTTGCGGACTTGCCGCAGGGCTGATTCTGACCAATACACACTACGGTCGTTTACTTTCGCACAATGCCTTTTTTGCCGGAGCATCACCTTGTGCGCCTGCCTGTGCATATGCCATGCTGCATGCCGCCCCGATTTGGGAGGCGCAGCGCCTGCAATTGGCTGAAAATGTGGAATTGGCAGCCGAAAAACTGCATCCTTTCGGAATTTTTAAGTTTACTGAAGGCTATCCCGTATTTTACACCGATGTACAAGGGCTGTATGAGTTTTTATTGGAAAGGGGAATACTGATTTCGGCGTTTCCTTATCCTGATATTAACGGCCCGACGGTTACGCGCGTGGTTGTCCATGCGGCACATACCCCCGCCGACATTGATTTTTTGGCTCGCGCAGTGGAAAATTTTTTAAGCCAAAAGTGAAAATTATTCTTCGTAAGCCCACTCAATGCGGTCTTTCATATCTTTAACAACAATGCCCAACTCCTTAAACTGCGCGCGGAGGGCATCTACCATGCCGAAGTCTTTGTTGAGTTTAGCTTCGCGATAAACGCCTAACAATACACCCATGATGCGGTCTATATCGGTACGGACTTCTTCGCGCAGCCCAAAAACATCCTCTACAAAGGCAATGTAAGTGGTAATCATTTTTTGAAACGTTGTTTCATCCAGCACGGCTGCTTTTATTTGCCCGTTGTGAATAGAGTTGATTTTTTTCAACAAATTCAATAATGCTGAAAGAGCAACGGCTGTGTTGAAGTCATCGTTCATACCTTTGTAGATGGAATCAATGATTCGGTTGATTTCTTCAACAGCTTTGTTATCTACTGCAACAGATTCATCGGCTACATACTGCATTTTTTTAGCAATTCGCAAGCCGTTGATAACTTTCGTATAGCCCTTTTGAGCAGCTTTGAGTGCATCGTTGGAAATATCCATTGTGCTGCGGTAGTGGGTTTGCAGCAGGGCATAACGGAAAGTCATCGGGCTGTAGGCTTGCTCCAACAGCGGGTGGTTGCCTGTAAACAATTCCTGCGGCAAAATGCCATTTCCGGTGCTTTTACTCATGCGCGCGCCATTCACGGTTAGCATGTTGGTGTGCAGCCAATACTTTACGGGCTCTTCGCCGCAATAGCCGACCGATTGCGCAATTTCGCATTCGTGGTGCGGGAATTTTAAGTCCATGCCACCGCCGTGGATGTCAAACTTTTGCCCCAAATATTTCTGACTCATCACAGAACACTCTAAATGCCAGCCGGGAAAGCCTTCGCCCCAAGGAGAGTTCCAGCGCATAATGTGCTCGGGTGATGCTTTTTTCCAGAGTGCAAAGTCTTCGGGGTTGCGTTTTTCGCCTTGTCCGTCTAATTCGCGCGTGCCGGCAACCAATTCATCCAATACGCGACCTGATAATTTACCGTACTGATATTGTAAATTATATTTTCGAACATCAAAGTAAACCGAACCATTCACTTCGTAAGCAAATCCGTTGCGCATAATTGCTTGCGCCATTTCTATCTGCTCTACGATGTGTCCGGTTGCTTGCGGCTCAATGGAAGGCGGAATATTATTGAGTTGCTCCATTACCATGTGAAAGTTGTTGGCATAGCGCTGCACCACTTCCATCGGCTCTAAATTTTCTAATTTCGCTTTTTTAGCAATTTTATCTTCGCCTTCGTCAGCATCGTTTTCCAAATGGCCGACATCGGTAATGTTGCGCACATAGCGCACTTTGTAGCCGATATGCGTTAGGTAGCGGCAGATAATATCAAAACAAGTAAAAGTGCGACAGTTGCCTAAGTGTACAAAGTTGTAAACGGTTGGCCCGCATACGTACATGCCTACGAAGGGTGGATGCAGGGGCTCAAAAAGTTCTTTTTCTCTTGTAAGCGTATTGAAGACTTTCAGGGCTTGGTTCATCATAAAGCAAAGGTAAACTACCTGTGTAAAAGTTGATAGCTCTTGGTCGGTTGTCAAATTTATTTTTAGCAAGGTTGCAAACCTATTACCAATATATCATCGGTTTGAGGCAACATGCCTTGCCACGTTCTTAACTCATTGACTATCATCGTTTTTTGCTTAGTCATTGGGTATTGAGAGGTGTTCAGTAACAACTCGCGGAAACGGCGGGAGTAATATTTAGTATTTTTTGCTCCGCCGAATTGGTCTTGGAAACCGTCCGTATAGGCATAAATTTTGTCGCCGGGCTGTAAAGCAATTGCAATGTCAGGATAAGTGCGCTCCGTTTTAATCTGGAAGCTGCCGATGGGCAGTTTGGCACTTATCAAACGTTCAATTGTTCCGTTGCGCACCAAGCAGATGCTGCTATTAGCTGCTGCGAAGGTAAGTGTCTGTTTATCGGTATCAAAAACCAGCAGACTGAGGTCCATCCCATCATTTACGGGATTGTTTGCGCCTTTAACCTGTAAAATTTCAATGATGCGATGATGTAACTTGTGCAAAATGACGGAAGGAGTTGTCAGATGCTCAATTTTGATAATTTGATGAAGTGCAGTAATGCCAACCATTGTCATCAGAGCGGCTGAAACGCCATGTCCGGTACAATCGCCTACGGCCAGAATTTTGTATTGCTCGCGTTCGGTGTACCAATAAAAGTCGCCCGAAAGTATGTCTTTGGCTTTCTCAAAAATAAAACAATCGAGAAAACTTTCTATCAATTGTTGCGGGTCGGTGCGGAAGGATGCCTGAATCCGCGTAGCATATATGATGTTTTCGGTAATATGCCGATATGCCTCGCTGATGAGTTTTTGTTTGGCTTCTAAGCGCTCATTTTGTATTTTTTGCTCTTCGGTCAGCATCTTCAACTCTTCCTGCTTGGCTTTCAACTCTTCGTTTTGTTCTTGTAGTAAGTCTTGCAGTTCAAGCAGCTCGCGGTTTTGCTTTTCCATCTGCTCGGTTGCCAGCGCTGCGTCCTTGATTTTTTCGTCTAATTTCTTAAAAGTCGGATACACTAAAAAAAGGTTCTGAAACAGCAAAAAGCTGCCCACAATCAGCAGTACTGTCCACAAGTAATTAGAAGTATCGCGGTTGTATGCACGATGTAATTCGGTATAGTGGATATCTGTCAGTGCGCTGATTTGACCGACAAGCGTATTGGCAGTTTTTACAACTTCCTGAACAGCGGTTGTGTCCGTACTAATCATGCGGACATATTTTACCAAAGTAGGCGTTATTTCAGCCAAATTTTTTTCTATCTCGGGCGTATGATAAAGTTGTGCTTTTGAAAAAGTATCTGTCTTGTTAAGCAGGTTGTAGTGGGTATTTTCCAGAAGTGTTGCAAGCGAATCGATTGTACGATATGCCTGCATACGCTCCGATACACTCTTCGCCTGACGATTGAATAACCAAGCGGCCTGTAAAGACCTGACCAATGTTCGCTGGCGGCCAACCATGTTGGAAATGCGGTTCAGTTCGTTCTTTTGTTTTACGTGCTGAATGGAAAAACTGAGCCCTATTACCAACGTAAAAAAGCTGATAATAAAGGAAATGATAAGACTTAATGCCAGCTGCCGGGTGGATACCATGGGGGATGAAATAATTGAACCGCAAATTTAGAAAATATCACATGTTCGGTAAAAAGCGATGTTTTTAGTATCCGGTACATACGGGAGTCAATGCGCGCTTTCCCGCAGAAAATCTGCCAGTGCAAGGGCAGGATTTACCGCTTTCATGAAATTTTCACCCATCAGAAAGCCTTGAAAACCAAATTGTTGTAGTTCGCGAACTTCCCAAAGGCTGCTGATACCGCTTTCCGAAATGCTCGGCACGCCCGAAGGTATCAAGCGACTCAACCGCTTGGAAACCTCCAAGCTCACTTCAAAAGTTTTGAGGTTGCGGTTGTTTACGCCTACCATGTCTATTTCGGGAAAAAAACTGCGTTCCAATTCTTCCTCGTCGTGTACTTCTAAGAGCACTTCCAGTCCCAATCCGTGCGCGGTGCGCGTGAATTGACGAATTTCGGCGGGAGTGAGCGCAGCGGCAATGAGCAGGATTAAATCTGCACCTAATGCTTTGGCTTGAATAATCTGATAATCCGAAACGGTAAAATCTTTTCGCAAAATTGGGATTTCAACGGCAGCGCGGGCAACTTGTAAGTCTGCATTGCTTCCGCCAAAAAAACTTATATCTGTAAGTACCGATATTGCTGCTGCGCCTGCCTCTTGATAGCCGCGGGCAACTTCGGCTGGCTGTGCATGGGCGTTAATTACTCCTTTGGAAGGCGATTGTTTTTTAAACTCGGCAATGATATGCGGCAGTTCCGAAGGGGTTTGCAGGCGTTTTTTCAGCGAAACCGTTGGGCGGCCGAACAGCGGGCATTGCTCCAATTGTGCCGAAGTAACCGCCTTCATGGCAGCGGCTACTTCGGTCTTTTTATGGGCAATTATCTTTTGCAGGATGTCCATTTTTTATACAAACGAGTACTCGTATTTTTGTAATGTTGCGTTGAATTTGAAAGTAATTTTTCGTCCGTTAGCTTCTTTAAGAATTTCCAGTAGCTTTTTTAAGCCGAAAGCGTTGTAAAAATTACCCAAAGGTTGTGCATCGGGATGAATACGGATGTACTGTTGTTCAGCTGCCTCAAATTGGTGCAGTAATTCCATGAATTGTTCCATGATTTTGTTTTTGTTTGGGTTTATGATTGATAATTGACAAGTTTTTTGAACGAATGGAGTGCTTTTTTACTCATCAGCGAATCGGTAGCTTGTGCTACGGCATCGGCAACAGGCAGTGCGGGATTTACGGTTCGCAGTGCCATGGCGGCATTGGCTACCACGACTTCATTTTGCGCCTGTGTGCCTCTGCCTTCCAGAATTTCGGTGAAAATTTTGGCTGCTTCCTCTACGGTTTTGCCGCCGTAGAGGCTTTCCTGCGTTTTGGCACTGAACCCGAAGTCTTGCGCCTGCAGTACGCGCTCGCCTTGAGCATCAATGACTTTACAGGGCGAGGTGAGCGAAATTTCATCATAACCGTCTAAACTGTGAACAACGGCAAATTTTTTACCCGTTTGCTGGTACAAATAGCCGTATTTGCGTGCCAATTCAAGGCTGAAAACTCCGACAAACTGGTAATCAGGGAAGGCAGGATTAACCATTGGCCCTAACATATTGAAAAATGTTTTGACACCCAGTTCGCGGCGTACAGGGGCTACGTTCTTCATAGCGGGGTGGAACATCGGCGCGTGAAGAAAGGCAATATTGGCGCTGTCCAACATGTGCAGTAACTCATCTTGGTTGTTGGTAAAGCGATAGCCGAAATATTCCAGCATGTTAGATGACCCCGAGACCGAAGAAACGCCGTAGTTGCCGTGTTTAACTACTTTCACGCCTGCACCTGCCACTACAAATGCCACTAACGTGCTGATATTGAAGGTGTCTTTGGCATCGCCGCCCGTTCCGCATACATCAATGGCGGGCATACCTTGCGTATCGAACGGGATGCAGAGTTCCAGCATGGCATCGCGGAATCCCCCCAACTCCTCTACGGTGATGCTGCGCATGAGGAAAACGGTCATAAAAGCGGCCATTTGGCTGTTGTTGTATTGCCCCCGCGCCAAATTAATAAACACTTCGCGGGCAGTGGCTTTGTCTAGGGTTTTGTGTTCAAAAAGGTGATTGAGGATTTCTTTCATGGTCGTTGGATTAATTTTTCAGCCAATTAGCAATCATCTGTTGCCCATAGTCTGTAATGTAGGATTCGGGATGAAATTGCACACCCTGCACGTCGTATTGGCGGTGGCGCAGCGCCATAATGTTGCCCGCCGCATCTTCGGCGGTGATTTCCAGCACTTCGGGGAAATCCTCGCGGCGCACAATCCACGAATGGTAGCGGCAGGTCTTAACGCTATTGGGAATACCTTCAAACAACGTGTTTTCGTGTTTGAGCACAGTAGTTTCGGTGGCTATGCCGTGCATTACTTCTCCCAGATTGACCAATGAGCCGCCAAAAGCCTCACCGATGGCCTGATGCCCCAAGCATACACCCAAAATGGACTTCTCAGGGGCATAGCGGCGAATCAGTTCGGGCATGATGCCTGCATCGGCGGGCAGCCCCGGCCCGGGCGACAGCAGAATTTTGTCGTAGGCTGCCACTTCGTCCAAACTGATTTTGTCGTTGCGGTGCACATCGGGCGCAGCGCCCAGCACTTTGAGCAAGTGCACCAGATTGTAGGTAAATGAATCGTAATTGTCTAAGACCAGAATTTTCATGTGTTTCAGGGCAAAACAAAAAGGCTTGCTGCGGTGAACAGCAAGCCTTTTCGAGGTTTTTTTAATTTATCATCGGTTGCGACAATAGGCTACTGTTCACACGGACGCCCCATGTGCCAGAACCAACAGTTAAAGTATATCGCGCCTTGACTTTTCATTACTCGGCAAAGTAGCAGAACGGTTTTGTTAATTCCAAATTTCTCGATTTATTTTTTGTTTAATAACGTACTAAGGCAAGATGCCTGAGTTATATGTAGAATTGATTTTTTAGAAAACAGACAAAAAATTAACCGTAAGTGTTTTTGGTTAATATCGGTTCAGAATTTTATCCAGAATCTTGGCAGTGATGAGATAAGTCGGCTTAACACCAATTGCCCCCAGACTACCCGAAGCCAAAGTACTGCCCGTAACTAAGGGATTATCAGAGGCATAATAGGCATAGCGCAGGATGACATCTTTGCTGATGTTTTTGCGGATTTTGGCGGCTGCCTGAATGGCTTTTTGGTAATGAGCGCCTTCCATTTCCAGTCCGATAGCCTGCCATGACGAATTTTTGAAGTAGGAAAGCACGTCTTTGTTTTGCAGCGATGTCCCCAAAACAGTAATCATTGCCCCTTCAATTACTTTCAGTCCACAACCCTCAAAATCGGCAGCGGTGAAGTCGTTGTCAAAGGGGTAATTGTCGGCAGTGCCTTCAAAAACATGTGAAGTGGGAATCATCAGGTCGCCTTTTTCGCCTTCCAGAATACCTGCTTTGCCCATAATGGAAATAGAGGCAACATTGAGCCGCACATCCCCCTTGAGGCTTTGATAAGGCTTCAGTAGTTCGTCCATTGTTTCATAGGCTTGTTCGCCAAAGGCGTAGTCCATAACCAAAATCACGGGCTGATGTGCCTCTATGTATTCGCAGTTGAGCACAATATCGGGGTGCATTTTGAGTCGCAGCAGGCAGGTGGTATCAAAAATCTGCACGGGGATGTTGGCACCCGAATCTTCGTAGAGAAATGAGCCGCCGTTTTGCTCGGCAAAAAACTCGATTTCATCGCGCAGCTCTTTGTTTTCAGGCTTGCTGATTTCTAATGCCATGTTTTCCAAATCCATGTTTTGGAAGTGCTTGGGCAGGGCGGCGTAGGCATACAAACAGTTCAGCACGCTGTGCGGATTGGCACTGATGATGTGTAACGGGCGGCTAATTAGTTGATTTTCAGATAAAAATCGTTTGATGTTGCTTGCCCATCGCTCGCCGTAGATATGATGCCCGATGCGCTCGCGCAGGGCAGGGGAGAAACTGATTTCGCGGTCTTTGCCGTGCAGGAATTCTTCTATGGCTAATTTACCCATCCAGTACACAATGTGGAACAAACCATTGTTGGCTTTCGGATTTTCTGCCAGCCGTTGCCAAGCGCGTTTGGTTTCTTCAAAGGTGCGCCCAAGCAGTGTGCTGAGATAAGTAAATGCAATTTCCTTGTTTTGCTCTTCGGTGTGTCCGGTTACAATAGCTTCCAATTGCAACCATTCGCGGCTGTACTGTCCTTTGTCGTTGATGGCACGCCGGCGGATTTTTTCGGCTTCATTGTACAGAAAGGTCAGGTGAGTCAGTGTGTCGTAAATTTCGCTGCGCCCCCGCGTAATTTCCATAAACATCTGCTCTTCGTCTATGCGGTAGCAATTGCGCTTGCGCTTGGGAGGAATGATGGTGGGAAATCCCGATGCATGGTAGCCTTCTTCGGAAATAAATTTGATGAAGCGGCACTCTTCAACGCCCTTGGGCAGTCGGTCTATGACATAGACCAAGCCATCGAGTTCAACTTTTTTGGCATCGTTGATAGAGCCATAAATTTCAGGCCGCAGCGACAGCAGGGCTTCGTTCACTTCACGACCGGATACACCGAAGGGCTTGTAAAAGCCGCGGTTGAACAAATGGCGCATTTCAATGTAGAGTTTTTCTATCGCAGCGCGTGATTCCTGCGCACGTGTGAGCTCCGGCATAGTTTGAGTGGATTAAGTAAGCGGTCGGGGTGGCAGTAAACGCCGCTTCTCCTGACTTTGCCTGCAAAGTTAGCACGATAATTTTGTTCATCGTTTGGAAATGATGAATTTGTCTTTAATTTTGTACCGCAAGCCGGTATGACCAGCTCCTGCGAACCCCTCCAGGACCGGAAGGTAGCAAAGGTAAGCGGTTGTAGCGGTGCAATACTTGGCTTGCTTTTTTCTCCTCACCTATTTTCTTCCTCCCATGAAGTTTTTTATTGACACGGCAAACCTCGATGAAATACGCGAGGCGCACGAACTTGGTGTGCTCGACGGCGTAACAACCAATCCTTCACTCATGGCCAAAGAAGGCATCAAAGGCCGCGATAACATTCTGCGCCACTACAAGGCCATTTGCGACATTGTAAACGGCGATGTAAGCGCTGAGGTAATTGCCACAGACTTTAAAGGCATTGTGGAAGAAGGCGAATTGTTGGCAAGCATCGACGAAAAAATTGTAGTGAAAGTGCCGATGATTAAAGACGGCGTAAAAGCCATTCGCTACTTCACCGATAACAATATTAAAACCAACTGCACACTGGTATTTTCTGCGGGTCAGGCACTGCTGGCAGCAAAAGCCGGCGCAACGTATGTTTCGCCTTTTATCGGTAGAATTGATGACGTTGGCGGCGACGGCCTGGCACTGATTCAACAGATTGTCAATATTTACAACACACACGGCTTCGCTACCGAAGTATTAGCAGCCTCTATCCGCCATGTGCCGCACCTGATTCAGTGCGCGGAAATTGGTGCAGATGTGGCCACTTGCCCGCTGAATGTCATCCTTGGGTTGTTGAAGCATCCGCTGACCGATATTGGTTTGGAAAAATTCCTCGCCGACGCTAAGAAAACCGTTTAATATATACTGCGGTTCAATGCTGCCCATACACTGTCAGGTCTGATAACTGCTATACAGGCACAATTGCCGGAGCGCTTGCAGGCCTGACAATTTTTATTGAGTGCCAAAACCTCCGCACGAGTGCCCACGGGGGCCCATCGGCCGGGGTGAATGGGGTGCATCGGCGAATAAATGCCGATGGCAGGTTTGCCTAACGCAGCGGCAATATGCAAAGGCCCCGTGCTGCATGCTACCAATCCCAAAGATTTTTCAATCAACGCAATCAACTGCGCAAGGTTTAGCTTTCCCGTAAAATCGTGTACGTTGGCTTGCTGCAACAGCTCGGGGCAGCTTTGGCGGATGATATCACCCTCGGCGACAGTTCCTGTAACAGCGCAATCAATCCCCTGCTTTTCAAGTAATTGCGCCAAATTCAGATAGTTGGCAACAGGCCACTCGCGGGCACTACCCTTAGACTTGGGGTGCAGAATAACAAAGGTTTTTTCGGGCAGATGGGCAATCGGTAAATTGGGGGCAGAGAAACCGTACAGCCCTGTAATTTCCTGCAAAGGCACAATCAGGTCTTTGCCTAACAGCGGCTTGAGCAGGCGGATGTTGAGTTGTGCCTCGTGCAGCGGTGAATTTTTGCGCCCCAAATGCACTAAGCGGTTGCAATACAACCAGTGAAACCATCGGTGGCTTGTGCCTATTCGCAGCGGAATACGCACTTGGGCAGCTATTTTGGCCAATTCCCGATGTGGAAAAACATGTACGATAGCGTCAGGACGTGCACTTTTCAGGAGGTCAGGATTAGCCGTCAATTCGCCGATATCATAAAACTCATCTACGTGGCGGCAGGCAGCAATCAAATCGCGAGTGTAGGTTTTTCCTATCCAAGCAATGGTTGCGTTGGGCATTACTTGCTTGAGCAAACCTGCCATAGGCAAACTGAGCACTACATCGCCAATATTATCGGTGCGGCTAATCGCAATTTTCATTCTGAAAAACTTATCTTGCACGTAATGGAAATGGATAAATTGATGCAAAGGTAGCTATGGAAACGTGGCAAATTATCTTATTGGTCATATTGAGCTACATCTCGATTAACATCATCGCCTTTCGGATTCAGGAGTGTTTTTTGTTTCGCCCCGAAAAACTGCCCCAACATTTTAAATACAAATACGACTTTCCTTTTGAAGAGCTGTTTTTTGATATTGAGCCGGGCGTTCGCATCAACGGTTTAAAATTCTCTTCGTTACAGGAAGGGCTTCCCATAGGGCTGATTATGTATTTCCATGGCAACAGCCGCAGCATCAAGGGCTGGGGGAAATATTCTACCGACTTCACCCAACACGGCTACGATGTGGTAATGATTGATTATCGGGGCTTTGGCAAAAGCATCGGCCGCCGCAGCGAGGAAGCACTGAAAAACGATGCACAGTTTGTTTATGACCAACTGAAAGCGAGCTATCCCGAAAGTCGGATTTTGGTGTATGGGCGCTCCACCGGGTCGGGGTTTGCTACTAAACCGGCTTCGGCCAACCACCCGCGCATGTTGATTCCGGATGCGCCTTATTACAGCATGAGCCGTGTGGCAAAGCGCTATCTGCCGTTTTTGCCTATTCCGTGGATTTTGCGCTACCCCATCCGCACCTACACGTGGATTAAGTATGTTAAATGCCCGATTAAAATTTTGCACGGCACTCGCGACCGCCTGATTCCTTTGCAACAAAGCATTGATTTACAGAAGTTAATGCCGCATCAAATTGAACTTTTTGCCATCAACAGCGGCGGACATAATAACCTCACGCTTTTCAAACAATACCACGATGCGCTGCACAAAATCCTGACCGAAGCCGAGCACCTCTCCGACGACCGTTTTGACATCCGACCGGATTTATTTTGAGCATGTAAGCAGGCTTTCCGTGCTTCCTGTATGCCAACTAAGCGATGTACAGCGTGCTTTTCTTTGGCGCGTTGCATGCGCCATGTATTTCAGGCAGGTATAAAAAACGCAGGTATTTTGCAAAGTGAATTTTGTATAAATTGCTGAAAGTCAAAATATTAAAAAAATCCGACAGGTTTTCAAAACCTGTCGGGCTGGTGTGTAACGCCAATTTAAACATCACCATCAACGTTTATCTGCATGCTTACCATATGCAAAAAAATTACGGATGTGCCGCAATTGCTTTTTTGTTGCGCATGAAGAAAAACAGAAAACCGAAAGCAACGACCAATATCATGGGAATAATGGCAATGTTGGCAAGGGTAGCTTGTCCTGCTGCGAGTTCGGCGGCTTCTTGTGCAACACCCTGCGCAAGTACTTTTTCGCGGTTTGAGTCTAACCAACTGCCAATAATAGGCTGGAAAATGGAAGCCCCGAACATGCCTGCGCCACCCATCAACGACATGCCTAATGCACCTGTTTTGGGCATATATTCGGCCACAAACGAAATCATGTTTGGCCAGAAGTAGCACACACCGATTGCAAAAAGGACAGCATAAACGTAGACCATGGCACCTGTGGCAGAGCTCATCAGATAAATGGCAATTGCCGAAATAATGGCGGAAGCCAGCAGCACGCCCGTAATGTTAAGGCTGTGGACAATCGGGCCGGCAAAGAAACGTCCGACAGCCATCAGCCCTGTTACCAGTGCAAGTACCAACAAAGGTTCAGCCCCGGAATTGCCCAGAATGCGTTCTACCCATTGCTGCGTGCCAAGTTCGGTAGTAGCCGTCATGGTCATGCAAATCATCATGAACCAGAAAAGCGGTGAAGTAAAAATGGCGCGGAGATTCTCTGCATTGGATGATGAGATGGTGCCGCCTGTTTGTTCAGGAAACTGCTGCCCGAAGAATAAAAAGCCGTAAATCAGCGCAGGCAGGTACATGGTTGCTATTTTTACTTGCCAAGGCATTTGCATTTGGGTCAGTGCAAAGGCAATGAGCGAGCCAATTACGATGCCTCCGGGAAACCATACGTGAAAACGATTCAGCATAGTTGTTTTGTTTTCATCGTACATGTTGGCAATCAGCGGGTTAAAGGCTGCCTCTACCATGCCGTTGGCAAAACCGATAAGTAAAGTGGAAAGAAACAGCGGCCAAAAACTATTGGACAACAAGGTAAAGGTAATGCCCAGCAAATGGCCGAAGAAAGCAATAAAGCCTAATTTTTTGGGGCCAAGGCTGTTGTAGAGGGGGCCGCCAATCATGGTAGCAATAGGAAAGCCCAGAAATGCCATTTGGTTAATCCAGCCTTTTTCGGTATCCGACAAACCAAGGGTAACTGTCAGGTCATTCATAATACCTGCCCGAATGGCAAATGCCATGGCAGTAGTAATTAGTGCCAAACAACTGGCAAAGAACAAGCGGTTTTTGTTAATGTTTTGATTCATATTTACCTGCGATTTGGGTGAGGAATGTTTTGTCCGAAAGATAAAATTTTTTTCGGCGGTTGCATTCACTGCGGCAAAAGAATCTGTAATTGGGCAAATGTAAGTGTATTGTATAAGCCGGCCGATGTTGGCTGATGACACAGGCTTATTGAAACTTTTTCAAATCCGCAATCTTAAATTAGGCTTTGCCTACTTACTTTCAAGGAGAATAAGTGATTGGCAGGCATTCGGCCATGCGCAAGTATTCCCAATAGCCGTACACTTCTACTTCCATGGCATTGTTGAAGTACCCTATCCGATTCACGATGACTTGCGGGCTGCGCGAGGCAAGCCACGAAGCCCTGAAACGGGCAGGCAACCGCTGTATTTTGGTCATGCGATTGACAAAGCGCCGATAGGCCATATCCTCGCCGGCACCATAATAATTGACTTGTAACTGGTCGCGTGAGAAATTCAGGGCAAACTCGTGAGGATAGGAAACAGGCTGTTTCAAGTCGCTGAATGTACTTGCCAATTGCGGGTCAGGTTCAGTAGTATGATAAAATTGCTCAGTGCCTCGCAGGCGAAACACTTTGTAAAGCGAGTCGGTATTTTTTTCTGCCATGCGGCGCAGAAACTCCATTAACGAGCCCCGATAGGCAAGTAGCCGATTATTGCGCCATCGGTCGGCTAAGCGCTGGTCAAGTGTTTGAATAGGTTCAAAAAACAGACAAGCGTGCAATACGGCAATTGACTTGGCTACTGCCAACTGTTTCAGGTAGCATTTCAGCCGATAGCCTAATGCCATGTTCTCGAGCAGCAAAAGGTCATCTGCCATGGCGCTCCACTCTTTGTTTTCCGATTCCTCGAAGCGCAGCACCCAAGGGTTGAGTATTTTAACCTCTTTGGCAAACTCTGTTGTGCCAATGAAATGTTCTTTAAATTGCCGGTAGAAAAATTGCCAGCGCTTGTCGGAAGTTCGTGCCATCATTTCGTTCAAAGGCACAGGCTGCATAGGCAGCAGGCGGATTGTATCGGCAGAGGTTGTTGGTAATGCACCATTGATAATGAGTGTTCGCGGCATGTATCCAACTGCCGTTACCACTATTTCGTGATTGCCCATAGGCACGCAACTCAACCGATAGTAGCCGTTGCGCAGGCTGACAGTGTCTAATGAGGTGTTGTTTACAAAAATTCTGGCAGACTGTACGGGTTTTTTAGTAAGGCTGTCCATAATAAAACCTGCAATTTTGAAGTGTTCCGGCAGGCGGAGGCTGTCTGTCCAAACTGCATTTTGACGGGCTTGCAGCATAGCAGGCAGGGCGAACAACACTATCAGGCACGTGCGTAAGGCATGATTCATACAAAAAGGCTTTCTATGGTATCAAGGTTGATAATGGCGGTTGTTTTGTGCCCGTCAGGCGTGTAGTTAGGCTGTTGGCAACTGAATAAGCGATTGATGAGTGCTTGCATGGCTTCGTCAGAGTGGGGAAGTGCTGCTCCGGCTGCCTGCCGTTTGGCCAATATGGCCGCCACACTTTCGCGCCTGCCCAACCTTAGCCGGTCAGTGAAATAGGCCGACTGTTCAATCAGATGAGCAATCACTTCTGACGGATTGACGCTTTCCCATCCGGCTGGTACTGTTTGGCAAATCAGTTGGTTGCTGTTTTGCAGGGTAATATGGAAACCTAAGGCCATCAGCTCATCTGCAAAAGCGCTGACTTGTGCCAAATCGGTGGGAGCAAGCTCAAGGATTTGAGGGAAAAGCAGCGGCTGTGCGGTTTCTTCGCTTGACGTGCCGTATTTTGCCAGTTGTTCTTCGTAAAAAATGCGCTCGTAAGCAGCGCGAATGTCCAAGGCCATCAGTCCTGATTTTACTTGGCTGAGGATATAGCGACCGTGCAGCAACAGCAAGCTAGGCTTAGGCGCTGTCGTAGGTTCAGCAGGGAATAACTGCGCCGCAGCGGGGGCTTTGACCAACGGAAGTTCATCAACGGGCGATGGTTCTACTGCTTGTTTCCATCCCGCAGGTTGTGTCAGCGGCCTACCGGGTGGCCGATAGAGTTGCTCCCAAGGTTGTTGTTTGCCAGCCGATAGCATATGAGATTTGAACAGTTCATACTCACTTTGGGAAAGAGGGCTGCCATCCTGCTGGTGGTTCATACGCCCGGGCTGGTCAAAATTAGCATCTAACTCAAAATCAATGGCCGGGCTGAGGTGGTGTACGCCTAATGCCTGCCGAACGGCTGCCTGCACAAGCGCATACATGCTTCGTTCATCCTCAAACTTGACTTCGGTTTTGGTTGGATGCACGTTTACGTCTATCGTAGCAGGGTCGGCACTTAACTTAATGACATAAAACGGATAACTTCCCTCGGGTATGAGCCGCTCAAACGCCGTCATGACGGCATGGTGCAAGTAAGGATGTTTGATAAACCGATTGTTGATGAAAAAAAATTGCTCGCCGCGTGTTTTGCGGGCAGTTTCGGGCTTGCCTATGTAGCCGTACAGTGACATATCGCTTAACTCTTCGCGACAGGGCAGCAACTGCTCCTTTCGGCTTTTCCCGAACAGGGCAATAATGCGTTGCGCCAATTTGCCCGGTTTAAGGTTCATCACTTCCGCATCGTTGTGCCACAGTGTAAAACTGATTTCGGGATAGGCCAGCGCTATGCGCGTAAATTCTTCCAGCACGTGTTTCCATTCTACTTGATTGGATTTGAGGAAGTTGCGCCGCGCCGGCACATTAAAAAACAGATTTTTAACATTGATTTGCGTGCCCTGCGGATGTGCACAAGGTTCTTGCAACAATACTTTTGAGCCTTCTATGACGATATGCGTACCGAGCAGGTCATTTGCGCGGCAGGTTTTCATATCTACCTGTGCCACTGCGGCAATAGATGCCATCGCTTCGCCCCGAAAGCCAAAGCTGCGGATGTTGAATAAATCATCTACGTGGCGGATTTTGGAAGTGGCATGGCGTTCAAAACACATGCGCGCATCGGTGTTGCTCATGCCACTGCCATTGTCTGTTACCTGAATCAATGTTTTACCGGCTTCTTTTACTACCAGTTGGATATGGGTAGCGCCGGCATCTACGGCATTTTCAAGCAATTCTTTCACAACAGAAGCCGGACGCTGTACTACCTCGCCTGCAGCAATTTGATTAGCAAGGCTGTCGGGCAACAGTCGGATAATATCAGACATCGGAAAATCAGTATTGATTAACCTTTGATTTGGCTGTCCTCATATTTGGAAGGACACTTCATGAGAATTTCACTGGCTACAAATTTGCCTTCTTTCACTCGCCCGATAACTACTACCTGCTCGGAGCGCTTGAAATCCTGCATAGAGGGCGGAGGATTGTAGCAAACTACTTCATGCGCCTCGTTGTTATTATCAATCATGATGAAGCTCAGGTAATTAGGGTCTTTCGAAGGGTCATAGTTTACACCGATGACCTCTCCGGCAGGTGAGCGTTCCAATTTGCCTACTACATGCACCTTTGCGTCTTCTCCAGCTTGTGCCATGGCAAAGGCTTCTTTAAACGATACATACTGGCTGGCATCACCTGCCGATGAAACTATGATGCCCACAGCAATGGCAATAACAATGATGCCAAAAATATAAGACTTTTTCATGACTCTGATTGTTCAATTTTAGAGATTTTGCGGTCTAATAATATCAGATAAACAATAATGCCTGCAAGCACGGTTCCAAGCGTGCCTACTACCACATAGATTTTGCCTTCTTTGCGGAAAGTATCTGCCATTTCTACGGAACGGTTGCCGTAATCATTTTCTGTAATAGCTATTTTGTCATTGTTCTGCGCATGGGCAAAACTTATGATGCCTGCATACAGGCAAAACAAAAATATCAGCTTTTTCATGTCGCAAATTTAGGAGGGAGTATTGGATTGTTCAATCTGTTGTTTCAAAGCCGCTATTTCTGCATCTTTCTGCGCCAGTTGTTCTTTGTGTTTTTCAAGGATTCGTTCAAGCATTTTTTGTTGGGTGGTACGCAGTGCATCCATTCGCTTTTGCTCCTCCTCCTTCATTTTGTTCATTTCTGCCATTTTTTTTTCCAGTTCGGCCTGCATTTGAAATGCCTGCTCCACGTTTTGGCGCATGAGGTCTTCTTGGGCGCGCATCTGTTCGGTTTGCATACTTAGCTCTTCCAACAGTCGGCGGTTGCGCAGGGCAGCAATAGAACCCGAAATAGCAGCGGCGATACTTTCGCCTAAGCGCTCAACAAATGCCACCTGATAGGGTTGGAAGGCAGAAAAAGAGGCTATTTCAATAACGGCAAATGCATTATCATTCACAATGGCAGGCACAATCAGTAGGGCTTTGGGCGGCGCTTCTCCCGCACCCGAGCGTATAATGAAATGTCCTTCTGAAAGTTCGTTGATAAGAATTGTACTTTTATCTTCAAATGCTTGCCCCACAAGCCCTTCGCCAATGTTGTAAGTAGTGCCCAATAATTCGTGGTCGTGGGCGTAGGCACCCGTAAGTCGCAGCAAGTCCATACCGGCTTCATCGGTTTCTACCACATAAATCCCACCCTGATGAGCACCTATATATTTGACTAAGTTGGAAATAATGCTTTGGCTCAATTCTTCAATGGTTTGATTGCTCGAGCGAAGAATTTCAACAAATTTGGCTATGCCTTGTGTTGTCCACGAATGTTCTGCTTCTTTGGCAGCAAATGAGACATCTTGTTCGTACAGCGCCTGCAAAGACTTGGCAAGCGGATTGTCTTGCCCCTGCAAAAAAGTGAAGTAATCGGCCTGTGTGTTTACCTGAAAGTTAATCATGGCTTGTATAAGCTCATGGGCGGCTTTCAAATTGTCGCGCAGATTCGTAACAGCTTGATTAAGCATGATAAAAAGCCTGTTGCTGTAATAAGGAATTTCGGTATCGTATGCTCCTTTGGTAATAGCCTTAACGGCGTTGGCCAATTTAATCAGTGGAGTAATAAGACCCATCATTAAAATGAGGTAAACAACTATCAGCATGAAAAACAGTAAGCCGTAAACTATTTCGTCTTTTACAGTGGTCGTGTTGTTAGTAAAAATGTAGCATAAAGCAACGGTCAGTAGGAGAACTACTGTAGCAAGGTTAATCAGACCGCGAACAGAAAAATAATTGACAGACTGTTTTCGCATGGTTAGTATTTAGCTTTAATTGGGCTGCAAAAGTGGGCAAACAAATTAGTAACCAATCCTTGCAAAGCTACTAAAGAAATGATTTTTTCCGATTAAAAACGCATTTGCCACAGGATTTTGTATAGCTATGCAATAATATGTGATATAATGCTATTTTTGCTCACTGATCAAATTTTTGCATGATGAACACAGCGAAATTTACTGCTACATCAGATACTCTTTTGCAAGATGCTCCGGCTGGTGTTATCCGCAACGACTGGACAATTGAAGAAATCAGCAATATATATTTTTCGCCACTGTTAGACCTGATTTACAGGGCTGCTACCGTACACCGCATGTACCACGACCCGCAAGAGGTACAAGTTTGTACGTTGCTTTCCGTGAAAACGGGCGGCTGCCCCGAAGACTGCGCCTATTGCCCGCAGGCAGCGCGTTACAGCACCCATGTGAATACACACAAGTTGCTTGATGTAGATACAGTGCTTCAGCGCGCCCGCGAAGCACATGCCAACGGAAGCACGCGTTTTTGCATGGGAGCGGCATGGCGCGAGGTGCGCAACAATCGCGATTTTGATAAAGTAATAGAAATGGTCAAAGGCGTAAATGAGCTTGGCATGGAGGTATGCTGCACACTTGGTATGCTGACCCATGAGCAGGCATTGCGTCTGAAAGAAGCGGGCTTGTATGCCTACAACCATAACTTAGACACCAGTGAGGGCTATTACGACAAAATCATCACTACCCGCAATTACAACGACCGTTTGGAAACATTGGAAAACATTCGTCAGGCGAAAATCTCTGTTTGTTCCGGCGGTATCATTGGCTTAGGAGAGACCCACGAAGACCGCATCGGGATGTTATTCACGCTCTCTAACTTGCCCGAACACCCCGAGTCTGTTCCTGTAAACGCATTGGTTGCCGTAGAGGGTACCCCGCTGGAAAACCAAGAACGTGTACCCGTATGGGACATGGTGCGCATGATAGCCACTGCCCGTATCCTCATGCCACGTGCAATGGTGCGCCTTTCTGCCGGCAGAGTGAGCATGAGTCAGGAAGAACAGGCGCTGTGTTTCATGGCAGGTGCCAACTCAATTTTTGCAGGCGACAAACTTCTGACCACGCCCAACCCCGAAATAGATGCCGATAAAGAACTTTTTCAAGTGTTGAATTTAAAACCACGGAAAGCCTTTAAAGGCAATAATAGCGATAGCTAAGCGTTAGCAAAGCAAATGCTCATATTTCTAACCTCTTACTAACAGCTTCTTATGTCCATCGAACTGGATATTGAAATAACAGATATTCGGCGTCTTACCGATTTGATTAAAGATAAATACGGCTACGATTTTAAGGACTATGCGATGTCCTCATTTCGCAGGCGAATCAAACGGGTGATTGATATTTACAAGTTTAAGACGGTAGATAAGCTGATTCAAGTGTTAGATACCACACCGACATTTTTCGAGGAATTTATTTCGGAAATTACCGTGAACGTTACCGAAATGTTCCGCGACCCCACTTTTTGGCGAATACTGAAAGAACAGATTATTCCTAATATCATCCTCAATCACGACCGTATCAGTATTTGGCATGCCGGATGTTCTTCCGGCGAGGAAGTACTATCAATGGTTATCATGCTGCACGAAATGGGCTTCTTAGAAAAAGCCAAAATCATGGCTACCGATATTGATACGGCTATTATCAACAAAGCCAAAACAGCTGCCATTCCTTTAAAGAACATGGAGCTGAACCAAAAGAACTATACAAGCGCATTTGGCAGCGAAGGAGGGCAGCCGCTCAATCTGAAAAAATACTTTCGCGATGTAGGGCAGGAGTCTGTATTTGATAAGTCTTTGCTGCAAAATGTAACCTACCGCAAACACGACCTTGTGCAAGGGTCCGTATTTTCAAAGTTCGATTTGGTACTTTGCCGCAACGTAATGATTTATTTCAATCAAACGCTCCAAAACGCAGTACTTGCCAAATTGCATGAAAGTATGTTTAAATATGGCTATCTGGCAATCGGCTCCAAAGAATCGCTCATTTGGTGCGACATTGCCAACAAGTTTATTGTTGTTAATAATGAGGAAAAAATCTACAAAAAAATCAAGGATTGATTATTACTTGTAAGGTGAAACAAAAGCACCATGTTCAGTAGATACAAGGTTAGCGGCAAATACAGAGCGGTTGTGATAGGGGGTTCGGCCGGCAGTTTTCAAGGAATCAACAAAATCCTTGCAGAATTGCCCAAAGAATTTCCCTTACCTGTCTTTATGTGCCTTCACAGGCTGAAGCATGTGCGCAATGGTTTTGTAGAAGCGCTTTCCATCAAAAGCTCCAAACCGGTGGTAGAACCTTACGATAAGGAAACTATCAAGAGAGGGCAAATTTACTTGGCACCGGCTAACTATCACATGTCCATAGAATTAGGTAATAGCATTGCGCTTTCTACCGAAGAAATGGAAAACAACTCGCGTCCGGCCATTGACTACACTTTCGAAACGGCAGCGTATGTTTTTCGGGATAAGTTAGTTGGCATTCTATTGTCGGGTGCTAATAAAGACGGTGCCTACGGTATGATGCGAATTAAACAGAAAGGAGGGCTTACAATTGTACAAGACCCCGAAGAAAGTGCTATTAATGCCATGCCAAACGCTGCACTGGCACAAACAAAGGTAGATATGATTTTGAAAGTGGATCAAATTATAGAATTTTTGTTGGAACTTGACCGAGCGTGTAAAATGTCGCAGCTATGAAAAAAACAACACTCATAAGAATGGTTTTGACAATACTGGCGCTGACATTTGCTGCCGGCCTGCTTTATACACTCTATCACATAGGTTATATAGCCCCTCAGCATCTATCTGAGATTTTCATTGCAAAAGGCAGCCCCGCTCAACAGCAGGCAGAGGCCGACAAAGTCATTAAACAGATATTTACCTACGTATCCGTAGAGTTTGTGGTAGCACTGCTGCTTGTCATTATGCTGGCAATATATGTCAATAATATCAAGCTGGCAAATATTGTGTATGTGGAACGCAGCAGCGACTCACAGCGCAATGAGAGTAACGGCGTGCAACAAATGAGTACCGACGAGTATATAGCTGAACAGTTAGCTCGCCAAATCAACGAACTTTTGCAGCAGGCAAGCCCGTCCCACTTACTCGACAAACAACGGTTGGAACAATTGCTGACCCGTATTTGCCATGCCACGGGCGCTGTTGCGGGTGCCTGTTTTGTGTGCAACCACTCTACCCAAACCGCTCACGGCATTGCATCTTTTGCACTTAGCCAACCGCTTTCCCCCGAGCCTTTTGCCTATGGTGAAGGTTTTGTAGGGCAGGTAGCCCAATCCGGTAAGTTGCTATACTTGCATCCGGTTCCGGGAAACTATCTGCCCGTTAAAACAGGTTTAGGAAATGCTCAACCGTTATCCTTGCTGTATTTACCCGTTGTGCAGGAAGGGAACACTGTTGGTGTTATAGAACTGGCGATGTTTAAACAACTTTCCGAAAATTTGTTAGAAAACCTGCAAAAAAACATACATTTGTCAAGTCCACTATTCGGCAATGCACATATGCAGGCAAACAATTCTTGAATATAAGCCCAAACTGATACTGAAACAGCTTTATGTTTGATGAAATCAAGATAGGAAGTAAAATATCCATATTGTTGCTCGGTGTAGTAACAATTGTTATTTTTTCCGTAACCTTCCTCTCTTACCGTTTCGGCAAAGAAAGTTTTGAACAGAGTTTCTTACAGTCATTAAATTTGAAGAGCTCTGTAATCGGTTCGCAGTTGGACGATATGTTCGAACAATTAGAGTACAACCTGCGGATGGTTCAAAGCTCTAACAGGGTATTGCAAAGCCTCATGCAGGCAAGTGCCATTAATAATGTGGACAGCGCCTACTTTGCCATTGAAAAGCGCCTGAACGACTACTTAGTTCCCATTCAGGAAATCTACGGCTACAACAACATCCTGCTGCTCAACTCGCGGGGATTGATTGTTTACAAAACAAACAAGAATTTAGACAATTTATTGGTAGGTGAAAATTTTCCGGACTATGACCAGATAAAATTTAATGCCAGTAAAAAAATTTATTATGGTGCTATTACCAAGATATCGGAAAAACGTGCATTGCTTAATGTAGCCATTCCGGTATTCGATTTTGATGAGAAAATCATCGGGTACGTTATTGCAGAGTTTGACATGGCCAAAGTATATCGGCTTGCCTCCGATACCCTTGGCTTAGGCAATACCGGCGAAGTAATTCTCAGCAAACTTTCGGGTAATAAGTTAGATTATATCAATAAACCTCGTCTATCTTCCTTCCCGTTGCTCACACAGTCGTCAATTATAGACGAAAGCAATCCCGACCCTATTTATTTAGCTGCTTTGGGAGAATCGGGTTTTGGCGTTTTGCAAGATTACCGCGATAAGAAGGCACTCGCCGTTTGGCGTCATTTGCCGCGTGTAGAGTGGGGGCTGACTGTTAAAATGGATCAAGAAGAACTTGATAAACAGTTAGATGTGTTGTTGCTGTCATTTCTTTTTGCGGCGGTCTTCATCCTGTTAGTGGCCTTTGCCGTATCGCTGATATTCTCTAATTACTTGACTGCTCCGCTCCAATCGTTGCAAGTCACATTAGGGCTAGTAGCACAGGGTATTCTGCCTGAAAAAGTTACGGTGCAAACCCACGATGAAATTGGCGAAATGGCGGCAGCCGTAGAGAATTTGGTTAGCACGTTGAAAAATCACGCCAATTTTGCCCGCCACATAGGAGAAGGACATTATGATATCGCCTTTCAGCCCGCCGGGCCGGATGATGTGCTGGGCAATGCTCTGATTACTATGCGCGACAACATTCAGCGTGCCGAACGGCGCGATGATGAGCGCAACTGGATTATATCGGGTGTTGCAGAAGTTGGACAAATATTGCGCTCCGGCAATCGCTTGGAAGAAGTCGGTTATGAAGTAATAGCCTACATCGTACAGAAAGTCGGGGCAGTGCAGGGGGCTTTTTACGTAGTCAATGAGCAGCCTGACGGCGAGAAGCTCATCGAACTGACGGCCTCTTATGCTTATGCTAAACGCAAATATCTGAAAGGCACATTCCGCATAGGGGAGGGTTTGATAGGTCAGGCCGCCATCGAGCAAGACACTATCCTAAGGACAGAGATACCCTCGCATTATATGACCATCTCCTCCGGCATTCTTGGCGACCGTAAACCCGAGTGTTTATTGATAGTGCCTTTAATTACCAACGAAACAGTTTACGGGGTTATAGAATTAGCTGGCTTCGAACGGTTTAAAGAAGTAGAAATTAAGTTTGTTGAAGAAATCAGCGCCATTACAGCGCGAACCATTTTCAATATTAAGGTCAATGAGCGCACCCTTCGCCTGCTTGCCGAGGCACAACAAATGAGCGAGGAACTACAAGCAAGACAAGAAACACTGCGCGAAAATGCCATTATCATGGAAGCAACGCAGGAAGAGTTGCGCCGCACAAATGCCCAATTGGAAGAGCAGATACAAGAAGTAAACCGTTCACAAAAACGGATGCAATTACTGCTCGAGAACGCTTCCGAGGTAATTACCATCTATGAAAAAGACGGTTACATTCGCTACATCAGTCCTTCGGTAGAAGCCATCCTTGGCTATACGCAGGACGAGATGATAGGTATCAACGATATCATATATGTACATCCGAACAGCGTAGCCATTGCCCGCCAAATGTTCCGCGACTTGTTGGAAAACCCGAACGAAAAGGTAATGGTACAGTTCGAGTATCTGCAAAAAAATGGCGATACCATTTGGCTCGAAGCAACAGGTAATAACCTTCTGTCAGACCCCGCCATCAGAGGTATCGTAGTTAATTACCGCGATATTACCGAACGCAGGTTAGCCGAGCGCGAAGCACGCATGCGTGGTCAAATGCAGGCACTTTCCGAAAACTCTCCCGACCTGATAACAAGGATTAATCCGGAAGGGAAACTGTTTTACATTAACCCTGTTATTACTTTTTATACAGGTAAGACTCCATCCGAGCTTCTCGGCAAGCGCATTCAGGAGACAGGTCTTGATGAAGAACTGATTCATCAGTGGGCGCAACTGCTTCATAATGCTATTTCGGCTAACAAGATTATAAAAACGGAAATGCCGTTCCCATCTCTGTCGGGTAATAGAATCATGCAGGTAAATGCTATTCCTGAACAGAATGAGAATAAAGAAATCGAATCTGTGCTTATTGTTTCGCATGATATTACGGAAATTAAGGAAGCAGAAATGGAGATACTTTCCATTAACCGTAAGATTACGGAAAGTATCAACTACGCCAAGCGTATTCAGAGCGCTATTTTGCCCGATACAGCTACTATCCAAAAAGTGCTGCCCAATTCATTTATTTACTACCGTCCGCGCGATGTAGTAAGCGGCGACTTCCCTTGGTTCTTGCAAAAAGGCAACGATACGTACATAGCCGCAGTAGATTGTACCGGGCACGGCGTACCCGGGGCGCTAATTTCGCTGATTGGTTATTTTATCCTGAACGATGTAGTCAATACACAAAATACGACCGATGTAGGCCAAATATTAGACCTTTTGAACGATGGCGTAACCCGCACACTGCGGCAAGATGTAAACGCCACTACGCGCGATGGTATGGATATAGCACTTTGCAAAATTAATCTGGTTTCCCGCAAAGTGCAGTACGCCGGTGCACATCGTCCGTTGTATTATGTAACCAACGGAGAGTTACAGGTACAAAAAGGCGATAAATTCCCGGTAGGCGGCGGACAAATCCGCAACCGCACTGGTTTTAGCAGCCATGAGTTTACGGTGTCCAAAGGAGATTCTATCTATCTGTTTTCAGACGGCTTGCCCGACCAGTTTGGCGGTCCGGAAAACAAGAAGTTCTCACCGCGTCAAATCAGGGAAATTATTGCTCAAAACCATGACAAACCTATGCATGAGATACGTCGTATATTTGACAATGCCTTTGAGAATTGGCGAAACGGGCACATGCAAACAGACGACGTACTGCTGATTGGAATTAAATTTTAAATGATAGGGTGTGAAATAGCTAAAAAGTACTAAATTGAGCCACAAAACACATGTAAAGTACTTTTTTTGCAATTTTCATCATTGTCATAACTGAAAAAAACCTTACAATGCAAACTTGATATGCAATGAAATATATTTATGATTTGCACAGGATAATGCTTAGGCAAAACCTGATTTTGGTGTACGAAGGCGAGTTTACCCAAGAGATAACCAAATCGGTCTTGGCAATGGCAGAACGCAACATGGATGCTTTCGGCGAGGAAGCTTCCATTAAAAGAAAAGTATTTAACGTAATGGTCGAATGTTTACAAAATATCTGTAAACATGCCGAATCATACGATACGGAAAGCTATGGTAAAAATAGTGCCATATTCATGATAGGCAAGCATAACAACGAGTACATCATCACGTCGGGTAATGCTGTCCCCAAAGACCGAGTAAAAGACCTATCCGCGCGCCTTGCTCATATCAACAGTTTAGACAAAGAGGGTCTCAAAGAACTTTATAAAGAAATCATTAAAAACGGAGAACTTTCTGCTAAAGGAGGAGCAGGCCTTGGTTTTATAGATATGGCACGTAAGTCCGGACAAAAACTCCGCTACGACTTTGAGCCTATTAACGATGCTCTTTCTTTCTTTTCTCTTAGAACCACTATTTCAAGAACAAACAGCTAATTCATATAATCAATGGAAATCATTAACTTGGAAGGCACAGAAGATACGCCCAAAATCATTTTAGACAAAGACAAGGCGTTATTCGAAATCTCGGGAAGATCTTTGCCGGAAGATGCTGCGGAATTTTACGCACCCATATTAGAGTGGCTCGATAAGTATAAAACTGCTCCTAATGTGGAAACCAACTTTTCATTTAAGTTAGAGTATTTCAATACAGCATCCTCAAAATTGATTTTAGATATTCTTTCCAAGCTAGATAATATCTCCGGTGCACGTGTTACATGGTATTACCACGAAGACGATGAAGATATGGAAGAAGCCGGTGAAGAATTTTCGGAATTGGTTGAAAATTTACCATTTGAGTTCAAATCTTATTAAAAATATGCTCTAAATTATAGTCGCACTGCAAAGTCAAAAAGTGCATTTACCTAAGACTTTGCAGTGTTTTTATTGGAGTACAGCATTCTAATTTACCATGAGTGAGGAAATACTCAAAGCACTAACTCAACTTTTTGCCATTATCTCCAAACAAGATACGGGCGTGAGTGAAGCTGAACGAAATTTTATCATCAGCTTCTACCAACAAGACCTTGATTCTGAAACAATGGCCGAATATTTGGCGCTGTACGATAAATATGCCGAATATGGTATCGATGACGATTCGGAGGAAGGGGATACCAAAGTTGAGCGCAAAAAAAGAGTTACTCGTGTAAATGAGGCAGTGCGCGTGTTGTCGCTTTGCCGTAGAATCAACAAAACGCTGACACAGAAGCAAAAAGTTATCGTACTTTTTAAACTGTTGGAAATGGTCGGTTCAAACCGCAGTTTTACTGCCCAACGCATGGAAATTATCCAGACCGTTGCTTCTGTTTTCAATATTCCCAAAGAAGAATACAAACTGATGGAGTCCTATGCCATACAAGAACATTCATCCGCATTAGACTCCGAAGATATTCTTATATTTGATGACGAGCCTCCAACCGAAGGTAGCAAAAGACGCTACATAGACAGCGGTAAGCTGGATGGCGAAATTATATTCATCCGTGTCAGAAGTGTAGATTTGTATTTTATCAAATACACAGGCCACGATGAAATCTACCTGAACGGGCAGCTTATAAAGCGCAATAGCATCATCTTGTTTTCCAACGGTAGTATCATTAAAACTCCCAAGGGCGCACCGCTTTATTACAGCGATCTTGTTAGCAAGTACACCGCCGATACTGTCAGAAACAACATTTCATTTAATGTTGATTCGGTTTGGTTTAAATTTCCTAACGGTACTATCGGCCTGCGAAATATCAATATTTCCGAAGGTGCGGGCAAACTGATAGGTATTATGGGTGCCAGTGGTGCAGGCAAAACGACCTTGCTCAATGTAATGGCAGGGTTGGAAACTCCATACAAAGGCAAAGTAACTATTAACGGTTTCAACATTCACGACCCCGTAGAAAGGAAAAACATTGAGGGCGTGATAGGGTACGTATCGCAGGATGATTTGCTGATTGAGGAGTTAACCGTATTCCAAAACCTGTTTTACAATGCTAAGTTGTGTTTCCGCGACTTGTCTGATGAGGAGATAACCCAAAAGGTTGTTAGCATATTGGAGAGTTTGGGCTTAGACCGTATCATGCACCTGAAAGTTGGCAGCCCGCTGAATAAAAAAATAAGTGGCGGCCAGCGCAAACGCCTCAATATTGCTCTGGAACTCATCCGTGAACCGGGAATTCTCTTTTTGGATGAGCCAACGTCCGGCCTTTCTTCACGCGACTCTGAAAACGTAATAGATTTGCTCAAAGAACTTTCCCTGAAAGGGAAATTGGTATTTGCGGTTATACACCAACCCTCATCAGACATCTACAAGATGTTTGACAAGATGTACATCCTCGATACCGGTGGCTATCCGGCATTCTACGGCAATCCGGTAGAGGCTGTTACATATTTCAAAAAGGCAACACGTCAGGTAGGCAGTGAACGCGGTCAGTGTATGACCTGCGGCAATGTAAACCCCGAACAGATATTCAATATTATCGAAGCCCGTGTAGTTGATGAATACGGTGAGTTTACCAACAAACGGAAAATTACGCCTGAGGAATGGAACGAAATGTATCAGGCTAATTTTAAAATAGAGCGAGTAGAGGAAGTTCGTGAGAAGCCGCCCAAAACACTACATATTCCGTCCAAACTCAAACAAACAATTATCTTTACCACACGTGATGCCATTGCTAAAATCAGTAACAGGCAATATTTGACTGTAAACCTGATTGAGGCTCCCGCACTTGCCTTGTTAATGTCTTTGGTGATTCGTTACAAAGACAGCTTAGGTAAAGGAGAGTATGTATTCCGCTACAATGACAACATTCCGGCCTACATACTTATCTGCATTATTATCGCATTGTTTATGGGGCTTACCGTCAGTGCAGAAGAAATTATCAGCGACAGAAAGATATTAAAGCGGGAATCGTTTCTTAATCTGAGCCGTACAAGCTATTTGTTCTCAAAACTGATTATTCTGTTTAGCTTGTCGGCCATCCAAACCCTTTCATTTGTCGTAATCGGCAATTTGGTGCTTGGCATCAGCGAGCAATATCTTACCTATTGGTTGGTGCTGTTCTCTGTTTCCTGCTTTGCCAATGTATTGGGGCTGAATATATCCTCAGCTTTCAACAATGCGGTTACGGTTTACGTATTAATTCCGTTGCTGCTGATTCCGCAAATGATACTTAGCGGTGGTATTTTCAGTTTTGATAAATTAAATAATGCAATTGCAAGCAAGGGTAAAACGCCTCTAATTACCGACATATGGGCATCCCGATGGGCATATGAAGCCATTTGCGTTGAGCAGTTTAAATCGAACCCGTATGAGCGGATGTTCTACGAAATAGACCAAAAAGAAAGTGCCGCCAATTACAAAACATCGTTTTGGTTGCCCAAAATAGATGAACTGCTTGTAGCGGCAAGTGATTTAACCGATAGCCGTATTGCATCTGAGCAAGAACAAAGAAAGAATAACCTCGCAATAGCAGCTGCCGAACTGAAAAAAGATAAAATGCCTGTTCCCGGTAAGCAGGAAGCTATTGAATTGCTCGATGCAGCCTCATTCAATGAGGAATCATTAGAGAAAATCAGGTTGCACACTCGGCAGTTGAATATTCTGTATGGTCAGATTCAGGCACGTATGGCAGATGCCCGCGATTCTATTATCATGGTTTTTGAAGAGCAGGCGCGAAAATCCGGCAGTGCCATCACCATCAATCAGTTAAAAGACCTTTATCACAACGACAACCTTGCCGATTTTGTCAAGAATGAAAACGTACTTGATAAAACATTCATAGAAAACAATAAAATTATCCAAAATACAGACCCTGTATTTACACTGCCCGAGCCGGAACATCTGCTGGACTATCGCACACATTTCTTTGCACCGTTCAAACACTTTGGCGGCAATCTGATAAGTACTTACTATTTCAATCTGATAGTTATTTGGTTGATGACCGTGTTGTTGTATATTGCACTCTACTTTGAGTGGTTACGTAAGTTGATTAAACTGTTCGATAAATTAGAATTTGCAAAGAGATAATCTTTGACCATAGTGCTCATTTTTGGCTTTTTTTTTGATTAACTAAAACGTAGATAACTGTGGACGCTACCTTAACTACAAGACTTGTTTTTATTATGAAAAGATTATATCTGTCGTTTTCCTTAGTATTAATGCTTGCCTGCGGTGCCAATACCCCCGAAAGCAATACTCAGCAGGTGGTGAAAAATGCTCCTGATGCTGCAAGTCAAGCAGCTTTACCCCAAATTTCGGATGATTTGGTTGCCAATATCATGCAATCTATACCTTCTCCGATTGAAACCTCCTTTCTGATTAAAGGCATTGGTGCTCCATACAATGTTTCCAACCTGAATGACCACAATCTGGTAACAAATTATAATACCAACTACAGCCAAGCCTTGAATTTGGGTGTTTACAGTACAGACCTTGGTTTTGCCAATTTGTACGACAAAAATCAGGATGTGCTCAATTACCTGAACGCTGTTAAGAAACTGGCAGATAACTTGGGTATTGGACAGTATTTTGACTACAAAACCATCAAGGAACTCGCTTCCAGCAGCGGTAATGTAGAGCAACTGCTCCAATTGACACAGCAGAATCTGGAAAAAATTCACAACCACCTCAACGAGCAGAAGCGCGAAAGTTTAACTATCCTGATTCTGACCGGCGGATGGGTTGAAGCACTTTACTTAACCACGCTTGTGAATCAAAAAGCCAATAATAAAGAGTTAAGAGACCGTATTGGCGAGCAAAAAATTGCCTTAGAGCAAATTTTGACTATCTTAGATGTTTATAAGACTAAGCCTAACTTTGCAACCTTGATTGCAGACTTGAAAGAGTTAAACAAGATTTACAGCAAAGTTCAGATTAAGACTACTGTTGGTAAGCCCACACAAAAGGTAGTAAATGGTGAAATTATTACAGAAGATAATACTGTCAGCACCATTATTATTGATGATGCCGATGTGCAGGCAATTACCAGCATGGTTAAGTCTATTCGTAATAAAATTATCAAGTCTTAATTCTTTTTAAACTTCTTTTTTTGTGAATATGCGAAATGCACTAACTAAAACAGCAGCATTATTGCCTTTCTTATTCTTCTCTATCGGTGTATTTGCTCAGTGCGATGCAGAAGGATATAGCCAAAAGGCACTGAAAGCATTGCAACAGGGGTATACCTTTGTGAAAAGCTATAAAGTAGATGGTAAAAACGGCGTTCGCAAGAACATTGAATATACCTGCGTATTTAGCAAAGACACTAACTATATGCTCCGTATTGAAGGTAAAGATGGCGGCGCAAAAGGTATTGTAGCAACCTTACTGGATAATCAGCGGCAGGAGCTTACGACGAATAACTTGAATGGCAAGTCTTATCCAGGGTGGACTTATCGTTGTCGCTCTACGGGGATTTACTACATCCTGTTCTCATTCAAAGAGTCTGAAAGTTATTGCGGCGCTGCCGTACTCGGCTTTAAGCGATAGTTTCTGCTTACATGCATAAACAAAAGCCCTCAGAGTTGTATGATTCTGAGGGCTTTTCCTACTTGTTTTTACTTGATGTATCTAAAATCCGTTCCGGCAGGTAACTGTGCTAAGAAACTGTACATCAGATGAATGCAGTTTTCTACATCTTCCTGATGTGCCATCTCTACGGTGGTGTGCATATATTTCAGAGGCAGTGAAATAAGAGCAGACGCTGTTCCTACGCTTGAATAGGCAAATGCGTCGGTATCTGTACCGGTGCTGCGCGAAGCTGCCGCCCGTTGGAACGGAATGTTTTCCTTCTGAGCTACTTCAATAATATTTTTAAGTAAGTTGTTTTGAACCGCCGGCCCGTAGGTAAGGACAGGCCCTTTGCCACAGACTTGTTCACCACTTTTAATTTTGTCGTACAACGGTGATTTGGTGTCGTGGCACACATCGGTACAAACGGCCACATCGGCTTGTAAGCGGCGTGCAATCATTTCTGCCCCACGCAACCCGATTTCTTCCTGAACCGAATTGACTACGTAGAGTGTGTAAGGAAGTTGTACGCCGTTTTCATGCAGGCGGCGGACTACTTCTGCAATCATAAAGCCGCCTATTCGGTTGTCTATTGCACGACCTACGAAGTACTTGTCGTTGAGTTCCGTAAAACCGTCTTCATAGGTAACTACGCATCCTACGTGGATTCCCAATGCTTCTACTTGTTCTTTGGTGTCGCAGCCGCAGTCTATGATGATATTTTTTTGGGAAGGTTTGGGGTCGTCTTTGTCATCGCGCACGTGAATAGCCGGCCATCCGAACACGCCTTTGACAATACCTTTTTCGGTATGGATATTTACCCGCATGGATGGGGCAATGGCATAGTCAGAGCCGCCATTGCGGATTACATAGATATATCCATCCGGTGAAATATAATTTACAAACCAAGCAATTTCATCGGCATGTGCCTCAATCACGACTTTGTAGGGCTTGTCGGGATTGATGACTGCT
Organism: uncultured Cytophagales bacterium; assembly: GCA_938039675.1. Classification (GTDB taxonomy): domain Bacteria; phylum Bacteroidota; class Bacteroidia; order Cytophagales; family Thermoflexibacteraceae; genus Rhodoflexus. The sequence continues at coordinate 318,694 of CALHUI010000003.1, forward strand.
ACGGCTGTGCCATAGGTATCGGTGAAGTAGCTGTGTGTGTATGGTTTGAGGTAGTCCAGCCAAATTTGCTGGCCGGGTGTTTCAAAACCTGTGGGGGAGGCGTTGTTCAGGTAGCGATAGAGAAACTCTTTGCTTTTACTGTCCATAATGCAAAAATGGTTTAGTTATCAGTGGATGAGTATTGTCGGATAAAATGGAGATAGCGTTGCAGTGCCTGCTCAAAAAGTATCTGATAATCAGGTAGTATGGCTATAAAATTGCCCCAACCTTGTGCATTTTGTAAGCGGGAAGGGTAGGGCTTAATGCTGTCCCATTCATGTTGAGTGCCGTACTGTACGATGGGTTTCCATTCGGAAAGATATACCAGATAGCCTTTGTCGCACAAAAAATCGCCCAGTGTAGTGTACGTGTAGCCGTTAGGTACGGTTTTGTAGTCCTCAAATTCGCAGAGAATAATCGTAGGTTGGCAGGTTTCAAACGGGAAGCCTTTGAGGGCAAACAAATCATGCCCTTCAATGTCAATTTTCAGAAAATCTACCTGTGTAACTTTTTCCTGTTGTAAAATGGTGCGCAGCGTAACGGTTTTTACCTGTGTTGCGGGTAAATGCGAAGAATGAAAAGCCGATAAGGATGAGATACCCGACGAAATGCGACTGGTGTAGAAGTTCACCACTTGGTTGTCTTGGTTGCTGACGGCAAGGGGAAGCAGTTGCAGCCCCTTAATGGGCGGAATTTTGGCGCGATTGTTCGGGTCGGGTTCAAAGCCAATCACTCGCCAGCCTGCTGCTGCGTATTCTGCACAGGATTCCCCGAAATGTACGCCTACGTCTATCATAGTACACGGATGCGCCGGTTTGAGAAAATCAAAGAAGAAATCCGCAATAATCTCTGCTTCCGAAAAATGGGGCTTTCGGTTAGGGCGTAACCGATAGAAGAGTTTTTGGGTATTACGTCTTCCCAGAAGCCTGTAAATCAGATTTTTAAGCATAGGCGGGTTATTGCAGCACAATTACTTAATTCCTAAAAAGCCAAACAGCAATTCTATGGCGCGCATACTTGCCCTGTGTACGGCTTCTACCGTATTAGAGCCGTTGTGTGTGCCAAAAATGCATTGCTCAAAATGGCGCAGCGGAGAGTCTGGCGGAAGCGGCTCATTTTCAAATACATCCAGCGCTGCTGCCGCTACTTTGCCCGTTTTGAGTGCTTCAATCAGTGCCTTCTCGTCTATCACAAGCCCGCGCGATACATTGACGATGCGCATACCGTCTTTGCCCATGCCAATTGTGCCAGCATTGACCAGATGAAGGGTTTCGGGAGTCAGTGAGCAAGTAACAATCAGAAAATCGGCATAGGAAAGTCCGTTCGGAAATGTCTGAAATTCAACACCTTTTATCTTTTCGCGGAAACGGGTATAGGGGTCGTAAGCTATCAGGTGCATATCAAAAGCGGCGAGCCTTTTGGCAACGTGCATCCCAATATCGCCATAGCCCAAAATAGCAGCGGTTTTACCTTGCAGGCTTATACCGGGCGGTTTAGGCCAACGGCCTTCCATTACGCCTTTGTGAATAGGAAAAGTGTGCCGCGCCAGCGCCAATACATAGGAAACTGCTAAGTCGGCTACTTCATTGCCGAACATATAGGGCGTATTGGAAACGGGAATTCCCAACTTTTCACAGGCTTTAAAGTCCACATTATCCACGCCGATGCCCCATTTGACACAGGCTTTCAACTTACCTGCTTTGCCTGCGGTCAGCACTTTTTCGTTGGCAGGGTCATCACCGATAATCCAGCCATCAAATTCGGGCAGTAACTCAATGAGTTGTTGCTCGGTCAGGGTTTGCACAAAGTTCGGTATAACCAATTCAATGCCCTGTGCTTCAAACAGATGCCTAAACTCATGGATTTGCCCAATCATGGGAGGGCAGCTAAGCAATACTTTCATAGGATGGAATAAAGAGCCTATTGGCAGACAAAAGTACAATAGTGTAAGGACTTTCTGTAGGAAAGTTTCTACTGTTCCAGCATCAACAAACTGCCATTATTGCGGGCAACCAACCACCGCTGCTTGCCGCCAATGGTAACGGTTTGAATATCACGTACTTCGCCTTCGGTTAGCCAGCCCGACTGATGCGGCAGCAGGCTTTTCCACTGCCCGTTGCCTTGGTTGAGTAATATCAGACCGCAGAAAGCATCGTAACGCCCCTGATAAGTGCTTACGCCGTACAGGTTGCCGCCAATAAGTACATCGGGGCGGTTGTCCTGATTAACATCTGCTACATAGAAAGTGAAAATTTTACTCATTTGTGCTTCGGCAGGCAGTGGCAGCGGTTTAAAATTGCCTTTGCCATCGTTACGCAACCACAGGGAGGCGAAGGTGTTCACCAATTTGCGGGTGGCATTCTGCATGAGTTTATCATCCATAATTTCGCCCAACGTTTTGCCGGCGTATTGGTTGTAGGCAGTAAACTTCTTGTTGATAACGGAAGGAATCTGTTTGCCAACTTCATCCTTAAAGGCTACGGGATAGACTTTATTGCCGCGATTGTAGGCAAGAATTTGCTCATCTCTGCCGTTTTTGTCAAAATCTTTAACGAAAATATGCAGTAAAGGATTACTGTCTTTGATGAGCTTGGTGTTCAGACCGATATTGCCTGCCAGAAGGTCTGTATCACCGTCGCCGTCTAAGTCTGCTGCGGTGATTGTCTGCCACAGGCCGTTGAGGTTTTGCAAGCCATTGTCTTTTGCTGCTGTCAGTTTGCCCTTTTGGTTCAGGAATACAACAGGCGACATCCAGTCGCCGACTACCGTCAAATCCGGCTGTTTGTCGCCGTTCAGGTCTGCCCAGCGTGCATCGGTAACCATACCCACGTCTGTAAGGCCGCTTACCGTGCTTGTAATATCTTTGAAATTGCCCTTGCCGTCATTTTGTAAGAGGTAGGAGCGCGGTGTGCGCCCGTAGGCATAAGCTACCACGCGCCCACCGACGAACAAGTCTATATCGCCGTCGCCGTCAAAGTCGGCAGCACGCACGCAACTTTTATTGTCGGGCATTGGTGGCAGGGCCTGACGGTCGCGGGTGAAATTACCCTTTCCATCGTTGCGGTAGAGGCGGTCATACTGCTCCTCCATTTGTCCAAAAAACTCATTGCCGCCACTGACTACGTACAAGTCCAAATCGCCGTCTTTATCTGCATCAAAAAACAGTGCATCCACATCCTCATAAACCGAATCTGCTTCAATATCAGCCACTTGCAACAATTTGAACCCGTTGACTGTTTGTGTATAAAGTGCGCCGCTCTGATACTTTGCACCAGACAAATACAGGTCGTCTAAGCCGTCGCCGTTCACATCGCCCACAGCTATTTTGGGTCCTTCGGTAGAAACTTTGAAAGGAATGAGTGGTTCGCGATTGAAGTCAAAGAAGGTGTTTTCGCGGTGTTGCCAATCTATCGGGGCGTTTATGAGCGTAAACAGCGGTTTTTCTTGCGGTGCAAATAAAGGCAAGGGTGTAGGCGGAGCTTGCATCTGCGCATTGGCGATGTCTAAGGTAATGATTTGATTAACAGGTACTTGTGTTTTTATTTCAGTGCGGAAATCCGACCAAATCACTACGAGTGAATCAATGGTTTGTGCTTGTCCTAAGCCGAAGTGCAACACGGGCGCAACCGCCGAAAGGAAACCACGCGTAAGCATGAGTTGCTGCATTTGTGTTTCGCCGTTAGCTTTTACAAAAACTTTTGCCCCAACGCCGAAACGATTCAGCGAATCGCCCTTAAAAGTGAAGTTTATCCAATTGTTCGGACTGATTTTTTCGGCATTATTCCGATAAATTCCTGCGGTTTGGTTGATGCGATTGGTTACCAAGTCCAAGTCGCCGTCGTTGTCTAAATCCACATAGACCGCGCCGTTGCTAAAATCGGGCTCATCAAACCCCCATTTAGCCGAGTGGTTGCTGAAACGATAGTCTTTTTCGCCTTTAAAAATATAGTTGTGCACTTTGCCTTTGGGCATAAGCGCAATAGATTGGCGGTCAATTTCCTGCGGGTTGCCGATGGCGCGGCGCAGCGAGTCATTCGCCAGAAATTTAATGTAGTCCAAGTTATTCGGGCGGCGCGGGATGCCGTTGGTAACGAAAATATCCTTGCGCCCGTCGTTGTCGTAGTCGGCAAGCAGGGCGCTCCAACTCCAATCGGTGGCAGCTACTCCGGCCTGGGAAGCAATTTCCGCAAATTTTTTCCCGCCCAAATTCAACTGCAAACAGTTGCGACTGAACTGATAGGCGAACCCATAAGCCAATTTGAATTGATAAATGTCAAAAGGGTCTTCGCCTACGGATGATTTTTCCACCGTTTCGTCTTCGGGATACATATCCAACGACATAAGGTCTATGTAGCCGTCGTTGTTCAGGTCTGCCGCATCGCAGCCCATTGTGAAGCGGCTGATGTGTCCGAATGCACTTTTAAGGCTTTCGGTGAACGTGCCGTTGCGGTTGTTGATATAGTAGTAGTCGTCTTCGTGGAAATCATTGCCTATGTAAAGGTCTTCCCAGCCGTCATTGTTCAGGTCTGCTACTACTATGCCCAGCCCGTAGCCCATTGCCGCGCCAAAAATACCTGCTTGTTCGGAAACATTGGTGAAAATTTTAGCAGGCTTTTGCCCTTTCAAATCTTTGGAAGGGATGGTTTCATTGCGAAACAGGTAGTCGCCCGATTCGTTATTGCGAAGGTTACGCGCCGTTACGCGGTCGTAGGAGCGCGAGGTGTGCACGGCATGGTTGAGTAGGTAGCAGTCCAAGTCCCCGTCTTTGTCGTAGTCAAAAAAGGCTGCTTGCGTAGAAAAACCCGTAAAATCCAGCCCATAGTCGGCGGCTTTTTCGGTGAAAGTCAAATCGCCGTTGTTGATGTAGAGTTCGTTTGCGCCTTCCAACCCTTTGTAGTTGCCAACGGCACAAATGTAAATATCAGGATAGCCGTCTGCGTTTACGTCGGCAATGGTTACGCCTGTTTTCCAGTCGGCATAGCCGCCCACGCCTGCTTTTTCGGTGATGTCTTCAAACGCAAAATTGCCTTTGTTGATATACAGGCGGTTTTTTACCTGATTACCCGTAAAAAATAGGTCAAATTTCCCGTCTAAATTGAAGTCGGCAGCAGCGACCCCGCCGCCGTTGTAGTAGTAGAGGTAATCCAGAATGTTGATTTTTTCCGTATCGGTTAGGGTATTAGCAAAACTGATACCTGTCTGCGTAGGTTCTAAGGCAGTAAATAGCGGATTTTCAGCTTTTTGTGTTTGTTCGTTGTGGCAGGAAACCAGCAACAATGCTCCGAAAAAGATTCCGTACAGCGTCGCTTTCATGTACAAATAGTTGTTTGTGTCTTCGTCTGAATAACACAAATAAAGCGAATCGGTTTGGAATATAATATGGAAGCCTACAACTTCCTGATTTTTCGGAAAAAGTCTTGTTGATAGGTGCGGCTGATGGGAATTTCTTTGCCTTTGATGACGATTTCGTTGTCCTCAATGCTTTCTATGCGGCTGATATTGACAATGTAGGAACGATGCACTCGGACAAAACGGTTGTCGGGCAGTTTGTCTTCAATGGATTTGAGCGTGGTATCTACCACATATTGCCGCTGTTCGGTATGAATCAGCACATAGTCGGAAAGCCCCTCAATAAACCAAATGTCAGCAGCAGATAGGCGCACCATTTTGTTATTAACCTTAACAAAGAAGTCGTCGCTGTCGCCCGATTCATTGGCTGTTTTGTTGCGAATACGTTCCGAAATCTTGGCAGCCGACCGCGTAAAGCGTGGAAAATCAATAGGTTTAACCAAATAGTCGGTAGCGTCCAGCTCAAATGCTGCCAGTGCGAAATTGGTATGCGATGTTGTAAAAATGGTTGCGGGCGGTTGCGGCAGTGCTTTCACCAATTCAATACCCGACAGTCCGGGCATATCTATATCTACGTACAATACATCCACGGGAGATTGTAGAAGGTAACTCAGCGCCTCTGTTCCGGAAGAAAAAACAGCTGTGCAGTCCAGAAAACTGGTTAAGCCGATAAAATGCTCTAAAATCTTCCGCGATTGTTCATCGTCGTCTATGACTACACATTTGAGCATGAGCAGGGAGGGGTAATAGTTTTGGTCATTTTCACGGGTTTTGCAAAAATAACTGCAAAAAGGTAGCCAAAAAAAGAAGATGTCACCAAAAGCAACATCTTCTAACAAACTACATAATTAGGATTAATGTATATCTGAACGCCGAAGCAATAATTGCGATACAAAACATCCCCGCGAATGGCGGGGATGGCAAGTTAGGTTGTAAGTTTGACCTTAATAGGTTTGTGCTCGATACTAAGACCCTGTTTGCAGAAAGAAGGTTGCAAAGGGGTGATATTTTTTTACATGAAGTTAGCACATAAGCATTTGCGTAAGTTAAGGGGGATTTTTGGAGCAAGCAAAATGCTTAATCGGTGTTCGTTGGTATTATACGCACACCTGACGAGCGCCTAAGACTCGTTAGGTGTAAGCTGTCGTTTTTCAATGATTTACATGAAAATATTCACCAATCACCGAGGTTTTTGCATAAATCCCTAATCCGAGTTCCCCAATAGCGGTTTATTGGGCGTTTCTTCAAAGTAACGCAGTCAATTGCCCGGCTACCAGTAAATCATCTGTATCTGTTGCCTGATTTCGGGCTTGTCTAAAACAAACTTTGCATCTGCATATTTGGGTGCACCCAGCGAATTTTTGGCGTTATTGGAGGCAGCGTAGCCTTCTTTGGGGATGCCCAGCATGTTGGTATCCATTTTTCCATTGTCGTTTTCATCGTGCAGCAGCGAAAAAGCATATTCCCCATACGGTACTTCAAATACAATTTGTGCCTGCTTGCCCGAAAGATTTATCCGGGCCGTCGCTATTGCTGATTTTTCGTCTTTCATAAACCCTTTTTCGCTTTTGTAGAGGGCAGCCAACACCTTGCCGTCGGCACTGCGCAGGTGGCTTATTTCTACTACTATTTTGCCGGTCTGTGCGGCTGCTTTGCCACCCGACCACATCAGTAAGATAATGACCGCACCCAACAATTGGCTTTTCAAGTTCATGAAACCCTGATTTTTATAAAACTTGTCGCAATTTTTACACCAGATTCACTGCTTACTCCATAACTTTGTTATGTAACTTTTTTGCAATGAAAAGCGAAACTCTATCGGGTAAACAATTACTCTACCTCATCATTCAGGGATTTATCGCCTACGTAGGAATTGTACTGTGGCATGAAGGCACACTGCGGAGCGAATATGAAGCTAACGTAGCGGCTTTGTATGAAAAATCGGTACAAAAATTAACACAGGAATCACCTGAGGCGGTTGCCCGATGGGCTGTACTGGAGCGCAACTATCTGAAACAATTGACGCGCGATAAGGGAAATCCTATCAATAAAATTTCTGCCGAGAACCGCAACAGGGAAAAATACGGCAATCCTATTGGCCCGACCTACGAATTTCTCACTGCCGAACTGTTGAAAAAAGGGATTCCTGCCGATATGACCGACCAGCAGATTATTTCCAGCGCTGCCACGTCTAATGAAAGCATCAATCAGCGCATGAACCAAGTGGCTATTATCGGTATTAGTTTGTGCCTGTTTTATGTAGCCATTACGGCCATCAAAGTATTTGTTTCGCACGAAGACAAAGTTGCCGTACTCAAACGGGAGTTTATCGGCCTGATGGCCTCGCTTGCATCAGGCACACTTATCTCTCAGGTACTTGCCAATGCGTACTACTTTTTCATTGATTAAGTAGAAGCAACTTACCGAAAAAATGCAAGCCATTCCCAAAGATAGGGGTTGGCTTTTTCTTTACTTCCTGTCAAATTAGGTATATTGGCATCGTTTTTTTTGAATAGTTAAGCCATGCCTAAGAAAAAGAAAGTGCTCGTACTTACCGGCGGAGGCGATTGCCCCGGCCTGAATGCCGTTATCCGTGCTATTGTTAAACGTGCTTCGCAAACGCCCGAATGGGAGGTTTGGGGTAGTATGGAAGCCTACAACGGCATTTTGCGACAACCGCAAGAGCTTGTTTTATTGGACAACAAAGCAGTGGCAGGCATTCATGTAAAGGGTGGGACGATTATCAAAACTACCAACAAAGGAGGACCCTTTAATTGGCCTGTCAAAAATCCCGATGGCTCGTGGAGTAGCACTGACCGTTCGCAGGAGTTGGTGCAATTGATTAAAAATCAGGGGTTTGAGGCTGTTATCAGCATTGGTGGCGATGGTTCGCAGCGTATTAGCAAGGCACTGTACGACATGGGCGTGCCTATGATTGGTGTACCCAAAACAATAGACAACGACTTGGGGGCTACTGATTACACTTTTGGCTTTCAAACGGCGGTTCAAATAGCTACAGAATGTTTTGACAAACTCGTAACCACTGCCGAAAGCCACCACCGCGTGATGATTATGGAAGTTATGGGGCGCGATGCGGGATGGATTGCTTTGCATACGGCTATTGCAGGCGGTGCGGAGGTGTGTCTTATCCCCGAAATCCCTTATGACATACAAAAAATTACTGAGCGCCTGAACAGCCGTTTTGATAACGGGCGCGGGTTTGCGCACATCGTCATTTCCGAAGGAGCCAAACCCAAAGAAGGCACTGTAACTGCCCGTGCAGCCACCGAAGCAGGTTATGAGAACGTGCGCTTAGGAGGAGTAGCCTATCAACTTTCTGCACAACTCAAAGCCGCCGGATGCACTGCCGATATCAGGGAAACCGTTTTGGGGCACATACAGCGCGGCGGTACACCCATCGCCTTCGACCGCATATTGGCCACACAGTTTGGCGTAAAAGCCTTTGAAATGGTGCTGGCCGGCCAATTTGGACGAATGGTGAGTTACCGCAACAATACCATCACTACCGTAACGATAGAAGAAGCCACTGCCCGCTACAACGGTGTAACGACCGACTCCTACCTCATCCAGACCGCCCGCGGCATAGGGATTAGCTTGGGAGATTAAGCAGGTTAGAGTGAGTGAATAACTGCGCGAATTGTTGCGAATGGTATGGTTTTTTGCTGATTGTTATATCCGAAAATACCAATCTGCTTTCCGGAATACCGGTTTGTCTACTCCACCTTAAACCGTTTGTCAGCCGTTTTTTCGGGCAGGCTGTCGGTGCGGAAGGGAGTCAAGGGCAACCCGATGGCATTGTACACATTGGCATCGGCGGGGTTATTGGCCTAAGCATAGCGCACATACTCGGGGCGGCTCACCTGCGCACATGAAACAATGATGCGGTCGTTGCCGACAATGCGCGCCTGTGCAGGATAAAATATGCCGTCTTTTCCTGCGAGCTCAAACCCCCGCACATAGCCGTAGCGGTCATTTTTTACCGCCAGTTTGCCGTAGGTGTTCTTGAAATACAGTATCAAAGTTTCATCTTCCATCACTTTTTCGGCAAAGATAGGGTGCGAAAAAGCTATGTTGCGTTTGTAAACCAGATGCAGTGCCTGCAAGGCCAAACGCTTGCCTACATCCTGCTTGTTGCGAGGGTGAATATCTTCCGAGTCGCCTGTGTCTATGGTTACAACCATTGTGGTTTGGGGCAATTGCAGTGCCGCTGGTTGTGCCTCGCGCAGTTCTGCCCATTCGCTGCCACCGTTTTGGCTGTTACCACCTGCCGCTTTCCAGTTGGCTAATTGCACAAATAGAAAAGGCAATTCTTCGCCCCATTGTTTGCACCGCTCTGTAATGAGCAAGGGAAAAGTTCGGGCATATTGCACTGCACGCACGGCATTAGTTTCGCCCTGATACCATATCACACCGCGCAGTGCATAGCGTTTCAGCGGGTAAATCACAAAATTGAAGGGTAGCGGTTTGGGTTTGGCTGTATCACAGAATCGGTCAAAGTATTTCCAACGGCAGGAACGCGGGCTAATTCGGGGGAAATATCGGGCAGTGTAGCAAGACTTGCGCGGCTTGTCCATGACTCTACTTGTGTGCCACCCCAGTTGCTGTTTATCAGACCAATAGGTACTTTAAGCGAATCGTACGGATGGCGGGCAAAAAAATATGCCACTGCCGAAAAATGCGGCACAGTTTGCGGTGTAGTCACCTCCCATTTACCGACGGCCAAGCTGTCTTCTAACACAAGGGAGGCACGGCGCATAGCTTTTACATGGCGAATCAGCGGAAAATCGGCAGCGGCGGACTCTGCATCGGCATTGTTGTTTAGCCTGACCGGTCATCTATTAGACTGGCCGGAACAGAGCCGGGCCTCACCAATGGCTACGTTTTTAAACAGAATGGTATTCTGTTTGGGCTGTGTAATCATCAGGTTGTAATTGCTGCCAACGGGCAGGCTGTCCATTCAATGTACCAGATGCCGCTTTGTTTGTCTGCCCTGCTTTTCCAACTGCGGTTGTCTATTTGTATGCTGACGAGCTGCTCGGGCACTCCCTTGCCCCATATCGGGATTTTTTTACCCCGCTGCCACCATATTATCGCTGAAAATAGGGGCTGCTTTGAGCAACTGTGCGGGCTTTTGCTTGACTTTTTTTGTGCTGCCGTTGGGAGAGCTAACCATAAGCAACTGATAAACAGGATGTACCGAAATATGCCCTGTATGATTGTCATCATAGGGGGTCATGCTGTATGATAAATCGGAAATTATGCAAATGCTGCTTTCAGACCTTCTGTCAGGGTTTCTATATCTGCCGGTGTGTTATACAGGTGCGGTGAGATTCGCATGGCATCGCCTCTGTAAGACACCGGCACATGTCGGCGACCAAGTTCTTCGCGTACGCGTTCTATGGCTACTGTTTGCGGAAAACGAACACCTAACAGGTGCTCGCTGCGCCAGTGGGGGTCTTCGGTGTAACAGCCTGCCTCTGTCAAAAAATCAATGAGCGGTGCGGTCAATTGGCTGCAGTGAGACTGTATCTGTGCTGTTCCCCATTCCCGTATCAGGTGTAAGGCTTCCAAAAACATGGGAATCAGGATAAAGTTGCTTTTTTCGCCTACATCGTAGCGCACGGCACCGGGCTGATAGTCCACCAATCGGCTAAAGTCTTCGCTGTTCAGTCGTCCCATCCATGACTCTTCCAGTGGCCTGCCATTGTCAAAAACAGGTCCGAACCAAGCCGCACCGATGCCATAAGGCCCCATCATCCACTTGTAAGAAGCCGCAACAACGGCATCCGCATGAATTTCGCGCAGGTCAAACGGATAGGTTCCGATGCTTTGTGTACCGTCTATTACCAGCACTCCGCCGTAGCGATGTACCTTGTCGGCAATGGCGGCCAATTCAAAGCGTGTGCCGTCTGCCCAATGAAAATGTGGCAAAGCGACTAATGCGGTTTTATCGGTAATGGCCTTTAAAATGGCTTCATTCCACAAAGCACCCCGATTGTGCAAAGTTTTAGGTGGCGCAATTGTTTTGATGGTCAGTTGTCGCTCTTTGGCAAGCACCTGCCATGCATAAATATTGCCGGGGAATTGTTCGTGTGCCACTATGATTTCATCGCCTGCTTCGCAAGGCAGGTTGTGGGCAACTGTGGCAATACCATAAGAAACCGAAGGGATAACGGCGACACGCTGCGGCTCGCTGCTTCCTATGAGGTTCGCAAACACATGACGCACCTTTTCTACATCCGTAAAAAAATCTGCCTGACTGATTTTGTAAGGCTCTGCCTTGCGCAGAAGGCCTTTCATACCGGCAACAGACACCGCATTGGGCATAGGCGACACGTAGGCACAATTCAGGTAATGCACATCGTCGGCAATACTGAACAAAGAACGGTAGTTTTTCATATTGGCAGTTTGACGAGTATCAAATATAACTTTCGTTTTTTTATCTTTCCGCTATTACATCTAATTATGTCCCAATCGCTGCTTTATACGCTGCTGGCACTTTTGTTGCTGCTGGGCGGCATTTTTACATTGCGTCGCCTGTGGATAGGAGCGCTCGCAGGCGTGCTGTTTCTTGGCATTGCCCATGTGCGGTCAAAAGGAGTGGAGGCGTTGCTTCCCGCAGCGTCAGATACCCTATTTATTTGGGCAGAGCTTGGTTTACTGATTGTCGGAGCTTATTTGTTTTATCATTTGCTGCACAGGCAACAACAGATGGAGGTCTTTCATCAAAAAATAGGCGCTTCGGGTGCGGGGCTACCTGTTGTGTTGCTGTTTGGCTGGTTTTTGGGTAGCTTGATGGAAGGTATTGCCGGCTTTGGTATTCCTGCAATGCTGGTAGCCCCGTTGCTGTATAGTTTCGGGTTTCGGCCGCTTACTTGTGTGGTTATTCCGTTGGCGGCCAATACCGCCTCCGTAACTTTTGGCGCACTGGCAACACCTTTGCGCATTGGTATAGGTGTAACATCTCCCGCAGATGCAGTGGTGCAGTACACTGTTTTGCTAAATGTGTTGCCCATTCTGGTCATGCCTTTTGTGCTGGCATGGCTTTACAGCCAAACAGAAGGAATCGGCCTGTCGTGGCATAAGGAAAGACAAACGCTGTTGCTGGCAGGTGTTTGCTTCCTGATTCCCTATATAGTCGGCAGCCGCATCAGTGTAGAACTGCCTACCGTATTGGCGGGCAGTATTGGCCTGTTTGTATTTGTTGCGCTGGCCATACCCAAAGAAGCTAAACCGCCTGCACGGCTTTGGTGGCAAAGTTTTTGGCCTTACCTGTTGTTCATTGCCTTGCTGATTCCTGCAAGTTGGCTACTCAAACCTATCGGCTGGCAATGGTTAGAAGGCGGGAAAAAATTTTCAGCCTTTCAGCCGGGACTTTTGTTTGTTATTGCCGGAATACTTTACCAAGCAATCGTCGTTAAACAAGGTGCACGCAAAGGTTTTTTACATGCTTGGCAGCAAACTATGGGCAAAATGCGCATGACTTTGTTTAGCATATTGTTGCTGGTGCTGTTTACCCAACTCATCCGCACAGATATGACGGCAGCATACGCTGAACTTACACCGCAGCATCCGTGGATGGCATTGCTCGTTTTTCCGGGCGTTTCGGGGGTGATGGGCAGTTTTATTACAGGCAGTGCCACTATGGGCAATCTGCTTTTTGCGGGAGGGCTGAAACATTTGCTTGCGGGGCAATCGTGGATGATGCTTGCATTAGCCGTACTTCACTCGGGCAGTGCCGTGGGGAATGCCATTTCGCTGCAAAATATTCTGATGGTCAAGTCTATCGTGCCCGATGAGATGGAAGAAGCTCGCATTATGAAAATCAATGCACCTATGGTAGCTCTTTACATGTTGTTGGTGTGGTTGGCAGCATGGCTGATAATGAGTTTATAGGGTTTTTAGCCGCGCTTGCAATTCAGTCATTTCTTTGCCTACATCTAAATGCAGTGCAATTTCGACTAATTTTCGCAGCAATTGCTCTAAAAAGCGGCGATGAGCATTGCTGTTGGCATGTAGTGGGCGATGTGCTAACCCCTGCCTGATTTTTTGCCAGCGTTGCATGAGTTGTAAGGTAGGCGTGCGAAAATATGTCGAAGCGAATTTGTCAAAAATATAATCAACTGCCTGTTCGGACGGGTGGAGCATATCGGCGGCATAAAAGCGGTAGTCGCGCAAGTCGTCTAATAGCAGTTCATAGGCAGGAAAATAGTCTGTTTGAGGAAACCTTTCAGTGATTTGATGTACGGCAAGCCGCAATACAGACTTACTCACCGCATTAAGCGGCAGAGTATCTTTGATATGCCGCACGGGGCTGACTGTCAGTATAACGCGGCAGTTTTTGGGTAAGATAATAAGCATTTTTTCAAAATTGTCGATAATTTCTTTGGTTTGCAGTAGGCGTTTGCAGAAATTATTTGCAGGCATTTTGTGGCAATTGGCTACGGGAACGCCGCTGTCTGCCAATTCATAAATCCATGCTGTTCCGAGCGTGATAATTAGCCACTTGTCCGAGTCGGCAGGTGTTCGCAAAAAATCGGCAGTGTGTTGCATTTGCCTTTGCACGAGTCGGTTAATAGTTTCGGGGCTTTCGGCAAAATAGCGGCTGTGCAGCCCGTAATGAAAAAAAAGCCCGTCGCGCTCAACGGGCATGGTGCGCAAGGGTTCGCCACTGAACGATTTTTCCAACAACTCAAAGAGGCTCAACGGGTTAAAAATTGTCCCGAAAGGATTGACAAGCACCTGAAATTTATTGTCGGCGAGCTTTTGTCCGACCTCATTGGCAAAACAAGAGCCGACCGTCAGCAGGCGGCTATTGTGCGTAATGGCTCTGTCCGAAGGCGAAACAGTTAGTTTGGTGCGAAATTCCATGTGCAATTACAGGCTGCGGGTGCGAATATTGCGAAACCATACTTGGTCGCTGTGGTCTTGCAAGGCAATGTACCCCTTGCCGACTTTGCCTATGAGCATAAAACCTTTTGGGTTTTGCTTCCACTTTTCGTTGATGGTCGGACTTTTGAAGTTGCGCCAAGCGTTTAAGGAAGATAAATTTTCCCGGCGTTCCTTTCTTTGGGCGGTAGCCGCTGTGGCAAAACAGAGCAATAAAAGAAGGGTTGTGAGTGTTCTCGTTTTGTGCATAATCAAGTGCTGATGTTACCAACCGCAACATAACAACCTGTGCGGTTTTAAATTGCTTGTATTAACAAAACTACAAATCCACAGGCTCAAATCCCAAATCCGAAAGGTGCGGTGTATTTTTGCAGCCAATCAACATATTGCTTATGTTACATCGCCCCAGAAGAAACCGCAAGTCCGAACCTATCCGCCGCATGGTGCAGGAAACCCGCATAGATACCGACAACCTCATCTATCCGCTGTTTCTCACCGAAGGCAGTGGCTTGCAAGTGCCTATCAAATCTATGCCCGGCATTTTTCGGCTGTCGCCCGATGTGGCGCTGCGCGAAATAGAGGAGTGCCTTGCCCTTGGGCTGAAAGTTTTTGCGCCTTTCCCGCATATTGAGGACAGCCTCAAAGATAAATTTGCTTCCGAAAGTTGGCGCCGGGATAATTTATACCTCCGCACCATTCGTCTGATAAAAGAGCGTTTCCCCGAGGCAGTGCTGGTTACGGACGTAGCCATGGACCCGTATAGCTCCGACGGCCACGACGGGCTGGTAGAAAACGGCGAAATTATCAACGATGCCACGCTGGAAATTCTTGCTAAAATGGCTATTGTGCAGGCACAGGCAGGCAGCGATATTTTAGGGCCTTCCGACATGATGGACGGACGCGTACAATACATTCGTGAAGCCCTTGATAATCAGGGGTTTACCAATGTTTCTATCATGAGCTACACGGCAAAGTACGCCAGCGCGTTCTACGGACCTTTTCGCGATGCTTTAGACTCTACCCCCCGTTCAGGCGATAAAAAAACCTATCAGATGGACCCTGCCAATGCCCGTGAGGCACTGATAGAAGCCACATTAGATACAGCCCAAGGCGCTGACTTTCTGATGGTAAAGCCTGCCTTAGCTTATTTGGACATCATCCGTTTGTTGAAAGATAATTTTGATTTGCCTATTGCAGCCTACAACGTCAGTGGCGAATATGCTATGATTAAAGCCGCCGCTGCCAACGGTTGGATAGACGGCGAGCGGGCAATGAAAGAATGTTTGCTCAGCATCCGACGCGCGGGCGCAACAGCAATTCTGACCTATTTTGCCAAAGAATTTGCTCAATTGCAGGCCAATAAATAATCAGATAAGCGACGTTCGGAGTGCGGATTTTGGAATTGAAAATCTGCTTGTACTATCTGTAAAAAAATCCGGATACGTGATGTTATATATTGCCTACCAATCAATTAAAATCACACATGCTGATGAAGAAATACTTGTTGTTGGAGCTGTGCTTATTTATTGTTGCGCTGCGCATACATGCACAAAGTATCAGCGAGCGCGGCATGGCTCTCCCCGAAAATTACCAGTTTCCTCAAAAGAACACATTTACTATTCTGAATTGGAATGTAGAGCACTTTGTAGATGCTTTTGACAACCCCTACATCCACAACGAGCACGAGGATGTAAAAGATGTCAAAGCACAGGAGGAAGTGAAGCAAAAAGTTGCGATGTTGGTAAAAGCCCTTCGTGAAGCCGATGCCGACATTGTCGTTTTGCAGGAGTTTGAAAGCATTGCCTTTCTGCGTCAGATTGCCCGCGAGCACCTTGCCGATATGGGTTATCAGTTTTTTGCAGGTTCGGAAAGTCCTGATTGGTACATGAACGTGGTGATAATGAGTCGCTACCCAATGGGAATGACTTACAGTTTCCGCAGTCTTTATACTCCCTTACCAGGCATTAAAAACAAAGACGGCCAGCCCCGTACTCAGATTAACATCAACTCCCGTATAGTTGCGCAGGAAATTTTTATCTGCCCCGACTATGCTTTTTTGCTGACAGGTGTGCACTTAAAAGCAGGCCGCACGGAGGAGGACATTGCTACGCGGCTGGGGCAAATTCAGGCTATTCAGTATCAGTTGCGGCAATTGCGCAAACGCAATAAACGTCTGCCGATGGTTTTTGCAGGGGATTTTAACTCATTGGACGGCAGCCGCGAAATAGCGGAACTGTTGCGCAAAGATAATCCGCTGCAATGGCATGACCCTTGGCAAGGCAAAACCGTATTTACGCATTCCTCAGACAAGCCCGAACGCCGGTTTGATTATATTCTGGTGAACAAGGCTATGCAGCCCTTAGTAAGGCGTGAAGAAGCCATTATTGGTGGTTTGTTGCAAAACGACCATGCTGCACAGCATGTCATTAGCGACCATATGCCTGTGCGAGTAGCGTTTTCGGTGCCTGTAAAATAAGTTGTCGGAGTGAGAGGATTCGAACCTCCGGCCTCCACGTCCCGAACGTGGCGCGCTAACCGGGCTGCGCTACACTCCGATTCCACTGCAAATTTATCAATATTTCATTTCAGACAATATTAATCCCGTTTCATGTTCACAAATTGGAGCGGGATATTATAATCTTTTTGGCGCATCAGGGCGATAACTTCCTGTAAATCGTCTATTTTCTTGCCTGTTACGCGCACGGTTTCATCCATGATGCTGGCTTGTACTTTCAGCCCGGAGTCTTTGATGTCTTTGACTATTTTTTTGGCAATGTCTTTTTCAATACCCTCTTTCACGCTAATATCTTTGCGCACCATATTGCCCGATGCATACTCTGCTTTGCCGAAGTCTAAGCATTTGGCATCCAAATTTTGCTTCACCATGCGTTCAATGATTACTTTGGTAACCGATTTGAGACTCATTTCGTTATCGGTAACAATGGTGATGTGCAGGGTCTTTTTGTCAAGCGTAATTTCGGTTTTGCTGTCTTTCAGGTCGTAGCGCGTGGCAATTTCCTTGCGGGCGGTGTTGATAGCGTTATCCAGTAATTGGTGGTCAATCTTATTAACAATGTCAAAAGAAGGCATAGGCGTGCAGGTTTTTTAATGTGATTAGCTTCAAGTGCTCAAATTTGGCGACAAATCGGCTTTTTTACAATGAAGCACAAGATTTGCAGCATGTGTAGGTAGAAAAATGGCTACTTTCTTACCGTATCTAATGGGCTTTATATGGTTTATGGCAACTGTGCAAGCTGCCGCACAAATTGTCATTCCCGATTCGCTGCAACAGGAAGGCAAAACCGTTCGGGGCAACCGCGAAGGCACTTGGAAATTTTATACGCCTTCCGGAAAGGTATTGCAAGCAGAAGGCAGCTACCGAAACGGAAAACCCGAGGGCAAGTGGTTTTGGTACGCGGCTAACCGCATTTTTTTTGAGCAGAATTATCGCAAAGGATTGCCGGAAGGTTGGGGCAAGTGGTATGCAGAGGGTAAACTTATCCGTGAGCAATGGTTTCGCAAAGGCTTTGCAGACAGTGTTTTTGCTTACTACAACCGCGCGGGACACTACGCCCTGCGCGGCATGACCGATAAAAGCCGCCCGCGGGGCATGTGGCAGGTCTATTTCCCTGATGGTAAACTGGCTGCTGAGTGGCATTGGTTCAAGCAAGGGGCTTACCAAGGGGCTTCACAGTGGTTTTATACAAACGGAAGGTTATTTGCCAAAGGACATTTCATAACGGGGCTTGCCGAGGGAAAGTGGGAGTTTCACACGCCCGACGACACTCAATTGATAACAGGAAATTTCAAAGATGACGTGCCGCACGGTATTTGGGAAATCAGCGAACGAGGCAAACGCATAAGCCGAATGTTGTTTAAAGACGGAAAACTTAACGGACAACAACTGAATTACGACGCAGAAGGGCAGGTTTTGGAAAAAATAACTTACAACAACGGGCAATTGATGCGCTTGGAAACAAAAGATAATGTACTGATAGACTCCGGCACAGGTGAGCGCATTTTTAGAGATTGGCAGGGCAATATTGTTGCCAAAGGTATTTACAGCAATGGACGACCGGAAGGTACCATGCAATATTTTACTGATTTGCAGGAAGTTGTAACAATTGCTTACCGAAAGGGACAACCCCAAGGCGCTTTTGAGTGGCGCACAGCCAAAGGAGAGTTGCTCATGCGAGGCATTTATCGCTCCGGAGCTTTGGATTCGCTTTGTTTATTTTTTTATCCTAATGGAAAAGTAAAAGCGCAGGGGATGCTCTTGGTAGGTCGGGAAACAGGTATTTGGCAATTCTTTCATCCTAATGGACACCTGCAAGCAGCGGGCGAATACCAAAACGGCATATCCGAAGGCAAATGGACGTATTACGATGAAGAAGGCCACATGACAGCCACGGGTCGGTTGTATGGCGGCTGTATGGTAGGGGAGTGGACTTTTTACGACAAAGGTAGCATGATTGCCAAAGGTTACTGGGAAGATGGGCTTAAAAGCGGTCCATGGACAGACTATTATCCCAACGGGCAAATTAGGGCAACGGGTAGCTACGTCCATAACCATGAGCATGGAGAATGGCGCTACTTTCACAGCAACGGCTCACTGCGTCAAACAGAGTGGTGGGAAGCAGGAAAGTTATTGGAAATCAGTGATTTTATGGGTATTAATGGGCGAATATTGCCCAAAGGCACTTTTAAAAGAGGCAATGGCAGCCGGCTGATTTATCATGAAAAACGACAAAGAACGGTAAGCATCAGCGGCTACTATAAGAAAGGCCTGCCCGATGGCCGTTGGCGCTATTACGACCGCAAAGGAAGACTTCAAAAAGAGCGTATTTTTGTACAAGGCAAACCCCAATCCGATGACTAACTACCGAAACTTATTTTTTTTCGTGTTGCTGTTGTTTCTGCCGCTTACTTTTTTTGTTGAGGCGCAACCACGTACAGGCAGAACCCCCGTTCTGCGCGATGTGGTGCTTTGGATAGATACGGCATATTACGCATGGAGTATCAATAGTGTTATTTTTCAGGGAGTCAAACAGTTAGCTTTTCCGTATCAGGAGAGTACTACCGTTGCTGAGTTGCGGATATATTTTACACATCCGGAAGCTATCCAACAGTGGCGGTTATTACCTTCCGCTGACTTTCAGGTGCTGGATTCGCTAATGCCTGCTCCTTCGCATGATTACCTCGTTGCCCGCTTGCGCTTTCACGACCTGAGTACCGCTCAATTTCTTTCGCTGAATTTCTGGCTCATCTACAACGACGGAGGCCTGCGCGAACAATTTTTCAATATCCGCCTGTTGCCTTACAAAATACCGCAGGTGCGTTTTCACTTGACAAAAGATGAGTTATACGTAGGCGAAGAGGAAATTATGGACATAGAAGTCAGCGACCCGAAAATACTACTAATTGAAAATAAATGGACCGAAAACCAAGTGATTGACTATAAAATTTCTGAGTTTCAGGGGCGCGTGAGGCTGCATTTGAGCGCCAACCAACCCGGTACACACAACCTAACGATTCAGTTGGCCACACGGCAACCTTTCATTGGCCCAAATGGACTGCCTACCTACCAACTGCCCCCTATTCAGATGACCATACAGGCAAGGCAAAGCCGCCTAATGTTTTTGCGCCTGCATAAAAATGACATTGTTTACAACGAACAGAATGGTGCAGAGTTGGAAGTAGAAATGGACTATAACAAAAGTCTAATCATGCGAAAAACCTACCGCATTGAAAATCAGGAAGAGGCAGGAGGTAGGCTTATCGGTGAAATTTTTACCAAAAGTAAATTGAGTACCAACCGCGTATTGTGCGATTTGCGACTCTACGGCCTGCATCGACAGCAAGATGGCTATCTTTACATCAAAGATGGCGACAAAGCGGTTTATCTGACCAATACCAATATCATTCCTCGTACAACCATTTCCCGCGTAACTGTTTCGCGCGACGGGGCAGAGTGGACGGATAACCTGAGTGTACAGCCCGGGGAGAGTTTAGACCTGCGCATAGAGGGCAAGTCGTTGCACAAAGCTACTTTTTCTTTTGACGGGCTGACAACTGCCCGCCAAGACAGTGTATTGCGCAACGAAAATCTGATTCAGTTTCATCTGAAAATCCCTTCCGATATTTCCCGCCGCCGAATTGCGCTGGTAATGAACGGACAAAACTCCGGTTTTAATCTCACCGTCAGAGAGTTTCAACGTGCCAAACCACTGGATTTTATCAAGATAGACTACGGCAAAGGCTACCAACGCATTACAGACATCACTGCTATTGTATTGTACGACAAAGTTATACAGGAAGTGAGCATCGCTTTTGAAGCCGACAGCATAGACCTGCCCAACCGCTTTTTCGGCAAGCAGTACTTAGAGGCAGAGGTACGCATCAGTTCGCAGACCAACCAGTTGCTAGAGTTTCGCCGCATAGAAAACCTGTGTGCCTGTCCTTCGGAAAATTCGCCGCGGGGGGCTGCCTACGACCGCAAAGACTGTACGAAAGGCGTTGTGCTGCTCAATAGCATTCTCAGCCGCAAAACCCGCGATTTGGACGATTGGAGCAAAATTGAAATCGTGTTCCGGCATCGTCCCGATAGGCACAGCGGCGATGTTTACAGCCATAAAGTGGAAATCGTATTGCAACGGCATTACTCATTTGATATTGACGTATCATTTCCGGCAGGCTTGATTACCAAAAAGATAGGGGAGGAGGGCTTTACTTCTTTGGGCGGTATCAGCCTTGCGATAATTGCACAGTTTCGCTTTTTTCAGCCCAATAAAGTATCAGCCTTGCGCCCTTACAGGATAGGGGTGGGCGCGCTGGCGCTAAATGCTTTCAATTTCAATACCACCAATGACAACCGCGATTTAGGACTTGTGGTGTTAGGTTCTGTTTACCCCAGTCGCCGCGATTTGAAGCTTAGTTTCCCGCTGTTTGGTGGTTTTGGCTACCTGATTCGCGAAACCAAGTGGTTTTTTCTGGTAGGTCCGGGGGTTAGAATTCAGCTTTAATTATTTTTTATGAAATTTACACTTCAGACTAACCCAAGTTTGGTACAAAACAATGGCTACTAATCCGAAAAAGGAAGAAAGCTAAAAAAAGTACGTAATTGCAATAAAAAATTTTATTTGAGCGACTCTGCTTTTTTATGGGCAGAGTCAATTTTTTATTTGATTGATAATCAGTGGTTGTGTTTTTTATTAGATGTTGCAACACCTTTTTTAGAAGAGATACACTCTTCAGCGAAAGAAGTTTGCTTTTGTTGTTTTGGTTTTAAAAATTTTTTTTGATTCATTTGCGACAGACACATTCTTGTAAAAAACATAACCAAGTAATGATGAAGCGATTGTTACACTTGAGCTTTGCATGGTTCATTGCAGTGCTCTTCGCAAGTGCCGCTTCGGCACAGACCAGAACAGTATCCGGAAGAGTTACTTCTTCTGAAGACGGCTCACCACTCCCGGGTGTTACCGTACAAGTAAAAGGTACTAACACAGGTACACAGACCGATGCTGACGGGAAGTTCAGTCTTTCTGCTCCTGAGAATGGTACACTTGTATTTCGTTTTGTGGGTTTGAAAACCCTCGAGATTGCTGTCGGTGGTCGTTCGTCCATCGATGTGAAGATGGAAACCGATGAAAAAGTATTGTCTGAGGTAGTGGTAACCGGTTACGGTGCTTTGGAGAAACGTGAAATTACGGGCTCTATTGCCTCAGTAAAAGGTGATGTAATTCAAAACCTGCCTATGCAAAGCTTCGACCGCGCGCTGCAAGGTCGTGCTGCAGGCGTATTGGTACAGGCTGCTAACGGTGTTCCCGGCGGTGCAGTTTCTGTACGTATTCGCGGTGTAGGTTCTATTTCTGCCGGTAACGAACCGCTCTACATTGTGGACGGTGTAGTAATGAACAACTCCAGCACTACCAACTTTTCCAGCTCTAACCCGTTAGCATTCTTGAACCCCAACGACATTGAGTCTATTGAGGTATTGAAAGATGCTGCCGCTGCTTCTATTTACGGCGCACAAGCGGGTAACGGTGTAGTTTTGGTAACTACCAAAAAAGGCCGTGCCGGTAAAACAGAGTTTAACCTGAACTACTACTATGGCAGCGTTGAGCCTATCCGCTACATGAACGTACTGAATACTCAGCAATGGATTCAGGTGCGAAAAGAAGCTATTCGTAACCAAAACCCTGCCCTAACAGAAGCTCAAGCATTATCTGCTGCTTTGACAGGTATTCGTTTGGCAGGCAACCTGACTCCTGAGCAAATTGCTGCTCTTCCTACCTACGACTGGCAGCGTGCTTCTTACCGTCAGGGTGCTATCAACAACATAGAACTTTCTGCGCGCGGCGGTGACGACAAAACTACTTTTGCATTGTCAGGTTCTTACAATCAGCAAGATGCAAACGTAATTGCCGTTGATTTTAAACGCGCAACTGGCCGCATGGCGGTACAGCATCAGGTGAATAACAAACTGCGTTTTGAAACCTCAATAAATCTAAGCAATATCAAGCAGCGCGGTCCTTTTGGTAGTCCTAACGGTGGTTCTTTCCTCGGTTCTCCTACCTTCTCTTCTCCATTGATTCTTCCGATTAATCCAATTTATAACGAAGACGGTTCTTATTTTGGTACTCCACAAACAGGCGGTTTGGCCGGTATCTTGAACCAGAACGTTATTATGAACGCCGAGTACAATACTATTCAAAACATTACTCGTCAGGTAGTAGGCAATGCCAAGGTGGTATGGAATCCTTTCAAAGAGCTTACCGTAAGTTCTTTCTATGGCTTAGATTACCGCGAAATCAAAGGCGAATACTACGCTGACCCGCGCACAGCTGACGGTTTTGGTGTGAGAGGTCGTTTGACTAGTGAGAGCGAGTATAACGCTACTTTTACAGCCAACCCAATAGTAATCAACTTTGCTAAGAACATAGGTTCTGACCACAAGTTGAATACCACTCTCGCTACTGAATACGTGCAGGAAGTTTTTGAGGGTATCTCTCAACAGGTTACAACCTTCCCTACTTCTCAGTTCCGTACTGCCAACACAGGTGCTACGCCAATCTCTACCGGCGGCTTCTGGACAAGCTATCGCCGTGGCGGTGTAGTTGGTAGCGTACAGTATGGTTTGAAAAATCGCTACTTTGTAAATGCAGTTATCCGTCGCGATGGTTCTTCACGTTTCGGTAACCAAAACCGCTTCGGTACTTTCGGTTCAGTTTCAGCGGCATGGTTGCTAACAGAAGAGGCTTTCTTAAAAGACCAATTCGAGTGGCTTGATGAGATTAAATTGCGTGGTAGCTATGGCTCTACCGGTAACTCACAAATCGGTAATTTCGATTCTCGAGGTCTGTTTGGTGGTGGTGCAAATTACGGTAACGATGCAGGTATTGCACCAAGCAGCCTGAATAACCCTACCTTGCGTTGGGAGCGTCAGATTAACTCTGAAGTCGGTTTAGATTTAGCTTTCTTCAATCGCCGTCTGACTTCAACCATCGGTTATTTCAACAAAGAAAGCCGTGACCTGTTGTTAAGCCAGCCTGTACCTTGGACAAGCGGTTTCTCAAGCATTACCAACAACGTTGGTCGTCTGTACAACCGTGGTATCGAGTTTGAACTCAATACTGTAAATATAGATGCCGGCGGATTTAAGTGGAGCACTTCATTCAACATTACTAAACTGGAAAACAAAGTAACCCGTTTGGCCGATGGTGATACTGTTTTGCCGGGTAATCCTTCCGTACGTATTGGTCATCCGTTAGGAGCTATTTTTACCTCTCAATACGCCGGTGTAAACCCTGCAACAGGTCGCCCGATGTGGTATGACGTGAATGGCAATCTGACTTACCTGCCATTAAACCCGACCGATTTCCGTGTGTTAGGAACTACCCTGTCTACACTTTTCGGTGGATTTACCAATACTTTCTCTTACAAAGGATTGGAACTGACAGTGTTCTTCCAATATGACTTTGGAAGAAAACAATTCAACAACCAAAACTCTTTCCTGATGGAAAACGGTGGTCGTTTGTTCAATTCCTTGGTAGATATATATGAGCGTCGCTGGACTACCCCGGGACAAATCACAGACGTACCGCGTCCTATCAACGGCAATGCCGAAGTACGCGGTGCCAGCCATCTGAGTGGTTCGCGTACTTTGGAAGACGCTTCTTACATCCGTTTGAAGCAGGCTACTTTGGCCTACAATCTACCTCAAGACTTGTTGCGCAAAGTGAAAATTAACCGTGCTCGTGTTTATGCGCAAGCAATTAACTTGCTGACATGGACTAAGTGGACAGGCTTTGACCCTGAGTTTTTAAACTTGGGTGCAGGTAATAACGGGGTTGTTCCTCAGTCGCGCAACTATACTTTTGGTGTTGAAATTGGTTTCTAATCCTTAGACAACAAAGAAAACCATGAAAAAATTATCATTATCTATAAAGGTGTTGGCTATTACTTCAACAATATTTTTTGCTTCATGCAGTAACTTATTGAACGTTGACCCGCGTCAATCTATTGACTCTGCCACTGCGCTTACCACACAAGAAGCCCTAGAGGCGGCAGTGTCTGGTGCATATGATTATTTGCAAGCGCTGCGTATGTATGGCCGCGATTTTATCGCATTGCCTGAGGCATTATCTGACAACGGCCGTGCAACCAATAAATCAGGTCGTTTGCAAGCAGAATATCAAAATCAACCCAATGCTCATTTCTCTGCAGGGACCTGGCAGTTATCATATGCAGCAATTAACCAGATTAATTTGATTCTGGACAATGCACCCAAAGTAAACATGCCTGCTGCCACCCGTAATAACATTGAAGGTCAGGCGCTTTTTTTGCGTGCATTGATTTATCACAATCTCATGCGTGTATATGCGTATGACCCGGGTGCAATCGTAACACAAAACAGCCGTGGCGGTGTACCTTTGGCATTGACTCCGATTTTGGGCTCTGACCAGATTGAAAAACTCTCACGTGCACCTATTGACGCTGTGTATGCGCAAATCTACAAAGACTTAGACGATGCGATTGTAAAACTGGCTACAACACCCAATAGCCGCGCACCTTTCTATGCAACTCGTGCAGCAGCAGAGGCGCTGTACAGCCGCGTAGCACTGTATCGTCGTGATTATGCAAACGTTGTTCGCTTTGCTGATGCTGCTTTGAGTAGAGGCGTAGGAACATTCGTAACTAACGCGCAGTATGTAGCCAGCTGGAGAGCAGCTATTCACCCTGAATCTATTTTCGAGCTGCAATACGTTACTGCTGAGAACCTCGGTGTGAACGAAGCACTGCAAACTACCTACACTACTTTGCTTGCTGTTGGCGACCGTAGCCGTACAGGTGGTTTTGGCGACTTAGTACCTACTGCCGATTTATTAAACATCATGCAAGCAGAAGGTAACGACGTGCGCCGTCAATTGTATGAATTGGGTACAGCAGGTCGTGGTACTGCCGAGATTGAATGTACCAAGTTCATGGGTAAAGGCGGTCAGCCAAACTTGGATAACATCCCTGTTATCCGCGTATCAGAAGTTATTCTGAACCGTGCAGAGGCTTATGCTATGCAAAACAACGATGCTTTGGCTTTGGCAGATTTGAACCGCATTCGCAACCGTGCAGGTTTACCGTCTGTAACTTTGTCAGGTGCCGCTTTGCTGGAAGAAATCCTTAAACAACGTCGCATTGAACTGGCTTTTGAAGGCGACCGCTGGTTTACACTGAAGCGTTTAGGCCGCGATATCGTAAAGGCTCCACCTGTGCAAACTGTGCCTTTCATCGACTTCCGCATTTTGGCTCCTATTCCGGTGCGTGAAATTCAGGCTAATCCTAATTTGCAACAAAACTTTGGTTACTAATCTCTCTCATAGCTTTCTCATGGTTGGCATGCGCCTTTGCCAATCATAGAAAAAGCAAGTTTACTTAAAAATATAACAACCATGAAAAAGATATTTAATTTGCTCTTATTCTTATGTATTGCACTTGTGGCATCTTCTTGTTTTGAAGATAACCGTGTTACATGGCAGGGTGCAGTATTAGAATTTGACCAGGCTGTAACAACAACGCCGGCCCTGGGTGTCAAATACCCGATTATTACAACCACTCGCGGCGCTGCTATTCGTACACGTATCAATTTGGTAGGTGCACAACGCCCTAATGATGAAGTAATTACAGTATCTGTAGACCCTGCAAGCACGGGTCGTGAAGGAGTACATTTTAACATGCGCAACGGTGGACGTGTAACGATTCCTGCCAATAGCAGCTTTGGTTTCTTGGAAGTGGATGTGTTGAACCCTCCACCTGCCCCTGGCACAAACGTTGTTTTTGTGTTTAACATTGAAGGCAACGAAAACCTGAAGCCAAGCCAAAACTATCGCCGTATTGGCTTCCGCCTGAACCTGTAATCTGTTACTTTATTGATTGGTAATAAGAACCGATAGCTCCTAAAAAGCTGTCGGTTCTTTGTAATTTTTTGCCAACTGGACAGATACGCATTGCAATCTTTGATGTTTATTGCAGGGAGAGTATAAATAAACCCGACCTGTATTTAAAAACTTTCGGATTTTTAAATAACTGATATTCAGTTATTTATACAAGCTGTTTTTCCCAACCCGTTTGTGCTTTTGTAATAAGTAAGAGAGCAGTTTAAATCACCTTTATGAAAATCAAGAACTTTGCCTGTCGGCCGTAGTACTTCCCACGCCTTGTGAGCAGTCGCAAGACCCTAACAGCACTTGAATCCCATGCGGTTCAATTTTTTACCTCAGTTGAGCAAATTTGAGCAAACGGGATAAGCCGCGAGTTGCTGTTGAGACAGAGGGGGCTTACACCGATTTACATCTCAAATCTGAATGCCGCAATATTGCTTTATTCCGGTTATCCACCGGTAATTGACTCATTAGACTAACAATAAAAAACTCAGAAACAATATCACCCATACCACGTCCAGAAAATGCCAGTAAACAGCAAGCATTCTTGCTTTGACTAACTCATGTTGGCTGCTGAGTACGATGAGTGCTTGAACGGCATCTTTGCTTATTTTCTTTGCAGCAAGTGCTTGTACCATCGTATAAATCAGTCCACCTATGAGGTGAAGAACATGCAGCCCGGGCAGCAAATACAGATATGCTCCGGTAGCTTTGCCTGTAAGGTAAACCCCGCTATTTGAAAGCTCTATCCAGCCGGTTATTTGCGAAACAGTAAAAATGATACCTGTAAGCAGTAAACCATTAGCAGCATGGCTCAATTCTGTGGGGCGGTCATGTTTGAAATGTTGAAGGTATTGATGTGCAAAATAGCTGCTCATCAGCAAAACAGCCGTACTGAAAACAAACGATTTTGGCAGCGGTATAGCTACTTGTTGTTGTAAGGCAGTGCTAATGAACAACAGCGAAAGGAAAAAGAAAATCAACGAACTGCCAATCACACCTGTGTACATCAGCATCAGGTGCGGATGGATTTTTTCCAAACGCTCAATTAAGGACGGCGAGTCTTTTTCAACAGTTTTCATACTATTAAAACCTTGAATCAGTCCGCAAAGTTTTACGGATTTATCAGCCTTTCCACTGATGGGTAATTATTTTTTTCGGGCAATAGTTGTTATAATTGTTTGGGGGTTTGCTCATTCTGTAATCGTAAGTAATATTGCTGATACAAAAGGGAATCAGGTGCATTTACCGTAAATAATTTTCTATATGAAATCAATTTTTATTAATTTGCATTTGAATTGCAAACGTTGCACGCGTAACCCGAAAATTGTTTTCCCATTTTTTTACATCACTTAATATGGCAACTTGGTTTCAGTGTAAAATCCAATATGCAAAGTTTTTAGAGAACGAAAAGGTGAAGATGGTTTCCGAAATCTATTTGGTAGATGCCGTATCATTTACCGATGCGGAAGCACGGCTATATAGGAGTCTTGGCAGCACCATCCCCGATTTTTTGATTCAAAGCGTTTCTAAAACAGGCTTTAAAGAAATTTTTAACTACGAAGACTGTGAAACATGGTACAAGTGTAAAGTTGCTTACCATGATGTGGACGAGTCAAGCGGCAAAGAAAAGCGTTTTACTTCTTTGATGCTTGTATCGGCACAAAACTGCCGTCAGGCGATTGAACGTATAGATGAACAGTTGAAATCATGGATTATTCGGTATGATATAACCGATGTAAATCTCAGCCCGATTATAGAGGTGATACCGTATGTTTCAGAAGAAGAGGAGATGATTAACTCCGGCAGGCTGAAACGCGTACAAGCCCCTGAAATAGATGATACTTTTGCCGTAGAAGAAGAAATTATTGAAGAGTTTGACGTGGAGGACGAGCCGCTGAATGACAAACAGCCCGGTGAGGCTTCTTCAGCAATTGTGTAAGCTATCTGTTATTTTATATTAGTTATGTAATAAATTTCGATAATCTGCAGACTTCCTTTTGTTAATATAGTATACTTTTGCATATCTAACTAAAATGATTAACATGCAAATGGCAAGTGCAAAAAGCATCCAAATTGTAAAAGATACATGGGCGGATTTGATTGGGCATGGCCCTGAAATCGGGGAGCGGTTCTATAAGCAATTGTTTCAGTTGCATCCAGAATATAGAAACTTGTTCAAAGATGACAACAAAGACCAGCACAAGAAATTAGCTTTTGCCATCACGCTGGTAGTTACCAAGTTGAACAAATTAGACCAAATCGGTGAAGAAGTAAGGTCGTTGGCAGCCCGCCATGTAAAATACGGTGTCAAGCCTGAATATTTCCAGCCTTTTGTTAAACTTTTAGTAGAAACGATTGCCAGTGTACGCCATGAGCATTGGAAACCCGAATATTCTGCTGCTTGGTATGAAGTAATGAAAGTTGTTGGTGATGCCATTGCGGACAATATATCCGCTCAAAAAAAATAACTGCTATCCGTTTCACAAAATCATCTCATAAGGCGTCCTTATTAGGACAAGGTTTTTCTACCGAAGTACATTCACCAATCGGAAATAGTCAATCATAATTTTGCGAAAAGGTTCGCGCTCACGTTCTCTTGCAAGAAACGGCACTTTGCAAGAATCTGTTTGTAACCATAACTTATGTTCCTCCTGTATGCTATGGTAGATTTGGGCGGCAAACTTGTAATGTGTGCGTCGGTCGCCATTGGGGAATATATATTTACCGCTTATTTGCCGAACGGTATCTTGCCAGATAAAGTACAGCGTATCCGCAGCATTAGCCAACCACTCATTGCGCTCTAAAATAACCGAAGCCTCATCTTGTGCCCACATGTAAACAATGGCAGGATACAACAGTGGAATAGTTTTATCTCTTACTCTGTCCCGCATCCGATAAATAGTAGCCTTGGCTGCATTGTTTTCCTGCCGTTCATAATAAATCTGCCTGACATTTTTGAAAAACATCACCGAGCTTGCCGATATCGCAAAGTGCACTTCTTCGGTATTGACTTTGGTTTTTCTGTCAGGGTTACAGGCAAGCAGCCCCATACAGCACATGAAAAGCAATTTTTTCATACTGTCATAAACCCGGCAGCAATGGAAATGTTCACGGGTAGTAGTGTATTTTTGAATCTATCATAGACCTAAAAAACAAAAAATATTTTACATACTTTGTTGCAGTCTTGTCATAGCTGCCTGCGCACCCGATAATCAAGAGAAGCAGCCCCTGAATAGCACGCAAACCCTTGCCGATACAAGCCCTGATGAGCGATACAGTTGACGAAAATGTTTTGCTTGAATTACTGAAAAAAGTTATTTAGTCCTGACGGGTCTTCAAGGCCCGTCAGGATTGTGTATATGAAACTAATACCGCCAACTGCGCAAATCAGCTCCGGCGGGGGCTGTTTTCATCATTCTGTCCATCATTTTTTGGACGTACATGGTGTTGTAGCGCAAGCGGGTAATGTAATTGGGCAGGTTCGGGTCGCCATTCCAGCAGTGTTCGGCGCGGTCGCCGTATTTCACCTCACCGTTGTAATAGGGGTTTTTGGTCTGTTCCAGAAATTCCTCCATCAAATAGACGGCATTGTTGAGATAAAAATTGTCCATATCGCCGCAATAGATGTGGATTTTTCCTTCCAATTTAGGGCCAAGTTTAGCCCAGTCGCGTTGCAGGATATAACGCAGGTCGTAGTTTTCGCGCCAGTATTGGGCTACTTTGGGATTAATTTCACCTGTTTTTTTGTCAAAAATGCGCTGTGGGTAGCCATCGGGTCCTTGTGGCGAATAAACCGCTTCCCAAATATCCCACTGTTGCCCCGAACGGCTTTTGGTGCCTAATACCAACTCGCGGTGGTTCATCTGCTCTATGGTCGTACTGATTTGTCCCAGATAATCGCGGTGGCCGGGGCGTGCCAATTTTTTAAACGGAGCATCGTAGTAGTAGGCGTTTTTGTCTTCGTACAAATTGATGAGCGTATAGGCGCGAAAATCAATCGGGTCGGGGCAGGCAGCAAAGCAGCCGTTGAACTCGTCGGGGTAGAAAATCTGTGCGGCCAATGCTTCCCAGCCGCCTGTGCTGCCGCCGTACGTAAACCGCGCCCAGCCTTGCCCAATACCACGAAATCGCTTTTCAATTTCGGGAATCAGCTCATACATAATTGCATCGCCGTAGGGGCCAATGTTGGCAGAATTAACCGCGTAGCTGTCGTCGTAGTAAGGGTTGGCATGCTGAATTTCCACAATCAGGAAGCGCGGAAAATTCGGGCTTGTCCATTTTTTGTAAAAATTATAGGCTTCTTCTTGCATAATTTTATTATAGCCCGAAATTTTGAAACGTTCGCTGTAATCGGGCTTTAGGTCAGGGTCGGGAGGGGAGGTGCGAAAGCCGCCAAAGTCGGCAGGGAAGTGCCCATGGAAAATACAGAGTGGGTAGCGCGCTTCGGGGTGCTGCTCAAAGCCGTCGGGTACGAGCACGTGCGCACCTAAGTACATGTCGCGCCCCCAAAACTTAGACAACCGCTCGCTGCGGATTTTGATGTGTTTGACAAATTCGGTGTCTTTGGGTTCTTCAATTGGCGGAATAATTTTGTCCAATTTGATGGAAAAATTGGCAGTCTTTGGGTCAAAATTGATTTTTTGCGGTATGCTGTAAATATTGCCCGGCTCTTGATTCCATTGCTGCCCTGCGCCTCTGTCCATCGGTACTTTGATGGTATGCCCTGTTGCTAATTGGCAGGTGGCGTACACATGGAGCAGTGCCTGTACGTAGTATTCGCCCTTAGGGACTTTTGCAAGGCTTTCAATCGGATAGCCGAATACGTTGCTGTCAAAAACAATCGGTTGTCCGGGCTTCCAGTTTTCCACATCAACACCAAAAATGAGTTGCGTTTGGTGTCCGTCTGTTATCGAAAAGCGGGGCTCGGGTGTGGCTTTGGTAGAAAGCATCAATAGCAGGCGGCCGTCAAAATAGGGTTTGCCTTCCGCCGCGGGGCTGTTGAGTTGTTCTTTGGAAAAAGTAACAATAAATCGCTGTGCGTGCACTTGCCACGTACAAAGGCAGCACAAAAGGACAAGAAGCAGGTTTCTCTCCATATGATTGTCAGGTTTAGCGCCTTCAATCTAAGAAAAACCTGCAAAAAAATATTTTTACAAAGGCATCAAAATTGCATGCGCAGGTGCGCCGTCAGCGCCTTGTATCTTCAGCGGTAGGCAGCAAAGCATATAATCGCTTGCCTCAACTTGCGACAAATCCAGCCCTTCCAGAATGACAATTTCTTGGCACAAAATGATGCGGTGTGTTTCAAAACTGTCCTCATAGCGTTGGATGGAGAGGTAGTCAATGCCCAACAATTGAATATCGTTGGCAACTGCCCACTCGGCGGCATCCGGCGCTCAGGGCGCAAAAATCGGGATAGAAAGAGCTGTTTTGTGTGTGCCAGAGAGCGGAGTTGTCGGTTTTGAACAGTAAACGGGGGTGCAGCGTAAGTATTTGCTTTGCCTGTTGCAGCATTTGGGCGGTAATGACGCGATGTCCGCGAAAGTCTGACACAGAGCAGGGACCTACCATGCGCGACAGTTCCAAATCGGCTGCATGGCGTGTTTTATCAACAAAATGCAGCGGCGCATCTACATGTGTACCGATATGCGCATTGGTGTGGATAATGGTTACATTGGCCTCATCGCCTGCGGCAATGCGCGCGGCATGAGAAGTGGAAAATCCTATGCCGCCCGGCCATGCTACCAATTGGGAGTGGAGCGTAACGGAGATATCGATGATTTGCATATGTAATTAACCGAATAAATGCAGAATAAAACAAAAGACCACCTCAGCTTATATGCTGAAGTGGTCTTTGCCAACTTAATGACCCCAGCAGGAGTCGAACCTGCAACCTACTGCTTAGAAGGCAGTTGCTCTATCCGGTTGAGCTATGAGGTCTCAAAGTCGGGGTGGCAAGATTCGAACTTGCGACCTCCACATCCCAAATGTGGCGCGATAACCGGGCTACGCTACACCCCGAACACTGAAACTAAAAACGGCGGAGAGTGGGGGATTCGAACCCCCGGACCAGTTACCCGGTCACGGTTTAGCAAACCGCTCCTTTAACCACTCAGGCAACTCTCCTTTTTGTTTTTGCGTTTCAAAAAATGTGGCACAAAGTTAATGCAGCACTTCTTAGTTGCAATACTTGTATCAAAAAAAGTTGGAAGTTTTTTATACTACTCTGATATGCAGTTCTTTTAACTGCTCATCGGTAATAGGGGATGGTGAATCTATCATCATATCGCGGCCGGAGTTGTTTTTTGGGAAAGCGATAAAATCGCGAATGGATTCCGCTCCGCCGAAGAGTGAGCATAAACGGTCGAAACCGAAGGCAATACCGCCATGCGGAGGAGCACCATACTCGAAGGCTTCCATCAAAAATCCGAACTGCGCGCGTGCCTGCTCGTCGGTGAAGCCCAGCAAACGGAACATTTTCGCCTGTAATTCACGGTCAAAGATACGGATGGATCCGCCGCCGACTTCTACGCCGTTAATAACCATGTCGTAGGCATTGGCGCGCACTTGGCCGGGGCTGCTGTCCAGTAGGGCGATGTCTTCGGGTTTGGGTGAGGTGAACGGATGGTGCATGGCAAACCAACGCTGTTCTTCTTCGCTCCATTCTACCAGCGGGAAGTCCAGCACCCAGAGCGGTTCGTAAACGTCTTTGTTGCGCAAGCCAAGGCGGTTGCCCATTTCAAGGCGCAGTTCGTTGAGCTGCTTGCGGGTGGCGCTTGCTTCGCCTGAAAGCACCAGCATCAAATCGCCGGGTTTGGCGTTCATTTTTACCGCCCACTGCATCAAATCGTCCTGCGTGAAGAATTTATCTACCGAAGACTTGAACGTGCCGTCGGCTTTGTATTGTACATACACCAAGCCCTTTGCTCCGATTTGCGGGCGTTTCACAAAGTCGGTGAGTTCGTCCAACTGCTTGCGGGTAAACTCGGCGCAACCCTCGGCGCAAATACCTACTACAAGCTGTGCGCTGTCAAATACCTGAAAACCTTTGCCTTGGGCTATGTCGTTCAGTTCGGTAAACTGCATTCCAAAGCGCAAATCGGGCTTATCCGAACCGTAGAGGCGCACGGCATCGGCATAGCTCATGTGGCGGAAGTTACTCAACTCAATGCCTTTCAGGGTTTTGAAAAGGTATTTTACAAGTCCTTCAAAGGTATCGAGGATGTCCTCCTGCGTAACGAACGACATTTCGCAGTCAATTTGCGTAAACTCGGGCTGGCGGTCGGCGCGGAGGTCTTCATCGCGGAAGCACTTTACAATTTGGAAGTAGCGGTCAAAACCTGCCACCATCAAAATTTGCTTGAAGGTTTGCGGCGACTGCGGCAAGGCGTAAAACTCACCCGGATTGAGTCGGCTCGGCACTACGAAATCGCGTGCGCCCTCGGGTGTGGACTTAATCAGCACGGGGGTTTCCACTTCCAAGAAGCCCATGCTGTCCATGTAGTCGCGGGTGGCTTTTGCCATGCGGTGGCGCAGTTCCAAGTTTTGGCGCACCACGTTGCGGCGCAAATCCAAATAGCGGTATTTCATGCGCAAATCGTCGCCGCCGTCGGTTTCGTCTTCAATGAGGAAGGGCGGCACTTTTGCCGAGTTGAGAACGGTCAGCTCGCGCAAGCGTATTTCAATGTCGCCCGTCGGGATTTTATTGTTTTTGGAAACGCGCTCAATTACTTCGCCCACTGCTTGCACGACAAACTCGCGCCCCAATCCGCGGGCTGCCTGCACCAACTCAGGCGCGGCGGAGGCTTCTTCTATTAATAATTGCGTGATTCCGTAGCGGTCGCGGAGGTCAATCCAAATCAGTCCGCCTTTGTCGCGGACGCGCTGCACCCAGCCACAGAGTGTAACCTGCTGCCCCACATGCGACAGGCGCAGTTCACCACAAGTGTGCGTTCTTAGCATAATCTGTTTGTATTCAAAAAGTTTGGGGCGAAGTTAGGGGATTTTTTTGGCTGAATGAATAACACGCACTAACTTGCCCGAACATCTTACATCAAAACTTATGGAAAAGGCGAATGCTGCAAAAAAGTACCTGCTCGTTTGCATGGTTGGGATAGCCTGCATTGCCCAACTCAGCGCACAGGACAGTGCAAGGGTTCAAAAAGATAAACACCTGAAAATCAGCGGCTATGCAGAAATTTATTACGTTTATGATTTCGCCCACCCTGCCGACCACAACCGCCCTGATTTTTTGCATGCCTTCAATCGGCACAACGAAGTGAATTTAAATATTGGTTTTGTTCAGGTGGAATATGAAAACAATCGCATCAGAGGGAAATTTGCACTCATGGCAGGCACTTACGCCAATGCTAATTTGGCAGCCGAACCGGGCGTGCTGAAAAATATATTTGAGGCGAATGCAGGCGTAAAACTTGCTGCCCAAAAAATTTATGGGTAGATGCGGGCGTTTTTGCTTCGCATTTGGGTTTTGAGGGGGCTGTCGGTGCTGATTGCTGGACGATGACGCGCAGTTTGGTAGCAGAAGGCGCGCCTTACTACCTTTCGGGTGCAAAAATTACTTACACATCCGACAACGGGCAGTGGCTACTCGGCGGCTTGGTACTGAACGGCTGGCAGCGGATACAACGCGTTCCGGGCAATCAAACGCCTGCCTTTGGTCATCAGATTAACTACATGCCCAACGAAAAAATCACTATTGGCAGCAGTTCGTTCATTGGCAGCGACACACCCGACAGTGCGCGGTTGATGCGCTACTTCCACAGCCTCTATGGGCAATTTCAACTCACGCCCGCGCTGGGGCTGATTGTAGGTTTGGACATCGGCGCACAGCAGCAACGCCCAAGCAGCAGACAAATGCACGTTTGGTATTCGCCCATTGCCATTGTGCGCCTGAAACCCGTCGCTTCCGATTGGTCGGTGGCAGCCCGTGCAGAATACTACGCCGACCCTAACGAAGTTATCGTCGGCAGCCCGAACGGCTTTCAGACTTTCGGCTATTCGGTCAATATAGACCGCCGACTGGGCAATAACTTGCTTTGGCGCACCGAATTGCGTACCTTCCAAAGCCGCCGCGATGCCATCTTCACCGACCGCGACAACCGACCCGCTACGGGCAATTGGTTTATCGGTTCTTCGCTGGCACTGTCGTTCTAAGGCAGGATATACCAATGTAAGGAAAATAAAATGACTCTTCAGAGTACAGATTTGCGATTTTGGTTGCTCAACCGCTTGCTACAGTATCAATTGAACCGGATAGCCTTTACAGGCGTAATACGTACAATGAGGATTGTTGGCAGGAAAATAGCGCCGCCCACCACCATAGTAGTCAGCAGATTGACAATGGCGAATGCTAACCAATCCCATTGAATGGGTACTGTTTCCATGTAATAGTTTTCGGGGTCTAAGGGGATGAGGTGGAAATAATATTGCACGGCAGCTAACCCAAGTGCCAACAGGTTACCCCAAAGCAGCCCTCTGGTAAGGATACGCATACCCTTCCAAAAGAAAATAGCCTTGATTTGCCGATTGGATGCCCCTATTGCTTTCAATAGCCCAATCATTTGTGTGCGTTCCATTATCAGAATAATCAGGATAGATATAGTATTAAAAGCCGCAACCGATAAAATAATCGTTAGAAATACGGTAACATTTCGGTTGAGCATAATAAACCAGTCAAAAAAGTGAGCATATCTGCCCTCTACGGTTTCCATTTGCATACTATAATCCATCGCATCGTACACCTCTTCGGCCACTTGTGCCAATTTGCTGAAATCGCGGATATATATTTCATAACCGCCTGTGAGCGTATCTCCCCAGCGGTTGAGTTGCTGTATCATGCGGTTATCTGCCAGTACAACCATTTCATCAAAATCTTCTAATCCCGTTTGATAAATACCGCAAATGGTTAGCCTGCGTGCTCTAGGCGGCTTCTGAATAAAGTAAGCCGTTAGTCGGTCGCCCACTTGCAGTTTCAACTTGTCGGCTATTGGCTTGCTTACAATCAGGTCGGGTGAATGTGCTGCTGTATCGGGGAATTGCAGAAATCTGCCACTGATAAGATTTTTTGCAAAAAAATTACTATCAGACTTGCTGTCTATGCCTTTGATAAGTACTCCCATCACTTCTTCGTCGGTTTTGAGCAGTGCCGACTTCTGGCTGTAGGGTTCTATGCGGGCAAGTCCTTGAATATGAGGGGCTTTCTTCAGGAATTGGGTGTTGAGCGACAGCGGTGAACCTTCGGGAGAACTGCCGCCGTCAAACTTAGTCAGGCGGATGTGTCCAGCAAGGCTGAAAATTTTTTCCTGAATGGCATGTTTAAAACCTTCAAAAATCATGAAAGACAGAATCATGGCAGCTACGCCAATGGTAATACTCGCCACAGCGATGCGCGTAACCAACGCCGAGAAATTACCTGTCAGGCTGTTGTCTTGCAACCGCGAGGCAATCAGCCATGTAAAAGAAGTTGCCTTTTTTTTTCCCTGAACCATCAATCCCTAAAAACCATTCAATTCATTACCTTTGAAGGAGTGGCAATTTAATGCCCGTTTGTTTCATGTCCAATTTTTTACTTATGTATCCATTGATGAAAACCGCCTTCCGGCTTTTTCTGGCAAGTATCACATGGTTGTCGCTTGTTGCTTGCGAAAAAGCACAAACGGCTGCTAACCAGTCAATTAGCCTTACAAATAGCGATATTCTGCCGGGTGCTGCCCGTTTTTCGGAATACCTGCCTGCTTTACAGGGCAAGCGGGTTGCCTTAACGGTAAACCATACGGCAGCTATCGGAAAAACCCATATTGTGGATACGCTGCTGGCACAAAAAGTCGATATTGTCAAAATTTTTGTGCCGGAACACGGCTTTCGCGGAACAGCGGATGCAGGTGAGAAAGTTGATAATGAGAAAGATAAACGCACAGGTTTACCCCTAATCTCTCTTTACGGCAAGCGAGTTAAGCCGCTGCCCGAAGATTTGACAGATGTAGATGTCGTAGTTTTTGACATTCAGGATGTAGGTGCTCGCTTTTACACCTACATCAATACGATGCATTTGCTGATGGAGGCCTGCGCCGAGCAGAACAAAGACCTCATCATTTTAGACCGTCCGAACCCCAACGGTTGGTATGTGGACGGCCCTACGCTGGACATGCAGTATAAATCGTTTGTGGGTATGCAGCCCATTCCCATTGTACACGGGCTGACCGTCGGCGAACTGGCACAAATGATTAATGGTGAAGGATGGCTGGCCAATGGTGTAAAGTGTCGCCTGCAAGTTATTAAGTGCCTTCATTATGACCATACGAAGCGCTATTCGCTGCCTGTGCGGCCGTCCCCGAACCTGCCCAATGACCGCGCCATTGCCTTGTATCCGAGCCTGTGTTTATTTGAAGGAACGATTGTAAGCGTAGGCAGAGGCACGGAAGCCCCGTTTCAAATGATTGGTTTTCCGGAGAACCCCGATAAAACGTACAGTTTTACGCCGCGAAGTACCGAAGGCGCAAAAAATCCGCCTTATAAAGACGTAACCTGTTATGGCATAGACTATCGCACCATGGATGTGAGCAACTTTCGATTCAGCCTGCAACCGCTGATGGAAATGTACCGCTTAGCACCTCAGAAGGATAAGTTTTTTATTCCTTTCTTTGAAAAACTGGCAGGAACGGGCGAACTACGCAAACAAATTACCGTAGGCATGAGCGAGGAAGCCATTCGCGCCACATGGGCGAAAGACTTGGCCGCATACAAAGCTATGCGCAAAAAATACTTACTTTATGCCGATTTTGAGTAGTGTATTACGATTCTTCGTTTCCTCACCAATTGTAGCAAATGGCATTGAACAAACTTAGCGTTTTCTGTGCGACAAAAAGAATGACAAACTCGGTGCTCTTTGCAGGGGAAAAGAACAAATTTAATGCTCTTTGCGGCAAACTTATTTTAGCATTTTTGCTGCCGCTTTTTGCCGAAGCTCAAATTGGCGGAGGGCAAAGTTTCAGTTTTCTGCAACTGCCGCCCAATGCCCGCACAATAGCACAGGGCGGCGTACAGGTGGCCTCTGTCGGTGTCGATGCCTCGCTGTGGCTGAGCAATCCTGCACTGAATACGGACTCAGCAAATTATCAGGCGGCTTTGCATTTGCAATCGCTTGCCGGACAGGCCATGTATACCTCGCTGGTGTATGTGCTGCCTGTGCGCAAGCATCAGCGGTTAGGCATTGGTTTACAATACATCGGTTACGGACAGTTTCAGGGCTTTGACCCTACCGGTGCGCCAACGGGCGATTTCTCGGCGGCCGAATATGTACTTGCCCTCAATTATGCACATACCATTGCACCATTTACACTGGGTGCAACGTTCAAAATAGCAGGCTCTTCTGTCGCTGCTTTTAACTCAACTGCCGTGCTGGCAGATGCAGGCGCACTGTTTCGCCATCCCCAAAAAGATTTCAGCGTAGGGCTGACGGTGCGCAACATCGGGTTTGCCATGAGCAACTACGCCGATGCTTCGGATTGGGTAATGCCCTTTGATGCACAGTTAGGCATCAGTTTTAGACCCGAAAAGATGCCGCTGCGGTTCTCCCTGACTGCGTGGCAATTAGCCCCCCGCGGCGACATTGTGTACAAAGACCCTTCGCAGCCTGCAGGGTTTGATGCGAACGGCAATCCGCTATTTGACGCAACCAACAACTTGCAGCGACTTGCACGTCGGCTCGTAGTGGGCGGGGAGTTGGTGCTGAATCCCAATTTT
This sequence comes from uncultured Cytophagales bacterium, assembly GCA_938039675.1. Taxonomy (GTDB): domain Bacteria; phylum Bacteroidota; class Bacteroidia; order Cytophagales; family Thermoflexibacteraceae; genus Rhodoflexus. Next base: position 358,194 of record CALHUI010000003.1, read on the forward strand.
CAGTTGCGAATGGGCTACAATGTGCTGCATCGGCAGGAGTTAGGCTTAGCGCAAAGGCGTGCCCTCAGCGGGTTTTCTTTTGGAATAATGCTGAAAATCAAAGCTATAGAGATTTCTTACGGCTATCAGGTGCGCCATGTGGCAGGCGGCATCAGTGCCTTTGGGGTAGTAGCCGATATGCGCCGATTACTGCCCAAAAAACGCCAAAGGGTGGAAATGACAGATTCGCGGAGGCATCGTATGCAACGCCTCTACCATATATTTGCAGCGCATTGTTAGAATTATTATGATAACGCTGAAAAAAATCATTTCATGGCTGATTTGGCCATTTTTTGTGCTTGTATTTTTCCTGCTGCTGCTGATTTTTCATGCCATACAGGTAGTTGCACGCACACTTGGCGGCTATGAAGCCCATAAAAAGTCGGTGGACTGGCTGCTTGCTTTGCTACTCTGGCAGTTGCGTTTGATGCTGGGCACACGGATTACACTCCGTTTGCCCTACCAACTGCCACCCGATTGTCCGTTAATTGTGGTCAGCAACCATCAAAGCATGTACGATATACCGATGCTGGGTATTTTGTTTGCCGACCGCCACCCCAAATATGTTTCCAAAGTGGAACTGGCCAAAGGTATTCCAAGCATTTCTTATAACTTGCGACATGGCGGTTCGGTTTGCATAGACCGCAAAGATGCGCGCCAGTCCCTGCCTGCACTCAAACAATTTGGCGAGTATTTGGAAGCCAATCGCTATGCAGGCTGTATTTTTGCCGAAGGCACGCGCTCACGCAACGGGCAAATGAAACCATTTAAACCACAAGGGTTGAGCGTCTTGTTGAAGACTATGCCAAGCGCCCTTGTGATTCCCGTAGCCATTCAAGGCTCATGGGAGTTGGCACGCTATGGCTTTAAGCCTATCCCGATAGGGGTGCATATGCAATGCACAGCCCTGCCGCCGATAGACCGCACAGGAAAAACCAACGAAGAAATTGTCTGCGAAGCGGAGCAAGCCATCCGCAACTTTCTGGGGCAATAGTTTTTTGAGATGAAAAAAGTTAATTTTACAGTTCCATAGAATTACTATGCAACAAACGCAAAGCTATATAGAGGCAAACAGACAACGTTTTCTGGATGAATTGTTTGATTTGATTCGCATTCCTTCCGTTAGCACAAACCCCGACCACGATAAAGATTTGCAGCGTGCTGCCGAGTTTGTTCAGGATTGCCTGAAAGCAGCAGGTGCAGACAAAGTGGAAATTTGCCCCACCAACCGTCATCCGATTGTATATGCGGAAAAAATTATCGACCCCAAACTGCCAACCGTATTGGTATATGGTCATTACGACGTGCAGCCTGCCGACCCGATAGAACTATGGGACGCTCCTCCCTTCGAACCAACCTTAAAGGACGGCAAAATATTTGCTCGCGGCGCTTGCGACGACAAAGGACAGATGTTTATGCACATCAAGGCATTTGAAGCCATGATGGCAACAGGCGAGCTGCCTTGCAATGTTAAGTTTATGATTGAAGGTGAGGAAGAAATCGGTTCTGAAAACCTGCCACAGTTTATTAGGGAAAACTCGGAAAAACTGAAAGCGGATATAGTGCTGATTTCTGACACGTCGATGATTGCCAACGACATCCCTTCTATTACAGTAGGGCTTCGCGGTATCGCTTATGTACAGGTGGAAGTAACAGGACCCGACCGCGACCTGCACTCAGGTAGTTACGGCGGCGGCGTGGTGAATCCTATCAACGCCCTATGCCAAATGATTGCCAAACTCAAAGACGATAAAAACCGCATTACTATCCCCGGTTTTTACGATAAAGTTGTGGAACTGAGTGCAGAGGAGCGTGCTGCCATGGCAAAAGTACCTTTTGACCTCGAAGCCTATAAAGCAGACCTTGGTATTGAAGATGTGGCAGGAGAAGAAGGCTATACAACATTGGAGCGAGTATCGGTGCGCCCTACGCTAGACGTAAATGGAATATGGGGAGGCTACACAGGCGAAGGAGCAAAAACCATAATTGCTTCTAAAGCATATGCCAAAATTTCCATGCGCCTTGTCCCTAATCAAGAGTCGGAAGAAATTATCCGATTGTTCAGCAACTATTTTACCTCTCTTGCTCCTAAGGGAGTAAAAGTAAAAATAGATTACTATCACGGCGGCGAGCCTGTGGTAATACCTACCGACTTGGCGGCTTATAAGGCCGCAGAGTTGGCCATGAGCCAAACTTTCGGTAAAAAGCCGATTCCGCAGCGCAGTGGTGGCAGCATTCCAATCGTACAACTGTTTAAAAGTGTGTTGGGCGTTAATTCCGTGCTCATGGGCTTTGGGTTAGATTCGGATGCCATTCACTCACCCAACGAAAACTTTGGTCTATTTAACTATTACAAGGGCATTGAAACCATCCCGTACTTTTATAAAAATTTTGCCGAATTGAGCAAGTAAGCCTTGATTATCAGCGCATTTATAATCTGTAAAAACCCGATGTATTGCTAAGGCGCATCGGGTTTTTAGTTTATGCACACATTTTTTCCTAAATTGTTCCGCCACAAAATCACCCTATGAAAAACAAAATCAGCATTGTAACAGGTGCCAATTCGGGTATCGGGAAAGTAACAACTCTTGCGCTGGCCAAGCAAGGTTTTACGGTAGTGATGATGTGCCGAAATCGCGCCAAAGCAGAGGCAGCACGCCAAGAAATTATCCGTCTTTCGGGGAATAATCAGGTAGAAATCATTCGGGTAGATTTTGCTTCGCAGCGGCAAATCAGAGAGGCAGCAGCACAATTTTTGGCAAGATATGACCAACTGGATGTGTTGGTAAATAATGCGGGATTTTTGGCTTCCGACAAGCGTGAACTAACCGAGGACGGCATAGAAGCAACTTTTGCGGTCAATCATTTGGGATATTTTCTGCTAACGGGTTTGCTCATGCCTGCTTTGGAGAAAGCGGCTGCCGAAAATGGGGAAGCCCGCGTAGTTTCGGTAGCTTCCGAAGCACATCGCTATGCCCCATTTAGCCTTGACAATGTGCAAATGCAGCGCGGTTATAGTGGCATAAAAGCCTATTGTATCTCCAAACTTTGTAATATTTTGTTTACGGCAGAGTTGGCGCGCCGAGTGGCAGGGAAAAATATTACGGCTAATTCGCTGCATCCGGGAGCGGTCAATTCAGGTTTTGCAAGCAATACGCCCGGATGGTTTGCTTGGCTGTTCAAATTGGCCAAACCTTTCCTGATGAGCGAGGAAGAAGGCGCTGAAACTTCTATTTATCTGGCAACCTCACCCGATGTGAAAGGTGTCAGCGGTGGCTATTTCTATAAAAAAAGACGGCGACGCAACATGATTCCCACGGCTATCGACGAGAAAATCGCCCGCAGCCTATGGGAAATGAGCGAAAAATTAACAGGCATTCAATATTGAAGCTACTCCAATTTTTCATTCTCTTTATGTCGGTTGGCATCGCGTTTAGTCTTTTTGTCCATCCGTTTTTGAAAAGCCTCTGTCAGATTGATACCTGTTTGATTGGCTAAGCAAATCAGGACAAAAAGTACGTCCGCCATTTCTTCGCCCAAATCCACTTCTTTGTCGGAGGCTTTGAATGATTGCTCACCGTATCGGCGTGCCATAATGCGGGCTACTTCGCCCACTTCCTCCATTAGGATAGCCGTGTTGGTCAGTTCGTTGAAGTAGCGCACGCCAATGGTGCGAATCCACTCATCAACGGTATTTTGTGCTTCTTGAATGGTCATCTTTTGTTTTTTGAGTCAATGATGATGGTTACGGGGCCGTCGTTGAGCAAGCGGACTTTCATATCAGCCCCGAAAACGCCTGTTTCAATTTTTTTACCTGTCAGTTGTTGCAGGCGTTCTATCATAGCCTCATACAATGGGATAGCCACAGGTGGCGGCGCAGCCTCGATGAACGAAGGCCGATTGCCTTTTTTAGTGCTTGCATGAAGCGTAAACTGACTGATTAACAGGATATTGCCGTCAATATCGGCCAGCGCGCGATTCATTTTGCCTTCATCGTCGCTGAAAACGCGCAATCCTGCTATCTTCCCTGCAAGCCATTCCACGTCTTCGGCGGTGTCATTGTGGGCAATACCCAGCAGTACCAGAAAACCCATTGCTATTTTTCCGTGTACACAACCTTCTATGGTTACAGAGGCTTCCGTAACACGTTGAATGACAGCAATCATGGCAAGAATCAGAAATTGTCGTAATGTTCTTTTACTACCCGCGGCACTGTTTCCTGCAAAATTTGCCACTCATCGTTGAGTGTGGCGATGGCGTGGTGTGCAGTTAGGTCAAACAGGCAGGGTACTACCGAAACATAGTTGTTGGCGATGGCCCACTCGTCAGTATCTTCGCCTTTGTCGGAGTTTTCAAAACTACCGGCCAGCCAAAGGTATTTTCTGCCGTAGGGGTCGGTGCGTTCGTCAAATTCTTCTTTCCAGCGGGCTTTTGCCTGGCGGCAAATTTTGATGCCTTTAATGGCTTCTTTCTGCTTGCGCGGAAAATTGACATTGAGGGCTGTACCGCGTGGCAATCCTGTTTGCAATACTTGCTGTGCAATAGCCGTTACGTAAGGGATAATATGGCTGAAATCTGCATTGTTGCCATAGTCGCAGAGGGAGAAACCAATTGCAGGCATGCCCTCAATAGCCCCTTCAATGGCGGCAGACATAGTGCCGGAATACAGGATACTGATGGAAGTATTGCTGCCGTGGTTAATGCCGCTCACCACCAAATCAGGTACGCGGCCTTTGAGGATGCAATATTTTGCCAGCTTAACGCAGTCGACAGGTGTGCCGGAACTTTCGTAGGCCTCAACGCCTGCAAATATGGACGAAGGGTGAATTTTCAGTGGGGAGTGGATGGTGATAGCATGCCCCATGCCCGATTGGGGGCTGTTAGGTGCTACAACCAGCAAGTTGCCCAGTGGGCGCATGGCCTCTACAAGCACACTAAGTCCTTTGGCAGAGATGCCGTCGTCGTTGGAAATTAGTATGAGAGGTCTGTCAGAATTTTTCATCAGGAAACAGGATAAGTACTTTTTCTTAAATCTTTAATAAATAAAGTGCTCAAAATCATTACAAATGCAAGAGGTATGGCCATCAATGCCAACAGCATACTGGGCGTAAACAGTTTGTTTACCCATTGAAAAAACAGGCCGCTTAACAGGGTCGCACCGGACATAACAAAGGTAATAATGCCCAGTATGATGCCGCGCTTATTGGCGGGTGTATGGTAAGTTACCATTCCAATCAGGAGCGGTACAATGCCTCCATTGGTAAACGACAAAAAGACAATGAGCATTATAGGGGGTGGCAGTTCAGCCATCGTATCGGGAATAGAGTTGATTGGGTAGTCATACATGCTAACAGCAAATGCCATAGTGAATACAATGTTGGCAGATATTATTATGAGCAAGAGGCTGAGTAGAGGCAAGTAGTGCGCAAGTGCAGCTACGACTAGCCTGCCGCTGATGGCAGAAAGCATCAACACAATAGAAAACCACCAAACAAGGTTATCGCTTAGCTGTAAGGTGGCTGTATTGAACAGGTTTACCCAGTTTAGTACAAACGTGGTTACGATAATGGTCAGTCCTAAGCAAAACATGGCAAGGATAACCAATGTGCTGCTCAGTGCACTAAATATTTCCGGCAGTGTACGCAGCCACAGCCGTGCAACCTCACGTGCGGTTGCCTGCGATTCATCAAATAAAAAATGCTGTTTCCGGAAAATAACAAACAGCCCTACTGCTGCACAAATGATTGCGGTTACAAGGTATAAATAGTGCAATTCAAATTGCTGAAACTTCATGGCAATCCCTGAAACAATAAGCATGGCTAAAATCCCCGATACATACACGGCTTCGAAGTGGCAAACGTCTGACAGTAGGCCTGTTTCATGTTTATTAATACTTGCCAGTTCGTTGAGAAAGCCAATTTGAAGAGCACCAAAAATAAAACCAAGGCTGATATACAAAATATGGAATGCAATAGCCGAGGGATGTATAAAAATTACCAGCGAAATAATGGACACCAACAGAAAAGAAGTCGGCAAAAGTCTGCGCAAGCCTATAGCCGGAATGATTGCCGCCAGCAAAAGCCCGCTTGCCAGTGTGGCAAATTCTCTATACAAACCGATATGCTGCACGGCCGTAATATCCACATCATACTGATAAGCTGCTACACTCACAGAGTTGACCGAAAAAATCAGCATGGCAACTATGCTATAGCACCAGTATATTAGGGCTCTCAATCTAACTATACTTGCAACAACTAAACTCATAACAACGGTGCAAAAGCTCAACTAAGCAAATGTATTAATTTTCTGTTAGAAACCCTTTTGTATATTGCTTGCCGAAATACAAAACCGATGATTGTTAAATGATTCCTTCACGTATTTATTTAGTAGGTATGCCGGGTTCCGGAAAAACCACCTTAGGCAGGTTGTTGGCCAATCGGATGGCCTACCATTTTACGGACTTAGACGAGCTGATTACCGAGCAGGAACAGATGAGTATTGCCGATATTTTTGCTCAGAAAGGTGAAGATTATTTTCGCCAAAAAGAAAAACAAGCATTGCACAGTACTTTCAAAATGTTGCGCTGTGTTGTTGCAACTGGCGGCGGAACGCCTTGCTTCTACGACAACATGGAGCAAATTAATAAGCACGGTTTGGCTGTTTTTATCAATATTCCGCTTTCAATCATTGCCGGCAGAGTTGAACGGCAACAACAGGAGCGACCACTGTTGGCAACGGCAGATGCGGAGGACATGCTCGAGAAGTTAAAGGAATTATACCAAAAGCGGTTTCCGTACTATGACCAAGCCGAAATGGCAGTAAGCGGTGTGGATTTGAACGCTGACTATATTTACAACAAAATCCACAAGTACCTGTCGGAACAATAGTATGCACTGTTTATTGCATTTTTTTCAAAAAATTGCTTGCAAAATTTGGAATTGACAAATGCACTTTATTTCTTTGTAGCATCAGTCAATTGCTCAAGCAGTTGATTTATAAAGAAAGGGGGAGAGATTAGGCTCTGTGAACCCTTAGCAACCTGAAATTTTCAAGGTGCTAATTCCTAACCCAATAAGGGAAATATAAATTGATTGCTACTATGAACATTCGGAGTAACATCTTTCAATCTTATTTTCTATCTGCATCAGTAGCCGAAAATCCTTCGGCCTTTTTGATAGCTACATCTACTCTTTCTCCAATTGTCGGCAACATTTCCATACGAATGTGCTGTTGCTGCTGTTGTTGCTAATTTTCCTGCTGTTGTTGCTGATTCTCCCCCCATGGGTTTAGGCGCTGCCGTTACAGTGCCAACATTTGCATATGTTTATAATTTCTTCATTCTGTTTTAATTAATTAACAAACCATGTCAAAATCACTTCATTTCGAGACGCTCCAGCTTCATGCCGGACAAGATATTGACCCGACTACGCGTTCGAGGGTAGTACCTATTTATCAGACTACTTCCTATGTGTTCAAAGACTCTGAACATGGTGCTAACTTGTTTGCTCTCAAAGAGTTTGGCAACATTTACACCCGTATTATGAACCCTACAACCGATGTTTTTGAGAAGCGCATTGCTGCCTTGGAAGGCGGTGTAGCTGCTTTGGCAGTCGGTTCGGGGCAGGCAGCGCAGTTTATTGCGCTGAACAATATTTTACAGGCAGGTGATAATTTTGTCAGCAGTCCGTATCTGTATGGCGGAACTTACAATCAATTTAAAGTTGCTTTCAAAAGATTAGGCATTACGGTAAAATTTGCCGACAGCGACAGTGCTGAGGATTTGGAAGCACAGATAGATGCCAAATCAAAAGCTATTTATGTAGAAACAATTGGCAACGGTGCTTTCAGCGTACCCGATTTTGAAAAGGTGGCAGCACTGGCACGCAAGTACGACTTGCCCCTGATTGTGGACAATACGTTTGGGGCAGGCGGCTATCTGTTTCGCCCGCTTGAACACGGGGCTAATGTGGTGGTGGCTTCTGCTACTAAATGGATTGGCGGTCATGGAACCAGCATTGGCGGTGTTATTATAGATGGCGGCAACTATAATTGGGGCAACGGCAAGTTTCCGCAATTCTCTGAGCCTGCCGAAGGCTATCACGGATTAAATTTTTGGGAGGTTTTTGGCAGTAACAGCCCGTTTGGCAACATTGCGTTTATCATCCGCGCCCGTGTAGAAGGTTTGCGTGACTTTGGTCCTGCTTTAAGCCCTTTTAACTCATTTTTGTTGCTACAAGGTTTGGAAACCCTTTCACTGCGCGTAGAGCGAACAGTGGAAAATGCACTAAAAATTGCCCGCTGGTTGGAGGCACACCCCGAAGTAGTCTCTGTTAATTACCCGGGTTTGCCAAGCAGTCCATTCCATCAGATTGCACGCAAATACCTCAAAAAAGGTTTTGGTGGTGTGCTGACTTTTACCCTAAAAGGCAGCCGCGAGCGTGCAGCCGAGTTTGTGGACAATCTGCAACTTATCAGCCACCTTGCCAACGTGGGCGATGCCAAAACGCTGATTATTCATCCGGCTTCTACTACGCACCAGCAACTTTCCGATAAGGAACAACTGGCCGCAGGTGTGCAACCAACCTTGCTGCGCCTTTCGGTAGGCATTGAACACGTGGACGATATTATCGATGATATTGAGCAAGCGCTGGTAAAGGTAACAGAACCAAAGGGTATTTGGGTGTAACAATGTTGATAATCAAGTAATTGCAAGGGGTGTAGGGTTTGCAAAAAAACTGGACAAGGCAGTGCAAACCCCTGCATCCTGAGCGTTCTGGCAAATCAGGTTTATGGAAGCAAAGTCTCGCACATATGTTTTTGAATCAAATCAGCCTTTTGTATTGGAGCAGGGGGCTGTTTTGCCACAGCTGCAAATTGCTTATACTACGTTGGGCATGATTAACGAAACGCGCGATAACGTTATATGGGTGTGTCATGCACTTACCGGTAATGCAGATGCAGCCGACTGGTGGAACGGACTGATTGGGGAAGGCTGTTTTTATGACCCGCAAGAGTACTTTATTGTTTGTGCCAACGTTATTGGCTCTTGCTATGGCAGTACAGGGCCTATTTCTATCAATCCGCTGACGGGCAGCCACTATTACGCCGACTTTCCCGAAGTAACCATCCGCGATATGGTACGCGTGCATGAGCTTTTGCGCAAGCATTTGAATATCAGGCAGATTCACACCTGTATTGGTGGTTCTTTGGGCGGTCAGCAGGCTTTGGAGTGGGCAATTTCGCAGCCGCTCTTGATTCAGCATCTGGTTTTGTTAGCTTCCAATGCTTGCCATTCTCCTTGGGGCATAGCCTTTAACGAAGCACAGCGCATGGCCATTTATGCCGACCCGACTTGGTGCGAGCCGCGCCCCGATGCAGGTTTGAATGGGTTGAGGGCTGCACGTGCTATTGCCTTGCTTTCCTATCGGAACTATGAAGCCTATCAGTTGCGCCAATATGAACAAACCAACGAAAAATTAAAAGGATTTAAGGCTGCAAGCTATATGCAATATCAGGGGGAAAAACTGACCAAGCGGTTCAATACGATTGCTTACTTGCGGCTTTCGCAAGCCATGGACAGCCACAACATAGGGCGGGGGCGTGGCGAAATTGCTCAGGTGCTTGCCACTGTTCGCTCTAAAACACTGGTAATAGGTATTTCATCCGATATTCTGTTTCCTCCTGCAGAACAACAACTGATAGCACAACACATTCCCCATGCTGTCTATGCAGAAATAGATTCCGTTTTCGGTCATGACGGCTTTTTGGTGGAATATGAACAGATAGAGAAAATCTTAACAACATTCTATCAAACTGCCATTTTGCAGATAGCAGCTTAATTTTTTATGAAAAAGTTCACGCTATCTGTATTACTGGTATTATTATCTATACGATTTATGCACAAAATACTCTCAATGATAAAGTGCAAATTTTCTTAATATAAATAAAATTATCGCTGGCGAATATGTAAAAGAGGAAGGCTTTTTAAAGTGTCCGACCTGACATCAATGTTATCAAAAGAAACACGTGCATCATGTTAAGCATGTTGCTGTTTTTATATTTTAAACAAGACTGCCCACTTGAACAAGAAAAAACGTTAAATCCGTCTAAAATCTGTAGGGTGCGCAGTATTACGGAGTAACCGTGCTGAGAGGTTTTATTGTGACAAGTGCACGTCGCGCAGCAACAATTGGAGCGACTTGCGGCCTTTGTAGTCATTTTCCTGCAAATTGAAGGCAATGTCTATGAGTTGCTCGCTGCGTACAATGGCCTCATAATCAGGTGCCATGCTGAAACCTATTACATCGTAAACAACAGAATCATCCTGACGGACGGCAAATTTGAGATGAATATCTTTCAGTACGCGCACACTTTCGGGCAATACTTGCACGCGCCGTGCTACCATCATGGGCTGCATATTTTGCGGCCCAAAAGGTGCCATTTGGCGGATGATATTGAGAAACTTAAAGGAAAGTTGCGACAAAGAAATCTCCAAATCAACTTCAATTTGTGGATACATGTTTTCTTCGCGCAGATTGGCGGCGACAATTTGCTCAAATCGCTCCTGAAAGGCCTGCAAGTTAGCAATAGGCATGGTTAAGCCTGCCGCATATTTGTGTCCACCGTACTGTTCCAACAGGTCGGCACATTCGGCGATGGCTTCATAAATATCAAAACCGACGATGGAACGAGCAGAACCTGTGGCTTTTTCATCGCTTTTGGTTAAAATAATCGTCGGTCGGTAGAATTTTTCAATACATCGTGCTGCTACAATGCCAATCACCCCTTTGTGCCAATTTTCTTTGAACAGTACGGTGCTTTTTCGGTCAGGAAAATACTGCTCTATCATTTCAATGGCTTCACGGGTAATGTTAGAGTCAAACTCTCGGCGCTCTTCGTTGTTGGCGTTGGCTACGGCAGCCAGTGCTACTGCTTCCTGCAAGTTATCGGAGGAAAGCAGACGGATGGCATGGCTGGCATGTGCCACCCGTCCAACGGCGTTGATGCGGGGGCCGATACCGAAAACAATGTTAGCTACTTCAATTTCGCCGCGCAGGTCGGAAATGTCTATCAGTGCTTTTAAGCCTGGTCGCGGATTGCTGTTGAGTTGTTTCAGTCCGAAATGTGCCAAAACGCGGTTTTCGCCCGTAATCGGTACAATGTCGGCGGCAATACTCACGGCCAGCAGGTCTAAGAAACTGAACAGCCACTCGGTAGGCAGATTGTTGCTAATGGAGAAGGCATGAAGAAACTTAAACCCCACGCCACAGCCCGAAAGTTCTTTGTAGGGATACTCGCAATCGGTGCGTTTGGGGTCTAAAATGGCATAGGCAGGTGGCAGCGTATCGCCCGGCAGGTGGTGGTCGCAAACGATGAAATCTATGCCCAAATCGGCGGCATAGCCAATCGCACGATGCGACTTAATGCCGCAATCAAGGCTGATTATCAGCGAAATACCCTGTTCTTTTGCCCAGTCGATGCCGGTAATGGAAATACCGTAACCTTCTGTATAGCGGTCGGGCGTATAGAACAGCACGTTGCCGTAATAACGCCGCAAAAAAGTGTAGAACATGGACACGGAAGTAGTACCGTCCACGTCGTAATCGCCATAGATAAGGATGCGCTCGCCGTTGCGAATCGCCTCTTCCAGTCGCCACACGGCTTTATCCATGTCCTTCATTAGGAAGGGGTCGTGCAACTGGTCTAAGGAAAGACGGAAAAACGCACGTGCTTGCTCAAAAGTATGCACTCCGCGTTGCAACAACAGGGTTGCCAGCGGTGTACTGATGTTAATAGCTGATGCGAGCGATGAAATCTGCTCCGAATCGGGGACGGGCTTAACTACCCAACGTTTCTCCATGATGCAAATTTGCCGCTAAAGGTGCTTTTTTGCAACCGTAACAATGCGTTAATATTACAATTGTATGATTTACAGCCAATTATATTTCGTCAATTTTAATGCTGCCAAATGCTATCTTTGTGGCAAAAATTTTATCCCGCAACCGTGAAACAAGTTTGTGTAGGCTTAGTGCAGATGAGCTGCACAGCAGACAAAGCCGCTAATATTGCCAAAGCGTTGGAAAAAACGCGCGAAGCCGCTCAAAAAGGCGCTCAAATTGTTTGTTTACAGGAACTTTTTACTTCGCTCTACTTCTGCGATGTAGAAGATTACGACAATTTTAAACTTGCAGAGGCTATTCCGGGACCTACTACCGATCAGTTTCAGGCACTTGCCAAAGAACTTGGCATTGTGGTGATTGCTTCCCTGTTTGAAAAACGTGCACAGGGCTTGTACCATAATACAACGGCTGTGATAGATGCTGACGGCAGCTATCTGGGCAAGTATCGCAAAATGCACATCCCCGACGACCCGGGCTATTATGAGAAATTCTATTTCACTCCCGGCGATTTGGGCTACAAAGTATTTGACACTCAATTCGGTAAGTTGGGTATCCTTATTTGCTGGGACCAATGGTATCCCGAAGCGGCGCGCATTACTGCACTGATGGGGGCTGAAATTCTGTTTTACCCAACGGCTATCGGCTGGGCTGTTTCGCAAACCGAAGAGGTGAACCAAGACCAATACAGTGCTTGGCAAACTATTCAACGCAGCCATGCCATTGCCAACGGCGTGCCTGTTGTTTCGGTAAATCGCGTTGGTCAGGAAGGCGACATGCTGTTTTGGGGCGGCTCTTTTGTAGCCAATGCCTACGGCAAAGTGTTGTATCAAGGCAGCCATGACAAGGAAGAAGTCCACGTGCAAACCATTGACTTGGAACAAAGCGACTACTACCGCACGCACTGGCCTTTCCTCCGCGACCGCCGCATTGACAGCTACGATGTTATTACTAAACGCTTGATTGATTAATGCATTGCCAAAAACAGCAAGGGTTGTCAGGTATGGCAGCCCTTAAACGTTCTTGCAAGCAGATTGTCAATCACACTAAATATTTTGATACCATGTATTTGATACCTGCCATAGACCTGATTGGTGGCAAATGTGTACGCCTGACACAGGGCGACTATCAAAAAATGACGGTTTACCACGACAACCCCGTGGAAATGGCGCAGCGTTTTGAAGATGCAGGTATTTCGCACCTGCATCTGGTAGATTTGGACGGTGCAAAAGCCAAAACAGTGGTTAATTTGCATGTCCTAGAAGGCATTACCCGCCATACATCGCTGCATATTGATTTTGGCGGCGGTGTACAAAGTGATGAGGACATTCGTCGCGTGTTTGATGCCGGAGCAGCGCAAGTAACAGGCGGCAGCATTGCCGTTAAAAATCCCGAAATGTTTACCCGTTGGCTGCAAACCTATGGCAGCAATCGCATCATTTTGGGAGCAGACGCACGCAATGGTAAGATAGCCGTTAGCGGTTGGCAGGAGATAACCGAATTGCCACTCAGCAATTTTATTGGTGACTATATCGCAAAAGGAGTCAAATATGTTATCTGTACCGATATTAGTCGTGACGGTATGTTACAGGGCGCAGCAGGCAAATTATATGCAGAACTTATGCAGCAATTTCCTGATTTACAACTGATTGCAAGCGGTGGCATCGGCAGTATTGCCGATGTGCAAGCCTTGCAGCCCCTCAACCTGTATGGTGTAATTATCGGGAAAGCGTTCTATGAAGGGCGCATTACGTGGGAAGAATTAAAATACTACGCCGGTTAGTACCCAACTCCTGTCAAAGTACACAAGTAAAAATCTCTAACAACAGTTGCAGGCTCTGTTAGCAGATTTGTCGAAAAACCTGTATTTTAAAAAAATTATGCTTCGCCAAAATGGTGCAGGTACAGGTTTATTAGATAAGGCTCGGGTAGGGAAGTGCTACTTATCCAGCCGCCAGTTTCAAAATAGACTTCTACCAGAAAGTCGTAAATCAGATACAGCCTGACTTTGTAATTATTGCTTTGGCGACTGCCTAACAAATAGCCTTCCTTATCTAAAAGCGTGCATTGCCGAGTGAGAGAGAAGCGAAAAAATTCTGATGAAGTAATCATAGCAAGTCGGGTAGTGTGAAAAATCAGCCAATAATAAACGGCAGTAATTGAATAAGAAACAAAAAAAGCAGTTAGAAAGTGCATACGGACGAAATTTTCATGCAGCGCGCCATAGCTATTGCCCAATTGGGGCGCGGCAGCGTTAGCCCTAACCCAATGGTTGGTTGTGTGATTGTACACAACGGAGTCATCATTGGAGAAGGTTATCACCGGCGCTATGGCGAGGCACATGCCGAAGTGAACGCGGTGAATGCTGTTGCCAATCCTGAACTGCTGTCGGAATCTACGCTGTACGTTACGCTTGAACCTTGCTCGCACTTTGGTAAAACACCTCCCTGTGCCGACCTGATTGTGCGCCACCGCATCCCCAAAGTTGTTGTGGCGAATTTGGACATTAACCCTTTGGTGAGTGGCAACGGCATCCGCAGGTTACAAGAGGCAGGTATAGAGGTGCAAATGGGTGTACTGGCGCGCGAAGCAGCCGAAATGAATCGCCGTTTTTTTACGTTCATCCGCCACAACCGCCCTTATATCATCCTGAAATGGGCAGAAAGTGCCAATGGCTTGATGGCCGCCGCTGACCGCCGCCCTGTATGGATTAGCAACCGCCTTTCACGGCAGTTGGTGCATAAGTGGCGCAGCGAAGAAGATGCCGTTCTGACAGGGTCGGGGACAGCCCTGCACGATAATCCGCGCTTGAACGTGCGCGACTTTCCGACAATCCGCCGCCAGCCCCACCGCATAGTCATTGACCGCCGCCTGCAACTACCTCCCGATTTGCACCTGTTTGACGGCTCACAGCCTACCATCTGCTACAACCTGTACCGCAGCGAAGAGCAATCCGGTCTGATTTGGCAGCAACTGCCGGCGGGTACATTTTTAACCGACCTATTTGCCGATTTGTATGAGCGAAAAATACAGTCGGTATTGGTGGAAGCCGGCCCGCGATTGCTGCAAACCCTGATTGCTTTGGGTTTATACGATGAAATTCGCCTGTTCCGTTCAGCGCATCCCATGGGCGAGGGCATCGCTGCACCGCGTCCTCAGGGCAGAATGGTGGCACGGGAAAATCTGTTGGGCGATGAACTGCTGGTTTTCAGAAAGTAAGCCGGTTGCGCAAATTCAAACGTATCGCTTCTTTCGCGTTGATTTCATTGCAAGCATACAAGTATGCAAAGTGTGAAATATCGCAAAGTTTGAGTATCAATTATTTGCAGTATATTTTGCAGTTATTAACTCAACCGATATGTCGTCAGCACTGCAACAGCGGCTTTCCCGAAGCTCTCCCGTCGTCTTTTCTGCCTATGCCGCAGGGGCGGCTTTTTGTGCCTATACCTGTATTTTCGCCTTGCGAAAGTCTTTCACGGCTGCCACATTTGAGGGCTTCTCTTTTGCGGGGATAGATTATAAAATCTGGCTGATTACGGCGCAGGTGCTGGGCTATATGTTGTCCAAATTCATCGGTATCAAGCTGATTGCTGAAATGTCGCGGGGCAAACGGGCGCTAAGCATTGCCGTTATGGTTGCCATTGCGCTGGCTTCATGGGTCGGGTTTGCACTTGTGCCGCCACCCTATAACATTATCTGTCTGTTTTTCAACGGCTTGCCCTTAGGCATGGGTTGGGGGCTGATGATTGGTTATTTGGAAGGGCGGCGTGTAACCGAAGTACTGGGAGCAGGGTTATCTGTGAGTTTCATTTTCTCTTCGGGAATTTCTAAAACTATTGGCCTGTGGGTAATTAATGGTTGGGGAGTCAGCCCGTTCCTGATGCCCTTGGTCGTAGCTGTCGGATTTGTCCTGCCGCTGGCCGGGTTCATCTGGTTGTTGGAGCAACTGCCGCCGCCTTCTGCGGAGGACGAAGCAGCCCGCACCCGTCGCAAACCCATGAACGGAGTAGAGCGGCTGGCGTTTGTTCGCTGTTTTGCTTTTGGGCTGCTCAGCCTGATTTTGGCATATATTCTTCTGACCACCTACCGCGATTTTCGCGATAACTACGCTGCCGAAATATGGCAGGCGTTGGGCTATGGTGGCTCACCGCAGATGTTTACACTCACCGAAACGCCCGTTGCGCTGGCTGTGATGATAGCCGTTAGCCTGATGATGGCAGTAAAAGACAATAGGCTTGCATTGCTTATCAATCATGCCATGATTGGCGGCGGCTTTCTGCTTGTAGGGTTGGCTACACTGGGTTTTCAGGCAGGTATTATCTCCCCTGTTTGGTGGATTATCAGCGTTGGTTTGGGCTTATACTTGGGTTATGTGCCCTTCAACAGCGTGCTGTTTGACCGCCTGATTGCTACCTTTCGCCATGCGGGCAATGTCGGTTTCCTGATTTACCTTGCCGATTCTTTTGGCTATGTAGGCAGTGTTTCGGTGTTGCTTTATAAAAATTTTGAACAACAATCTACGGGTTGGCTGCCGTTTTTCATAAAAGGCAGCTACATCGTATCTATCGTTGGCACGCTGCTAATGCTGGTTTCGGCGGTTTATTTTTGGAGAAGGTACAAAAGCGGTTCATCGGGCGCATAGCTTACGGACATTCGCCGGTGCATCAAGGGGAGCGTACCGCCTTACATAGCAAATGCTGTCAGGAAATGGTTTCCCGACAGCTTTATTTCATATGCATAATTTGTATTTGAGATTCAGCGCACACTGCTGTCATCTTGTATGCTGCAAAAGGCACAAAGATTGGCTGCATTACATTTACATTTCCCGAATCCAGATATTGCGGTAGCTCACAGGGTTGCTGTGGTCTTGCAGTACGATAGGGCCTTTGCCGTGTGCAATATATTTGGGTGCACCTATGTATTCGGTTGTTCCATGAATTTCCACGTGGTTTTGTACAACCACTCCGTTGTGAAGCACAGTTATGTAAGCAGGTCGTTCCAAAGAACCATTTTTGCGAAAACGCGGCGCGGTGTAAATGATGTCGTAGGTATTCCAATCGCCGGGCTTGGAGGTGGCATTCACTAAGGGAATGTGTTGTTTGTAAATGCTTGCTGCCTGCCCGTTGGAGTAGGTGCGGTTTTCGTAGGAGTTCAAAACCTGTACTTCATAACGCCCCTGCATAAATATACCGCTGTTGCCTTTGTCTTGCCCTTTGCGGTTAGGCTCATCGGGCGAGCGCCACTCTATGTGCAGTTGAAAATCGCCAAAGGTGCGCTTGGTCTGGATGTCGCCTGTGCCCGGTACAACGGTAAGAATACCGTCTTTTACTTCCCATTTGGCAGCACTGCCGTCTTTGGCACTTATCCATTCGTTGAGGTTGCTGCCATCAAATAATAAAATAGCATCGGAAGGGGCTTTTCCCATACCGGGAGCTGTAATTACTTTGGGTTCAGGCTCCCACACTTCGGTTTCTTCGGGTTTGGGTGTGTCTTGCGCATTAACTGTTGCGCTGAAAAGGACTGCAAGGCTAATTAAAGTGAGTTTCTTCATCGTTTTTGAAGTTTAACGGTGTCTAATATAGGCAAAAAGGCTCATCAAATTCCCTTTCGGTGTACGGACTTGCCGCCTGCCAAAGTGAGCAACACCTTGGTTTTATGAATATCGGCGGGCAATATTTTGAAAAGATTTTGGTTAAGTACAATTAAGTCCGCTGCTTTGCCCGGTGCTATGCTGCCTGTAATGTCATCCTGATGCATCAGGTATGCGCCGCCGAGCGTATAGGCATGGATGATTTGATGCAAAGTCAGGCGTTCTTCGGGAATCCACGGGCGGTCGTCCGGCACGTTGATTTGCATACGGGTTATTGCCACCTGAATAGCCTCAAACGGATTGACCGTAGAAACCGGCCAGTCGCTGCCTGCTGCCAAGCGTGCGCCGGTATTCCAAATGCTTGCCATCGGGTATTGGCTGCGAGCGCGTTTAGGTCCTAAAATTCTGGAAATCAGGTCTATATTCAGCAAATCACCTTTTGCCCAAAAAGGCTGAAAATTGGCGATTATTTGTTGGCGGGCGAACCGCGCACGGTCGGCGGAGTCTATCACCTGCAAGTGTGAAATATTGTGCCGCAAAGCGGGATTGCTACCCTCCACGGCATCTAAGGAAACGCGCACAGCCTTATCTCCAAGGGCATGGAAGTGAATCTGAAAGCCTGCACTGTCCAACTGTCGGCAGTAGCGGCGCAACTCTTCAGGATTGTAATTCAAAATTCCTGTATCGTTGGGGCGGTCGTCGTAAGGAGCTAACAGGGCTGCCGTGTGTGCTTCGGGAACACCGTCGGTAAAGATTTTGACACATGCTGCCCGCAACCACTCGTCTTTGGTGTAAGTTCGGCGCAGACTGTCTAAGGAAGCAACAGGAATGATACCATTCAAACCAACTGACAATGAAGTGATTACACGCGAATTTAATTCACCTTTGCGGTGTAGTTCCTCATAGGCTTTCAAGTAGGAGAGGGGCGCAGAGGCATCCGTAAAACTCGTAATGCCCAATTCGTGCATTTTTTGCATGGCAGTTTTCAGCAAATTCACGCGCTGCTCGTGGGTGTCTTTGGGAATCAACTTGCTTACCAAGTCCATCGCCTTTTCACGCAGCGTACCCGACGGCTGTCCTTTGCGGTCTTTTTCAATGCGTCCTTGCGGCGGGTCGGGAGTTTTCGCGGTGATGCCCGCCATCGCAAGGGCTTTGCTGTTCACCCAAGCTGAGTGCCCATCCCAAGACCTGAGGTACACAGGGCGGTCAGGCGCGATACTGTCCAACAGGGCACGCGAAGGGTTGCCGTCAGGCGGGAATACGTGCAGCTCCCAGCCCCTGCCGAGTATCCACTCATCGTTGGGGTGAGCTTTCACATAGTCGGCAATGGCTTGGCGCACTTCTGCAATGGTATTTAGCCCGCTCAACTGACATTGCACCGCTTCGGTAGCCCCTCCAATCGGGTGCACGTGTGCATCGTGCAAGCCGGGCAGCACCAACTTGCCCTGTAAATCAAGCACTTCCGCAGCTTCATATTGTGCTAAAATATCCGCACTGTTGCCAACTGCCAGAATTTTGCCGTTGCCAACAGCTACTGCTTCGGCAAAAGTGCTGTCGGGCAGATAGCAATGTCCGCTGTGCAATATCAAATCGGCAGACTGTTTTTTGCCGCAACTGCCCAGCAGCAACAGCGCGAAAAATAAGGCGTAAAAAATGCGCATAACAGAGAACTTTTAGGAAAGGATACTAAGATAGCCCCTTTGAGATGTATTTCAATTGGCTTTCCACTAATTTTGCAGCCGCATAAGCACAACTATTCGTGCTATCTGCATTTTTAAACTTTTGCTCATTTCGCGGCGCAACTTTTTACCGCAAAGTGAGCAACATTTTAACGACACACGATTTAAGCTAAAACCGCATCAACATGAATATCGCCCTGCTACTGATTCCAACCATCAGCAAGTGTTTTGAAGAGAAATTCAACATCCAACTTTTGGACAGTGAAATAACTTTTCAAACCACCCGCAAAGAATTTGAGGGCGATGTTACGCTGGTGATTTTCCCTTTTCTTAAAAAAGTACAAGAGAAGCCCGAAGTGTTGGCACAAACCATCGGCGAATATCTCGTGCAGCACAATCCGCAAGTAGCGAAGTTTAATGTAGTCAAAGGCTTTCTGAATATTTCGCTTTCGCAAGCCGTATGGATGGAAACCCTGACGCAAATTGCCAACGACCCCAATTACGGACTTTTTGCCGCTAACGGGCAAAAAGTAATGGTAGAGTATTCATCACCGAATACGAACAAGCCGCTACACTTAGGCCACATGCGCAATATTTTCTTGGGCTATTCGGTAGCTAATATTCTGAAAGCCAACGGATATGATGTCATGAAGGTCAATCTGGTGAACGACCGCGGCATCCATATCTGTAAGTCTATGCTGGCTTACCAAAAGTTCGGCAATGGCGAAACTCCGCAATCTTCGGGCATGAAAGGCGACCACTTGGTGGGGCATTACTACGTGGTTTTTGACCGCGAAAACAAGCAAGCAACCGCGCAACTGCTGGAAGAATACAAGGCTGCTTATCCGAACGAAGACCCCGAAAAATTAGCCGAAAAAGCTGCCAAAAACTCGCCGCTGCTGTTGGAAGCACAGGAAATGCTGCGCCAATGGGAAGAAGGCAATCCCGAAATCGTACAACTTTGGCAAACCATGAACGGCTGGGTGTACGAAGGTTTTGATGTTACCTACCAAAAAATGGGCGTTGATTTTGACAAAACCTACTATGAAAGTAATACTTACCTGCTCGGCAAAGCCGTAGTGGAAGAAGGACTTGCCAAGGGGCTGTTTTTCAAGAAAGAAGACGGCTCGGTGTGGGTAGATTTGACCGCCGATGGCTTAGACCAAAAACTCCTGCTTCGCTCCGACGGCACCTCGGTTTACATCACGCAAGACCTCGGCACGGCAGACATGAAATATGCCGACTTCCCGATGCAAAAATCGGTGTATGTGGTTGGTAATGAGCAAGATTATCACTTCAAAGTCCTTAAACTCATCCTGCAAAAACTCGGCAGAAGCTACGCCGACGGGGTCTATCACTTGTCCTATGGCATGGTAGAACTGCCCGGCGGTAAGATGAAAAGCCGCGAAGGCACGGTAGTAGATGCCGACGATTTGATAGATGAAATGGTGAAGATTGCCCGCGAGCGCACCAAAGAATTGGGCAAAATTGATGATTTTGAAAGTGCAGAAGCCGAAGCATTGTATCATGCCTTGGCAATGGGTGCGCTGAAATACTACCTGCTGCGCGTTGACCCGAAGAAAAAAATGCTCTTTAATCCTGAAGAATCCATTGATTTTCAAGGGGATACGGGAGTTTATATTCAATATACCCATGCAAAAATTGCGGCTATCCTGCGCCGTGCACAGGCATCGGGCATTGATGCTTCGCCTGCTGCTTTTGCTGCTGCTCCGGTGCTTGCACCGCAAGAGGTAGAACTCATTCAAACGCTGGCAGCCTATCCGAAGCGCATTGCCGATGCGGCCAAAGAGTACGCGCCTTCACTGATTGCTGCTTATGCTTATGAATTGGCTAAAACTTACAGCCGTTTCTATGCCGAGCTGTCTATTTTCAACGAAGCGGATGAGGCATTGAAGAGTTTGCGTGTAGCCCTTTCGGCACAAACCGCCAAAGTTTTGAAAGCTGCCCTACAACTGATTGGTATTCAGGCACCTGAGCGGATGTAAGAAATTAACATGTGCTTTTTTACTGCGGAGTTTGCAAAGGTTCAATCCCAAAGTACACAAAGCAACAATCGTTGGAAGAACACTTTGCGCACTTGGCAGTAGAAGATTTGAAAGTGCGTTTTAAAGTACTCACCTTCTGCCCTATTGCAGATAAACCGCTAATTGCTGCGGATTTTCCAAATGCACATCTACATGCTGGCGGACTGTCGTAGAAAGCGCATAACCTACATAATCGGCAGCAATCGGAAACTCCTGATGCCCTCTGTCCACAATCACCGCTGTTTGCAGTCGCTTGGGATGTACGTCCAGAATGGAGCGAATGGCAAAGCAAAAAGTTTTGCCCGTGTAGAGTACATCATCTGCCAAGATGATTGTTTTGCCATGCAGTTGCTCGGTCGGAACGTCCAATGTTACGGGGCTGGTGGCAGGATTTTGTTTGTCTATATTCAACTTAACGAGTTTCCACGTTATTGGCAGAATTTGTTTGAGTTCGCTTAATAACAGTTCTGCAAAGAGGTAACCTTGTGGCGCAATTCCTGCCACAATAATTTCTTTTTCCTCAAAATTGCGTTCGCAAATTTGAAAAGCAATGCGCCTGATTTTTTGTGTAATCTGGCGGTTGTCTAATATCAAATGGCGGCTTTCGTTTTGCATATACCAAGGTTGGTTATCGCAAATTTGGGGATTCTTTTTTATCTGCCCTGTTTTTCCCAAAAGAATTTTTAACTTAGGAAAAGTCGCTGCCCGGCTTGCTGTTTCAATCATTTTTTCATTTCAAAACCTTGAAAATACTATGGATGGCATTGAATCAATCATCGGGAAGTATAAAATTGTGGGCATTATTGTTGCCATCATTGCGGTTGTTGTTTATTTTAATGGCTATCAGCAAAGCGAAAGGGAGAAAGGTAAAGCCGAACTGGAAAAACAGGTGGCAGAGATTGAGGTGGAAAAGAAAAAATTAGAGTTGGAAAAGCAGCGCATGGAATATGAAAATTTCAAAGCTGAACAGGAAAAAAGGTACTTTCGCAATATGGTGGTGATGAGGCCGAAGCAGTAAATGACCTGCGCGAACGCGAAAAATACCTGAAACAACATCAGCCTTCTGCTCCGCCTTCGGGCAGTTACAACAACGATGGCAACATTCCCAATATTGCCGGCACATGGATGGACAGCAATAATACGGGGGCGTATTACCTGATTGAGCAAAACGGCAATCAAATTACAATCACTGAATATTCCTATTTTTTTGGGAATCCTTTGTTTTGGCAAGCGGGGCAGAGTACGTAGATGCTGCGGGCAATGCAACTGTCAATTATCAGACGCTATTCGGCACAACAGGGCAGGGAACTTTCCATGACCAAAACACCGGTGCTATCGTGCAGGTATCGGCGCGCAAATGATAAAGCACGCATTCAATTGAAAAAACCCGACAGTTTACAGATGCTGCCGGGTTTTATTTTTGTGTATATAAGGCTGTTAGAACATAGCCGCTACCAACTCTTCCGATTCGGCAAACAACGGATACTGTTGCATCCAATTGTTTACTTCTTTGCGCACTTCGGCAAGTATCGTATCGTTGTCATTATTCATCAGTGCCTTATCAATCAGCATGGCAATTCGCGGCATATCGGCAGCTACTAATCCGCGGGTGGTAATAGCGGGCGTACCGATACGCATACCTGAGGTAACGAACGGCGACTTGTCATCAAACGGCACCATGTTTTTGTTGATAGTAATGTCGGCTTTAATTAGCGTATTTTCTGCCAGTTTGCCACTGATGCCTTTGTTGCGCAGGTCAATCAGCATCAGGTGGTTGTCTGTTCCACCGGAGATGATGTGGTAGCCCATGTCCACAAAAGCCTTAGCCAGTGCTTTTGCGTTTTCGGCTACGCGCTTAACGTATTGCATGTAGCTGTCGGAAAGGGCTTCACCGAAGGCTACGGCTTTGGCAGCAATTACGTGTTCCAGAGGGCCTCCTTGTGTGCCGGGGAAAACGGCACCGTCTAACAGTTCGGACATCATTTTTATCTGTCCTTTGGGGTTGGTGATGCCGAACGGATTTTGAAAATCTTGTCCCATCATAATGATTCCGCCGCGAGGGCCGCGCAGGGTTTTATGTGTGGTGGAAGTTACGATGTGGCAGTGTTGCAGCGGGTCATTCAGCAAATCGCGGGCAATCAGTCCGGAAGGATGGGAAATATCGGCCAGCAACAGTGCACCTACTTTGTCGGCAATGGCGCGGAGGCGGGCATAATCCCAGTCGCGAGAGTAAGCCGAAGCCCCACAGATAATCAGTTTGGGCTGTTCGCGCAGGGCTGTTTCCTCTACTTTGTCCCAGTCAATCAGTCCCGTTTCGCGTTCAACACCATAAAATGAAGGCTGATAGAGTTTTCCCGAGAAGTTCACGGGTGAGCCGTGGGTCAGGTGTCCGCCGTGCGAGAGGTCAAAGCCCAGAATTTTATCGCCGGGTTGCAATACTGCCAGCATGACGGCCGCATTAGCTTGTGCCCCCGAGTGCGGTTGCACATTTGCCCAAGTTGCACCAAACAGTTGTTTGAGGCGCTCAATGGCAATGTCTTCAATTTGGTCAACTATTTCACAGCCGCCGTAGTAGCGCTTGCCGGGTAGTCCTTCGGCGTACTTGTTGGTCAGCACGCTGCCCATAGCCTGCATTACATAAGGTGAGGCAAAGTTTTCGGAAGCAATCAGTTCAATGCCGTGAGTTTGGCGCTCAAACTCTTTGTGGATGAGGGAAAATACTTGATTATCAGCCTTAATCATGGAAATTGAGGGAAAATGAGGTTACAAATGTACATAAAAGTGTACGGTTTTCGGCAAATGTGGGCTTATATACTTTTTACTTACACCGAAACAAATGTAAGCAAGTAAAAATAATCGTCAGTAAAAATACTTAACCGACTTTACAAGCAATTTGAAGCTCGGTTTTCAACTGCTCAACTACTTAGTTTGAAAAAGCGTGTACGGTCGGTCTTGTGTACTTGCATTTAAAGAAAAAACCCCGTCAGAAATGCCTCAGACAGGGTTTTTATAGGATTTGGTGGTGTGGGAGGGAATCGAACCCCCGACACAAGGATTTTCAGTCCTTTGCTCTACCAACTGAGCTACCGCACCGCCTTGTTGTTTTTGGTGGCACAAAAGTAAAACGCGGTTTATTATCCACCAAGTCTTTGTTGAAAGTTTTTTTAAGTTTTCTGCAATAATCTGTTAATCAATTACTTTGGGTACGCGAAAATAATCGGCATCGTGGTCGGGTGCTTGTGAAAGTGCCTGCTCGTGTGTCAGGGTCTGTTCAATTTTGTCTTTGCGCAGGCGATTGACCTCGTGCGTCATATGTGTAAGCGGTTCTATGCCCGTAGTATCTACCTCGCTGAGTTTATCTACCCAAGCGATTGTTTTGTTAAGGCTTTCCAATAGTTTTTCACGGTCTTGCGGAGCTACTTGCAAGCGCGCTAAGTGAGCGATTTTTTCTAAAGATTCAGGCGTAATTTCCATGTTTTATGAATGACGGATAACAGATTGCGAAAAATATCGAGCAAGTTCGTCTGCAATAATTTGATAGGTCTGCTCTTTGAGCATGTCTACATCGGCAAGTGTAAGGCCTTTGGTTTCTATCGGGGGATGTATAACTACCAGAGCCTGCTTGCGCAATACGCGCCAACCCGACTTTTCGGGCAGAATCTGCCAGTTGTAAGGCATAGTTACAGGTACAATGGGCACTCCTGTTTCAATAGCAAGGCGGAATGCACCTTCTTTAAAAGGCGCAAGGGTTGGCGGAGCTATTCGACCGAAACCGCCTTCGGGGAAAATCAGTACGCTGCGGCCGCGCTCGAGGCGTTCTTTGGCTTTTTGCAAAGCACCCAACCCGCTTTTAGGATTGGAACGATTGACGGGAATATGTACTCGACGAAAAATGTACCCAAAAATCGGGATTTTGGCCAGTGAACTTTTGCCCACAAAAACAAACAAACGAGGAATGGCATATACCATCAGTGGTACATCCAAATAGGAAACATGATTGGGGGTCAGAATGTAAGGTCGTCCTTTGGGGAGGTTTTCCCGCCCGACAACCCGAACGGGTAGTGCACACATCCAAAAGAGCAATGTGCCCCATATCTTATAAGCGACCAAACTAATCACGTGCAATTTGCGATGCCAACTACCAATAATGGCCGGCAGCGCGATAGGTAAGAAGAAACTAACTAAACAGGCTGCGCACCAAAGCCCGTACAGCCTACTTCCTGCGCTTGTCTTTTTTGCGCTTGTTGTTGCCGTATGAATAGCCGGAATAGTGTTGTTGTTGATGTTGTGACTTGTAGCGGTGTTCTCTTTCAGCATACTCCGAGCGAAGCGATTGTATATCCACATCTAATTGATTGTTGGAAAGTTCACGCAATTGTGCGGCTATTACTTCATCGTCTGTGTTTTCTTTGTTCCATGCTGCATAAAAAGCGCGCATCAGTTTGAAAATACTGATAGCGGCTACTTTCCGTTCTTCAGGGTCTTCCAGTTTGATGGCTTTTTCAATCATCAACTCCACGTTTTTGCCATAATGACGGTAGGTAATAGCGTGGGAATTATAGGGCATTTTTTGTGGTTTTTGAAACAACTCGCCCGGTTGCGGCGGCGGGAAAGGGCTATCTATATCTAATTTATAATCTGCCATATGGTGCAGGTGGTCCCATATGCGTTGCGGAGTTTCGATGTTTTCCCGTACTGATGGGTTGAGTTGCTTCATCAAGCCTATGAGTACATGTGAGAGGGCTGTGCGCTCTTCTTTGGTAGGTCTGGAAACAATATAATCTGCAATTTTTTGTACGCTGCGGCCATATTCTTTTAGGATTAGCTGGCTGCGCTCTGTATTGTACTCGAAGTTTTTCATCAAAAAATATTTCTACAAATTTATTGCAAAATGCGTAATTTTACCAAAATGCACCCTACTTTTAAGTCCGCGCCATTGTGGAAAGGCGTTAGAATGGAAATATTAGTTTAACACGTAACCGAAAAATACGATGAGTTTTTCTCAGCCTGCGAGAAGTGAAGTGATGCAATTTCTCGACAAAAAAATTCTGGGCTATGTAAAGGATTTTTTGCGTCCAATTGACGAAAACTGGCAACCAGCAGACCTTTTGCCCAACGCGTCGATGGAAAATTTTTTTGAGGAAGTAAAGCGTTTGCAGGAGCGTGCGCGCGAACTTTCTTACGATTTGGTAGCTGTGCTCATTGGGGATACTATTACGGAGGAGGCACTGCCCAGCTATGAGTCGTGGATTCATACGGTTAAAGGTGTACATGAGGCCGACCGCGAGAGTGGTTGGCGTACATGGACAAGGCACTGGACAGCCGAAGAGAATCGACACGGCGATGTGTTGAACCGCTATCTGTACCTGACAGGGCGAATTAATATGCGTGAAATGGAAGCCTCTACGCAATACCTGATTGCTGACGGCTTTGATACACAGATTGGCGATGACCCTTATCGCACTTTTATTTATACCAGTTTTCAGGAGTTGGCAACCAATATTTCACACCGACGTGTGGCATCTATTGCCAAGAAGCAAGGTGATTCGCTGCTTGCCAAAATCTGCGGACAAGTGGCTGCCGACGAAGCCCGCCATGCCAAGGCTTATATTACTTTCATTCGCCATATTTTTGATATTGACCCCAACGAAGCTATTCTGGCATTTGAAGATATGATGCGTAAGAAGATAGTAATGCCTGCTCACTTCATGCGCGAAATAGGCGTGGAGATAGGTAAAACATTTGCGCACTTTACCGATGCAGCACAGCGGCTGGGCGTATATACAACTACCGATTATGTAGATATTTTGCGGCAACTGCTCAAAGATTGGGATATTGAAGGGCTGCCGCAATTAAAAGACTCCGGCGAGAAAGCCAGAGAATACCTTTTGCAGCTTCCTGCCCGTTTGGAACGTATAGCAGAACGTATTAAAACTCCGCAATTGGAATACAAATTCCGATGGATTCTTAGCTAAAAACAGCAGCATTGCCAACAGCGCTGATTCTCGGTGCTGTTGGCTTAGACTATTTAGCAATTTCTTAATACTTGATTACAACGGATGCTTGTTGTAACGCATAACTTTGCACCGCAATAAAAGCATTCTTATGAACAGAAAATTATTACTCAATGTATTTGCTGCGCTGCTTTGCTTGTTTGCTGTAACAGCTGTGCAAGCGCAGGTAACCACTGCAGCTATGACAGGCAAGGTACTTGACGACAAAGGTCAAGGCTTGCCGGGTGCGAACGTAGTAGCCATCCACGTGCCTTCGGGAACCCGTTATGGCACTGCAACCCAACTTGACGGGCGTTACACTATCCCGGGCATGCGTGTAGGCGGCCCTTATAAAGTAACAGTAACTTTTGTGGGTTACAAAGAGCAATCTCAGGAGAATATTTTCCTGAATCTGGGTACTGCTGCAGATGTAAGCTTCACTATGAAAGAAGATAACGTTGAGCTTGGCGAAGTAGTGATTACAGGCAGCCGCAACGATATTTTCAGTTCTGACCGTACAGGTGCTGCTACTAACATCGGCAAAGAGCAAATTGCTACCATGCCTACGCTGAACCGTTCTATCAACGACTTTACCCGTCTGACTCCTCAGGCAAGCGGTAACGGTTCTTTTGGTGGTGTCGATAACCGTTTGAATAATATTACCATTGATGGTTCATTGTTTAATAACAGCTTTGGCCTCGCAGGCCAGCCCGGCGGTCGTACAAGGCAATCTCCTATCTCTTTGGATGCCATCGAAGAAGTACAAGTAAACCTTGCTCCTTACGATGTGCGTCAGGGCGGGTTCGTCGGTGCGGGTGTAAATGCTGTAACCCGCAGCGGAACCAACGAATTCAGCGGTTCTATTTTCTACAACAACCGCAATAAAAATCTGGTTGGCACAAAAGCAAAAGGTCAAGATGTAATTGTTGGCGACTTTAATGTAACCCAAACGGGTTTCCGTTTGGGTGGCCCGATTATTAAAAACAAATTGTTCTTCTTCCTCAACGGTGAGTTGGAGCGTCAGACAGAACCGGGTACAACTTTCCGTTCTAATGCCGGCGGCGAAACAGTAGGAGGTAATGTAACCCGCGTATTGCGCTCCGATCTCGACGAACTGAGCAACTTCCTGCGCACTCGTTTCAATTATGAAACAGGTCCTTATGAAGGCTATAATAATGAAACCCGCAGCGATAAATTCCTTGTACGCTTAGACTACAACATCAGCGACAATCATAAGCTAAGCGTTCGTTATACACATTTAGACTCTCGTGCCGATATTTTATTGAGTAACAGTACAACTGTACTGGGAGCGCGTCGCAGCACGCTCAACGCCTTAAACTATCAGAACTCTAACTACATTCAGAACGAGGATATTCGTTCAGTAATTGCTGAGTTAAACTCCAACTTTAAAGGCAAATTTTCTAACAACTTTATTATTGGCTATACTTATCAGAACGAAGACCGCGGCTCTCGCGGCTCTTTCTTCCCATTGGTTGAAATTGCACAAGGCGGCGCAACCTACATCACTTTTGGTTTTGAGCCTTTCACGCCAAACAACAGGCTGAATTACAAAACCTTCCAAATGCAAAACAACTTCACTTATTATGGTCGTAAGCACACCATTACTGCCGGCTTTAACTTGGAGCGTTTGTCGTTTG
Organism: uncultured Cytophagales bacterium; assembly: GCA_938039675.1. GTDB lineage: Bacteria > Bacteroidota > Bacteroidia > Cytophagales > Thermoflexibacteraceae > Rhodoflexus. The sequence goes on from CALHUI010000003.1 coordinate 387,095, forward strand.
TGAACGTTTTCTTCCCATTCTCACAAGGTCGCTATGCGTTTAACTCTTTGCAAGATTTCTACACTGCCGCCAATGCTTACTTGGCAGACCCGGGACGTACTACTTCTCCTGTAACAGTGCGTAACTATCGCCTGAATTACTCAGCACTTCCCGGCGGTGCAGAACCTGTACAGCCTACCAAAGTAACATATGCAGGTGTTTACTTGCAAGACGAAATCCAAGCTGCCGATAACTTTAAAGTAACTGCCGGCATGCGTATAGATGTTCCTTTCTTTGCTGAAACAGGTTATTTTAACCCGATTGTACAGAATCTGACTTTCCGCGATGAAACAGGTGCTGCTGTGCGTTATAATACGGCTAAATTGCCTGATTCTAATATTTTGTGGTCGCCTCGCTTGGGCTTTAACTGGGATGTATTCAAAAATCAGACTACGCAAGTGCGCGGCGGAACGGGTATCTTCTCCGGTCGTCCTCCTTTTGTGTGGATTTCTAACCAGATAGGCAACAACGGTGTGTTGACAGGTTTGATAAACATTGACAACACTACGGCCTTCCCATTTGACCCTAATCCTCGTCGTCATATTCCTGCGAACCCTACACTGCCTTCTTCTTTCAACATTGCAGTAACCGACCCGTCTTTCCGTTTCCCGCAAGTATGGCGTTCTAACATCGCGATTGACCGGAAATTGCCGGGTGGTATCATTGGTACCTTAGAGTTTATCTACAGTAAAGATGTAAATCAGGCTTACTATATTGATGCTAACCGCGAGCCTGCCGACCGTACGTTCAATGGACCAGACAACCGTCCGCGTTTCCCCGGTTCGGGCTTATCAGGTACTGCACTAAACAATGCTATCCGTATCAACGATAACATCACAGACGCAATTGTGCTGAAAAATACCAACCAAGGCCGCTCTTACAACATCACTGCCCGCTTGGAGAAACGCTTTAACTTTGGTCTGAATGTGATGGTAGCTTACAACCGCGGTGACTCACGCAACCTGATTGACCCTGCTTCTATTGCATTCTCTTCATGGTCTGGCTTGCCAACCGTTCGCGGTAACAACTTGCCTGATTTGGCATTCTCTGATAATGACCAGCGTCATCGCTTGATTTCTTCTATTGACTATCGCAAAAACTTTGGTAAGTTGCTTACTCTGACCGCCTCTCTGTTCTACGAAGCACGCAATCAAGGCCGCTTCAGCTACCGCATCAACGGCGATATGAACGGTGATGGTTTGAACGGTAACGACCTGTTGTTCATCCCGAACCGTGCCAGCGACCTGACTTTCCTGCCTCTGGTAATCGGCAACCGTACATTTACTCCAGAAGAACAAGCTGCTGCATTTGATGCATTTATTAACCAAGATAAATACCTGAGCTCACGTCGTGGTCAGTATGCTGAGCGTAACGGTGCCATACTGCCTTGGGTTTATCGCGCTGACTTTAGCTTGCAATTGGATGTGAAAGTTACTCCTAAGAACAAGTTGCAGTTCCGTTGGGACGTATTCAACGTAGGCAATTTGTTGAATAATAACTGGGGTGTAGGTAATACCATCATTACTACTACGCCGCTGAGCTTTGCAGGCGTAAATGCGCAGGGAGTGCCAACTTATCGTATGGTGAACGTAGGTACAACAGCTAACCCTGTGCTGCCCAATACAACTTATGCTTCTTCTACGGGCTTCGGCGATGTGTATCGTATGCAATTTGGTGTGCGCTATACTTTTAACTAATCCGAAGCATCCCTGAAACCTAAAAGGCTTATAACCGGTGTGGAAATACTTCCGCACCGGTTTGCCGTTTATTGGAAAGTATGCTTTCACATATTATCAAAGCAGTGTGCTCCTGTAAGTCAGTATGCAAAATTTTTGTGTTATCTTTTGGACACTGATGACAGTAGTTGTGTGCAGATTTAAGTATTTCCAATCGGTATTATTCGCCGAAATGTGCAGCGCCATTTACCAATGCTTGAATAGTTGTTTGATTTAAATGAAAAGCCATCCCAAAAAATTCGGGATGACTCTCTTACGAATAACCGCAACTGTGTTATTATTAATACGATAGCATCATAGACCAGTATTTTCCTTGGCGTGCAATACCAATCTCTTTAATGCGTGGGTCTAAAATTTTGTTGCGGAACTGCGGGAATTTTATCCATGCATTCAGGCAGTCCTCTATGGTTTCATGGCCGTAAATAAGCATTTCGTAGATACCATTGGGTTTTGCGCCTGCCAGCAGAGCGCGTTGCATAGAAGTTTCTTCGTCATAAGTTTTTACCGTCATCGGGGCAGAGCATTTAACTTTGTCTAATGTAGAGAGTGCTGCCTGTGCCGGCAAGTCGTTCCATACCAGATTGGTTTTGCAGGTGGCCATACCGTATTGACTTGGCCGGGGGCCTTTTCTGAAATCGTTCAACATAGTAAGCACATCGGCAATAAAGGCGGCTTCATTAGTGTAGCCTGTTGCAGAGCGCTGGGGGGGTTTTACCACTACTGCTTTGAGCAGATTTACCAGCGTCATAGGACTCTCAAAGCGATTTTTCAGCAGCGTTTTCAGATGATTAACGTGGATGGCAAAGTTGAGGTTTTGTCCACGCACAACCGAACTGACAATTACTCCTACTACTTCGTTTTGCAGATTGATAAGCGGCCCCCCGCTATTGCCTGATGAAATGGGCACACTGATTTGCAGGTGTTCAATGCCATCGAAATCACGTATGGCACTGATGAGCCCGTCGGTAAAAGTGGCGGAAAAGCCCAGTGGACTACCAATGGTAAACACCTGCTGCCCCACTTGCGGATTGCTGCCTAAGTTGAGCGGCTGTCCTTTACCCTCTACCTGCAACAATGCCAAGTCAGCGGCAATGTCGTACCCCACTACGCCCATTACCTTCCATTTTTGCTCGGAATCGTTAGCATAGATTTCAATGTTGCCCTCCCCTTCGATAACGTGGAAGTTGGTAGCTATCACGTTTGGCAGTACAAAGAATCCCGAACCGGAATTTTTACTGCCAATCATATTGACAGAAGATTTAATGGCTTTCTTAAAAACAGCCTCAGGGCTTTGGGAAAAGGCATTGGCTGCCGACAGCAGGATAACAAACAGAACAAACTGAAACTTTTTCATAGGGAACGTTTGATTGAGTGTTTTCTGTTGTTTAATACCGCAGTTTTCCAAACGTTCCCTGTTTGTGAAAAAAATTAGAGCAGATGTTTTTTTAGCGATTCAATCATTTCTGACTCGGCTTTATTGGTGCCGCGATAGGCAGCCGCTACTTTTTCTACGCTTTTGACAATAAGCGCGCGCAGTTCCGGTGAAAGATTTTTCTGGTTTTCTTTGGCAAATGCAATAAATCGGTCGAATGCTTTTTGTGCCCTGATATTGCGGTCTTGCAAAATCTCAAATTCAAATTCGGCAAAAAAGGCGGCATCCGTGCCGAAGTTATCTACACTTTCTTCCAGTGGCACAAGGTCTTCTACCACAATTCGGTGGATGGTCTTAATTTCCTTGTCCTGAATTTGGCCGTCGGCTTTGGCAATGGCATAGAGCAATACACCGATGTTTTTGTAAAGTTTTTTGTAAAAATGCGCCGTCATATGAGTTAATTTATGGTTGTGCGATTATCTGACCAATACCATGCGCCTGCTGATTTGCATATAGGCCGTATGGAGCGTACAAATATACACCCCTGCCTATAAACGCGTGGCATCAAATGTAAGTTCGTGCGTATCGGAGCATCCCTTCGGCAAGAATGGCTATGAGCTTGCCTGTCAGGTCGTACAATTGTAACAGCACTTCGCTGCGTTGGGGCAGGTAGTAGCGGATGCAGGTTTCCTGCGCAAACGGATTGGAATAGCTCTAAAAAAACTGACCGACACGAGAAACGGCTTCTTCGATGGAAGTTACCGGCATGCTTACAGGATTAGACGGCAGACTTTCGTTGTGGAGGCGGTCAAATGCCATAACTACGTAGGTGTAGCGCACATCGGCCAATGTGTTTATTTTATCGGTAAAGGTGGTGGTATCATTCGGAGTAATGTGCGAATGGCACGTGTTTCGTCGGTATTGATGTTGCTGCCCGCTTCAAAGCGATAAACGGTAAAATAATGCATTGCAGTGCGCCCGAAGGTAGTTCTACACCATTACGCACAACGGTAGCCGTCAGGTTTTGGGGGGCTGCCAGTACTGCATTGTCTTTCCATGGCATCGGCGAAATTATGGCGGGTTGGCAGCCAACGAGCGGGAACTAAAGAAGATATTGCCGCGCACTTCGGCGGTTCAGGCGTACTTGCTCCGACACTTGTTAGGTTTACGATAGTTGGCATCTGTGCTTGTTTCGTCAATGCGGTAGGCATCTTGACCAATGTACAAGTGCCTGCCAAAACTGCTTGGTGCCTACCAAGCCACAATATTGCATAGCGAGCAGCGTTGAAGCCGATTGTCCAATAAATTTGGGGTGCTACATAGTCCGGCCATTGTTGTTCTACTCATTTGCGTGAATCGGCATCAATGGTGCTGGAACTTTGTAAACCGGAGGTAGTCGAGCCAAGTGGTTGAGCAGTGCTGCGGTTTTGCCAGATGCCAAAAGGCGATATGCCAAACTTGGCACAAGGTTTCGCGGCGCAGATGCTGTCCTAAGAGGCACGAATGAAAAGTTCTATGTTGTTGCGTCGCCGGTCTTTGTTAGTGATTCCGCGTCCGAAAGCACGGAAGGTAGCTTCGTTGTCCGGCGTTTGCCCTGCCACAGGGTAAGGCTCAAAATAATCATCATAGTGAACGGAATCAATATCGTATTTGCGTACCACATCCATTACAGCGCGTAGGATGTGCGCCTCGGACATACTTGGGTTGAGGATGCGTAAATTGCCATAGGTCAGTATCCACTCGGGGCGGGTAACGCTGATATGATTGGGCGCAATGCTCGCCGAGCGCATATCGGTGTAATGGCACGAAAAGGATTAAACCATGCGTAAAACTCCATGCCGCATTTGCAGGCTTCGGCAATCATGAATGCCAGTGGGTCATAGCCCGGGTTTTGTCCCTGCCTGCCTGTCATCCATTTGCTCTATGGCTCAATTTCGCTGGGATATATCGCATCGCAGGCACTGCGAACCTGCAACAATCACCGCATTGATACCGTTGCTTTTATACTCATCCGGCAGGCTGATAAACTCCTGTCGTTGCTGTTGGGCGGTCAGGTCGCGGCGGCTCGGCCAGTCAATGTTGCTTGTATAGGCAACCCATACCCCCGCGAAACTCTCGCTTGGGCGACTGTGCCCAAGTGATTATATATCAAAGTGTGCAAAGCAATACAATGCGGTAAAAATCTTTATAAGAAGTTGATAGTCGGATGATAAAAAAACTGAAAACGGCAAATCTCGCATCTTAATTCCGAACTCCGTTTAATTTTGCTTGCTTAAAAAAGCCTACTTGCCTGCCGCTACAAACAATTGCGGGTCAATTGGCTGATTAACAGCAAATTGTTTCCAATTGATATCCATCCATTTTGCTCCTTCAAAATAGAGACGCACACGGGTAGGTTGCAGAAAGGACACGTTGGGTGCTTGTTTGAAGTCGGAGTAAATGCGATAGTGATAACCTACTTCTGTATTAAAACCTACCATGCGAATGTAGAAATTTTTAGCATCTATCGCAAATAAGGTTTTGCTCTGTTTGGGGTCGGTAATTTGGATGAAGTAACAAGGAAAACCTTCTACTTGGTCGTTGGCAAGCAAATCCAGTTTAAAGCCCGGCGAATTGGCAAAGCGGATGATGCCAAAGCCGAAGTTGTTGCTCCATGCAAAATGTTTTTCGTAGGGCTTGGCCTTGGGCGCGAGGTAAGTGGATGAGGTTTTGCCGTCAAAAGCCAATTTGAAAAATACGGAGTCGCCTTCTGCCGCATCAAAGCGCACACGCCCGTTGGCTTTGTGGGCTTCGTCGTTTTCGGGCGGATAGACGCGGTACATGGCGTATTTGTCAAAGTGCATTTTCATATCCTGCCGCCCGTCGGGGAAAAAATCGGCAGTACCTTGTAAAACCAAAGTTTGCGGGCGCTGCCACGTGTCGCCGCCGGCAGCAGCCACAGCCCGTTTCAGAATCTCGGTGGCCGAAAGCGTAGGTAATGCCGCCGCCGTTGTTTTTTCCGAACTCTTGCAAGCATTCAGCAACCATATGCCGAGCAATAGCCATCCTGTCAAATACATGTTCCGCTTCATGCCCTTAAACTAATAAAAAAATGCCAATTTCTGCGCTTTGTGGCTGCTGTTTAAACAATTGGACACTTCAAACTGTGCGTGCAAACGGCAGGTGCTAATATTTCGCTGAATAGATTGTATCAAAGCGCAAGTAATTTGCGAAAAACACGGCATTCTCAGAAGACACCAACTGCCTCTTGGTTATTTGGCTGTTAAATGAACCTGCCTCCTGCAAAGAGAAAAATGTTTACTTTTGGCATATTTGTTAAACAACACAGATTTAACTATGAAAAAACTACTGTTTCAAGGTGCTGTGCTGCTGTTGTGTGGTTTAAACTCTGCCGCAAATTTGCTGGCACAAACAGACATCAAGTACCAAACGCCGCCTCAATCTATTGTTGATTTGGTAAATGCACCTTCTACACCGGCTGTAAGCATTGACAGCAAGGGGGAATGGATGGTGTTGCTCATGCAGTCTGAACTGCCGAGCATTGCCGAGCTTGCCCAACCCGAGTTGCGACTGGCCGGTTTGCGCATCAACCCCAATACCAACGGCCCGAGCCGTGCCGGTTACATTATCGGCATCAAATTGCGCAAGCTGATGGGTAAGGAGGAAATAGAGATAAAAGGTATGCCTGCCAATCCATTGATTTCCAATGTATCATGGTCGCCCGATGAAAAGAAAATCGCTTTTGCACATACTGCCGACAAGCACATTGAACTGTGGGTAATTGACGTGGCAACTGCAACAGCCAAACGCGTGGGCAACTTTGCGCTGAACAGCGTGCTGGCTAATCCTTTTGAGTGGATGAGCGACAGCAACCGCTTGCTTTGTACCATTGTGCTGCAAGGCCGCGGTGCTGCTCCTGCTCCCAATAACGTGCCGCAAGGCCCTGTGGTTCAGGAAAATGTGGGTAAACGTGCACCGGCACGTACCTATCAGGATTTGTTGAAATCTCCCTCCGACGAAAAGATTTTTGAATATTATGCAACTGCACAGACTGCCATTACCGATTTGAACGGTTCGCTGACCATGATTGGCGATGCGGGCATGATTGGCAATGCATCTGCTTCCCCCGACGGTCGTTTTGTGATGATGCAGATAATCAAACGTCCGTTTTCTTACTTAGTGCCCGTCAATAATTTCCCCTATCAGGTCGCCGTTTATGACGCCGCTACGGGCAAACAGGTAAAAGTTTTGACAGAGCGCCCGCTGGCAGAGAACCTGCCCACAGGTTTTGATGCTGTTCCGACAGGGCCGCGCCGCCACACTTGGCGTGCCGATGCACCCGCTACCATCGTATGGGTAGAGGCACAGGATGAAGGCGACCCCAAAAAGGAAGTAGCTATCCGCGACCGTGTATTTGCACTGAACGCTCCGTTTGATGGGCAGCCCCAAGAGATTTTGGCCACAAAATTCCGTTTTGCGGGTATTACTTGGGGCAATGAAAAAATGGCTTTCGCCCGCGAGCGTTGGTGGGCTACCCGCAAAGAGGCGGTACAAATCATTCATCCCGATGGACAGGCAGCCCCTGTTGTGCTGTTTGACCGCTCCTATGAAGATACTTACACCGACCCGGGCTCGCCCCGCACCAAGCGCAATGCCTACGGCCGCAGCGTGTTAGACATCCAGAAAGACAACACCATCTTTTTCTTTGGCACAGGTTCTTCACCCGAAGGCGACCGTCCATTTGTTGATTTATTCAATCTGACAACCAAAAAAACTACCCGTTTGTGGCGCTCGGAAGCCCCTTACTACGAGCGTCCGGTGGACATTATTAATAACGAAAAGCAACTGTTGATTACGGTGCGCGAATCAACCACCGAAAACCCGAACTATTTCCTGCGCGATTTGAAAAGAAAGCAAATCACACAACTGACCTTCTTCCCCAATCCGTATGAAGGGTTGAAAGGTGTAACTAAGCAGCTAATCAAGTACAAACGTGCCGATGGTATCGAAATGAGTGCCGATTTATACTTGCCTGCCGGCTATAAAAAAGAGGACGGCCCGCTGCCTTCTTTTGTGTGGGCTTATCCGCGTGAGTACAAGAGTGCAGCGGCGGCAGGTCAGGTAAGTGGTTCGCCGTATCGCTTTACGCGCCTTTCATGGGGTTCGCCTATCTTCTGGGTAACGAGAGGATACGCCGTATTTGACAACGCCGCCATGCCTATTGTAGGCGAGGGCGACAAACAGCCAAACGATTCTTTCGTACAGCAATTAGACCTGAACGCCAAAGCCTTGATAGAGGAGGGTACGCGCTTAGGCGTAATGGATAAGAACCGCATTGCGGTAGGCGGCCACTCCTACGGCGCATTTATGACGGCTAACTTGCTGGCACATACCGACTACTTCCGTGCAGGAATTGCCCGCAGCGGTGCTTATAACCGCACTTTGACACCGTTTGGCTTCCAAAGCGAAGAACGTACTTTCTGGGAAGTTCCCGAAGTTTACAGCCAAATGTCGCCGTTTATGTATGCCAACAAAATCAAAGAACCTATCCTGCTGATTCACGGAGAGGCCGACAACAACTCCGGCACTTTCCCTATGCAGAGCGAGCGTTTCTACAATGCGTTGAAAGGACACGGCGCAACTGCCCGTTTTGTGCTTTTGCCGCACGAAAGCCACGGCTATCGCGCTAAAGAATCGGTGATGCATATGCTGTGGGAAATGGATCAGTGGCTGGAGAAGTACGTGAAAAATGCAAAAAGTAACTGATAAATAATTGATGTGAGAAAGGGCGAACAAAATCGCGCCCTTTCTTTTTTCGCCCTTACTATTATATTTGCTGCGCACACTAAGCGCAAAGAAATGGAACCACTGAAAATTGATATCAGTAAAACCTTAGAGTTTTTGCTTTATAAAGATATTGCCCGCTATCAGGCAGAAATAGACCAACACCACGAAGCCCTGCGCAACCGAACAGGCAAAGGCAGCGATTTTTTGGGGTGGGTCAATCTGCCGAGCAGCACAAGCGAGGATTTACTCAGCGAAATAGAGGCTACCGCCCGCCGTATGCAGGAAATCGCCGATATTTTTGTTGTAGTAGGCATTGGCGGTTCTTATTTGGGCGCCAAAGCGGTGATTGATGCCCTTTCGCACCATTTCAGCCCGTTATTGAGCAAGGAGCAGCGCAAAGCCCCGCTGATAGTTTTTGCCGGGCAGAATATTTGCGCCGACTACCACGCCGACCTGATGGATATTTTGGCAGATAAAAGCTATGCAGTAGCCGTAATTTCCAAATCGGGAACAACTACCGAACCTGCCATTGCCTTCCGCCTGCTGAAACAGGATTTGGAAAAACGCTACGGCAAGGAAGGCGCACGCAAGCGCATCATCGCCGTTACAGACCCTGAGTCGGGGGCACTGCGCAAAATGGCCACACAGGAAGGCTACCCAACCTTCTCTATTCCGCCCGATGTAGGAGGGCGCTTTTCGGTGCTCACCCCCGTAGGGCTGCTGCCGATTGCCGTGGCAGGTTTTGACATCCGCCAACTGATAGCCGGCGCACGCGACATGGAATTACATTCCCAAAAATACAGCGATATGAACCAAAACCCCGTTTCGCTGTATGCTGCCGTGCGCAATGCACTCTATCGCCGCGGCAAAAACATTGAAATTTTGGCAACTTATCATCCGCGCCTACAATACCTTGTGGAGTGGTGGAAACAACTCTACGGCGAAAGTGAAGGCAAAGACCTGAAAGCAATATTGCCCGTTGGTGTCGGCTTCACAACCGACCTGCACTCTATGGGGCAACTGATTCAGGACGGGGAGCGCAACTTGTTTGAAACCGTTATTTCTGTTGCCAAAACCCGCCGTCAGGTTGTCATTCCGACCGATGCCGAGGATTTGGACAAACTTAACTATCTGGCAGGGAAAGACATGCACACCGTTAATAAAATGGCTGAAAAAGGCACTTTGCTTGCCCACATAGAAGGCAACGTTCCTAATTTGGTCATTGAAATTCCGACTATCAGCGAGTACTACATCGGGCAGTTGTTCTACTTCTTCGAAAAAGCCTGTGCCATCAGCGGCTATATTCTGGGTGTCAATCCGTTTGACCAGCCTGGCGTAGAGGCTTATAAGGTCAATATGTTTGCCTTGTTAGGCAAAGCAGGTTATGAGGAGTTGGCGAAAACCCTGCAAGAGCGTTTGTAAGCCAATGGAAGACCTTGCACAACACGATGCCGTTTTCAATTTTAATGCCCGCTACTATACGTGGGGCACACTTTCGGCTCAGACAGAGAAAATCTGGTGGATTATGCACGGCTACGGGCAATTGGCCGCCTACTTTGTCCGAAAGTTTGCTCATTTAGACCCTGTCGCTAACTACATCATAGCACCACAGGGGCTTTCCAAGCACTACCTGAAAGGCTTTGAGGGCAGGGTAGGGGCAGTTTGGATGACCCATGAAGACCGCCTGAACGATATAGCTAACAATATGCACTATTTGCAGGCAGTCTATGCGCTGGAATCGGCCAAACCGCATTTCCAACATGTACCAAAAGTGTACATGTTGGGCTTTTCGCAAGGGTGTGCTACGCTTTGCCGTTGGCTGGCATATAGCAAAGTACCCTATAATCGCCTGATTATGTGGGCAGGAGAAATGCCTGCCGATGTGCTGTCAAACGTACACGAAACACCTATTTCCTCGCGCGAATTGTTGTTTGTGTACGGCAACCGCGATGAGCTGATTCCCGAAGGCCAAGCCGAAAAACATTTTCATGCTTTGGAAAGTATTGGCTTGCGCCCACAGGTAGTTAATTTTGAAGGTGGACATGAAATGCCTGCCGACATTATTTCCTTTATCAGCCAATAGCGAGTTAGCTGCTTTTTTTGTAATTATGCGTAAATGAAGATTTGGTTAAATATTTCATGACGGCATAACCTTAATGCAACAAAATTAAACCGCATTTGTGATGGCTATTCGCATACTGAATCCTAAAAAAGTAAAGTTGCCGCAGTTGAAGCTTCTTCGGCGCGACCCCTTCGGCAACTGGCTGATTTTGAAACGTGCGCTGTTAAGCGTTTTTGCAGTAGGTACGTATGCACGCATGAACATTATCAACAAATTGAAGATAGAAGGAACAGAATACCTAATGGATTTACCCGATAAGAATGTTCTTTTTATTTCCAATCACCAGACCTACTATGCCGATGTGATTGCGTTATACCACATTTTTTGCAGCGTCAAATGGCGGATGAAAGATTCTATTCGCTTTCCTATATACTTTTTTTTGCCAAGAGTAAAAAGTTTTTATGTGGCTGCCGAAGAAACCATGCTTGAAAGCGGATTTTTGCCAAAGGTTTTTACCTATGCCGGAGCCGTAACCGTTCGCCGCTCATGGCGCAGTAAAGGCCAAGATATACAGCGCGGTCCAGACAGACAAGCACCTGAAAAAATTAAAAAAGCATTAGAGTACGGTTGGGTAATTAACTTCCCGCAAGGCACCACAAAACCTTACGCACCTGTGCGCAAAGGAACGGCACACATTATCAAAGACTTTAAACCTATTGTTATACCGGTGGTATTGAACGGATTCCGTCGTGCATTTGATAAAAAAGGATTGAAGCTCAAAAAACGCGGCACAACCCTTTCCGTTCGGTTTAAGCCCCCCATTGTATTCGATGACAGCTATACTGTTGAGCAAATCAGAGAAGAAATTGCGCGACTGATAGAACAAGTGCCGGAAGGAACAGGTATTCCTCCGGTACCCGAAGCGTAGCGAAAAGTTGACAGATAATCGTTATATTTACGACAAGCTCAACTGCAACAAATATGCTCAACAAAATACACTACACAGCATCAGTAACCAACGTGGGTGCACGCACCGGAAACGTAAAATCCGACGATGGCGTTTTAGACCTTGAAGTACGCCAACCCGTAGCTTTGGGCGGCCCCAAAGGAAATTATACCAACCCCGAGCAATTGTTTGCCGCCGCTTATGCCGCTTGCTTTGGCGGTGCTTTGCAAGCTGCCGGCAAGGGGAAAAACATGGCAGATGCCACTGTTACCGTTAAAGTCCACATTGGTAGCGATAGTGAAGGGGGCTTTGGTTTAGGGGCTGAAATTCATGTAGCCTTGCCTCATTTGAATAAAGCTGAAGCCGAGGAAATTGTAGATAAAGCCCATGCAACCTGTCCATATTCTAAAGCCACCCGCGGCAACATAGATGTGAAACTGGTGGTGCTCTGATGGGTTGATATGTGCAAAAACCTCATTTAATCAATTGAGCAAATTAGTACCTTATTTTTGTGTAAAGTGCTGTTAGCGTCTGCAACGGCCAACAAGCTTTTCCGAATTCCTAACAGCGGTTTTTAAACCCCTGTGAGCGGATTCTGAAAAGTTCGCGCCAGACTATTCAATTACTTGTCAGCCTTACCAACTTTCTGTGTTTGGTAAGGCTGATTTTATGCAGATGCTTTTGCAACCGATGAAAAACACATCTGATATTTGGCATTTACACAAAGGGAGCTGACTTTTGCATTGTTGCTTCCATCTGACGAAGTGCGCGCAGAAAGGCCGTTTTTTTTGATAAAGTTCCTTATTGATTGCTTATCTCATGCTTAAAATACACCGATTTACTTTCAATGAATTTCAGGAAAATACTTACCTGCTTTCCGACCCGCAAGGCAAAACGGTAGTGATAGACCCCGGCTGCTATCACAGGCACGAAAAGGCCTTTTTGCAGCAATATATTGCCGAAAATGGGCTGGAAGTTGCGCTGCTTGTCAATACACACTGCCACATAGACCATGTATTGGGTAATTACTTTATCCAACAAACCTATAAAGTTCCGTTCTTAATTCCCGAAAAAGAGCAGATTATATTGGCATCCGTACCGCAATATGCAGGCTTATACGGCTTCGGTGGCTATGAACCCGCTACGCCTTCGGGTTTTCTGACCGAAAAAGACCGGCTTGTTTTCGGCACGGCGCAAATGGAAATCCGATTTGTGCCGGGGCACTCGCCCGGGCATCTGGTGTTTTATAGCCCGTCTGATGGTTATTGCATTGGCGGCGATGTTCTTTTCTACAACAGCATCGGCAGAACCGATTTGCCGGGCGGCAATCACGAGCAATTACTTGCCGGCATCCGTTCGCAGTTGTACACCCTGCCGCCCGAAACGGTAGTTTACCCGGGACATGGCCCCGAAACCACCATCGGCTATGAGCAGCGCACCAACCCATTTTGCAAAATTTAGCGGGTCAAAATTGCTTTTCACTCAAAAAAGTCATATTCTTTGCTGTGAATTTGCTATATTCGGTAGGCGTCCAGTAGCCAATAAACAGCATGATATTTTCCGATACCGGCAAAAACAGACAGTTATTACGGCAGGAAGCGGAACATCTGCGCCAACAACTCAGGGTGTTAGAAGAAAAGTTGAGTTATCCGCCCGATGAAGTATCCGCAGATACGGCATCTTGGGTCTGTTTGCACGATATTTCGGGCAGCATCATCTGCATAAACGATGAAATGGCTGATTTTTTTGATGCTTTTGATAAAAACGGCAAACCTGAAAATATCCGCCATTTTATTGCACACGACGAGCGCCACCTGTTTCACGGTTATATCGAGCAACTCATTGAGCATCGGTACACAGCAGGCAAACAGCGACTGATTGACAAAAACGGTAATCTGCACTATGTCAGGTTTGAAGCACGGTTAGAGCAGGTAACAACCGTTTCGGAAAGCGGGAGCTATGTGCGCTGGTTAGGGTGGGACATGAGCCAAGAGCAGCCCGAAGTCTCGCAGCAGAAATTTTACCGACAGTTGTTTGAAGACAGTCCGCAGCCGATGGTATTGCTCAATGCAGGCAGTATGGTTGTGGAAATCAATGATGCGGCTTTAAAATTCCTTCAAAGAAATGCCGACGAAATATATGGCGTTCCTTTCTACGATTTGCTCAAATCGGGAACAGTTTGCAAAAAACAACTGCGCGAGCAAATTGTAGAGGCATGGAAGAATCTACAGTCCATGTATCGGTGGACAGAGAAAAGCCCCCATGGCGATTTGCGGAAAAGCGAGATTGTATTTAAGAAAATTCGCTACGGCAGGCAGGAAATGCTCGTAGGCTTCCTTAGCGACATTACCCACCAGCAGATAAAGGAGGAGTCGGTTATTGCCAACTACAACGAGCTGAAAGTTGTCAAAGAAACCATTCGGGCGGTTTCCGGTATGCACCGCACCGATGACATTCTGATAACGGCTATTGCCAAACTGTACGAGCTGGATTATCTCAAAGGAGCAGGTTTTTATCAGGTCAGCAACGATTTGTATTTTGCACTGCTCAAATTTCATTTCAATATCACCCAAGCGCTGCTGCCCGAACTCAAAGAAATTCAAACGGCACAATACTCCATATTATTCCAAGAGCGGCAATCGCTGGAACTGCCCGCCGGCACCATCAGTTCCGCACAGGAAAACCATTTGCTGTTTATCCCCATCATCGTTGAAAATAAAACGAGCCACGCCCTGTTGTTTGAGTTGGACAGCAATATGCGCAACTCAACCTTGTTGCTGAACTTATTGGGGGCAGAAATCAGCAGCTTTATTACGCAGGCACGGATGGCCAACAAATTGGTACAAAGTGAAAACCGATTCCGCATTATTGCCGATAATTCTCCTTCGCTGTTGCGCACCACCGATGCCGCCGGAAATTTTGTGTTTTTCAGCCAGCGCTGGTACAAGTTTGTCGGGTTGAGCTTGCGAGAACACATTCAATGGCTGCAATATGTACATCCGGAAGACAGAACCTATCTGATTGCCGTATTCAACGAAAACTTGGTCAAGCGGCAGAATTTTGAGGTGGGGTATCGCCTGCGCAAGCAAAACGGCGAGTACCGATGGATGCTGGAAAACGGGATGCCTTATTTTGACAATCGCAATGAGTTCAAGGGATTTATATTTTCGGCTTCGGATGTTACCGAGCGCAAAGTAAAAGAACTGGAACTGACGCGAGCAGAGGCACTGCGCTACTCGCGCGAAGGCTTGGAAAGTGCCATTGAAAAAGCCAACCTTCTGGCACTGACCGTAGAAACCGACGGGCGCATTTCTTACTGCAACCGCTTTTTGCTGCAAAGCACCGGCTGGGACGAGGAAGCACTCATAGGAACGCCCTTGCAGCAAATTTTACTGTTTGAACAGTCGGAAAAACCGGCAGGGGAGCATACATTGTTCTACGAGCAACTGCTCAACACTTTTCGCGGAAGGTTGCGCTGTGCCAATGGCGAGCAACTCCAACTCCGATTTAACACCATCGTATGGAATAATCTCGACGGGCAACCTGCCTCCATCACCATCGTTGGAGAGGATGTTTCCGAAACCTTGCGCATACAACAGGCACTGACGCAAAGCAATTTACTGTTACAGGACTTGTTTGACAATGCCAGCGACCTGATTCAAATTACAGACGCTGCCGGCAACTTTGTTTTTGTCAATAAAGCATGGTACAACACGCTCGAATATACGCCTGAAAGCATCCACATCATGCGTTTGCAAGACGTTGTGCATCCCGACAACGTGGCCATGCTGAACCACACCTTAGATAAAGCTGCCATAGAAGGGGCAGTAGGCAATTTTGAGACCTGCTTTGTGAGCCGCAGCGGACGCAAAATCAATTTGCGCGGCAGTATCAGCTATAGTTTTGAAGAAGGCAAGCCTGCCATTTATCGCGCCGTACTGCACGACGTAACCGAACAAATTCGCTCGGAAAAGGCACAAACGCTCTACTACAACCTCTCCAAACTGACCGTTAGCAGCACCAATTTGGAAATGCTGTACCACAATTTCTACATGGAACTCAAAAAGACTATAGAAGTGGACAGTTTCCTGATTGCCTTGCGCAGCGAAAAAGACCAGAGCGTTTATTTTCCCTACTACGTCAATTCGGACTATGCCCCCGACGAAGGTATTCAAGGGCGGGCTTTTGCCGAATATGCGCTCAACTTTGACCGCCCGATGTTCTTTTATGACGACATGTTGCAGCGCATCATCCAAAGCAACGACATACACGCCGAGGAGGTTTTGCCGCAAACGTGGATGGGCGTACCGCTCAAAATAGACCAGCGGGTAATTGGTATGATTATTTTGCAGTCCTACAAAGACCGCAAAATGTATAATAAGCGCGACCTTGACTTGTTGAATTTTATTTCCGGACAGTTGGCCACAGCTATTCAGCGCACACAGAATCAGGAGAAAATCAACGAGCAAAACGCACGCCTGCAAGCTATTTTTGAAAGCGGCCAGCACCTGATGTGGTCGGTTAATAAAGACCTGAACATTACCCGATTCAACGGCAACTATGCCAACTCTTTGCGCTTGCTGTATAACATCAATCTTGTGGCGGGCATGTCGCTGCCCGAAATTTACCGACAAAACGACCGCGAACAGGTTTATTTTTGGTTAGACAAATACAAATTAGCCCTTTCGGGGTATCCGCAGCAGTTTGAGCGGAAAATGACCGGTATCAATGGCGAGGAATATTGGTATGAGGTTTTTCTTAACCCCATTGTTACGACCAATAGTTTTGAGGTAGATGAGGTGGCAGGCGTGGCGCACAACATCACCGTTAAAAAGAAAGCAGCCGATGAGTTGCGCCTTGCCAAAGATTTGGCCGAGCACTCGCTGGAAGTCAAAAAACGCTTCCTTTCCAACATGAGCCATGAAATCCGCACACCGATGAACGGTATCATCGGTATGATTGACCTGCTTTCGGAGGCCGAAAATTTAGAGCCCGAATACCGTCAGTATATCAATACGATTAAAAAATCATCGGAAACACTGCTTTATATCCTCAACGACATCCTCGACCTGTCAAAAATTGAGGCAGGTAAAATGGAGTTGCGCAAAGTCCCTATATCGTTAATGCACATGATGGACAAACTGATTGCGCTTTTCCAGCAGCGGGCTTTGCAAAAAGATATTGATTTCAGCTATCGCATAGCACCTGATGTTCCTGTCTATATCGTTGCCGATGAAACGCGCCTGTTGCAGATTCTTTCCAACCTGACCTCCAATGCACTCAAATTTACCGAAAAAGGCAGCATTGAAATTGTGCTCGAAGTGGCCGAACAACCCGACCCCAACGATATTTTGTTAGACGAACATGAACAAGGCTATTTGCTCAGAGCTAAGGTGATAGACACAGGCATCGGCATTGCCCGCGAGCAACAGGAATTACTTTTCCAGAAATTTAGCCAATTGGACAACAGCTATACCAAATCTTATGGTGGCACAGGGCTTGGCCTTTCCATTTCGCAAGAACTTTGCCGCCTCATGTACGGCTATATTGGCGTAGAGTCGAAGCCGGGCGTGGGCAGTACGTTCTGGTTCACCTTCCGCGCCAAAGCCTGTCGGGCGGAAGACGTAGTTACCGAAGAAACCGAGCAGCAGCGCGAAACACAAATTAGTGGGCAGATTCTGTCCAATCCGCACGTGCTGGTAGTTGATGACAACAGTGTAAACCTCAACGTAGCCCGCAGTATCCTGAAACGTGCCGGATGTAACGTAAGCATAGCCCGTAGCGGTAAGGAAGCCATTGAGATGGTGCAGCAGCAGAATTTTGACCTGATTTTCATGGACGTACAAATGCCCGTAATGAACGGCATAGAAACCACCCAACAAATCAAACAACTTGGCCTGCCGCATCTGCCGCCTATTGTTGCCATGACGGCATTTTCCATGCAGGAAGAACGCGACAGTTTCTTGCAGGCAGGCATGGATGATTTTATTGCCAAACCCATTAAAGCGCAGGCGCTGATTGCAAAAGTAAAAGAGTTGGTTGCCGGCAGCAGCGAAAGAAAAATGCAGCTTGCTTCGGAGGATACCCCTTTGACAGAGTGCGCAGCTACGGAAACCGCCTTAGACATCATTAATCCGGAGGTGGTGGCACAAATGACCAAATACGGCGGCAGAGAAATGATAGAAGAGTCCTACGTAGAATTTGAGCAAGAAAGCCGACAACTGCTCGAGGCATTGGCCATTCATATTTCGGAAAAACAGTTTGATGCTGCCAAAGGAATTTTGCACACACTGAAAGGCAATGCCGGTACGTTGGGCATAGAAAAATTGTACACTGCTGCAGCAGCATTTGAGGCAGCACTCAAACAAAACCAAACGCAAAACGCCGAAGATGAGTTTGCAGGTTTAGTACGCCTTTTTGCCGAATTTCAACAACACTATCGGGCTATTTTGCAGATAAATTCGTAAAATTGTATTGCTAAACCCCCTATGTACATGCCCAAACAAGTTTTAATTGCTGAAGACAGTTCTGTTATTCAAAATATTACGCGCCGCGTTTTGCAGTTTCAGAATTTTGATATCACGGTAGTAAAGAATGGTCAGCAGGTACTGGACTATCTGGAAAATAACAACTGCGATATTATCCTGATGGATATTAGTATGCCTGTGATGGACGGTATGGAATGTGCCGGACGCATTCGCCAACTGCCCGACTCCAAAAAAGCAGCTATTCCGATTGTGGCCATTACGGGCAATGCAAAAAACTATACCATGGATGATTTCCTCAATGCCGGTATCAATGACTACATCCAAAAGCCTATTAATTTTGACGTACTGGTAGAAACCGTTCGCCGCCTGACCAATGCTTAGCAACATGATTCGCTACACAAAGCCTTTTCTCGATTCTCTGGAAAATATTATCGCTGAAACTGACTATATCCTGCGCTATGAAAAAGGCAATTTCAAATCAGGATACTGCGTGTTGAAAGATACACGCGTCATTCTGATTAATAAATTTTTCCCGTTGGAAGGAAAGATTAACAGCTTAGTTGATATCATCAGGCAGTTAGACATAGCGCCTAATGGTTTATCGGAAAAATCGCAGAAACGGCTCAAAGAAATTTTGCAGGCCGCTCCGGCAAGGTAATGCCGCCTCCCACTAAACTCCTAACAATTATATACTCTTATGAAACGCTTATTATCACTTCTCTTTGCGGCTTTCACGTGGTTAGCCGCTTTTGCACAAGACAACTGCGACGGTTATTTTCAGTTTAAGGAGGGCAGCAAAGTAGAGCTGACCACCTATGACAAAAAAGACAAACCTACCGGCATTGTCAGAAACACGATAGTTAAAAAAACGCCTGCCAATGGCGGATTTTTGTTGGTATTCAAAAGTGAAACTTTTGATGCTAAGGGCAAACCTCTTACCTCCGGTGAGTTTAATGGCCAATGCGAAAACGGAAGTTTCTACTCTGATATTCGCAACTTTTCTTCTGAGTCCATGCCTAAGGGTCCTGAGTTTGAAATGACTTTTGTCGGCGACCAGTTGGCTTATCCCAACCAACCGAACGCAGGGCAGGCACTCAGCGATGCCAGTGTTAAAATAACTTCTGGCATTAAAGGCGGCATGACCATTATGAACATGACCATTGCGTACACCAACCGCAAGGTAGAAGGTATGGAAACAGTAGAAACACCCGCCGGCAAATTTGACTGCGTAAAGGTCAGCTACGATTTGTCTGTAAAAGTAATGGGTACACGCCAAATGAAAGGCGTAGAATATTTGGCCAAAGGTGTAGGTGTAGTGAAGTCGGAGTTGTACGATGATAAAGGCAGAAAAGAAAGTTCTACCTTGCTTACCAAAATGGAATGACTCCCTTCATAGAGAACATGGTTGTTTATCCTGTCAAGTCAATGGACGGCTTGTCGGTAGTGCAGGCTGCCATTACCCAAGGTGGCAGCCTTGCATGGGACAGGCAATTTGCTTTCTTTAATGCAGAAGGCAGAACCGTAAATGCCAAAAAGTACCCTGCCATTCAGCGCATCAGGGCAGACTATAACCTCAATTACCGCTTGGTTACCCTTTCGGTAGCTAACCATAGCAAAACCTTTGATTTGTTTTATGACCAAGAAGCTATCGCCCGCTGGGTGGGTGATTTTCTGGGCATATCTGTTACCATGCGGCAAAACAACCTGACAGGCTTCCCCGACGATGACAGCCGTACGGGGCCTACCGTCATCAGTACGGCAACCTTGCGGGCAGTGGCTGATTGGTTCGGTATGAGTTTGGAAGAAACCCGCCGCCGATTCAGGGCTAATATCGAGCTTGGCGGCTGTCCGCCCTTTTGGGAAGACAGCCTCATCGGCGAAATAGGTTTATCGGTCGCCTTTCGGTTAGGAGCGGTAACAGTGTACGGAGTGAAAGCCTGTGCGCGCTGCCCTGTTCCTTCGCGAAACCCCGACACAGGGGTAGCCGACAGGCAATTTCAAGCAATTTTTGAGCAGCATCGGCGCAGGCAAATGGCGCCTTTTGTACCTCAAAGCCAGTTTCCGCATTACTACTATTTGAGCATTCATACAATCATTCCTGAAAATCAGGCAGATAAAATGCTACAAATTGGCGATGAAGTGCAGTTGGTATAGCCACTGAATTTTTTGGAATAAGTGCGAACGCATGGCATGTGTCCGAGGTTATGCAACCAAAAAACGATAATGAACATATGCTTGTCTTGTGGATTTTAGCTATACTACCTTTGTTTGTACAACCTGATGCGCTCCACTCTTCCATGCAATCAATTATAGAGCAGACCATTGTGCCGCCGGATGGCACTGATTAACTACTTGTTTTAGGTGTTCGCGGCTTACGTGCGTGTAGATACCTGTTGTAATGATGGACTCGTGCCCCAGCATATCGCGTACGGAAATCAGGTCTGCGCCCCGTTCAATCAGATGCGTGGCAAAAGAATGGCGGAAGGTGTGCGGGCTTACGTTTTTGTTGATACCTGCATTTTGAGCAGCCTTGCTAACAATGTAAAAGACCATCACACGGGACAGCGCTTTGCCGTTTCGGTTGAGGAAAATGATATTCTCATGCCCTTGCGCTATGGGCTGCCGGGGGCGGACATGGTTCAGGTAGAGTTCTAAGGCTTGTATGGCATGTTTACCGATAGGAATGAGACGTTCTTTCCGCCCTTTTCCTCTAACGCGAATAAAGCCCAAGTCGGGGAGAAAGTCTGTGATGCGGAGCGCAATCAGTTCGCTAACCCGCACTCCGCAACTGTACAAAACTTCCAGAATAGCACGATTTCTGTGCCCTTCGTTTTGCGATAAATCAACGGCATTGATAACGTCTTCTATCTCTTGTACGCTCAGAGTATCGGGCAAAAAGTATTGAGTAGCAGGTGCTTGCAGATTCTCGGCAGGATTACCCGGCAGGTTTTCTACGTCTTCCAGATATTTAAAAAACGTGCGGATACCTGAAACAATGCGCGCCTGCGTGCTGTGGGACAGTTGTAATTCTGTCAAAAATTCCATGAACCGCTGTAAGTGGCAGAGTTCAATCTGCCGGCTTTCCAAATAAGGATAGTCCATGCAGATAAACTCGGCCAGTTTTTTTATGTCGCGCTTGTAGGCATCTACCGAATTTTCGGTAAAGCCTCGTTCCAAACGCAGGTAGTTTTCAAATCGCCTGATAGCTGCCTGCCAGTGTTTTTCGTTAGCTTTGGCAAGTGTAGTTTCGCTCATTTTGCCAACGGATACCATTTTTCATTGCTTGCCGATGCGGCGACAACTGCCTCAATGAATGCCATACCTCTTACACCGTCTTCTATTGTAGGGAAGTCGGTGTAGAGCGGGTCTGGAGTTGCTCCTTTCAAGCGGCTGCGTAGGGTGCGGGCAAAGTTTCGGTAGATGTTGGCAAATGCTTCTAAGTAGCCTTCCGGATGGCCTGCGGGGATGCGCGTATGTGCTTGTGCTGCCGCCGAGAGTTGCCCTACTCCTGTGCGAATCAGTTGTTTGGGTTGGTCTATCAGGGTCAGTTCTAAGGTATTAGGCTCCATTTGATGCCACCAAATACCGCCTGTTTCGCCATACACGCGGATGTTGAGGTTGTTTTCTTCGCCTACGCAAATCTGACTTGCTTGCAAAATGCCTTTTGCGCCGTTGTTGAATCGCAGTAATATGTTGCCGTCATCGTCCAATTTTCGCCCGGGAACAAAAGTGGTGATATCGGCGCAAAGTTCGGTAATTTGCAGACCGGTGATGTATTCGGCAAGGTTCTCGGCATGAGTGCCGATATCGCCGATGCAGCCCGCCGCACCCGATTTGGTTGGGTCGGTACGCCACGATGCCTGCTTGCTGCCGGTAGCTTCCACAAGCGTTGCCAGCCAACCTTGCGGATATTCTACTACTACTTTGCGTACTTTCCCGATGTGCCCGCTGCGAACAATTTCGCGGGCTTCTTTCACCATCGGATAGCCGGTGTAGTTATGCGTAAGGGCAAATAGTCGCCCGTTTTTTTGCACAATCTCCGCTAATTCTTTCGCTTCGGCTAAGTTAAACGTTACGGGTTTGTCGCAAACGACATCAAAGCCGTTTTCTAATGCCATTTTGGCAGGAGGGAAGTGCATATGATTAGGCGTTACGATGGCTACAAAATCCATGCGTTCGCCTTCGGGCAGCGCTTTTTCTTTGAGAATCATCTCCTCGTAGCTGCCATATACGCGATTGGGCGGCAGGTAGAGTTGTGCACCGGAGAGACGCGATTTTTCGGGGTCGCTGCTGAAAGCGCCGCAAACAAGTTCTATTTCACCGTCAAGGGCGGCTGCCATGCGATGCACTGCACCTATGAAAGCGCCAATGCCTCCGCCAACCATCCCCATGCGCATTTTGCGATTGTAGTTTGTCATAGTTGTTTTCGTTTTCAGATTGTCTAAAATATCGGTTTTACTCTTTGATGCCTTCCAGATAGAGGTAGAATGCGTATTCCAGCGCTACCTCTTTCAATGGCGCAAATCTGCCCGAAGCGCCGCTGTGTCCTGCTTCCATGTTGGTTTTGAGCAGCAGTAAATTGTTGTCGGTCTTCGTGGCGCGGAGTTTGGCTACCCACTTAGCCGGTTCCCAGTATTGCACTTGCGAATCGTGCAAGCCTGTTGTTACCAACAAATGTGGGTAGGCTTTTTTCTCTACGTTATCGTAGGGCGAGTAGCTGAGCATGTAGTCATAGTAAGTTTTGTCGTTCGGGTTTCCCCACTCGTCATACTCACTTGTGGTAAGTGGGATGGAGTCATCCAGCATGGTGGTTACTACGTCCACAAAAGGCACATCGGCTACGATGCCTTTGAACAGTTCTGGGGCCATGTTGGCAACCGCACCCATCAACAAGCCGCCTGCGCTGCCGCCATTGGCGTACAAATGCTCGGGCGAAGTGTATTTTTCAGCAATCAGATATTTGCCGCAATCGATGAAATCGTAGAAGGTGTTTTTCTTTTTGAGCAATTTGCCGTTTTCATACCATTGTCTGCCCATTTCTTGCCCGCCGCGAATGTGTGCAATGGCAAAGGCAAAACCGCGGTCGAGCAGGCTCAGGCGATTAGAACTGAAATAAGCGTCTGTTGAGTAGCCGTAAGAGCCGTAAGCATAGAGCAGCAGGGGTGCTTTGCCGTCTTTTTTGAAACCTTTTTTGTAAACAATTGAAATGGGAACTTGTACACCGTCGCGGGTTGTGGCGTAGAGTCTTTCCGACTGATAGGCCTCACTTTTGAAGCCGCCCAAAACTTCCTGTTGTTTGAGCAATTTCTTGGTTTGGGTTGCCATGTCGTACTCATAGGTGGAGTTGGGCGTAGTGAGTGAGGTGTAGCCGTAGCGCAGTATGGTTGTATTAAATTCGGGGTTGCTGCTCAAGCCGGCGGTATAGGTCGGTTCGCCAAAGTCCACGTAATACTCGGCAGCGGGGTTTGCCCAAGGGCGTATCCGCAAGCGAATCAAGCCTTCTTTGCGCTCTTCTATGACCAGATAGTCTTTAAAAACGTCAAAACTTTCTACAAATACATCGGTGCGGTGTGGAATGAGTTCTTTCCACGCTTGTTTGTTACCAACGGCTTTTTCCTCCGCTTCCATTATGCGGAAATTTTCTGCCTGCCAGTTAGTACGAATGTAAAATTTATTACCCGCATGGTCTATGCTGTACTCGTGTCCGTGCTCTCGTGGTAGAAATACCGTGAATTTACCGTTAGGCTGCGCAGCATCCAGAAAACGGGCTTCGGTAGTCAGTGTGCTGCTGGAGTAGATAAACAGGTATTTGTCTGATTTTGAGCGATATACGCCTACACTAAACGTCTCGTCTTTTTCTTCGTAAATCAGTTGGTCTTCTTGGGGATTGGTACCGATTACGTGCTTCCAGATTTGGAAGGAGCGTAGGGTTTGCAAATCTTGGCGGGAGTAGAATACGGTTTTATTGTCGGCCGCCCATGCCATGTTGCCCGTAGTGTTGGCAATTACGTCTTTGAGTGTTTCGCTGGTTTGCAAGTCCTTGAAATACAGGGTGTAAATGCGGCGACTGACGGTATCCGCGCCGTAGGCAAGCAGTCGATTGTCATCGCTTATTTTCAGCCCTCCGACCTGATAGTAGGCATATCCTTTGGCCATTTCATTGACGTTCAGCATTACCTCTTCGGGGGCTTCCGGCGTCCCTTTTTTGCGGGTATAAATCGGGTATTCACCGCCTTGCTCGTAGCGGGTGATGTAATGATAACCCCGTAGGAAGTAAGGCACAGACTCGTCTTGTTCTTTAATTCGCCCTTTCATTTCATTGAAAAGTTTTTCCTGCAAGGCAGCAGTAGGAGCCATTACGGCATCCAAATATTCATTTTCGGCTTTTAGATAATTAATAACGGCAGTGTCTTCTCTGTTATTGAGCCAGTAGTAGTTATCAATACGAGTGTGGCCGTGTGCAGTCAGCTCTTTGGGGATAATTTTGGCAACAGGTGCCGGTGGTAGTGTTTGTTTTTCCATCTCTGAAGGTTGCTTAGATTGACAGCCCGCCAATGCAACGGCAGCAAGGGCAGGCAATAGGGTTTTAGCTGTTTGTGTGAATTTTTTCATTGCAGGAAGGTTTGTTGGAGAAGTTTCCATAATTGTTTTTTGCCTGCAGTGTCGGTGGCAAGCATAGCTAAGTCGTTGGCAATGATTACATGCGCTTTTTCATAGGCAGGTGCAGCGCGATATATGCCAAAAACGGCTAATTCTTTGGGCAAACGGTCGGGTCTTACAAAAAACAGAATATGCTTTCTGTTACTGTTTTCTTCTGCGCGATAGTCCGCAACAGGTATTTTATCAACCTGTGCCGGATTGATTTTAGCGGCTTGCAGGATTTTTTGCAGCAGCTCTTCTTCTGCGGGGGCAAGCGGCATACTGGTTACCACAGCCAAAACAGATGACTGTACGCGCTCATCAGCCCGTGGCATCTCATGTTTGTCCGGTATCAGGTAAAGAGGTTGAGAGAATAAGAGTTCATAAAAAATATCGTTCTGCTCATTCATTGTCAGGCAGCGTTGAGTTTAAGTTTTTTGGTTAATTCATAGTCAATAACAAAGCCCATCAGGTAGCTGACTTTTTTTTTGTCGTCAAATACGGGAAGGCCTTTTTCCCATACTCGTTTGATATTTCCGTCGGCGGTAAGCATGTCATACTCTATAACATAGAACTTGCGGTCGTTAATGGCCTTTTCAACTTCTGTATTTACATAGTTTTTGTAGTCTGGATGGATGAGTTTGCCCAAGGGAACTTCGTTGCCGAGTACTTGTTCGCGCTGATAGCCTGTGAGCTGCTGTATATTGCCTTCAATAGCGATTGTGCGGTAGTCTTTTGTTACATCACAAACGTAGTAGAAGCCTTCTACTACATCCATTAGCAATTGACTGATTTCACTTTTGAGTATTAATTGCATTTGTTTTTCTTTAATTTCATTGTTTTGCTGGCGCATTTTTTCGTATGATTTCTTTAAAATGATTTCGTTAGCCTCTATCTTGTTTTTTTGCACCGTTAATTGTTTATTGGCTTCTTCTAGTTCCCTGCGTTTTTTGTCGATCTCTTCTTTGTTTTGGCGCATTTTATCATAGGCTTTCTTGAGCACTGCTTCGTTGGCTTCCATTTTCTTTTTCTGAATCTCCATTTGCCTAATCATTTCTTGTTGTTCTTCGACCACTCTTCGGATTTTGTGCTCATTTTCTTCCAATTCTTCTTTGGCTTTTTGCAACTGCTGATGCGAAAGTTCCAGTTCTGCTTGTTTGCGCGCCATTTCTTCCTGAGTAGCTATCAGTTCTTCCATATTTTGGCGCATTTCTTCTTCCTGCGCGCGGAGTTGCTCGGCTATTTCTTGTGCCTCTTCCAACAAACGGAGATTTTTATGGTTAGCAGTAATGGTGGCAACAGTGGCTGCAATGTTTTCGCCTACCTGCAGTACAAAGTCAATCATATACTTCTCTATGGGGTTCATGGAAGCTATTTCAATGACACCATAGACCAATTCGTTGGCTTTTAGTGGTACAATGAGCAGGTATCGGGGAGTGGATTCGCCCAAGCCTGATGCTACGCGGGTGTACTCGGCAGGGAGGTTGTCCAAATAGAAATGTTGTTTTTCTAAGAATGCTTGCCCTATGAGGCCTTCTCCGGGCAGCAGTTGTTGCTTGGTAAGGCGCTCTTCTGACAAGGCAAAAGCGGCAGACAATTGCAGGATGCTGTTGCCTTTATGGTCTTCCTTGAGAATATAGAGTGCGCCCTGAATGCCATTGATATACCGAACCATGTTGGTAATGATATCGCGGGCTATTTCCTCCTCGCTTTTTTGGTTGGCTCGCAATATCTGGGCGAAAAGTGCTATGCCCTCGGCTGCCCATTTGCGCTGTTGCTCTTGTTGGTTGATAGCTACTAACTGCTTTTTCATGGCCAGCAGCGCTTGTGCCAAGGGGTCTTTGGACAGTACCGTTTTATCTGTGGTCTGAAAATCAGCATCTAATTTTCCTTCGCCTATTTGTCTGATAAATTCGCGTGCTTGGCTGATGCCGCTTGTGGTGGTATTTAAGCTGTAAATAATTTGGTCAAAATACGGGTTTCCGCTATAATCAAATTGAATATTATAGTTGCCATTGGTTATTTTTTGGGCTATATTAGCTATTTTTTTTACAGGTTCAATAAACCATACATGTGTAAAAATCAACAGTATTAAAATATTGACAATGATTACTATCAGAAACAATTCATCCCAAGTGCTTTGTGGATTGTTGCCCCAAAAATAACCCGTCACGGAAAGGACAACAGTGGCAAGTGCAATCAGATACAGCTTAGAACTATTGGACATAATGGCGTTTTTTATGCGTTTTCATGTGCACTAAAATACGTTTTTTTTGTTTAACCACCTTAGAAAGGCAACAAAGGATAGGTTTCGCCTTTTTTAAAATGCGATTGATGCGGCGGCAGCAAAAGAAATCCGTTTACTGACAGCAAGTTCACAAAGTCTCCTGAGCCGCCGCCTGCTACCGGTTCTGCCCAACAGATGCCCTCTCGGTCGGTGTACGTATGCACTTGTAAAAAATAAGTCAGTGCAGGGCTGAATGTTACATCATCGGTCAGGCGGGCATAGAGTAGGGGTTGTTCTTGTTGCAACAAATGTTTTTGCAGCCAAGCCGCTACGTAGCGTTGTAGGCACATAAAGGCCGATACAGGATTACCCGGCAGCGCAAAAACAGTAGCAGGGCTTGTTTGCATCCGACCAAACAGCAGAGGTTTGCCCGGCTTTTGTTTGACACCGTGAAAAATAATTTCAACACCCAGATTTTCAAGCAGGTCGGGTATGTAGTCTGCTTTGCCTGCCGAAACTCCACCACTGATAATAATCAAGTCGTAGTTGCTGATAATATGAGCAAGATTGGCTGTAATTATTTGCCGATTATCGGGCAGGTGGCTCGTATGCGCAGATACACCATAAGTGGCTAATGCTGCGGCCAGCATATGAGCATTAGACTGCCGAATCTGATGCGGCAGCGGTGCAGATTCTATCGGGACAAGTTCATCGCCCGTACCGATAACTATTGCCTTCGGCATACGCGATGTGTACAACTGTGCATAGCCGCAAGCTGCTGCAATGGCTATGTGTGCAGGTTTCAACAAAGTGCCAGAGGCTATCAGTTGTTGATTGGCTGCTGCATCGCTACCCTTCCAATGCACATTCTGATGTTTTTGAACTGCGGCATCAGGTTTTAAAAAAGCTATTCGCCCCTCTGAAATATCAATGTCTTCGTAGCGAATAACAGTATCGGCATATAAGGGCAAAGGAGCACCTGTCATAATTTCTATACAATCATCGGTATTTTGCAGGGGCGGCGGTGCTGTGCCTGCCATGCTTGTATGCACTATCCGAAACTGTCTTTTGCCTCGTGCCAAGGCATCGTAACAGATGGCGATACCGTCCATTGTTACTCTGTCAAACGGCGGGAAATCCCTGTCGGCAATCACCGGCCGCCGCAGAATTTTTCCTGTCGCATCTTTGAGAGAAGTCAGTTCTTCCGCAGCAGGAGGGGCAGCATCTTGTACAGCCTGCCATGCTTGGTCTGCACTTATTAAGTTTTTTTTCTGTGCGCGCATATCCAAAAATAGGCAACACCGCTAATTTTGAATTATTTTATAGTAGTCGAAAAGCCAAATTTTTTGGATATGCCACAAATGAAAATCAATTGGGGATTTATAGCCTTGCTGGTGGGCTTGTTGGCTGCCGTGTGGATTTTTGCGGATATTGTTATGTACATCATCCTGGCTATGGTGCTTTCCGGCATCCTAAAAGTACCAACCAATGCCATCAGTCAAATTCAGGTGAGGGGTGTGCGCATTCCGCGCAGTATCGCTATTTTGATTTCATTCAGCATTTTAGTAGGGGTATTGGCATTGTTCGTCTTGTTGTTTATGCCGCTAATTAATGAGCAGGCTGCCGTTATTGCCAATATTCCTTATGATGAGTTTTCCGACAAGCTATCCCTGCCAATAGCCCATGTGGAAGATTTTTTGATTAATTCAAAGATAGTTAATCAGCCGCGTGGTTTCCTGATTATTCAATTTAAGGAGAAATTGGGTGAAATATTTACACAATTCAAATTGGGCAATATGCTTAACGATTTGCTACTGACGACAGGCAATATTTTCATCGGAATCTTAGCTGTGCTCTTTATCACCTTTTTTTTTCTGTTTGAAAAAGGTAAAGTCAGAAAACAACTCATCGCCCTGATTCCCAATCGCTATTTTGAAGTCAGTATCAGTGCCATTCATAAAATTGAAAGATTGCTGTCCAATTACCTGCTTGGGCTGCTTTTGCAAATTATTTCTATTTTTACGATTGTTTCGTTTAGTTTAATTATTTTGGGAATAAACTATGCAGTTACAATTGGCATTTTTGCAGCAATTGCCAATGTAATTCCTTTTGCGGGGCCTCTAATAGGCATTATTTTCGGAGTAGTTGTTGGTATTTCTACCGCACCGCCCGAATTATTGCAGGGAAATGGCTATCTTTTTCTACTGGGACAGTTGCTATTAGCTTTTATCATCACTCAGATAATCGATAACGTTATCTTACAGCCGATTATTTTTTCAAAAAGTGTGAAAGCACATCCGCTTGAAATTTTTATAAGTGTTTTTGCGGGAGCTACCATAGGAGGGGTATTGGGAATGTTGGCTGCTATTCCGGCTTATACCGTCATCAAGGTATCTTTCTTGGAAATCAGAAAAGGGTTTAGAGAATATAAGGTTTTTAAATAATCGGTGTAATTATCCGTTGTGCAACCATTCCAATGCCGCTTCGGGGCTGCCGTTGTAATTGAGATAGACAACAAAGCATCGGTACGGCATTTTTGTTTACAACAGCGGCGCATCGTCCTCATTTACAATAGTTGTACGCGCTTTGTTAAATACCTGCATAATTTCCTCTACCTCGCCCGGATAAAGCCATTTTTTACCCTTATATCGGTCGCCAAAGTGCATTTTCAAGTGCCTGTAAATAGTTATGCGCGATACGCCAAAGATTGTGCTCAAGTCTGCCATTGAGCGAATTTGAGAATAGTCTGGTTTACCTGATGGCATAGGGTTATTGGTTTTCGATTTAATTATTAGCTTAACATATCGTAACATTCTCTTACAAATTGTGCTACATTTTTGCACAAATATGCAGCCGTTTGAAAGTTAGATAGTTACGTTTTTTCTTTGCATCAGCTTTTACAATTAAACCAACAGGCAGCGCGAGGGCGGTGTGAAGTGGGAAAAGATTTTGCCGCCCCGCTGCATTTAGCTTATGCAATTTACTACAAACTTAGACTTTGGCATACCAAGCGGTGTAGAACTAAGTGGCAGGTTCGCAGAGCGGAGGGCAGAGAAAAGAGAGCGGCAGCAAGAGCGACGTGCTTTAAAAGCAGACAGACGCAACAGATGACTATCTGCCCGTACAAAAGCTGAACGCCGCGACATTAGGCAAAATCGCCGCAATGCTCGGGTAGCTAACCGCCATGAGTTTCGCATGAGCCATAACTTTAAGACTGCCGCACAAGCGCGTGGTCAAATGTTTCAAGCTGCTACAGGGCTTGTATCAAATATTACAGGCAGGGGAGGAGGAGGCTTCCCGCCATTAGATAACTTTCCACCTACGGGCGGCGGCAATTTTCAAAACGATTTCAACGACGACCCAAGACCACAACCGCGAGGCTTGTTTGGCCCGCGACCACTCATAAGAGGCGTACCGGACATTATTACCGTCGGAGGCGCAGCAATACCTACCAACAGATGCGAGGCTGGGATGCTGGTCTATGTGCGCAGCGAGCGCAATATTTATATGCTTGACCATGACTTAGTTACGTGGTTAGAGTACGGGAAAGTTGTCGCTGATTTGATTGAACCCTATTTATGATAAACGGAACAGTTTTAGTACAGTCCGTTATTGCGCCAAGTCGCGAAGGCGATAATTACGCTACGCATGAAGCGCGTTGGGGGCGCGGAGGCTATCGCACCGTAGAAGATATTGCAGAGCGAAATGCAATACCTACGCGCCGCCGTGAGGCGGGTATGCTGGTATTTGTAGAAGAGGACGGTATTACCTATATGCTTGACCATGACTTAGTTACGTGGTTAGACTTTAGATTAGTCTTAGCAAACTTAGTACGCCCGCATATGCCACCACCGCCACCGGACGGAGACGATCCGCCTGATGCAGGTTTTTGTTTGCAGTGTGGAATAAACCTAACAGGCGCAACGATTTGCGGAGAGACAGGCAGCAGTGGTTCATTGTCAGTTTCAGATTGTCCGAATGGATTACCAATATTAAACTAATTCTTATGTCAGCAATACCCGGAGGCGTTAGGGTGCAAGGCTTTATTGCACCAACTTCAAGTAACGATACATACCCCGTAACCGACCCGCACTATGGTTTAGGTGGGCTACGAACAGTTTTGAACCTTGGGCAGCGCGATCAAATACCAGCAGCGCGGCGCATGGTTGGTATGCTTGTTTTCGTGCAGCAGCAAAACAAGTAGTACAAACTCTTAGATGACCTTGTGCAATGGGAGGAAGTGGACTTATCCAATATCATTATCTCCGAAACCAATCCAACCGTACCAACGCACGTAAAGCAGATACCGCAAGACAGCACCAATGAGCAGGTTTTGCAGTGGAACGGCACAACTTGGGAAACGGTAACGCCTCCCCCGCCCGCAGCAGGAGTATTACTTACAACAGGCGTTACAGCGGGCACATATACCTCAATAACTTCATTAACGGTAGATGAATTTGGACAGATAACTAATGTTATAGGTCTTTTGCCTCCAACAGAACAGGAGAGTCCCCTGCCCGTTCCCCAGCAATCGTAATAAGGCAATAAATTACCGACGTGCTTTTTTCATAGTAAAGCTGATACGAAGTTAATGGGCGCAAAAGTAGTGTGCAAGTTTTGTGGGATTATTCCATAGTCAGGTTACACCACTGTATCCGAATTTTACACTCAAATATAACAGTCTGATTATCAACAAGAAAACCCTTCTAACGGAAGTTGGAAGGGTTTTTTCGGCTCAATTTGAATGTTTTCGTAGCGGAGACGGGAATTGAACCCGTGACCTTAGGGTTATGAATCCTACGCTCTAACCATCTGAGCTACCCCGCCGTTTGTGAGTGCAAAATTAAACCCAATTATTTTACTTTCAAAACTTTTTTATTTTTCCAAAATGCTATATTGCAGTAAACAAACCGCACAAGGCTATGGCGAAGTTAAAATACGTGGCCGAATTTGAAATCAATGCGTCGGTAAAGATGCTGTTTCCATACCTTTCAACTCCTTCAGGGCTTTCCGAATGGTTTGCAGAGAAAGTGAAGGTTGTGAATACCGAAGAACGTATCTACGATATTGTTTGGGACGGCATCAGTCATTTGGCAAAGCTCACCGCGCTACAACTCAACAAACATGTCAAATTTGTATTCCTGCCCGAAAACGAAGCTGACAAAGAAGACCCGTCCTACCTTGAGTTTAAACTGGTGCATAACGATATGACGGAGACCACTTTCCTGAAAGTTATTGACTACTCGCTGATTGATAACGAAGCCGATTTAAAGGAATTATGGATTAGTCTGATACACAGCCTTTGTGAGTTAATCGGAGCCAAAGAAAACCACGCCTAACGGCTATGAATCTCGACTATTTATATCAAATGACAGATAATAACGAAGCATTTATTGCCGAGTTGCTGTCGTTGTTGCGAAAAAATCTGGTGGAATTTCCTGTTGCCATGCAGCAAGCATTTGATACGCAACAATGGGAAGACCTGCGCAATATTGCTCATAAATTCAAGTCTTGTGTTGCTTATGCCGGTATAAAAGAGTTTAATCATGCACTTATTGCTTTGGAATTGAGCAAGGAAAACAATCTTACTCCTGTACAGATACAAAACAATTTACAAGTTGTTTGTCAATATGCTAAACAAATGCTTGCGGAAATTGACCAACTGCTGGTAAAATATCATTGAGTACGCCATCTTTGCCACATGAAAGTATTAATTGCCGGCGCAACCGGGCTGATTGGCAGCCATTTACTACGCCAATCGCTGCAAAACCCTTACATTGCGCAAGTGGTTTCCCTTGCGCGTAAGCCTATGCAAATTAGTCATACTAAGTTGCAGGAAATTATTTTCAATTTTGACAATTCGCACGACTATGACACTTTGCCTGTGGTTGATGCGGCTTTTTGTTGTTTGGGAACAACCATTAAAAAAGCCGGCTCCCGCAAAGCATTCAGAAAAGTAGATTATGACTATCCACTGGCACTCGCAAAAGCCATGCGTGATAAGGGAACGGCGCATTTTCTTGTGGTTACCGCATTGGGAAGCGATGCTGGCTCGATGGTGTTTTACAGCCGAGTAAAAGGAGAATTGGAAGAGGCACTTATCGGGTTGCAATTCCCTTCGCTCAGTATTTTCCAGCCTTCGCTGTTGTTGGGCGAGCGCAAAGAAAAGCGCTTCGGCGAGGATTTTGCTAAATGGTTGATACCATTGGTTACGCCGCTGCTGGTAGGCAGTCTGCGGAAATATCGCGCCATTCACGGGGCAGACGTGGCCAAAGCGATGCTAAAAATAGCAAGACAGCCTGCCTCGGGCGTTTGTCGTTATCCCTCCGATGAAATTCAGGAAATTGCCGACCATTTCAGAATATGAGTTTGCATCGCACAATTTTTATCGTGGCACAAATGGACTGCCCTTCGGAGGAACAACTCATACGGATGAAATTAGAGCCGCTTTCGCAAATACAGCAGTTGAAGTTTGACATCCATGGCCGAACATTGATGGTGCTGCACAGTGGCGAATGGCAACCGATATTTGCCGCTTTGGAAAGTTTGCAATTAGGTACAGCTTTTCAGTCGTCCGATGCAGTGCAAGTTGCTGACCACTCGGAGCATTTCGCCGAAAATGAAGCCCGACAGCGCCGCCTGCTGATAGCGGTTCTGGTAATTAATTTTGCATTTTTTGTGGCTGAATCGCTGTTTGGGGTGCTTTCAGGCTCTATGGGGTTGTTGGCCGACGGGTTGGACATGCTGGCAGACAGTTTTGTTTACGGCATGGCACTTTTTGCAGTGGGGGCTGCTGCTGTGCGTAAAAAACAAATTGCCCGCATCAGCGGGTACTTCCAACTCATGCTGGCCATTTTTGGTCTGTTAGAAACTTTGCGCCGTTTTTGGGGATGGGAACTCATGCCCGAATTTCAAACCATGATGGTTGTTTCACTTTTTGCACTCATGGGTAATGCTGCCTGCCTTTATTTGTTGCAAAAAAGCAAAAGCGATGAGGTGCACATGCAGGCAAGTCTGATTTTTACTTCCAACGATGTGATTGCCAATATTGGCGTAATCGTTGCGGGCGGATTGGTCTGGTGGCTGCAATCCAAAACCCCCGATTTGATAGTGGGGCTGATTGTATTTTTCATGGTAGCGCGGGGCGCTTTCCGCATTTTGAAATTGTAACACCCGTAAACTTGACAGTTTTCATACCCAAACAAGCATTTAGCTTTACCTCTGAGTAGTTGTACACACAAGTACGAGAAACTCTCAAAATTATTTTACGAACATGTCCTATACCATTCTCACTATTTATGCCCCCCAAGATTTTGCCGATATCCTCAAAGCGGAATTGTCCATAACGGGTTTTTCCATCTTTCTTGATTTGGAAAATGGCGCTTTTGAAACATCCATAGAATCGCACTTGTTTGACCGCCAAAGTACGGAGGAAATTATCAGCCGATACAGCGGCGGGGCAAATATCCGCATGGAAATACGCGAAGAGGAGCGTCAGAATTGGAATCAGGTGTGGGAAGAAAGTTATCCGCCAGTGGTGGTGGACGACCGCTGCATTGTACGTGCCGAATTTCATGCTCCCCTCATGAACAGCAGGGGCGAGCCATACCCTTATGATTTGCTGATTACGCCCAAAATGTCATTTGGTACGGGACATCATGAAACCACATCCCAAATGCTTGCCTTTATTCTCGATTTGGATTGCCGAAACAAAAAAGTAGCTGATTTTGGTTGTGGTACAGGTATTTTGGCCATTTTGGCGCTGAAACGAGGAGCTACAGAGGCAGATGCCTGCGACGTGGAAGACTGGTCGGTGGAGAGTAGCACCGAGAATGCTCAACTCAACGGTGTACGGATGCGTACTTACCTAGGTATGGCTGCCGAATGTGGCCGCCCCGAAGGCTACTACGACCTGATTTTTGCCAATATCAACCTGAGTGTGTTGCTGGCCGAAACGCCGATTTATGCCCAACTGCTGGCAAAAGGCGGGCGGCTGTTGCTAAGCGGTTTTTACGTCAGTGATATCCTAGCCATACAAGCCGCCTGTGAGCAACAAGGGCTTGTTTTAGAGCGTCAAAGCAACAAAAACAACTGGGCAGTGCTGCAATTCAAAAAAGAATAGAACGTTATCTGTAAAACGAATTTGGCTTATTTATGGGAAAAGTTGTGTTTTATCGTTGGGCAATGCTTTTTTTGCTTTCTGTTGTGTCGGCGGTAGCAGCCCATGCGCAGTCCATTCCTCTCAAAGAGGAAGGTAGCTTCATAGGCAACCTGGAAGTGCTCTATCAGCGCTCGGTGAGCCCTACTGCCAAAGCCACCTTGGCCAATTTTCAGCCCATCTGGGAGGGACAATTGGGGGCTGCGGAGAAAACCAAAATTTTCAACATCGCCCGCAATATCCAACTGAAAAATCCCAATTTTCTCACGCATATAGAAAACCTGCTGATTTGCGTAACCTACGCCGTGCGCGACCGCAAATTGCCGGCAAACCAACAGGCCGCCATGCTTGCAATGATAGAGGCTACGGCAGAGGATAAAAAATATACCTCCGAAGCACTTATACGCCTGCTAACTACCATCAGGCAGTTTCTGGCCGAAGGCGTACTTTACAAATCGGTTGCCTCTACCGTGAGCATACCGATGACAGCCAAATTCAGCTTTGATTATGCTAAATCGGGCGATAAAGCCGAATCTGCACCGCAAGCAGAAGAATGGACACCGCAGGATTTGCCGCAAGAGCAACCCGCAACCGAACAAAAATCTGAAGACCCGTGGGACGACAGCAACTGGGACAGCAACGACAGCGGTTGGAGCAACTCCGAGTTTGAAACAGCACCGAAGGAAGTACCCAAAAGAACGAGCCCCGAGCTAAAAGAGTTAGTTTTTGAAAAACCGCAAATGCCCGTACTGGGAGGGGCTTCCATCAAAATTGAACCTACCGACCTTACCATTCGCACTTCTGCCGATACGCTGACCATTAGAGGCACATCGGGCAATCTGTTTATTATGCAAACCCGTTTTATTGGTAAAGACGGCAAAACCGATTGGACGCGTACAGGTTTGCCTGCCGATGCAATCACTTGTACATTTAGCGAATACCATTTTGATGTGCGTAAGCCTAAACTGACGGCAGAATATGCGCGCCTCAGCTATCCGGCCAAAACCGACTCTGTTGTTTTGGGCGTTTTTGAATACAACAGCCAGCGCGTGGCAAAACGCGAAAAAGCCACCTATCCGCGCTTCAAGTCGTATTATGCCAATATCCCCGTTAAAGGCATTGCCAAAGACCTTGAATATATTGGCGGATTCAGCCTGATAGGTCGCAATTTTTCAAGTGCTAATTTCAGCAACAGCCCCTCGCAGATATTTATCAAAAAGAACGGAGAGTTGAAATTCCGCACTGCATCGCGTCGCAATTTTAATTTTACGGATACGACTGTTACCAATCCTGCCACCGAAGTGGTCATTTACCTGAATAACAGGCAAGATTCCATTTCGCACCCGGGCGTAAGGCTTTACTACAACCACGGCTCGGGCAAACTATCCGCTGTTAAAGAACGCCAAGAGTACGGTATGGCATCATTCACCGATACGTATCATAGATTGGAAATGTACGCCGACCGATTGCGTTGGGATGTGTCGCAGGACAGTATGATATTAGATTTGACAGTTTCTAACCAGAACGTGGTAGATTCCAACCGCGTTGTTTTGCCTATCCGTTCCATGGATTATTTTTCGGACATCTCTTACAACAAAGAGGTACGGATGGGCAGTAACTATAATCCCGTAGGTGTGGCGGTTGCGTATGCTAAGCAAATCAAAAGCAATAGTTTTTCCGTGCAAGAACTTGCCAACTACTCAAAAATCAATGCCCGCAGTTTGCAGCAAACTATGCGCAGTATGGACAAAATGGGCTTTCTGAGCTATGACGACAGTACCGGCTGGATAGAACTCAAACGAAAAGCCGTTTTGTATGCCAACGCAAGTATGGGGTTGGTAGACTATGACAACTTGGAGTTGCTGTCCATTACGGAATTTGGCAAAAACATCATCATCAACCTTACAACCAACGATTTGATTATCAGCGGAGTAAGTGTTTTCCCCCTGTGGCGCCCCAGTGAACTCGACCAGTACGAAACCGACCCATCCAAACGAGCTAAATCGGCCGGTAAAGAAAATAACTTCGTTAAAGAAGGCGTGTGGGTAAAGCCTACGGGCGGCATTGTAAAAGTCCAGAAAAACCGTGAAATCATTATCAACGGTATGGTGGAAATATTAAAGAGAAACCGCATCAAAGACCGCTACTACGGCTCCGACTTCCGCTTTAACTACGACGGCTTTCTGATAGATATGCCCAAAGTGGACTCTATTGTAATAGCGCAGCGCGATTCGCTCGGTAGAATTGTTTTAGACCGCCAAGGAGAACCGCAAATGATGCAAAACAAAATTCAGGCAGCCAGCGGTGTGCTGTATGTGGCGAACCCTAAAAACCGTTCGGGGCAGTTGCGGCGCTATGCCAATGACACTACGGCAAACCATT
This sequence comes from uncultured Cytophagales bacterium, assembly GCA_938039675.1. Lineage (GTDB taxonomy): Bacteria > Bacteroidota > Bacteroidia > Cytophagales > Thermoflexibacteraceae > Rhodoflexus. The sequence goes on from CALHUI010000003.1 coordinate 424,931, forward strand.
ATCCCGAATTTCGGGCAGTCGCAGGGGCGTACATTGCCTTTGAAGCAGCACAAATTGAGGGCAGTCAGTCCTACAAAGACCGTGTGAAATTTGATATGACAGCCTTCAACCTGCGCGGCAGCGACCGTGCCGCAGGCGCAGAGCGTTTTGACGGTACTTTCAAAACAGGCGGCATTTTTCCTGATTTTGAAGAAACGATAAGTCAGCAGAAAGACGGCTCCTTTGGTTTTGTGCACAAAACCTCTAAAGCCTCCGACAGATTCCCCAAAGGATATCCCCTCTACACCGATTCATTGGGCACGGCCAAAGAGACCACCGGCTATTTTGAAGGTGAAATTGTACTCAATAATGGCGGTATTCGCGGCAGAGGCAATATCAATTACCTATCGGTACAACTCAATTCGGCCGATTTTATGTATTACCCCGACTCGGTAACTACCATGGGCGAGGCTGCCAAAGGAAGGCCGAAAGAACACAATTTCGGACGAATTATCGCAGGCGAATACTTGGGCACCAGCTACCCCGATGTGGAAATGAACGATTTTCAACTCAAATGGCTGGCACGTCAGGACAGCATGATGTTCACCACTATTGATACGGTAAAACAGCCTTTCAAAATGTATGGACAATCTACCATCGCCAAAGAGCAGCAACCTACTTTTAAAGGCACGCTCACACTTACGCCCAAAATACTTGTAGGTAATGGCATTATAGACAATAAAGGTGCTGTTGCCAAGTCTGCCGAGTTTGCCTTTATGATGTCGCGCTATACTGCTCGTCATGCGGAATATTTCAAAATCAAAGTCAATAGCAACGCAGACAACCCTGCCATGCTGGCAACCAACGTGCGGATAGACTACGACCTTGCCGAAAGGAGAGCCGTTATAGAAACCGAAGTAGCAGGTGAGCAAAGTTTCCGTTTCCCCTATACCAAATATAAAACATCGCTGGCAAGGGCAGTATGGGATTTAGACCAAAAGCAGATAACTATAAGTATGCCCGAAGACGGAATTTTAGATAATTCCGTTTTCACCTCCACCGATGCCAAACGCAAAGGGCTATCGTTCAAAGGGCATTTGGCTAATTATAATCTGACAACTTATCAGTTGAATGTGAAGGGTGTGCCTTACATATTCTCCGTAGATGCGCATATTATTCCTAATAACGGTGATGTAACTATATTACCCGAAGGCGCTATTGCAGAGTTGAAAGATTGTCAGGTAGTAGTACAGGCAGAAAACCAGTATCACCAATTAGACAAAGGCACAATCAACGTTTTTTCTAAACACGAATACAGCGGTAATGCCACTTATCACTACAAGAACGATGAGGGCAAAGAATTTGAAATTCCGATGCAGTTCGTACCCTCGCAGTACGGGCGCAACAGCAACCGCGATGCCATCCTGACCATTACTAAAACCAAAATTTTTGAAAACCAGCAATTAATTTGGAAAGCAGGTACCATTTTCCGTGGCGATGTTACCATGCGCGGCGATAGTATCAGCCTGATATTCAACGGCGAATACCGCTACATAGACCTCGATAACGACATTTGGTTTCCTGCCAAAGGCGTATCGGAAATTACGGTGGCTACCGTGGAAGAAGTTCAAAATCAACAAGTTGGTTCGGGTATTTTCTTAAACGAGAAGAGTAGAAATATCTATGCTATTTACCGGTCGCCCCTGCAAAACAAAAATGACCGTCCTATTTTTGGTACACAAAACGGCATTGAAAAACAGCAAGGCGACATGCGCGTAACAGAAACCAAAGGTCGAAAAGAAAATTACGTCGGCAACCGATTTGCCTATAGTAAATCCAAAGCTGTAGCAGAGTTTGACGGCAAAATGGAGTTGATTAAGCCTAATGCCCGTTTCAATATTCTTGCCGCAGTCAAAGGGCGCTCCAAATACGACGAAGACAATTACTCCATGCAAGCCCTTATGGCCATCAAACTGGAAGAGGGCAAAGGAGATATTTTCAGAGACATAGCCAAACACATCAAAAAGCAGGTAGATTTGGACGAAACTGCCATCAAAAACGATGATGACTTGCTGTACAAACTTGCCAATTTGATATCGCGCTCCGACTTTGAAGATTTTCAGCGCCGCATCACACGCGGCCGAGCCGAAATTTCGGACGTGTTGCCCATGCCCTTGGTCCTGCACAACGTCAATCTGAATTGGTCGGCAGACCAGCGCGCCTTTTACAGCAAGGGCAAAATTCACCTGTCCAACATCTTCAAAGAAAATATCAACCTGATAATAGACGGCTATATTGAAATTCCGATGGCAGGCAAGCAGGTTTGCAACATCTACCTGCAAGTCAGCAAAGGCCGCTGGTACTACCTAAGCTATCAGAGTAACGATATCAAAATAGTTACTTCCGATGAAGAACTGAACAAAAAAATTGCCGACCCCAAATCAAAAGACAAATTCAAATTAGCAGAGAAATCCGAACGCTTGAACTTTATTAATACATTCCGTAAAATTTACCTTAATCAGGAGCCGATGGAAGATGCCGCCTCCGACGATGAGGAAACCATTGAAAAAGACGGCGATAAGTGATGTAAGTTCTGGAACAATTTTTGAACATTTGTTATTGCTAATTACCTTGGTTGTTTAATGAGTTTGTCCAACACATTGAAAATATTGGGAATAGTGCTGTTTATCGGCACTGCTCCCACTATTGTTTTTGCGCAGCGGGATAAAAGCAGCGCCAAACGTGCTGCCGAGTACCGTGCCGAGCAAGTCAATCGCAAAGAACAGGCAAAGCAGGAAGCCGCAAAAGCAGCCGCCAAAATAGCCGATGCCCGCCGCAAAGCCGAAGAGGCCAAAAACCGCAAAGAAGCGCAGGCAGCAGCCGAACAAGAAAAAAAAGTAGCTAAAAAGCAGCTAGTGAAAGTAGCACTGATAGAAGAAAAAACTGCCGTAGCCGTTACGGAACAACAACTGACCGTTCAACCCGACAAAAAAGAGGAGGCGCTCGACAAAGTTGTGGAAACCGACTTGATACCAATTATTAACCTGAAAACTAAAAGCGACGGCAGCACCATAGGCAACCTGATGGCACTTTTCAATGACATAGGCGGCAGCAAAAAGAGCAAAAGTCAGGTAATGCCCGAAGCTCAAAAAGCAAAGGTAGAAAAGGGAACTTTTGAAGGGATAAAAGTATCACGCATGTTCATACGCCATGCCAGTGGCTTTATAGAAAAATTTCACTATATAAAAGACTTTCAGTCGCCGCCTCCCAATATCAATGAGTTGTATTATTACAACAAACTCACCGGAAAAATCACCATGCGCAACCCGATGGATGTAGGCATGACAACGTTTGATAAGGAAAATTTCCTATTGCTCCACGGACCTTACATCAAAACCAAAGGCGACCAAACCTACGAACAGGGAAGTTTCTACTTGGGTGCCAAGCATGGCCGATGGGAGAAATTTGACAATAATTTCGTATTGCAAGAGAAGTTTTACTACAATAAGGGCATTGCCAAAGATGCCGAACTCATCTATGAAAACGATGCCAAAGGCAAGCCTCGACTCAAAGAAATTGTACCACTGCAACACGGTTTGCGGCACGGCATCTACATTGCCTATTACCCCAGCGGCAGAGTAGCCGAGCGCGGGCAGTACATAGAGGGCTGTAAAGTAGGCAGATGGACAGAGTATTACGACCGCGACAAAAACCCCCGCCGACGCGAAATCGCCTATCCCCGTCGCGCCCACGACGACACCTCGCCCTACATCAGCCGCGAATGGGACGATAACGGCAAACTAATTACCGATGTGCGAAAATAATCGCTGCAGCACAGGGGGGGAACTGCTATTTTTACATGCACGAAAAAGGGAATAAAAGTTTATTTTAGCAGGTATGCTGTTTTTGTTGCAAATGTAGTGTTGGATACCCTATTATTTGTCATACAAGAAATGGTCTAAAACTTTACATTCTATCCAACCTGCTTCTGTTGGCATATTCTTTGGACTTTTTTGAAACTAAAATACTGAAAATCAATTGCTTGAAAATTTTAATTTGTAATTATGTAAGCCTGCGGTTAATTGGCAATTTTCTAATATCTGCTCTTTTTGCTTCACTCTGCTTCTGATTTGATTAATCAAAAAATGCTTAAACCTATCTCATTTTCTACTTTTACTCTAAAACTTGAAATGTTTTATTAATCCCTTTTTCAAAAGCGTCTAATGGTTTTCTCTTAGGCTTTTTGTGAGGTATATACAAACCTAATATTCTTTAAGGCCTGTAAGGTTTAAATGCCTGTTTTTCATTACTTTACAAAAGCATTTTTCGCTGTGCTTTGGTATATCACAACCCGTGCATTCATCGGTGAAAGTTTGTGTGTGCATGGGCTAAAAATTCCTTCGGTGTGGCTGCAACTTTATTTGGGGGTATTCCGTTAGGACTAAAAACAAAATAAAAAAAGCTGCCCTGAAACAGGGCAGCCTTTCGCTACAACAATTAAAACATATCAACCTATAAATTCAAAGCTATTAAGATGAAACTTAATAAGTTTGACCATTGATTTCCAAATCTGATGCCAACATGCACAACTAACTGATAATCAGTTTTAATATATATTTGTTGCAACACAAAGGTGAAAAGTAAGTGTCCGATTCTGTCCAATTTTTGTCCGTTTTCGGACATAATTACATGTTACAACAACTAATTTTCAGTATTGCTCATAGAGTTGCCACAGTATTTTTCCCATTTCTTCACGGATGGTGACTGTCGGTATCATAAAATGGTTGTTCTGGAAAGAAAAAATCAGTCGCCTGCCGCTGCGAGTGATTAAAAACCCACTCAGATTGTGGTTATTGCTCAAAGAACCTGTTTTGGCATACACCGAAGGGGGATAGACTTTTACATTGCGCAATGTGCCGCTTTTGCCTGCCTGCGGTAGTAAACTAAACAATCGCTGTTCTCCGAGGGAGTCTTTAGCTACTTGTTTGTAAATTTTTTGCAGCAGTTCCACACAGCTGCGCGGCGTGAACAGATTGTATCGTGAAAGCCCGGAGCCGTCCACCCAGCGGGGCTTATCGCTCAGGTCGGCTAATTGATTTTTGAGCAGATGATTGATTACTTTATCGCTGCGGAGCGTAAAGCTGCCGGCGCGCAGGTTGCCCGCACAAAGCAACAGGATGTGTTCTGCCAAAAAATTATCGCTTTCCTGCAACATGGGGCGGTACAACTCATCGGCGGTAATGCCCCATACGGTTTGCCACTGTCCGCTATCGGGCAGTGCAATGTTAGCTACCCGCACGGGCTTTTTCAAGGTATCGGTTAAAAGCCTTGCGGTCAGCTCGGCTGATGTGTAGAAAGGCGTTTCTTCTTCTTTGAGTGTTTTGGGATTGTAGCGGAATCGGTTGTCTTCCATGCCTCGTGTAACGGGAATGAGCAGTTCTTTGTCGGGGGAGGTGAGAGATGCGAAAAACGCAGGGATTATTTGTACTTGTTTGTCTGTTTTGATGAACTTTACGTAGTTGCCGTACAACGGCATAGGGGATTTTTCGGGTTGATAGTCATACAAGTAATCGTTCCATGCCCATCCAAGCCCCCAGCGCTCATCGGTGAAATTGGCAGGGGAGAAGTAGATATTGCCTTGGGCTTGTTGCAGGAAATCTATGGCAGCACGGCTTTTCAGCAGTGGGTGGAGTTGTGAAGGGTCGCCGGTGCCCCAGATAATGAGCGAGTCGCCGCGTTGTACGTAGCGCAAGGCAGGTATTTTATCGCCCAGCAATTGCAAACCTGCATAGAACGTAAAAAGTTTGGTATTGGAAGCAGGCGTAAAGTATTTGCGGCTGTTGTATTCAATCAGGTACTTTTCTGCTGCAATATCATAAACGTCAAGCCCGTGAAAACTTTGCTCGTAGTTTTTGTTTTTCGCGGCTTGCTGTTCCATGCTTTTGGTGGTCAGGCGTGGAGTACAGGCTGTGGCAATCAGCAGCAGACCAATGCCAACATGTGCAATTTTCATCATCTGTCATTAGCAATTGTTGGCAGCTAAGGTAGTAAATAGTTCCTTTATCGCTTTTTTTTGCGCATGGCCAATTCCTGTGCGGCTTTCTTGCGGCTTGCGGCAATGCTGCGGTTGGCTACAATCAGTACAACCACTATGGCAACGGCTATCAGCCCAAACCAAAAGTGGGAGTTTGTGCCTTTGAACTCGAACGTACCCGTGGGTTTTTCTTCGCTTGAGGCCTTTTCTTCGCCTGCCGGGGAAGCACCCTGTAAGGTGAGTTCTTCTGCGTCTATGGTGCAGTGGCGTTTTACCAAAAAGACTGCGTTGGCTTCAAAGTTGGGGTGTGTGAAAAACTCTGTTATGGGTTCTACCCAATCGCTTTTTTTGGGCAACCACCATGCCACATCGGCCTGCGGTACTTCAAAAAATGCTTGGCGGTTCAGTTCAAGCCCGCGCCTGACGGCTACGAAGTAGTCATAGAGTGGCATAATGGCGTAGCTGTTTTCTGTAGAAGCAAGTTTATCGGCAAGAATTTCGCTGTTGGCTACCGAAATAGTTTGCCAAGCGCTGTTCAGTTTTTGCAACGCATCGGCGGCGGGTGTGTTTTCTATGAAAAACGCGGTAGCTTCTTTTAGTGCAGCTTTCAATGCAGCCTCCGATGCAGCTTTTTGAATGCTCCGATGCGTTACTACGACTAATTTGTTGTGCATGTAAGGGCGGGTGAGCTGTGCCATTTGACTCATTTGGGGAGTAGCGGAAATAGCAGGCAGGCCAATGGTACCGTTTCGTACATTGGGAAATAACGATGCCAACTCTTCGTAATTGGCCAGTTCTATCCACACAGGCTCGAGGGTTACATCGTACTTTTTCTTGGCAAACTTGATGAACAGATTGACCATTTCGTAGTCAATCCCTGTTTGGCGGGCGTAGTCGTCTAAGTAGTTAAACGGACGGCTTTTGTAATAAAGTAAAATAAGTCGCCCTTCCTTATTGGCTTTTACGGAAGCCCACGATTCGCCTGCAATGGCAGCATCAATGGGTTCTTGTGCCAAAGAAATACTTTGCAGCAGAAAAACGGCAAGCAACAGGGCTACAAATTGTTTAGCAAAATTGTAAAAGTTTTTTTTCATGTGTCAGACGAGTTGAAAAATACATTCGTTTATTGCTGCCTCGCCCGCACGCATGAACGACCGTAGTCTTACAATCGGCGGATGCTTATTTTCAGACCATTTTTAGGACGCAGTGTAATCAATGGTTCTGTTTGCACTTTAGCGCCTTGAGGCAGCTCTAAGGAAATAATGAGGCAAAATCATTGCCAAAACGAGTTGCATTTCCAGCAGCGCAAAATTATACCCAATACACATACGTGCACCTCCGCCAAACAGAATGTACTGAAATTTGCCCGGCTGCGTCATCTTTTTCACTTCTTCCGAAGCGAAGCGGTCAGGGTTTTCCCAGAAATCGGGATGCCTGTGGGTTGCATAGGGACTTACTACAACGGTGCGATTGGTCGGAACGTGGCAGCCGGCAATGGTATCGCCGTGAAGGCACTTTCTGCCAATTACCCATGCGGGCGGATAAAGCCGCAGGGTTTCTTGGATGACTTGATTAACAAACTTTAACTTGCCGAGGTACTTAAAACGAACAGGTTGTCCGCCCGTAACGCGTGCAATCTCTTCACGCATACGTACCGTCGTTTCGGGGCTTTGTGCCAGCAAGTAGAATTACCACACAGTGCATGGGCACTTTTTTCATGGCCTGCCATAAACAAGGTGATGATTTCATCGCGCAGTTGCTCTTCGGTCATGCCTCCTGTGTTGGTGTCTTCGTCTATGCTTGCCGGCAGCATGCCCAGCAAGTCGTTGTAGTGGCTGGGGTGCTGTTTGCGTTTGGCAATGATACCGTAAATGAGATTATCAAACTCGCGGCGGGCTTTGCGTAAGCACAGTTCGCCGGGTGTAAGCACGTATTCGGGGAGTTTGACAGGCGAAACGATGCGGTAGTAGGCATACTCGAGTAATACGCCCATGTGGTCGTACACTTGTTGCACATTTTGGCTGACATCGGTACTGAAAAGTACATTGGTTACAATTTACAGCGTAATGCGCATCAGTTGGGCCGAAAGATTTGTTATCTCGCCTTGCGGTTTTTGTTCTCGGCGTGGCAGGATGTTACCGCAGGTGTCGGTCATTAGGTTGGTCATGCCAGCTATTTTAGAGAGGTGGAAAGCCGGCTGAATCAGTTTGCGCTGGCGCAACCGGAAATCGCCTTTGCTGTTGAGCAGGCCATTGCCCGGCATATACTGCACCGCCTTGTACCCCTCACTTTTGCCGTAGTTGTTAGCATTTTCCAACACCACCTGTTTCACATCCGACGGATGCCATACGACCGTCATGGTGCGGCTGTGATACACGAGAAATTCATTCGTAAAGTCAATTGCGTGCGTTGCCAATCGGCGGCAAACCTTTGACATGAGGCGACGCAGCCATTGTCTCCATCATTAAGTTTCCTGTAAGTTGAATAATCGTTTGCCAGCGCCGATTTTTTTATCCAAAAATACTGACTTTTTTACCTGTTTTTTTAACTCTGGAACGCTTTGGTATAGTTCAAGATGAAATAGGCAGAAGCCGCGCGAATCATGTTTTCTTCGCTGAACCCTTTTTGTTTGAAGCGTTCTTTCATGGTTTTTTCTACTTCGCCGGGCCTGTAGCCGTTTTTAGTGTCCAAAAAACTGCTCATTTTACCTACGGCTTCAAAAGAAAGTTCATTGCTTTTGGTATCGTATGACACGCGCAGATAGTCCGGCTTGGAGATTTTCCACATGTAACCTGCGTTGGTTGCATAGTAGAATAATACGCTGTAAACGCCGCTGCTACTGCGCTCGTCTTTAATTACTAAGTCGGTGAAAAACACCTTGTTGGCATTGGTGCCTTGTGTGGCTGTTACTTCAAACTCGTAGCGGTCGGCGCGGGTCTTTTTGTTAGTGAAAAGGTAAGTTGTTTTGCCCCGTTCCACACGACACTTAATGGGCTGTCCGGGATTGGAGCGGTTCTCGCAAATAAAAAGCGGTTTGTTGTTTTGTTGCAGAGCATCCGCTACGCAGTTGCACAGCTCGTTGCCGGAAGGAGTAAAACTGCCGAATATCATCATAAAAGCAGTTGTTGCAGTGTATAAAATGGTTTTCATGTGATTGAATGAGTTGGATTAGAGATAAGATGCCTTATGTCATTGGCGTGTTGAAAAATCGTTGACTGATTTGATAAACTCTGCCCCCATTAGAAAAATAATAGCAGAGTAGTAAATCCATACCAACAATACTGCCAAAGAAGCCGTAGCTCCGTAAATCAGATTAATGCTGCTGTAAGCAATGTACATGCCGATTATCCAACGCCCGATGCCAAAAAAAATTGTGGTAAATACAGCACCGTAGAAAGTATGCGACCAACGCATTTTTACATCGGACAACCATTGATAAATAAGCCAAAACAGCAGCAGTAAAATGCTGAATATTAAACCTCGGTCGGTTAAAATGCCAATAAACCGTAATTGTTTGGGTAGTATTTTTTCTATGTGGCTGTAAACAATTGTAAGCGTCTGTTCTGCAATTATCAGTACAATAATGAGCAGCCCTATCATAAACGTAATGAGCAGCCCCATAAATCGCTTGTGCAGCAGTTGCCAGAAAGTGAGTTGTTCGCCTGTTTTGATGCCCCATATTCTGTTGAGCGAGTTATGGATGGCCGAGAATACCGATGTGGCACCAATGATGACCGTAGCTATACCGGCGGTAAGTGCCCAAAAGTTATTTCCTTCCAAATACGCAAAGCGAATAATGGATTCAATCAGTCGTGCGGCATCTTCGCCAATCAGGTCGGCAGTTTTGCGGTAAATTTCGCCCTGTGCGGCTTCTTGCCCAAAAAAGAATCCGCTAACCGATACGATAATGAACAGAATGGGGGCTAATGAAAAAGTAGTATAGTAAGCAAGCGCTGCACTATGCGTAAAACAGTCATCCTGAATAAAATTGCTTGCCAAAATGCGTACACTTCGCCCGATTTTTGTCAGTAAATATTTGCCATTCATGCTGCTAAAATGCTTAATTTTGGTCAGCAAGGCAAAATTTTGTAAAACCATTGCTTTAATTAATTGCAATATGATGGAATCCGGAATCTTACAAAACGGCAAAGCAGTACTTCTCAGCACCAATCGTTATATAAAAGACAGCGATATTACGGTACACACAATGGCCGAGCCTGCGGCAGGCTTGATGCAGGAGGTGATTGGGCAGCACTTAATTAGCAGTTTACATGCCGAAAATATCGTTTGGCTGAACAATGAGCCGGATGTCATCAGAATTAAAGAGCAAATCGCTTGGGCTGCCGAACAGGCCAGAGACTTGCTGTTGATTTATATTGCAGGCACAGCCATTTTGCGCCGCAGTCAAATTTATATCACCTTGCCACATTCCACCCGGGCGCAAATCCACGTGAATGGTATTTCTATACAGGAGTTGGCCGATGTTGTCCGCGAGCCGGAGGGCGCACACAAGGTTTTTGTGCTGGATTGCCATTTCTCGGGCGATGTCCCCGATATGGTGCAGGCAGTACGCGAGGAACTGCACCGACACGCGGCCAAACTGAAAAAATCGTTCCTCATCGCTCAACTGTGGCAAGAAGGACGCGAAACACTGGGGCAGCAAATCAGCCGCATTTTGCGGAAGGGCATAATGAAACCGCAAGAGTGGCTTACTTTAGAAGATATTTGTCAGGAACTCAGCGAAATTGCACAACGCAACCGCCAGCCCGAGCCATTAATAGCCGCCAAAAAACAAACGCTTGGCACAGCCATAGCTTTCAACCAGCGTTACAAAGAGTTTCAGCGCCTGTTTGCCGAAGCTCGGCAGGCTTTTGATGCACATGATTTTGACCTTGCCCTCACCTATTTCTCACAGGCACAAGGGCTTTATGCCAACGACGACGACACGGCCACTCACATCCGATTTATCAACCGCTTTCAGGAGGCAGAACAGTTTTATGCCCAAAAGCAGTATATCGCCGCGCGTCGTGCCTACGAAGCTGCTTTTGAGTTGATTCCTGCGCCGTTTTTGTTAGAAAAAATAGAACGCTGCACGGCAGATTTAGCCAATCATTATTTTGAACTGCAACAATATGACCAAGCAAAAGCCGCCTATACACGCTTGGCAAGCGACCACCCCGGCAATGCTTTCTACGCCGAACGGCTGCAAATCAGCTCCTCCGAGCAGCGCTATCACGAGTTGATAGATAAGGCAGACAGTCATTATTTCCGCTATGAATTTGTAGAAGCACTGGAAGCCTATCGCGAAGCCATGACCATTCATACCGACACCAAAACCGAACGCCGTGCACAAGAGTGCCAGCGCTACGTAGATGTGTTGGTATATCTGCAACAAAAAGCCGAAACCGATGTCCGCGCCCGTATAGCGGAAGAAATGCAGCAAAAGGCAGATGCAGCTGTTGCAGAACGCGTTGCCCAGTTACAAAAAGAACTTACAGCGCGGATAGAGCAGGAGATGACCGCGAAAATGCAACAGTACTACGATACGCTCGTTTGGGATGCCGCCCTACAAAGCAACCAACGCGCAGCAATTGAACTGTATCGCAGCCTGTTCCCCAACGGGACATATATTGACCAAGCCGACTATTGGTTGAGCCTGTACCAAGAACCTGTTTACACCCCTGCAAAGCCCGTTGAAACATCTCCTTCCGTGCAATGGCAAAAATCAGCGGCAATTGAAACAAGCCCTTCTATTCAACAAGAAAAACCGCCGGCAGAACAGTCTTTGTTTAAGCCGATAATAGAGGTTGTGCAATCCCAAATGCCGCAACCCGCGCCGCAATCTGTAGCCGAACTCCCTAAAGATGAAGAAACGCTCTGGAATGAGGCACTCAGCAAAGATACGATAGAGGGCTACTTGGAATACATTTCCCGAACCTCCGACGCTGAACATATTGCTGATGCTTACTACCGCATCAGCCGCATCAGGAATGCCGCCGCTCCTGTTGAAGAGGAAATGACAGCGCCCCACACCCTGCCTGCCGAAGAAATACCCGCATTTGTTTACAATAACGACGTTCACGAAGAAACATCTGCCGCCAGTACGAGTGCCTACAAAGCACCCGCAGTTGCAGTGCCTGTAACGGAAACCTACCCAAACACTGCCGAGATGCTTGAGGAAGACTTTTGGCAACAAGCCCTGTTGGTCAATACTTCTCAGGCATATCAGAACTATCTGAACCGCTCAACGTTGCTTAAATACGAAAGTCAGGCAAAAGAGCGCATCAGCGCATTGCAGGAAAAAGAAAAAGTGCAGGAAACTTTGGAATGGGAAAAAGCAAGCGCTGAGGATACTTTGGAAGCCTACAAAGCGTACATTAATAAATATCCGTTTGGCAGTTACTATGCCAAAGCCCGATTCCGCATCGCAAGATTAGAATCGGAAATCAATTAATATTGTACACTTGTAATTATTTATTGATTTTTGTTTGCAAATTGCTTACAGAAGTGCTAAATTCACACTTTGAAATAACAATCAGTCATGGCAGAAGACAAAGAAAAACAGGAAAAGCTCAAAATGCTGGAGCTCACCATAGCCAAGTTAGACAAGGCGTATGGCAAAGGTACAGTCATGCGTTTGAATGGCGATAAGGTAGAAGACATTCCTGCCATTTCAACCGGTTCGCTGGGCTTAGATATTGCATTGGGCATTGGCGGCCTGCCTCGTGGCCGTGTGGTAGAAATTTACGGCCCCGAATCATCAGGTAAAACAACACTGACCCTCCACTGCATTGCCGAAGCACAAAAAGCAGGCGGTTTGGCAGCGTTCATAGATGCAGAGCACGCATTTGACAAGGTATATGCCGAAAAACTTGGCGTTGATTTAGATAACCTGTTAGTTTCACAGCCCGACAACGGTGAGCAGGCTCTTGAAATTGCCGAACAACTCATCCGCTCCGGCGCAATAGACATCATCGTTATTGACTCCGTAGCTGCACTCGTCCCCAAAGCAGAATTAGAAGGCGACATGGGCGACAGCAAAATGGGCTTGCAGGCACGCTTGATGAGCCAAGCACTCAGAAAACTAACCGGCACCATCAGCAAAACCAACTGCTGTTGTATCTTCATTAACCAGCTTCGCGATAAAATCGGGGTGATGTTTGGCAGCCCCGAAACTACCACCGGCGGCAATGCGCTGAAATATTACGCATCCGTTCGTTTAGATATTCGCCGCATTGGTGCCATCAAAGAAGGTGCAGACAACGTGGTAGGCAACCGCACCCGTGTAAAAGTGGTGAAAAATAAGGTTTCTCCGCCTTTCCGTCAGGCCGAGTTTGACATTATGTACGGCGAGGGCATCTCAAAAGTAGGAGAAATCATTGATTTAGCCTCTGAAATGGAAATTATCAAAAAGTCGGGCTCATGGTTCTCCTACAACGGTAACAAGCTCGGTCAAGGGCGCGATGCAGTGAAAAATCTCTTGGCCGACAATCCCGAATTATCCGATGAGATTGAAGCTAAAATAAGGGCTATGGCAAAAGGGATGCCCGTACCCGATACGGTCAGTGCCAACGGAGAAGCAGATGATGAATAATACAAACCCGGACGGATGCAACAATCGGTCGGGTTGATTTTATCAAGCAAGTGAATAAAAGCCCTTCAATGTGGATAAACCTGACAGGTCTTCAAGACCTGTCATATGCAAATGTGTATTTTTCAATAATTTGTGAAAATGTTTTCGCAAATCTCTTGCGCTTTTGTGTAAGCAAGCAGATTTTGGCAAGTAGCGCAAATGAACGCCGATGGATGGGTTGAAAGAGAGAGTCCACATATCTTAACACTATTTAAGCCCGCTCGCAAACGCATGGCAGGGCTTTTTCCATAGCTTTGCAGCTATGATACCATTACAAAAATCAGCAATCGGAGTCTACACGGCAATTATTTGGGGTTTGCTGTTATTCTTTTTGGCACATACAGGCGGCTTGTTCGCCCAAAATCCCACATCAGGCGGCAGCAGCGCAGATGCCAAACAACAACCTGCCAAAAAAGAGCCTCCAATAGAACTGTTGCCCGGTGCAGGCGTGCTCATAGGAGATGTTGTAAAAGGCGAAAATGTGCGGAAAGTACTGATGGATTCGCTTACCAAAGCACAAATCGGATTCCGGCAAGGAGGTGCTATGATGTTTTGCGACAGCGCCATTCAATACATCGGTCGGAATGTGGTACATGCCTTTGGGCGCATCTATCTGATTGATGCGGACAGTACCACTGCTGTCGGCGATTCGCTTTTTTACGATGGCAATACCCGCATAGCACGCCTGCGCGGCAACGTTGTGCTGCGCGATAAGGACAAAACCGTTACAACGAATCGCTTGGACTACAACCTCGCCACCAAAATAGCCAATTACAGCGGTGGCGGCATGGTTCAGGACGACAGCTCGCGCCTGACCAGCCGCATCGGTTACTACAACACCATTACCAAAGTTGCCAATTTTCGCGGGAACGTATACTACCAAAGTCCTGAAACCGAACTTTCAGGCGATACTCTCACCTACAATGCTCGCTCGAAAATAGTCTATTTCAATTCACGGACGCGCATTAAAACCCGCAACGGCGATATTATCACCGATAAAGGCGAATACAATACCGTGCTTGGCAAATCCAACTTTAAAGGGCGCACCAAAATCGACACAGACGAATATACCATCAGCGGAGATGTGTTGGATTATGACCGCGTAATGGAACGGGGATTTGCCAAAGGTAATGTAGAGTTTTACAACAAAAGAGACAACTTTATTATCCTTGGTGACTTTACACGCTATGATGGCGTGCCGGAAACAAGTCAAGTATATGGCAATGCCGTACTGATAAGCCCGCAAAAAAACAGCAAGGACACGCTCTTTCTGGCTGCCGATACGCTGATTTCTTACAAGGAAGCACCATTGGCTGACTCATTACCTGCCATTAAAAAACTGACTGCTTACCGCAATGTGCGCATCTATCGTTCCGATTTTCAGTCAAAATGCGATTCGCTGGGTTATCATCTGAACGATTCTACCATTTTTTTCTACTACGACCCCGTCATTTGGACGAAAGGTTCGCAGTTAGTAGCCAAAGATATCAGCGTCCGCATGAAGAACGGTCAGATAGACTCCATGAGTTTGCAGGAAAAGGCTTTTGTGATTTCGCAGGACACGCTGCTCAATTTCAATCAGATTAAGGGCAAAAATATTGACGCAAAATTTTACAAAGGTGAACTGCGCAAGGTTTTTGTGAGCGGCAACGGTGAAAGTATTTTTCACGTGCTGGAACAGGATACCTTGTTTATGGGGCTAAACTACGTCAAATGCAGCGACATGATTATCACTTTCAACGATTCGGCTCAGTTACAGGATATTTTGTTTATTAAACAGCCCGAAGGAAAGTTTATCCCGCCGCATGAGATTAAGCAGGAAAACAAATATTTGGACGATTTTAACTGGCGAAGCAGCGAAAAACCGGCAAAGGGCGTTGTATTAGGCATCCATGCAGCCAATCAGTACCGCAGCGGTGATTTGAAAGGCGCACTGATGATTGTGGATGACTTTTTTAAGGTCTTCTTAAAGGGTGACAGGTTAATTTTTTATCGCACTGATGCAGATGAGGCAGACATTAAGCCCGAATTTTTTGTCCATGTGTATCCCAAAAACAAAAACGACTTGCCCATAGACAAGCGAAAGACAGGCTATGAAAATTTGGATTTCCGGTTTCCTGCCAAGCAGTTGCAAAACCGAACAGCCAAACACGACTTGGTATTACCCGAATTTAAGGCGGCGCGAGTAGTCATTGGGCAATACGGGGCTAAGAAAAAGATACTTTGGCAAAAAAGCTACAATTTCAGATAAGCAAGCAGGTATTGGGGTATCAGATTGAAAATCAGGTTTAAACACGTTTTTTTCAATGGTTTAGCCAAAAACTTTTCGCAAACTGCCTGTATTTTGTATAAAGCCACAGGTTATTGGCAACTATCGGCTTGCATTATGGAATGTGCTTTAGTCGGCTTGGTTGGTTCTTAAAAAACGCGGCCACCCAACGGGTGGCCTGTCAGGTTATTTAAAGTTACGCTATTAAAAATCTTCGTCCAAGCTGAATTTCTGTGCTGATTTTTCGCTCATCACGCCGGCTTTTTGATATTCGCCTACGCGTTTTTCGAAGAAGTTGGTTTTCCCTTGCAGCGAAATCATTTCCATAAAATCGAATGGATTAGATGAGCCGTAGTATTTTTTGTAGCCCAATTCCACCAGCAGGCGGTCGGCTACAAACTCAATGTATTGGCTCATCAGCCGCGAATTCATGCCTATTAAGTCCACGGGCAGGGCATCTGTGATAAACTCTTGTTCAATTTTTACAGCATCGGTAATAATCTCGAGCACTCGTTCCTCCGGCAGGCGATTTTTCAAATGGCGGGTGTAGAGCAGACAGGCAAAGTCGCAGTGCAGACCTTCGTCTCTGGAAATCAGTTCATTAGAAAAACTCAGTCCCGGCATGAGACCGCGCTTTTTCAGCCAGAAAATAGAGCAGAAACTGCCTGAGAAGAAAATACCCTCGACGGCTGCAAAGGCCACTAAACGCTCGGCAAAGTTGGGGCTTTTAATCCAGCGCAGTGCCCATTCGGCTTTTTTCTGCACGCAGGGGATGGTTTCAATGGCATTGAACAGGCGGTGCTTTTCCGCAGGGTCTTTAATGTAGGTGTCAATCAGCAGCGAGTAAGTTTCCGAGTGGATGTTTTCCATCATAATCTGGAAGCCGTAGAAACATTTGGCCTCAGAATACTGTACTTCGTGCAAAAAATTGGCAGCCAAATTTTCATTCACAATGCCGTCGCTGGCAGCAAAAAACGCCAATACGTGCGAGATGAAATGACGCTCGCCATCGTTGAGGTTTTCCCAATCTTTCAAGTCTTGCGAGAGGTCTATTTCTTCGGCAGTCCAAAAACTTGCCTCATGTTTTTTGTACATCTGCCAGATATCGTCGTACTCGATAGGCAGCAATACAAAACGATTGGGGTTTTCAACCAGCAATGGTTCTGTAAAAGTTGCGGAATCAGTGTTTGTCATTGTATGTGCAATCAGTAAGATAAATCAAACATCAGTACCGTATTCTTAAACAAATTGTCTAAGTGGATTTGTTTTAGAATTTTTACAAGATTTTCGCTAAAGGCGCAGGGTAGGGATAGCTTGTTATTACTTGCAAAGGTGCAATAAATAGGCCTGAATTGCGAATTTTTTTGCGGTTTTAAACATTTAAACTCTTGTTTGAAGTTTGTACAACTTAAACATTATCGGATTGCGGTTGGGAGTAAAATAGTATTATTTTTAGTAGGGTTGCAGTTTTACAAGCTCTAAAACGCTTCGGCAATGGAAAAATACAAGCCATGATTGCGCCGGCCGAATCCGTAATCCAAGCGCAGGTTGAGTTGTTCTTTTCGGTTGAGGGCTAAGCGCAGCCCGCCGCCGTAGCTGTATTTAAGTGTTTGCAAATTCACATCGGAAGGTGTTTTGAAAACATCACCAATGCCTGCAAAAGCCACAGCCCCTATGCGCCAAAACAAATGGCGACGATACTCTACCTGTGTGCCTGCAAAATTCAGGTCGCGAAAGCGGTTTCGGGCATAGCCGCGCAGGATGTCGTCATTGCCTGCCGCAGCCAGCATCAGGAAAGGCGGATTCCCGAAATTGAAATTAGTCAACACCTGATAGGCAATCACGTCTTTTTTACCGATGCGGTAGTAGCGGGAGAAATTAGCCGTCAAATTACGGTAAGAGAAATCTCCGGCAAATGCTTTGCCGTAGGCATAGAAGCCCACATCCAAAAAAGTACCTTGCGAGGCGTTTACAACGTTATCGCGTGAATCTATAACAAAAAGTAGTCCAACACCTCCGTTAACGCCTCCACTGCTGCCTATAATATTTTGACTACGTAAAATTCCTGCTGTTTCTACCCTGAAATTGTGTAAGTTGGCAATTTGATAGTCAATGCCTGCATATATTTTATCCCAAAATTGGCGCATGGCAGTCAGGCGGGCACTGAGAATATCGTAGCTGTACAATTCGGGATTGCTGGCAGGGCTCTGATTACCAATGCCGTAAAATCGGTCGGGGAAGTTGCGGTAACGGGCTTCACCACGCAGCAGCCATGCCTCATCTTTCAGGAAAATGTTCCATGATGACCAGATGTCCAACTGTCTGTTTTGAGTGTAGTCGGCAAGTAGTTTTGCGTAAGACAGGCGGTTTTTGTCTTGGTCATCACCAATGCGGAAATAATAAAAGCCGACTGCGCCGTAGGCCAGTCGTGTGTCGGGGGTGGAGTAAAGCAGTGGCAAAATCAGCAATCCGTCTTTCTCTTGGGGCTGAAAAATTTTGGCAACTTTGAGGGTATCAGAAGCCGGTGCAGTGCCTGCATACCACAAGAAGAAAAACAAAAAGCATATTTTTGAAGCGTAACGATTCATATAATTTTTTGACGCACACCGAAAGTAGTTGTGAGGTTAATATATGTTGTGTGAAACTATCGTAAAACGGTTCTAACAGTATAAAAGTTTGACAAACGCGAAGAGTATTTTACGGCATCTCAGGCAGGAGCTGCGCTGCATCTACGAACCGCAAGAGGCTGACAGCATCGCCAATTGGCTCATGGAAGATTTTTTCGGGCTGCGACCTGTGGATATAATTGCAGGTAAAGCACCTGATTTACAGGGTTTTGAGAAATGGAGTGAGGCGCTTCCTTTATTGCGGCAGCACATGCCCGTGCAGTATGTGTTGGGTTATGGTTGGTTTGCAGGGCAGCGGTTTGTCGTAGGTGAGGGCGTGCTGATTCCTCGCCCCGAAACAGAGCAACTGGTACAGATGGCCGACGATTTTTTAGGCAGGCTTGCTGCTCAAAAGCCTGTTGTTGTAGACTTGTGCACAGGAACGGGTTGCATAGCGCACAGCCTCGCCTTGTGCTATCCGCAGGCAGAGGTTTATGCGATTGACAACAGCCCGCAGGCCTTGTATTATGCACATTTGAATGCACGTCGATTGGGCGTGCAAACGGTTATTCGCGAGGCGGATGTGCTATCTGATGCTCTTGCAGAGTTGCTGCCTCCTTGCGATGTGTTAGTGAGTAATCCGCCGTATGTGCGGCAAAGCGAGCAGGTGCAGATGCACGCCCGCGTGTTGGATTTTGAACCGCCGTATGCACTTTTTGTGGCAGACGATGAACCGCTTGTATTCTATGAAGCCATTGCCCGAACCGCTTGGCAACGTCTGAAAAACAGCGGGTGGCTGGGTGTAGAAATCAATGAGGCATTAGGTGAGGCAACAGCGGCAATTTTTCGCGCCAAAGGGTTTGCAGACCTTGCCGTGCAACAGGATTTGCACGGCAAAGACCGCTTCGTGGTAGCAAGGAAACCATAAAACTTATTCTACCGTTACCGATTTGGCGAGGTTACGGGGCTTGTCCACGTCCAACTCTTTGGCTACACCGATGTAATAGGCCAGCAGTTGCATCGGAATAACGGAGAGTAGCGGAGTGAGCAACTCGTCTGTTTCGGGTATGGCAATATGTGCTTCGCAAAGTTGAGCCGTAAAGTCGTCGCCTTCGGTCAGGATGGCAATAACTCTGCCCTTGCGGGCTTTGATTTCCTGCATATTGCTGACTACTTTTTCATGCACCGCATCTTTGGTGGCCACAAAAACAACGGGCAGGGTATCATCCACCAAGGCGATGGGGCCGTGTTTCATTTCTCCTGCCGGATAGCCTTCGGCGTGTATGTAGCTGATTTCTTTGAGTTTAAGTGCACCTTCGAGCGCAATGGGGAAGTTATTGCCGCGCCCCAGATAGAGAAAGTTGTGCGCATCTTTGTAGCGCTGTGCAATTGTTTCGATGGCTGCCGCATCGTTTAGAATCTGTGCAATTTTATCGGGAATGACCGAAAGTTCGTTGCAAAGTGAAAGGAAGCGCTCACGGCTGATAGTGCCTTTGGCAAGCGCCAGTCGCAGTGCAAAAAGAGTAATGACGGTTAGTTGGGCAGTGAATGCTTTGGTGGAAGCTACGCCGATTTCGGGGCCTGCATGCGTGTAAGTGCCTGTATGTGAGACCCTTGCAATGGAGCTGCCTACTACGTTTACGATGCCGTAGATGAAAGCGCCGTTTTCTTTGGCTTTTTCTATGGCAACAAGTGTGTCGGCAGTTTCTCCACTTTGACTAACTGCCAGAATCACATCGCCTTTACCCACTACCGGATTGCGGTAGCGAAACTCAGAGGCATATTCTACTTCTACGGGGATTCGGCAAAGCTCTTCAATCAGGTATTCGCCCACTAAACCGGCGTGCCAACTGGTGCCGCAAGCAACAATGATAATCCGCTGTGCCTGTGTAAGCATTTGGAGGTTTTGCTCAATCCCGCTCAGGGTAATACGCCCCAGACCGGCATCTAAGCGACCGCGCAGACAGTCAAAAATGGTGGTAGGTTGCTCGAAAATTTCCTTCATCATGAAATGGTCGTAGCCGCCTTTTTCAATGGCTGCCAAATCCATATCCAACTTGGTGATGAAAGGTGTCTGACGTTCATTACCTAAGTTTTTGAGAATCAACTCATCGGATTTGATGATGGCTATCTGATAGTCATTTACATAGACCACCTCTTTGCTGTATTCCAGAATAGGGGAAGCATCGGAGGCCAAAAGGTGTTCGCCTTTGCCAACACCGATAACCAATGGGCTGCCTTTGCGTGCGGCAATTAGCGTATCGGGGTTTTCTACATCCAGCAGCACAATTACATAAGCCCCTACAACGCGTTTGAGGGCAATGCGCACAGCTTCTTCCAGTGGGCAGTGATTTTGTTCGCGAATATCATCAATAAAGTTGAGCAGCACTTCGGTGTCGGTATCGCTGTGGAAGCGATAGCCTTTGTTGAGCAACTCCTGCTTGATTGGGGCGTAATTTTCAATAATGCCGTTGTGAATCATGGCAATTTTGCCGCTTTGCGAAATATGCGGGTGAGCGTTACGGTTGCTCGGCTCGCCGTGCGTGGCCCAGCGTGTATGCCCAATACCGATTTTGGCGGCTAATGGTATGCCAGTTAGGCTTTCTTCTAACTCCGCCACTCTGCCTTTGCGCTTGTAAACTTTGAGTTGATTATCATCATTTATGAGTGCAATGCCTGCGCTGTCATAACCGCGATATTCTAAACGCTTTAAACCTTTCAGTAAAACAGGGTAGGCCTGACGTGGCCCAATGTATGCAACGATTCCGCACATATGTGAGTTTTTGATAGTTTGAGTTTGAGCAGCCCAAAATAACATGATTTTCCGAATCGATAAAAAAATCCACTTTTTGTGAAAGTGGATTTTTTATTTGCGGATAGCGCTTCAATTTCTTTGTCAAGCATCTCAACCGCATGGGGTGTGCAATGCTTTGAGCGGCTGAACTGTTATCCTGAAAATCCTATCTGGTACGCTTGTGATTATGGGCTTACCAGATTGATGCCGAAGGCAAAAAACAACGGATTGGTGAGCGTGTTTTCCACAATATATTCGCGGCGGGGGGCATTTTCTGTTGCCGATACGTTGAAATTTGCATTTATGCGCAAGCCTGCTTGTGCCGAGAGCCAGATAAATCCGGAGATTTGCTGCTCGTAAGTCAGGCGAACCTTCAACTCAGAGCGACGTATCTCTGCACCGTTGATACGCCGGCTGAAAGGGTCGCTCGCACGGCTGCGGATATGGTAGGAGTTGCCTTCCAACTCATAGCCCAACAGCAACAGAGAGGTTGGTGAAAAGTTTCTGCGTACGTTCAGTCGGGCAGGCAGCAATGCCTCTATGCCGTAGCGGTCGTTGAAAGTGCGGTTGTACATCAGCAGAGGAACGGTGTTGTTTACTTCGCCCAAGCGGTAGGTGCGCGCCCAGCCTAAGCCCCACATGAGTTTATCCGACTTTTTCCAACCGTAAATACCCAATACGCTGTAGCGGGTAGTATGCAGCGGTTGCAGGTCGGAGAAGTTATAGTTGCCATTCAGGTCGGCATTGGCTGCTACTATGACAAAGTTTTTTTCGTTAAGCGGCTTGAAAACCGTTGCCATCAGTCCGGTTGTGCGCAAACCTTTTTCTTGCAAAGCACGGTGCATGGCATTGCTTACGGTCGCTTCATTTTCAAACTGCATACGGCTTTCATAATAGTTTACACCCAGATTAACGATAATGCTGCTGCGTGAAATTACAGGAAAGTTTGCACCCAAGCGCAAACCGTGCGAAAGAAAAGAAGCACTGTGGTTGTCTTCCGATGATACCATGCCGGGAATACCTGTCAAAAAAGGTTTGAAAGTAGTTTCAATGGTTTGTGGCAACTGCAACTCATAGCCTATGCTAATGAGTTTGGTCGGGCTGAGGAATTGTACTTTTTGTGTACAATAGCGCTTGACGCTCTCATCGTCGCCATATTCGCCATATTCGTCAAAATTGTCCTCAATTTTGGTTGTGTCGGTTTGTGCCATTGATAGGCGGACAGCAAACAAAAAGCACATAAGCAACATGACAGCACGTGCTTCCTGTGTTGCCAACAAGCTGATTCTGAATTGCATAGAATTAGTTTTTCTTCACCTGACGTTTCCATACATCTGTTCTGCCGAACAGCGACACCCCGATAAAACCACGTACTTCAAGGGTATTTTCATCGGTGAGTTTCATTTCACAACTGTAATCACTGCCGTTTTCGGGGTCATAGATTCGGCCGTTTTCCCAGACTTTATTGCCTTTGTAAATAAAATCGCGGAGGTTTACCAGCCCTAACAATGGGCGGTTTCTCAACGAAACATCGTTGTTGTTTTTATCTGTTTTGGGTTTACCGGTCTCATCGTTGGGTTCTTTTAACCACACAATTTTGCCGTAGTATTTGTCGCCTTCCTTGTAGATGCGCACCATACCTTTACCCGAGCCGGTTTTCCAAACGCCAATTATTGAGTCGGCATATTTATCAATAGCATATGCAACGGCAAGCACATAACAGCCCATAATTGCTGTTACCATTAATATCAGGCTTCTCCATTTTTTCATAAGACTTTGCAATTTGGTTAAGGAATTTTTAATTCAAGCTGCAAATTATTGGATTTAAACCATTTCTAAAATAGTACGCCTATCCGAATACCCCAAAACTGATAATTGGCTTTTTCTGAGAATACGTTTCTTGTAGCCAAATTGATAAGCTCAATTCGCTGTTGTTGTTGTTGATAGCCACCATGCACATAAATAGCATGGTTTGGAGTAAGATAGGCTTTGATACCCGCAGCGGCTTCAAACAATGCGCCCCCCCAGTTATTGCCGGGCAGATTATCACGCCAGCCGATGGAGTAGCCGCCGCGGAGCAGCAGATAGGGCGAGAACTGCCTGCGCATCAGATGGCTGCGAATTTCGCCGAAAAGCGGCATTATTTTTCGGTCGGGAGATAGCTGTCCGTAGCCTGTTCCGGCAGCAAGTATCACATAATCAGCAATATACACACCTGCGCCAGCCATAAAAGTATAGCTTTTCGAGCTATAATTAAAAGAGCCGTACAATGTGCGCAGCATCCCTGTGCTGTAACCATAACCTATTTCCTGAAAAACAGTGATGCCTTCCGATTTAAAAACTCTTGGTTTAATGGAATCCGTTTCCAGAGTATTGCGAGGTTCTTTGGCAATGCGCTCCACATCGCTCATGGGCAATTCCACACGGCTTTCACCGTGGGTTCTGATGAGCAAAATGCCGTTTTCGATACGAATTAACTCCCCTTTAACCGTGCCGCCGTTTTTCAGATAAATAACATCTTGATAGGACGATTGCGCCCACGTAATTTTGCACGGAATCAATAATACGACGACTACAAACAGACGCATGTGTATGGTTGGCATACTTAGTAAATTGTTAAGAAAATTACGGATATTCGCCTGATACCTTATTCGTATAATCATGAAAAATTGTTGGCAAGTTGTCTTCTTTTTTATGTGCATAGGAGCTCAACATGCACATGCACAACAAACCGATTCAATCCCGTTGTATGAGGGTGTCATACCTTACGCTAAATCGGGGCACGGCATTATTGAAAAGGTTGAACATCGTCCGGGTGGCATAGATATTCTTAGCGGTGTAACCGTCCCCTATATAAAGTTGTTTTTGCCGCCACCCGAAAAGCGTAATGGCACAATGGTGATTATTTGCCCGGGCGGGGGCTACTATATTTTGGCCAATAAACACGAAGGAAGCGATATTGCGCTGTGGCTCAATAACTTGGGTGTTGTGGCGGCGGTGCTGCACTACCGCCTGCCCGATGCACGGGCAATGGAGCAACCTGCTATTGTTCCGCTCACCGACTTGCAGCAAGCCATCCGATTGGCAAGGCAGCGCGCAGCCGAATGGCAAATTAATCCTGAAAAGGTAGGGGTGATGGGATTCTCTGCCGGCGGGCATTTGGCCTCTTCTGCCGCCGTGAAATTTCAGACCGGCGATGCGAACGGCAGCCTCCGTCCCGATTTTGCGATACTAATTTATGCGGTTATCAGTATGCGTGATGAATTCGGGCACACCGGTTCGCGCGAGGTATTGCTTGGAAAAAATCCTGACAGCCAAACGATTGATAGTTTTTCCAACGAACTGTTAGTCAGCGAGCAAACACCGCCTGCTTTTATCGTACACACGACCGACGACCCCGTAGATGTGCGAAACAGCGTGGCTTTCTACACGGCTTTGAAAGCTAAAAACCTGAGTGCAGAAATGCACCTGTTTGCCAAAGGCGGGCACGGGTACGGCATGGCTACCCATACGAATCTGCCCATAGCAGCATGGCCGAAACTGTGTGAAGCATGGCTGCAATCGCTTGGACTGTTATCACTAAAAAAATGAAAGGCCTGCTTTTATTCCGAATTCAACTATTTTAGTAACACACAATTCAATATAGAACCGACAACTTATGGGCGACCTGAGGGTGCGATTAGCTAAAACACATACCGACCTAAATCGGTTTACGCGCTATTTACTGAAAGATGTGGAAGCATTGGACATCATGCTTCGCGAGGGATGGTTTGAAACCGATATCATACGCATTGGCGCCGAGCAGGAGATGTGCCTGGTGGACAGGCACGGAAAACCCGCACCGGTGAATATGCAACTGCTGGAACGATTGAAACATCCCAACTTTGTAACGGAACTGGCCAAGTTTAATATAGAGGCAAATGTGCCGCCGCTCACGTTTGAAGGCAACTGCTTTTCGGAGTTGGAAGGCAACCTCAACAACATGTTGCGCACACTGCGCGAAGTTACGTTTGAGCAAGATACTCAGGTTATATTGACGGGTATTTTACCAACCATACGAAAATTTGACATCAATTTAGACAATCTTACGCCCGTAGATAGGTACTATTCGCTCATGGAAGCCATCAACATGATGCGCGGCAACCGCTACGAGGTACGCATTGAAGGGCTGGACGAATTGAATGTATTGGTGGACTCTGCCCTGATAGAGGCTTGTAACACCAGCTTTCAGGTGCATTTGCAGATTAAGCCCGACGAGTTTG
Organism: uncultured Cytophagales bacterium; assembly: GCA_938039675.1. Classification (GTDB taxonomy): domain Bacteria; phylum Bacteroidota; class Bacteroidia; order Cytophagales; family Thermoflexibacteraceae; genus Rhodoflexus. The sequence goes on from CALHUI010000003.1 coordinate 450,508, forward strand.
TCAGAAAATACAACATAGCACAAGCCATTGCAGCGCCAGTGCTGGCCATAGCTACCAACTCGCCGATGCTGTTTGGCAAACGCCTATGGGCGGAAACCCGCATTGCCTTGTTCCGGCAATCCATTGATACGCGTATTGCTTCCGAGCACCTGCGCGAACGTAGCCCGCGCGTAACTTTTGGCAGCCAGTGGTTACAGGGTTCTTTGCTGGATATGTACAAAGAGGATATCATGCGCTTCCGCGTCATTTTCATGTCCGATATAGAGGAAGATGTGATGGAGTGTGTGCGCAACGGACAAACACCGCGCTTGCGGGCTTTAAACATTCACAATTCTACCGTTTACCGCTGGAACAGAGCCTGTTACGGTATCAGCTCCAACGGCAAACCACACCTGCGCATTGAAAACCGCGTGTTCCCCTCTGGCCCTACGGTGGTAGATGAGGTAGCCAATGCCGCATTCTGGATTGGCCTGATGAACAGCTTTGAAGATGCCTACGGCGATGTTACCAAACTGATGGATTTTGACGATGCCAAATCTAACTTTCTGGCTGCTGCCCGCGTAGGATTAGGCTCTAAATTCACTTGGTTCAATGGCAAAAAAATCATTGATATGGATTTGATTCGCAAAGAATTAATTCCGCTTGCCAAGGAAGGGCTCAAAAAGGCAAATATCAATTCGGAAGATATCGAGAAATACATCGGCATTATAGAGACACGTAACGAAACGGGCATTACCGGTTCGCGTTGGATTTTGAACTCTTATGCTAAATTGATTAAAGAAACCACCAAAGAAGAAGCTACGGCAGCCATTACCGCTGCAATGGCTAAAAATCAGGAGCATAACGAACCGGTGCATCAGTGGAAAGATGCCAGCACAAGCGATATTGTGGAGTATGAACCTACCAATATGATTGTGGAAGAGTTTATGACCACAGACCTCTTTACGGTTAAAAAAGATGACTTAGTAGAGCTCAGCGCCGATATTATTGATTGGAAGCGCATTCGCTACATGCCGGTAGAAGACGACGAAGGACGACTCATCGGGTTAATTTCTTCACGGGCATTGTTGCGGCATTTTTTGCGCAAAAGCCGCTACCCCGATGACAAAGATACCCGCGTAGAAGATTTGATGGTAAAAAATCCGATTACCATTACCCCGCAGGCTACAATTTACGAGGCAATGGATTTGATGCGAAACAATCAGTTGGGCTGCTTGCCTGTTGTGAATAAGGACAGTCTGGTGGGTATCATCACCGAGTCTAATTTTTTGGATATTACCGCAAGTTTGCTCAAGCGCCTTGCCCAAAAACGCAACAACAAGAAAAAGGACAAGGATAAAGGCGGAGTTGTGTAAGTTTTTATTTGCTAAGTACAAGAACCCTTCTTTTGTTGGCAAAAGGAGGATTCTTTCTTTGAAATATGGTCGGGCGGCGCAATTAAGAATGATGCATTCTAAATGTGTTTTGCCCAAAATGTCAATACTGAAGGTTGCTTATACACGAAGGTTACATCGCCTGCACAAACCGACAAATTCAACCTCTGAAAACTCATGAAAACAGGCAGGTAATCTTCGTGCTTTTCCAATTCGCTAATATCGAAGGGAAGAAATCTTCACAGCCTATGTTAATTTCATGGCTTTTCAAGCCGAGTAAATATGCGGAAAAAGCTAATCTTCTAAGTCATCCAGCCATTGCCTGTAGGCACGTTGCAGTTCGTTGAGGGCGTGGCGGTCTTGCATTTTTTGGCAAACGGCAATGCCTTTCTCATAAGCGGTTCTTGCCTCATCGTTGCGCCCGGCTTCGCGGTACATGGCTGCCAAGTGGTAATAAGTAGCCGTGTAGTCGGGTTGGTTGGCGGCAAGTTGTTCCAGCATTTGTAGGGCTTTGGCAGGGTTGCTTTTGCGGTATTCCGTAGCAACGGCATAAATCAGAAAAGCGTCATCAGGTTCATTTTCAAGCATTTGCAGCAATTCCTGCAATCTTTCTTCGGGTTTCATGAAACAATGCGGTTTAGAAAAATGTTATGCAAGCATAATATTTTTGGGCAAATCCTTTGATTTCACCCAAAGGTTGGCTTAATTCGCAAAACAAATAAAGTACGCTGAAAATTCACTCTTCCTTTTAGTCTAACGATATGAAAATCTTAACTTGTATCAGCCACGTACCGGACACCAATGCCAAGATTCCGTTTAAAGACGGACAGCCCGACCTGAACGGTATCAGCTTTGTGATTGCACCTTACGATGATTTTGCCTTGGCGCGTGCCGTAGAACTGCGCGACCAAACCAAAGGCAAGCTGACTGTTCTGAACGTAGGTCTGGCAGACACAGAGCCTACCATTCGCAAGGCACTGGCTATCGGCGCAGACGATGCTATCCGCGTGAATGCGCACCCACACGATGCCTTTTATGTAGCTTCACAAATTGCAGCCATTGCCAAGCAGGAAAACTACGACCTGATTCTGATGGGTCGCGAAAGCAGCGACTTCAACGGCGGACAGGTACACGGCATGGTTGCCGAAATGCTTGGGCTGCCTTGCGTGGTGCCTTGTATGAAGCTGGATTTGAACGGTAATGTAGCCGTGATGCAGCGCGAAATTGAAGGCGGCAAAGAGATTGTAGAAGTAGCTTTGCCGTTTGTGGCGGGTTGCCAAGAGCCGATTGCCGAGTGGAAAATCCCGAACATGCGCGGCATTATGTCGGCTAAGACCAAGCCGCTCAAAGTGGTAGAGCCTGTGGCAGTAGAAAACTACACCCGCATCATCAAATACGAAATGCCGCCGCAACGCAGTAGCGTGAAGATGATTGACAAAGACAACATCGGCGAGCTGGTGCGCCTGCTGCGCGAAGAAGCAAAAGTTCTTTAATTTCAACTACTAAATAACTGTCTGAAAATGAGCAATGTATTGATATATGTAGAAGCCGAAAACGGTGCTGCAAAAAAATCTTCCTTAGAAGCGGTAAGCTACGGGGCTGCCGTTGCCGAAATGCTGGGCGGTAAAGCCGTAGCTGTTGCCGCTGCCGATTTGTCAGCTGACCACGCGGGCGAGTTAGCCAAATTCGGTGCAGACAAGGTGTTGCACTTTGGTGGCACTGTTAATCAAAGTAGCGAAATAGCCGAACTTGTGGCTGCTGCTGCGCAACAAGAAAACGCTGCCGTGGTTGTTACTGCAAAATCTATCAATGCCGATGGGGCTGTGCCAATGATTGGCGTAAAACTCAAAGCATCGGTAGCAACCAATGTTACTGCACTGCCCGACTTGAGCAACGGTTTTGTTGTAACCCGCGCTGCCTACACAGGTAAAGCAATTACGCAGGTATCGCTGCACAGCAACGTAAAAGTGTTGAGTATCAAGAAAAATGCTTCCGGTACAAAAGAGTACAATAAACCGTTAGCGGTAGAATCATTCAACGCAAACATCAGCGCGAGCAAAATCACGGTGAAAGAAGTGAAAAAGCAGACAGGGGAAATTTTGCTGCCCGAAGCCGACATTGTGGTTTCCGCCGGCCGCGGCTTGAAAGGGCCTGAAAACTGGGGTATGATTGAAGAATTGGCCAAAACACTGGGGGCTGCTACTGCCTGCTCTAAGCCTGTGAGCGACATGGACTGGCGACCACACCACGAGCACGTAGGACAAACAGGTATCAAAGTAAGCCCTAACCTGTACTTTGCCATCGGTATTTCGGGTGCCATCCAGCACTTGGCAGGTGTAAACTCTTCCAAAGTGATTGTAGTTATTAATAAAGACCCCGAAGCACCTTTCTTCAAATCTGCTGATTACGGCATTGTCGGCGATGCTTTTGAGGTAGTGCCCAAACTGAACGAAGCACTGAAAGCCGCTTTGTAAGCAACCGACATAAGAGTATAAAAAATCCGCATCGGAGGCTATCGGTGCGGATTTTTGTTAATTGCTTGCATTACACCTCCAATTTCATTCTTACTTTGGCAATTTGCTCTCCTAACCATGGCATAGGTTTTATGCGCCGATAGGTGAGATTGAAGCGGTCAATAGCATATTTCTTAATGTGTGCCATTGCTTCCTCTACAGAATCGGTCAGGCAAATTAAGTCCATATCTTCGGGGCTAAGCGTGCCTTGTTCTACCATCATCTGCATAAAGTCAATCAATTGCTTCCAGTAAGCCCCTCCAATGAGTACAATAGGAAAATTGGCGATTTTTTTGGTTTGAATCAGGGTGAGTGTTTCAAAAAATTCATCCATTGTGCCGGCACCGCCCGGCATGACGACAAAGCCATAGGAGTATTTTAGCAGCAGTACTTTCCGAACAAAAAAATGCTCAATAGTTACCCACCTGTCCATATAAGGATTGTGCGCTTGTTCATGCGGCAGTTGTATGTTGCAACCGACAGAGTAACCTCCTGCTTCTTTGGCTCCGCGATTGGCCGCTTCCATAATGCCCGGACCACCGCCTGTCATTACGGTAAAGCCCATTTTGGCCAATTGGCAACCTACTTCCCGTGCTTGCAAGTAGTAGGGGTGATGCTCATTAAATCGCGCCGAGCCAAACACAGTTACACAAGGGCCTATGAAGTGCAACTTGCGAAAGCCGCGAATAAAGTCAGCCAAAACTTTCAACGTAAATATAAACTCAGCCCACCTGCTGCGGGGGCCTTCTAAGAATTTTTTGTCATCGCTATTGTTGTTATCACTTGCCATGTCTGTATCAATTGACTGAATAAGGAGAAAAAATGATGCAAATAAAAATAAGCAAAAACTATCGGATTACCTTATTCAACTGTCCCCAGAGCTCATTATCAAAACTTGAAATGGCTAATTGTATGTTGCCTGCTGAGTCGCCGATGCGGATAACAACGAGATTTTGCGAAGGAACTACGTAAATTTTCTGGTCATTTTTTCCCAAAGCAGCATACATATCGGCAGGTGCGTTGGGCATCATTGCGCCATTGAATACAAAGCGTGAAATAGGTAGCATGTGCGAACTTTTACCGTTGAGCCAAGTTAAGTAGCCATAGGATAAATTGAGTGGCTGTGAACTGTTAATCATGTCGTTAAAATAATTGTCGTCATCCAAAATCGGAGTGCTGCCCCACTTGCCGCGATTGAGCAGCAACAGACCGAAACGCGCCATACTGCGTGCATTGCTAAAGTAAACATTATTGAAACCTACTTTAACCCATAGTCCGCTCATTCCTATGCGGTTGCGAATAGTTCGCTGAAAGTAGGTGTTGTAGTCGGTGCGGGCTGCCGTTTCTACCACTCGCTCCAACAGGGTGTAGGGGGCATTGTGATATGCCCACCGTGTGCCGGCATCTGCTGCATATTGCAAACATTGGCGGAGTGTGCAATCATCATCGGGTACGGCATCATTCAGTCCGGTGGTCATTGTTAGTTGATGGCGGAGGGTAATCAGATTTTCCTTGTCGGCAGGCAGCGAAGTCCATCCGGTGCCCAAGTATTGCGAGCTGCGGTCGCTGATGCGGAGCAACCCCTCCTTTTGCGCAATGCCGACAAGCACAGCCGTCAGGGTTTTGCCTGCCGATGCCCAATACCAAATGCTATCGGCAGTGAAACGCCCAAAGTAACGTTCTATCGCAATTTTGCCGTCTTTCAACACAATAAATGCCTTCGTGTTTTTTTGCTGCAAAAAGGTGTAAAGATTGTTGAGTTCTGTCTCGTTCCAGTGCAGAGATGCAGGCGAAACAGTTTCCCATGCATTGCTGCCGACAGGTGGAAAGTACAGCGATGAAGACGGGTTGGGGGCAGGCGAAGGCGTGTTTTTTTGACAGGAAGCAATGGCGAGCAGGCAGCAGGCCGCAGAAGCGATAAAAAAGGTTTTCATAGGTATGTTTTTTCAGATAAGACAGCCTCTTTGCCTGTGGGTTTAATGTTTGCAAACATAAATGTTTCTTGCAAGTTGATAACGTAATCAATCAACATAAAAGCATGACCTTACGCCTCTTGCTTGGCGACCAGCTCAATGCCCGACACAGTTGGTTTGCCAATGTTGCGCCCGATGTAACGTATGTACTCATGGAAATCCGTCAAGAAACGGATTATGTAACGCATCACATACAGAAAATTATTGCCTTTTTTGCAGCCATGCGGCAGTTTGCCGATGAGTTAAGGCAAAAAGGTCATCAGGTTATTTATCTGAAAATCAATGATAAAGATAACAAGCAAAACTTTGCTGACAACCTGACCGCAATTATGCGGGCCATCGGGGCAGAGCACTTTGAATATCAGCAGCCCGATGAATATAGGTTAGATGTGTACTTGGCTGAATTTTGCCGACAATTACCGATTCCTTCATACATGGCCGCCAGTGAACATTTTCTCACGTATCGCGAGGAATTGCCCGAAATTTTTAAAGGTAAGAAAACCTACTTGATGGAAACTTTTTACCGCGCCATGCGGAAGAAATACAACATTTTACTTGATGAATCGGGCAAACCCGAAGGTGGCAAGTGGAATTACGATGCAGAGAATCGCAAAAAATACGACGAAAAAATACCTGTGCCTCCTGTGCCGAAACCTTCCGAAACCTCTTTGCAAGTTGTCAAGGAAGTTTACCAAGATGTTCTACAGGCAGCCCCTACGACCATCGGCAGCATTAAAATAGATGCTTTTGAATGGTTTACCACCCGTGAAGAAAATTTACAACTTTTAGCTCATTTCTGTCGCTACGGCTTGCCCGAATTTGGCAGCTATCAGGACGCAATGGCAAGCCGCTATCCGTATTTGTTCCATTCGCGGCTTTCATTTGCAATGAATGTAAAGTTGTTGCATCCGCTGGAAGTTGTTGAGGCAGCAGTCAGTCATTGGCGCAATCATCAATCGCGCATCAGTTTGGCGCAAATAGAAGGCTTTGTGCGGCAAATTATCGGCTGGCGCGAATATATGCGCGGCGTGTATTGGGCGCAGATGCCCCGCTATGCCAAACTCAACTTTTTCGGGCACGCGCGCCCACTGCCCCAATGGTATTGGAACGCCCGAACTAACATGAACTGCCTCAAACATGCCATCGAGCAGTCTTTGCAAAAAGCCTACGCACACCACATCCAACGCCTGATGGTTACAGGCAATTTTGCGCTGTTGGCAGGTATTCACCCCGACGAGGTAGACCGCTGGTACTTAGGCATTTACATAGATGCCATTGAATGGGTGGAAATTACCAATACCCGAGGCATGAGCCAGTTTGCCGATGGCGGCATGGTTGGTACGAAGCCTTATGTGAGTAGTGCCAACTACATGCACAAAATGAGCGATTACTGCACGAGCTGCCATTACAGCAAAGACCTGAAATACGGCGACCGTGCCTGCCCATTTAATAGTCTTTACTGGCATTTTTATGAGCGCCATCGCGAAAAACTGGCACGCAACCCCCGTATAGGCATGATGTATGTAACATGGGACAAAATGGCAAATGCTGAACGGGAAAAAATTCTGGCACAGGCAGAGTATTACTTAGCCAACATAGAAAACTTGTAAAAAAGCAAAATTAAATAAGGCTTAACACAAGTTATTTGCTTGACCAATCTCTGTAATTTTACGTCGTTTTTTAGAAAGCTGAATGAACAGTCAAACGCTACTTTATCAAAGCCCAAGCGGTATATTGAGATTTTATCCTTAGAATCACCTGAGGTATTGCTTTACCGCATGAAAGGGCGCATAGAATTAGATGAGTAAAAACCGGGATTTGAGGAAGCACTTGCGGTTAATAAGCACACCGGCTGTTTTGATATTATCTGCGACTACTCCGCTTTGGAATACGACCCCGCACTTGGAAGAGCTTGGTTTACAGGTGTTTACTCATCGCGTATTTTGAGGCAGGCCAACAAAACTTACCTATGCATAGTCGTACAGTCGCAAAATTTAGTACAGCGCATGACTATGCCCTTAGTTGTCAAAGGCTTGCAAAGCACGGGCTTCAAATTTGAGTTGCATTATACCGATACGATGGCTTCTGCCTTGCAATGGTTTGTTGAACATACCCCCCGGCAACAAGCATAAGCAATATCCCCACATGTTAATTTATGGTATAACTTTGCATTATGCCGCCATTTGATTTTGAAACAGGAGAAGTACTGCTGGTAGATAAACCCGCCGAGTGGACTTCCTTTGACGTTGTCAATAAAATTCGCTGTGCCATCCGGCAAAAGAAAATCGGTCATGCAGGTACGTTAGACCCGCTGGCAACCGGTTTGCTCATCCTGTGTACCGGAAAAAAAACCAAACTGATAGACAGCTATCAGGCGCAAGTAAAAGAATATACGGGCACAATCGTGTTGGGGCAAACAACCCCCTCCTACGATGCAGAAACCGAACCTACCGAGGCGGTGGACATCAGCCACCTGACCGAGGCAATGCTCCAACAGGCCGCCAACCGTTTCAAGGGCGCCATTGAGCAATTGCCCCCTGTTTTTTCAGCTATCAAAGTGGATGGTGAACGCCTCTACAAGAAAGCCCGTCGCGGCGAAGAGGTAGCGCTCAAGCCGCGACGGGTAGAAATTTTCAGCTTTGAACTGGAAAAAATCACTTTCCCCGTAGTTCGTTTTCGCGTAGTATGCTCCAAAGGCACATACATCCGCAGCTTAGCACACGATTTCGGACAGGCACTGGGGGTGGGGGCATACTTAGGCAGTCTGCGACGCACCCGCATTGGCGATTTTGCGGTGGAAAACGCTTGGCAATTATCCACACTCATTGAAGCAATTAAAGCACAACAAACCACAGAATGAAAGTCCAGCACGGAATAGCGGGGTACAGACCTCCTTCATATGCCATTGTTACGGAAGGTACTTTTGACGGGGTGCATGTCGGGCATCGCAAAATTCTCTCATCGTTGGTAGCTGAGGCGCGCCAAATCAAGCAGTTTGACCCCAATGCCGAGAGCGTGGTCATTACTTTTTGGCCGCATCCGCGCTTGGTACTTTTCCCTGAGCAGCAAGACCTGAAACTACTTTCTACACTGGACGAAAAAATCGAAGCACTGGCAGCCATTGGCATTGACCGATTGGTCGTATTGCCGTTTGATAAAACCTTTTCTACGCTGACACCCGAACAGTACGTACAGCAAATACTGATAAACGGACTCAATACGCGGCGTTTGATTATTGGCTATGACCACCGCTTCGGGAAAAACCGCGCAGGCGACTTTAACTTTTTGAAAAACAATGAAGAGCGTTTTGGTTTTACCGTAGAAGAAATTCCCCGTCAGGATATAGAGCAAGTTGGTGTCAGCAGCACCAAAATACGTCATGCACTGTTACAAGGCGAAATTGCAACAGCCAATCGCTATTTGGCAGCACCTTATACCCTTTGCGGCAAAGTAGTGAAAGGCAATCAGTTGGGGCGCACCATCGGCTTCCCGACCGCCAATCTGTACATCAGCGAAAGCTATAAACTCATACCCAAAGACGGTATTTACGCCGTGCGCGTGCGCCTGAATCAGGCAATATACAATGGAATGCTCTACATAGGCATTCGTTCTACTTTGGGCAGCCAGTTAGAGCGCACCATTGAGGTTAATATTTTTGATTTTAACGAAGAAATATACGACTCTTTTTTACAAGTTGAGTTGATGGCATACCTGCGTGGGGAAGAAAAATTTGACAGCTTAGAGAGTATGCAACACCAGTTGTGCCGCGATAAAGCAGATGCACTGCGGGTGTTAAGCTAAAAATTTATATGTTGCTTATCCTTTTTGAGAATTAACGCGTAATGTATCAGATATGCGAAAATCTAAGCTGCCTAACTTTGTTATAAAAGCCTGCTTTTTTGCTTGTATCAGAATTCCCAAACTGCCAATAACTTTTATGCCCAAATCTTGGGTAAATTTGCGCTCTTTTCGTTCATTTATGATTAGCAGGCTATCGTCGAGTTTCATACACAAAGCAATAGCACTTGCTTCACCAGCATGAAGATGAATATTTAACAGTTTAATGGTGTCAAAATTATTTGCAGGCTTTATCCATTCGGGCAAGATTTCTTCATACTCTTCTGCTGAGCTGCTACTGTGAGTGTAATCCCAACCATAGCAAAAAGTTTTTGTAGCAGGTACAATTGTTGAATTTTTTTCTAAGATAATCAAGTAAGTTGTATCTGGAATAAACAACAATCATAAGTTTTTCAAGTCTTTGTATATATTATTTGCGTTATATCTAAAGACAGAAATTCTGTTTTTCCTGCCAACTCAATAAATGCTATTTTAGAAATCCTGCAACTTGGGCAGCTTGTCCGGCAGACAGTTTTTCAGTTTCATATAATCGCATTGCTACGACCACGCTCAGTTCCTACCGGGAAATTGTTCTTGTTAAAGAATCAGGCAGGCGAATCACATACTCGTACATGATTAACAAATTTATGAAAGTATCTTGTTGCAGATGCCGCTCTTGCACGATGGAGTTATTGTAAAAAAAAAGCCATCACACCGATTAAGAGGATGGCTTTTTGTTGTACCCAGGGCCGGGGTCGAACCGGCACGGCATTGCTGCCACTGGTGTTTGAGACCAGCGCGTCTACCGATTCCGCCACCTGGGCAAACAGTGGTGCAAAGCAAAAGGTAAATTTTGGTTCGTGCAAGCCTCAGGTAAAAATTTTTTTTTGCGACTATTTGCACTTAGCTTTGCTCACATTCCTGAACGATATGCGTAAGATACATAAGATTCTGGTTGCCAACCGTGGCGAAATTGCATTGCGTGTGATGCGTACTGCACGCGAAATGGGTATTCAAACCGTTGCTGTGTACAGCCAAGCCGACCGCAATGCGCCACATGTGCGTTTTGCCGATGAGGCTGTTTGCATTGGCCCTCCGCCATCGGCACAGTCTTATCTGTTGATGGATAAACTTATTGAAATCAGCTTGCAAATGGGCGTAGATGCCATTCATCCGGGCTACGGTTTTCTTTCAGAGAATGCTGTTTTTTCGCGTAAGGTCAGCGAAGCAGGTCTGATTTTCATCGGCCCTTCGCCCGAGTCTATCGAGATGATGGGCAGCAAACTTTCAGCTAAGTTGGCAGCCAAACGCTATAACATTCCGCTTGTGCCCGGCACAGAGGAAGCCATTAGCGACGTTGCGGCAGCCAAACAGCGCGCAGCGGAAATTGGCTACCCCGTGCTGATTAAAGCCAGTGCAGGCGGCGGCGGTAAAGGGATGCGCCTTGTGCACCACGAAGAAGAATTTGAGGAGCAAATGCATCGCGCTATCAGCGAAGCACAGGCAGCGTTCGGCGATGGGGCAGTTTTCATTGAAAAGTTTGTTACTGCACCGCGACATATCGAGATTCAGGTACTGGGCGATAAACACGGCAATATTATCCACCTATTCGAACGCGAATGCTCCATTCAGCGCCGCCACCAGAAAGTGATAGAGGAAGCACCCTCAGCCGTGCTGACTCCCGAAATTCGCGCAGCAATGGGTAAGTGTGCCGTAGATGTGGCGCGCGCCTGCAATTACTACGGTGCAGGCACGGTAGAATTTATCGTCAATGACAAGTTGGAATTTTACTTCCTTGAAATGAATACGCGCCTGCAAGTGGAGCACCCCGTTACAGAGATAATTACGGGTGTGGATTTGGTGCGTCAGCAAATTTTGGTTGCCGAAGGGCACGCATTGGCAATCCGTCAGGAAGACCTACAAATTAAAGGTCATGCCATAGAGGTGCGCGTATGTGCCGAAGACCCTGCCAACAACTTTCTGCCCGATATCGGCAAACTGCATACCTACGTGCGCCCGCAAGGGCCGGGCATCCGCGTAGATGACGGCTTTGAGCAAGGCATGGACATCCCGATTTACTACGACCCAATGATTGCCAAATTGATTGTCCATGCCGAAGACCGCAATAAAGCCATTGCTAAAATGCTACGAGCAATTGAGGAATACCAAATCACGGGCATTCAGACGACGCTGGGTTTCTGCACTTACGTACTAAACCACGAGGCGTTCATCAGTGGGCAGTTTGACACCAAGTTTGTAGAAAAATATTTCACCCCTGAGGTTCTGCAAAGTGCCAACCGCCCCGAAGAGGAGCGCGTGGCAGCGGCATTGGCTGCCTTCCTGTTAGCACAAGGAAACGGTACACCTGCTGTTACAGCAACTGTAGCGCCTATTTCAGCCGCAACTTCCGCGTGGAAACGTCGGGGGCGAATGTAATTATTAAGTTTTCTGTGTGGTGCGCTATTTTTCTGCTGTAATCTTGAAAATGAAAAAATTTCGACAAAATGCTTGCAAATAGTTTAAACATTGCTTACTTTTTAGCTTCTTCCAGTGTGCCTGCAAATTCTTGATTATCAGGTTTTAATCGCAGGGCATTTTCCAGCGCTTGGATGGCTTGCTGTTTTTTGCCTTCTTTCAGGAGGATAAGCCCCAGCGTGTGGTAGGCGAATGCATTTTCGGGGTCTAATGCCAGCGATTTTTGCGTATCGGCTTGTGCCTGAGGCAGTTGGTTTAGGTGATAATAGGCAATGGCGCGGTTGTTGTAGGCATAAGCAAAGTTGGCATCTAAGCTGATAGCTTTATCAAAATCTTTTACTGCTTCTGCATATTTTTTCATTTGGTTGTACAGATACCCACGGTTATTGAAAAAGTCGGCTTGTTTATCGTCTAAGATGATGGCTTTGTTGTAATCTTTCAGCGCTTCTTCTAACTTGCCAAGTGCGCGGAAAGTGCGCCCGCGCAGGTCGTAGGCAAAAGCATTGGCTGTGTGCACTTCTAATACTTTATTGAGGTCAGTAAGTGCTTCGTTGAGCCTTCCGATGCTTCGGTAAAGCGCAGCGCGGTCTAACATTACTTGAAGATTATTGGGTTGCAGAGCCAATGCAGCGGTATAGTCGGCAATGGCGGCTTCGGGGTTGCGGTCTAACTTATGTGCTTTGGCGCGTGCCGTCAGAATGTTTACCGCTTTGGGTTGCAAGCTCAGCAGCTTGTTGTAGTCTTTGATGGCCTCCTTGAACTGCTCCATACCTATCAGTATGGCGGCTCTTGATTGGAGAGCGATAAGGTCATTGGGCGCCAGATTCAGGTACAAGTTGTAGTCGGGCAGTGCATCGGCTGGCCCTTTGGTGTTCAATTTTAACTCTGCCCGATGGAGGTAGGCTGTTTTTTCCTGTGGGTTGAGGGCAATGGCTTTGTCAAAATCCTGCATGGCAGCATCAAAATCATTTTCGGAGCTTAAAATGATGCCGCGCCGAACATAGGCAGGCGCATATTGGGGCGATATACTGATGAGTTTGGTATAGTTCTGTTTGGCAGCTTCAAAGTCTTTGGCGGCTTCCATGCAAAGACCGCGGTTGATATATGCTTTTTGAACAGCCTCCATATCGCGCTGGGCAGTGGCTATGGAGATAAAGGTATTGTAGTGCTTAACGGCTTCTTTGTAGCGCTTCAGCCCAAAATTGGCGTTTCCTGCATTGAAATGGTAGGTGGGTGTATAGTCAGCCTCCATTTTGCGTTTGGCACGTTCCTGTTCAAAGTTTGCTAGCGCTCTGTTGTAATCGGCGAGTGCTTCTTCAAATTTGCCGAGTCGTTCGTAAGCCATACCTCGGCTGTTGAATACGATGAAGTTATCTTTCAATTTTAACGACTGTGTGTAGCTGGCAATAGCGGCTTCGTATTTGCCGGCGCGCATCAGGCGCTCACCTTCGTCAAAAAAGAAGCGGGTTTTGGGCTGTGCATATGCCAAAAGGCTCATCATCAGGCAGCCGATGAGCCAAGCAACGGATAAACTATTTTTTTTCATCGAGGGTAAAATAAGTTAATTCCGGTTTGCTACTGAAAATATTGTTCCAAGTTTAAATAAAACATTTTAGTCGGAATTCGTCAAAATAACGATTGAATTCATCGTTGGCATCGGCAGGATTGGCAATGTCTTTGAACGTAGATACGCCGCGCTTGTAGCGCACCAAGTTGGAAAGCGTGGAGTAGAAAATTTCCAGCCCGCCAATACCTACCAATTTGGACAAATGTTTGTACTCAATACTTTGGTCTTGTTTGTTAATTACCCCGAAAACTTCTAAGGGTTTTAAGGGGCGTTCTTTTTTGAGTTCGGGCAGTTGTTCCAGAAAGGCAGTAGTGGCATTGATGTCTAATTGGCTGGCAACTACAGGCACAATCAGGATGTCGGATGCCATTATGCTGTAATAAATGGTCGGGTCGGTGATTCTGCCCGGTGGTAAGTCCATGAAAATCAGGTCGTATTTTCGCTTAGCAAGCGTCAGTACTTTATCAAAATATTCCTGCGGATTAGGCTGCGTCCAATTGATGGCAAAAACATCAAACGATTTTGGGTTGTTTTCCTGAAGAAAAATCTGTTTAACGGAAAGTTGCGGGTCAGAATCAATCACGAGCAACTTCTTATCTGTTCGGTTATGGATGGCAGCGGCAGTCAGCATTAGCAGGGTTGTTTTGCCGGAGCCGCCTTTCAGGGTTACAAATGAGATAACTTTGGTACTCATGCAACTGTCCGAGTAATTTTCTTTTGCGCAAGGTTACTAAAAAGATTTGACGTTGTTAGTATAGACATCATTTTAATACGGTTTAGGCAGTATCTTTTCATTGTATGGCAAGGTGGAAGTATTTTTCGGTATTGGCAATAGGTTTGCTTATCCGAACGCTTTATGCACAAACGCTCACACCGCAAGAATGGGGTAGGCAACTGCGCCGCAGCATCCCTGCCGAGCAGGACAGGGCGTATGCGATTTACCAATGGATTACCCGCAATATCAGCTACGATTGGGAGGCATACCGAGCCCCCGTTAACCCTGACCAAAGCCCGGCGGCAGTGCTTCGGCACAAAAAAGCCGTTTGTGAAGGTTTTGCAGCATTGTATCACTTGCTTGCCCGCGAGGCAGGCTTGGCGTGCGTGCAGGTGCGAGGCGTGGTAAAGGGCATCCAATATGAAGTCGGCGATGAGATGACTCGCCCCAATCACGTGTGGAATGCGGTGCGTATTGACGGCTGCTGGGAACTGGTAGATGCTACATGGGGCGCAGGTGACGGCAAGAACCAGTTGCCCAACGATACGTATTTCATGATTTCCCCCGAAGACCTTTCGTTTACGCATTTTCCCGAGGAGGAGCGTTGGCAACTATTAGAACGCCCCATTACGCTGCATGAATTTGAGCGCAAACCGATTGTGTATCCTATTTTCAGCGAATTACAGCCGCAACTGCTCCACAACGCCCGTGAACTGATTATTGAAACCTCGCGCGACAGTCTGCAAATTCGTTTGCGAACGCTGCCAACGGCTATTTTTATGGCGGTAGTAGGCACTGCCGAAGGTCGGCAACGCGAAATAAGTGAGGGTATTGAGAACAGATGGGGCAATGTAAGCATCCCAATTGACAGTTTGCAAAAAGGGCAATCGTACAGGCTGGATATTTTTGCAGCAGCCTCTGATACTGTTGGCGAACTGCGCCAAATGCTGACCTATTTCATTAATTATCAGGGAAGTGCCAAATATGTTACTCGCCCCGACAGCCGAGTCCGCGTGGACAGCATGACTGGCATGCCCACGGGGTTTGTACAAGATTACATTGCATTGCAACAACAAAAAGACTATGCAGGTGCGTTAGCACTGCTGGATGACTATGCCCTCCGCTACCGCGATAATGTATGGTTGCATACGGCAAGGGGAGAAAATTTGGAACAGTTGCAGCGCCCCGATGAGGCCGAAGCGAGCTATTTGCAGGCCATTGTACTGCAAAACGATTACTACCGCGCCAATTATGCGCTTGGTGTGTTGTACTATAACCGTGCCGTCAGCGTGAACGAATCGCTCCTTCGCCTGACCCCGCAGCAACGGCAGAAACAGGAAGCATCTATTATGCAACAAGTGCGCAGATGGTTTATCAAAGCACAGCCCTATCTGCAAACTGCTTACTGCAAGCGCCCCGACAACCGGAACATAGAACAGGCTTTGCGGCAGATAGAACAGGTGCTGAAATAGTTTTTGAGCAAACGGTTAGAAAATTGTATTTGTCAATTATTCTGCATAGCTTAACAAAACCATACAGTTGTAAGATAGCATATTTCCATGATTTTTTTTGAATGATACAACTTTGGCGCTCCATTCTTAATGCAAAAATGTGGTGATGTATTGGCAAATACGGTTTCAAAGTACAAAAAGAGCTATTCTATCAATGGCTGTTGCTTGTTTATTTGCCCTACATACAACCGCACAATTGCTGGACGTGCGCCAATATGGCGATGCCACAGACCAGCGGCAACCACATGGTGCGGCTACCTATGGATTACGGCTCAAGGCGGTATCACCCGTTTTAACGGCAAATACTTTAAAACATACACCCAATGCGATGGTTTAGTCAGTGACCTTGCCACTCGATTGCTGATAGGCAGCAAGGTGCATTTGTGGATTGGCACACGCAACGGTTTGAGCTAATTTCAACGGCAATCGGTTCAACAAGTTCTAATCGCTCATGCTGAAATTCAGACAACCGCAAAACCGCCCCGTTATTGAGTTCAGAAGTTACGTGCATAGCAAATACACGCGCATAGAAGTAAAAGACAATGGCTTAGATACAGATTTGAAAGCATACGGCGAAAACTGTTTTCGCTCTATGCACGCTTTCATTTCCATTTAGAAGGTAAAGGCTTGGGGTTTTGCTTAGTAAAAATGCAAGTTACGGCTTTGGGAGGCAAATATAGATGTTAGCAGCCGCATTGGCGAAGGAACTACTTTTATCATAGATTTGAAGTCTTAGAAATGACAGCAATAACCATGAACAGCGTAATTGTTACAGGCTCTTCGGGGCGAATCGGTGCAGAAATTTGCCGATTATTTAAACGGGAAGGATTTTTTACCATTGGCTTAGACCGGCAGTCCATGCAAAATGCCGATGTGTACATGCAAACCGACTTGAATCGTCTTTGTATCGATGAGAGCTATCGTCAGCAGTTAGAGCAATCGTTAGACGAACTTGTCACCCGATACCCGCTGAAATGCTTGGTCAATAATGCGGCCGAGCAGTTGCTGAACAAAACCGATGACTTGACATTAGAGCAGTGGCAAACCACGCTGAACGTAAACCTGACCGCACCTTTTTTGCTGATTCAGCATTGCTTGCCGCATTTGGAAGCAACCAAAGGTTCTGTGATTAATGTAGCAAGTATCCATAGGCAACTGACCAAGCCGCGTTTTGTGGCATATGCTACGAGCAAATCGGCATTAGTAGGGCTTACAAAAGCACTGGCGGTTGATTTGGCAGGCCGCATTCGAGTAAATGCCATCAGCCCGGCGGCTATAGAAACCCCTATGCTGCAGGCAGGTTTCCCCAATCCTGACGATTACCGCAAACTCAACGAGATTCATCCCGTGGGGCGCATCGGGCAGCCTGACGAAGTGGCAGAAGTTGCCGTTTTTCTAGCATCCGACAAGGCAGGCTTTATCAACGGTGTCGATATTCAGATAGACGGCGGTATTAGTAGTGTGTTGAAAGATTTATAATATTTGCAAATATTTTTTATAGTTACATGGAAAATATTGCCGAATATGCTAACACTCGCATATATTATGATACCAAGCAGCGATTGATGAAATGTGAACGCTATTGCCGAGTCGATGAGTTTATTGAAGATAGCGATTATCGCAATCAAATGAAACGTATGGTTGAAATTGTCAAGGAAAAGTTACCTTTATTTATTTTAATGGACTTGCGTGAATTTTTTTACCCGGTCAACCCTGAACAACAGAAATGGATTAATGAAGAGATAATACCAGCTATTTTGCATACAGGTGTACGCAAGGGCGCTTTTGTACTACCCGCTGATATGATAGTTGCTCTTTCCATTGAGCAGATATATGACATAGAAAATAATACGAATTTGCCAGTTTGTATGTTTAGCAATTATGAGCATGCACTCAAATGGTTGGGAATAAATTAATAAATCAACAAAGATGGTGTAATAAGTTGGCCAAATATATTGGTAGTATGTAAGAATAGAAATATATTCGCTGCATCATATCACCTTCAATAATATATTAACTGTTATTTAGCCGGATAGCTTGTTGGCTTTTCGGCTATTTTTTATGTCTTACTTTCTGAAAGCACGGGTTTTTCAGCAGATGGGTTGGCAATCGGGTTGTTAAATGCAATTTCCATCTGCCTGCGGTCAAACTCTTTTTCGTTGTTAGCAAGCCATATAGTAGCTACTCCATTACCAATAAAATTGGTAATGGCACGCGCTTCCGACATAAACCTGTCCACCCCGAGCAATAGTGCCAATCCTTCAACCGGAATGACTTTGATGGCTGTCAGTGTAGAGGCAAGCACAATGAAACCACTCCCCGTAACTCCTGCTGCACCTTTAGAAGTAACCATCAGAATACCAATAATAGTTAATATTTGCGTAATATCTAAGTGCACATTATATACTTGGGCAAGAAAAATAGCAGCCATTGACAAATAAATAGTCGTTCCATCTAAGTTGAAAGAGTATCCTGCGGGAACAACCAGCCCTACCACCGGTTTTGAACAGCCCATGCGTTCCAGTTTTTCCATCAGGGATGGCAGAGCGGCCTCCGATGAAGAAGTTCCTAGCACAATCAGCAACTCATCGCGGATATATTTCAAAAAATTCCACAAGCTGACGCGGTAGCTGCGCATAATGTACCACAGCACAACAAAAATGAAAAGCGCCATTGTAGTATAAACCGTAATCATCAGTTTGGCAAGCGGCAGCAGTGTTTTGATGCCATATTTACCGATGGTAAAAGCCATGCCACCGAATGCACCTATCGGGGCAAGCAGCATGACTTTATGCAGCGCCCAAAATACCTTTTTTGAAATCGGATTTAGAAAGTCAATAATTTGCTGCCTGCTGGAGTAGTTGCTCATAAATGTTCCGAACAAAATGGCAATCACCAGCACTTGCAGCGTGGAGTTATCCATAAAAAACTGCCACCAGCTAAACTCAGCAGAGGCCTGTGTATATTTAGAAATATCACCTCCTTTTACTTGATTGGTAACAACACCGTCTCCGGGGCGTATTATGTTGGCTACCGCAACACCTATGATAAGTGCTATGGTTGTTACTACTTCAAAGTAAAGCAATGCTTTTGCGCCTACTTTGCCTACCTTTTTTAGATTCCCCATACTGATAATACCCAGCGTGATGGTAAGGAATATGATAGGATTGATGAATACTTTGACAATACTAATGAAGGTTTTGCCTAAAAATTCGCTGAATGTTGCGCCAATTTCAAATTCCTGTCCTAAAAAACGCGTTTTAATAGGGGCTTCCATAATTTTGGCCAGCGCCCACTCCGGATAGAAATGCCCCAGAATAACACCGAGCGAGATGGCAGTGAGTACCCAGAAGGTAAGGTTGGTAAATATTTTTTTCATGTTACAAAATCAGTTGAACCATTGTAAAAGGTAGTAAACAGGCAATGCCGTCAGCAGGGAGAGCGGCAAACCGATGCCCACCATAGCCGAAGCCAGCGGGGGATTGAGCCCATATTGCGTGGCAATAATGGCAGCGGTATTCATAGGCCCCAGCGCTGCACCGATAACGCATATTTCGGCAACCATACCCTTTTGCCCTGCTATTGGGAACAGCACCAGCCAAACAAGCACGGGTGCTAAGAGCAGTTTAAAGCCTAAACCCGTACAAACGTGCTTCAGCAGGGTGCGTTTACCCGACAGGTCTATTTGTAAACCCACTGAAAACAAGGCCAGAAAACTGAACGGAGCAGCAATTTTTTGAAGGACTTCTCTGGCAAGCGACGGTATCGCCAATCCTGTTAAATTGATGCCCATAGCCAGTATAAAGGCCGGAAAAACAGGGAAGCCCAATACGTTAAGCAATATTTTTTTCAACGAAGGTGTGCTGGAAGAATAATAAGAGGCCGTGATTACTCCGAGAGTTGCACAAACCATGAAAGAGCCGGCCTGACTCATCAAAATTCCGATTCGCAAGCCCTCCGCACCGTAGAAAAGTTCAAAAATGGGGAATCCGAGAAAGGAGATGCTCGGAATGCCTGCGGTCATAATCAGTACTGCTTCGCTGTGAGGGTGCATGTAGTTGAGTTTGCCCGTTACTTTGAAAAAAAGAAAACCCACAGCATATAAGCACCAAGGCATCAATATAGGCATGAGTATATGCCTATTCAGGTTGGCTTCAGAGCCGTAAATGAGCGTAGCAGCGGGTAAACAAACATATAAGATAACCTGATTAATCACTTGGTGCGCATTGCCTTGGAGGAGGCCGCTTCTTTTGAAAGCAGCCCCCATTGTCAGGCAAGCAAGCAGGAATAATATGTTTGTCATGTTGTAAAAAAAACGATTGTGTAATGCCGCACTTCATCAGAAGTTAAGCGATGCATTAACATAGTAGAACGCGCCGTTGAAGCCGAACTGGTTGGCATTTCGCGTAAACGGTGTTTGTCCGTTAAAGTAGGATGCATAATTGGTAAATACCCGGTCAGGATATACATCAAAAATGTTGTTGCCGCCCAGTGTAATGGCAAACTTATCGGTAACGTTATAAGTAATCACTATGTCGGTAAGGGTTTTGCCACTGAAAGTCTGGCTGCGGTGCGGCAGGTTGGCCGGTTTTTCCCAAGCGGTAACAGGGCCAAAATAGTTAAAGCGCACGGTCGTGCTAAGTTTTTTCCACTGATAACCCAATGATACAAGTACTTTTTCGCGGGGCTGACTGGTTTCTATCAGCGAAATGCTGATGGTATCGAGCAGTACGACAGGGCGCGCAGAGCCCTCCTGCAATTGCGAAGAGGTGGGCTTAATGCGACTAACTTGTGTGCGGTTCAGGGTCAGCGCTACGCTGGCATTAAAACTCTTGCGCTCGTTGAAAGCGTGTTTGTAGGTAGTAACCCAGTCAATGCCCTGTGTGCGGGTGTCAATCTGGTTGGTGAAGAATGCCACTTCCTGAAAGCCCGGAAACAAATTGCGCAAAGCGGGAATATTATTGACAATCAGATTTTCGGTTATGATAATTCTGTCTTGAATATCAATCTGATATGCGTCGAGCGTAACCAGCAGTTTGTCCTTGATATTGGCAGTTACTCCAAGGTTGTAGTTCCATGAGGTTTCGGCTTTGGGTTCGCTAATGCCTAATTGACGGAGGCGAGGCTCATCGCTGCGCAACTGTTTAGTCTGGCGGATTTCGCCTGCCTGAACCGTAGAGGTGGTAACGCTATTAAAAATTTGTTGCAGCGAAGGCGCACGGAAACCACGGTTGATAGAACTTCTGACAGAGAAACTTTCAGTCAGTTTGAGGCGAGTGGCCATTTTTCCCGAAAGATTGCTGCCAAAGTCGCTGTAATTTTCGTAGCGCAGTGCAACTGCGAAAAGGAATTTATCGGTAATATCCGATTCTACGTCTGCATAAATACCAATGTTGGAGCGTGTAGTATTGGTTTCGTCTTCGGGAGCAATACCCGGGCGACCGCTAGAACCCGGCAGTTTGCCGCGTGTACGCGCCAAAGGCCCTACGAGGTAAGAGTTAGGGTCGCCGCGCACCAATTGGAAGCGGTCTACGCGGAATTGGCTGCCCAGCGCCACGTTAAAGGTCTTTGTACCTAAAAAGCCGATAAAGTTTTTAGACAGATTGACCTCTGTGGTGGTTTGTCCGAACGCACTTTTGCCTACGTAAAAGTCACGGGGCGAATCTGCACCCATAGAGGGGTTGGACGTATTTTTTGCCTCCAAGTCCAGCGAGTTATAGCCGTAGCCTGTGCTGAAATCAAAATTCCACTCGCCGAACACTTGTTTGCGGATACCTACAACACCTGAGTAGTCAAGGGTTTTACCGGGCAGTATGGGTGAGTAACCGTCCGGCCATAAGTCTATATTGGAGTTGGCATTAGTAGGAATGGCATTGCGGAAAAATCCGAACGCTTTGATTTGCTTTTGAGAGTAGCCGCCAAAGCCATACAGCATCCATTTGTTGCTAATGGGGTAGCCAAAGTTAGCAAAGCCCTGATAAACTGTGGTTTGGTTGCTTCCATACTGCGACACGCGGAATTCTCCATCTACCGGCCATACGCCGCGTGCAGCACGGGTAGCACGTTCTACTTCGCGATTGGAGGAGTAAATGTTGCCATTGAACGGGTCGGAGCGGTCAGTGCCGTCGGCATGTTGATAGTGCAAAGTCAGGTTGAGGTAGCTTTTGTCTTTGCCTAATCGGAAACCATAGTTTACGCCAGCCATGTAAGTGGCACCGTCGCCTTTGGTAGTAATACCAAACTGAGACATAAATTTGCCTTTGTTTACACTCTTGTTCAGGCCAATATTGACAATACCGGCAATGGCATCAGAGCCGTATTGCGCTGCCGCACCGTCGCGTAGAATTTCCACGCGGTCAAGAGCAAGCGCCGGAATGGTGTTCATGTCCGTTACAACCGTTCCTTTACCAACCGTAATATTGAGATTCAATGCTGAAAACTGATGACGGCGCTTGCCTTCAATCAGCACAAGCACTTGGTCGGGGGAGAGGCCGCGCAGCGTAGCAGGGTCGGCATAGTTGGCTACACCGTTGATACCGTATTTGGCAGAGTTGAACGAAGGCGAGGTAAATTGCAGCATTTGCCCCAGTTCTACCTGTCCTGTGTTTTGTAAGTCCTTGAAATTCAGTACATCAATGGGTGCAGGACGTTCTACGTCGGTACGTGCAATATTGGAGCGTGAGCCTACGATAGCCACTTCGCTTAATTGAAGCGAAGCATCTTCCAGCGTAATGTTTAATGTTGTTTCATCGCCAATGGTTACTTCCTGTGTTTTGTAACCGATAAACGACAACACAAGCGTCTGGCCTTTGTCGGCATTAATGGTGAAGTTACCGTCGGTATCGGTGGTCGTGCCTTTGCTGGTTCCCTTGATAAGGATAGAAACACCCGGCATACCTTCGCCCGCCGCATTGGTTACTTTGCCCTTAATGGGATTGTCGGGTAAAGCAGGTGAAAAATCCACAGGTAGGCTAAGGATAATTTGATTACCTTTGGCAGTGTAGGAAATGCCCATAGGCAACAATAATTTGTCCAATACTTCGGACAGCCGTTCGTTTTTTGCCTCCAAATTAATTTTCCGTTCTGCATGAATCGCTTTGGGGCTGTATATGAAACGCACATCGGCTGCTTTTTCTATTTGAGCGAGTGCAATTTTCATTTCTGCATTTTGAACGCTGACAGAAACATTTCGTTCCAGTAAATCCATACCGGCCAGAGAGGGCGCTTGCCAAAGCAGAATCGCAAGCAGAATAAACATGAATTGTGTAAGTAACTTTTTCATCTTCATTATATGTATTTAGGTTGAGTAAAGCAAATGGCGTATCAGTCGCACCCCGCCCCGACAATCAGGATGGTTGTGCCTTTAATTTGGTAAGATGCGCCGATGGCTTGTGCTACCGCATCTAATTGCGCATACATATCCATCTGACTGAGGTTGCCGGTGAGGTTACAGTTGGCTAACCTATTGTTTTCCAGCGTAATTTGAATCTGATAGGTCGTCTGTAAGTCGTTGATAACTTCCGGCAAGGGGGTTTCTTCGTAATTGAATGCAGGGGGGGTGGCTGTTACCGGTATGGGTTTTTCTACCAGTGCCGTAACAAAGTGCTGCTGTTCGGCATAATAAACCACCTTTTGATTAGGGGTAAGCAGTACGCCGTTGTTCTTGTTATTGACCGAATAACGTTCCGAAACGGCCACTCTGCCTGTTCGCACAGCTACTTCGGTTTTGGACTCTGCTGTTTGGCGAACAAAAAAACTTGTGCCTAAAACTTTGATTGCCAAGTCATTGGTTTTTACATAGAAAGGCTGAGCAGGCCGGTGGGTAATATCAAAAAAAGCATCACCTTCCAGCAAGACTTCCCGAATCGTATCGGCAAACACATCGGGGAATTGCAAACGGGCTCTGCTGTACAGGATTACCTTACTGCCATCCGGGAGGAGTAATTGTTTGGGCTTGCGGTCAGTATTGGCTATGCGAAATTGTTCCGCAGGAGTTTTGTTAAAATAATACCAGCCTGAAAAACATACGATTAGCAGTGCTACGGAAGCAGCTATGCGCAACCACATTCGGTTGTAAAGCGGTTTTACGGGTGCAGCGGGTTGTCCGGTTTGCAGCATAATGCGGCTCCACATGCGGTCGGTGATGTGCTGCCATTCTTCATCCGATACTGCCGACTGTGGTCGGTCTTCTTTCCATGCCTCAAACCATTGCTCAGCCATTAAACGCTCCTGCTCTGTACAGATGCCGTTTAAATACCGCTGTAAAAGCTGATTAAGAGCCTGCTTGTTCATCATCTTACGGTGTTTCTAACCATAAGAAACGCAAGCAGGCTGTATCCCTAAACTCGGAAGAAAATTTTTTATTGTTCAGTAATTACCTGTACCCAGCCGCGGCAGGTTTTTCCTTCGGGCGAGGTGAGCAGGTAGAAGTAAGTAGCGCTTGTACCTTCGCCTGCCCAGTCGTTGCGATAATTGGACGATTCAAAAACAGATTTGCCCCATCGGTTGAATATTTGCAATTTCCAATTGTCTCGAATGTTGTTAATAACGAAGAAGTCATTTTTACCGTCATTGTTGGGCGTAATCACATTGGGCGGCAGGATGTTTTCTATAGGGATTTCAATGGTGCGCGTAGCCGTACATGCGCGATTGCTAGCCGTCAATGTGATGCGATACACACCGGAACGCGGATAGGTTACAGTGCCCGGTGTTTGTCCGTTGAATGTTACGCCGTTGTCTAACGACCATACAAAATTGGTTGCATTGGTAGTGCGGTTGATGAGTTGCAGTGTTCCGGGGCTGCCGCACTCTGCCGACGTAACAGCTTCAAAGTCAATGTTAATGGCCTGAAAAACTTCTATGGTTACGGCAGTATCTAAAAAGCATCCGCCTGCATCAAAAATACGCACTTGGTAGCGTGTGGTTTGTGTAGGTCGGGCAATGGGGTTGGCAATATTGGGATTGCTCAAACCTGTGGCAGGTGTCCACTGATAGCGTGCGCCGCCTGTGGCATTCAATTGCGCAGATTCATTGGAGCAAATAAGCGTATTGGGGCTAAGCGTAATACCTGCGCGGAACAGCGCCTGATTAAACCCATTGACATTGACAAAGGCACTGTCGCGGGCAATACATCGTCCGTTGCGCACCGTCAAACGAATCAGGTAGCGCCCATTGGCGGCGTATTGTTGCGGCGGCGGCTGAAAGCCTTCAAAGGTTCTGCCATCGCCGAAGTCCCATGTGTAAGTTTCGCCGTTGTTGGTGCCGTTGTTGGTGATGCGTACCAACGGATTGGGTTCGCATTGTCCTTCTACTGCTGTCGTAAAGCGCGCTACCGGTTGCGGCACAACAGTTACGATAAGAAAAGTATCACGGATGCAGCCGCTCTCGGCTTCTACCCGTAAGTTATAGCGGGTGGTTTGTTGTGGCGATGCGATGGGGTTGGCAATATTGGGATTACTCAAACCTGCAGCAGGTGTCCAAGTGTAGCGTGTGCCGCCTGTGGCTGTTAATTGTACCGATTCTCCGCTGCAAATAGTCGGCGGTGCGTTCAGCGACACTGCCAACTGCGTACTGATTCGCACCGTGGCCGTGTCGCGGCTGATGCAGTTACCTTCAATGGCGGTGAGAATAATGCGATAAGTACCCGGGCGCTCATAGCGGAAAATAGCAGGCTGTCGGCCAGAGAAAGTCCTGCCGTCGCCAAAGTCCCATTCAAAACGCTCGCCTCCCGTAGAGTTATTAGTAATGCGCACAAAAGTTGCAGGGTCGCAAGGGTCGGCTAACTGTGCGTTAAAAGCAGCCTGCACATTGCGCACCGTTACTGTAACGGTTGTGTCATATGTACATCCGGTAGGGCTGGTCGCGCGCAGGCGATAGATGGTAGTTTGCGTAGGTCGGGCAATGGGGTTGGCAATATTGGGATTGCTCAAACCCGTAGCCGGCGACCATGTGTAGGTGCTGCTCGGGTCGCGAGTATCGGCAGAAAGTTGTACGGTTTCGCCGCGACAAATAGGCTGAGGCGCAACCAGTCGGAGTTGCCCCGGACGCACCCGAACCGTATCAAAAGCTTGTGCCGGACGACACAGAACATCGCTTTCTGCTGTCAGTTGGATGGCGTAGCGCCCTTCGTTGGGGAATACAAAGCGTGCATCGCGGACAGTTGAAGTAAATACAACGGTATTAGTTGCCAAATCGCGGACTTCCCAACGGAAGCGAGTGGCGTTGGTGCTGCGGTTCGGAAAGCGAAAGTCGGCAGGTGCACAGAGTTCTTTGGTGGGGTTGCCTGCTGCGTCGGTTGTCAGGAAGGCTGCGCGCAGTTCGTCTATGTCAATTTTAAAAGCTGCATTGTTGCAACCTGTTGCCGATGCGCGGTTGGAGGTAGCCCAAACCCCGGGCGTAGTAGGGAAGCTGTTGCTTCGGCAGGCACAAACCGAGTGGTAGATAACTCCATTTTTATCAAAACGACTGGTGCCGCCGTCCACATGGTCGCCGTCGTCCAAGCTGTTTCCGCCGATGTAGGTGCCGTAAATGAGTGAGCGCGCATTGCTGCTAAGTACGGCAATGTAGAAATCATCACCTGCAAAAGCAGAGGCTTTGATAGCATCGGGAGTAACGGGCATGCCTGTAACGGAAGTTGCTTGACCTGCCACAGAACCCGGATAAGGCGGGAAGTTATTGGTGAAGCCTCCCCAGCCGGCCAAGTAAATATTGCCGCATTCATTCACCAAAAAAGCGGTAGGCGATATATCGGGCCTGCCGCGCGAAGCTCCTATAACGGTTGAAAACAAAGTGCGGTTTAGTGTTGGCGGCAAGGCGTGGATAAATTGCCCACTGCCTGCGTTGGCATATACACCTGCCGTAACGGGATATGTGCCTACGGTAGTACCAAATACGTAAACGTTGTTCTGCCGGTCTAAGTCTAACAAATAGGCTTGGTTGAAATTATTTGTACCCAAAAATGTACTATTCAGCAGTACACCTGCCGATGACAACCTGACAACGAAGCCGTCGGTTGCACCTGCATAGGTATTGATTAAAGCACTCGGTGTGATAGGGAAACTGGTACTGGTAGTTCCGCCGCAAACCAGTACTTCACCTGTTGAAGCAATGCGAAGACTGTAAGCCGCATCAAAACCGTTTCCGCCAAGGTAGGTGCTCCAATCCAATATGCTCAAAGTCGGATTCATACGAAATACCACGCCATCAGTTGCGCCGCTGAGCGTGTTGGCAAAAGCATTGCGCACAGGGAAGTTTGTAGAACGCGTACAGGAAGCGATGTAAACATTATCATTGGCATCTACTACTACCTCGCCGCGCAGTTCATCACCATAGTTGCGAATCAGCGGGGAAAATAAGGTAATGCCTTGGATTTCGCGGAGGTTTACCCCGTCGTTACCCGTGCCGCCAACATAGGTAGAGGCTAATAATTGATTGCCAAGATTGTTGAGAATACTGATAAAAATGTCAGAACCTGCCAAATATTGCATGCCGCCGATGGGTTCGTGCGCTACTCCTCCGTTATATGTGCGGTCAAAGGCGGTGATGGTGGTAGGAAAATTGGCAGAGCCGGTAGTACCGAAAATTATGAGTTGATTGCGGTTATTAACAATCATGCTGTGCGGAATTTCCGTATTGCCGCCGCCTAAAAAAGTGGAAAAAAGCAAGTTGCGGCCGTCGGGGCTGAATTTCTGAACGGCAACATCTACCAATTCGCCAAATACCACCTGAAATGCGCCAATAGTAACAGGAAAATTTCTACCGAAAATAGTACCGCCTGTGTAGGTATTACCCTCGCTGTCAAAAGTGGCGCAGTTGCCCCAGTTGTCGCTGATAGAGCCTGAGTAAGTTGAAAATACAAGGCGCGGGTCTATAATGAGCGGATAGTTGGCGTTGTAACCTTGTGGAAAATCAAAACGCAGTACATCGCCGTCTAATACAAAACGCGAAGGGACTTCTACTTCTGCTCCGTCAATTACCTGAAAAGTGTAGGGTTTATATTCGGTAATGGTTTGCAACGACGATTGTACGATTAGGTTGCCGTTGGTTTCCAGCTTGATGCCTGTTGCACCCTCATAGCGCAAGGCAATGTGCATGGGGTTGGCTTGGGGAGCTACCTCAAACTCATATTTTAATGCTGCACTGTTCGTAAAAATGCGCATATCAATCCCTTCATAGAGTTGTTTATAGCGCACTTCGGCGTATGATTTTACGTTGGTTGCCCAGCGGCGCTCATCCGAACCGATAAAGTAGTTTTGTAGGGCAGATGCAGGCAGCAGGCCGTTGATTTGAGGTGAAGGATTTGCATTGACAAAATGCACCCGCACACCGTGTGCTTGTATGGTTCTGACGGGTATCGGGGCAGCCTGTTCCGTGCGCGAAAGTTGTGATATGCCCGAATCGTTCCCAAGATTCCTGCCGTGTTTGAGGTCATTGACGCGTTGTTGGTCGTAGAAACCGTAGTGTATTCCATTGTTCATTAGGAAGAAAAAGCCGGCAGGAATATCTGCCCGATAGCGGATTTGCTGTTCCCACTGACCTTTGTTCTCTGTAAACAGGTACGCATGTTCAGTTTGTTGCAGTCTTCTGCCGAATCCCTCACCTGCCTGCAAATGGAGAATAACACCTGAAAAAATCAACCAAAAGAAGCATAACGTTCTCATTATCAACATTTTTTATTGTTGGTAAATTAGCAGTGAAATGTAGGCGATGTATATGATAAGCAGCATGCCTCCTTCCCACCGGTCAATGCGTCGGCCTTTACCGATAAAGAGAAATGCGAACATGGCAATGCTGATACCTATGTTAATCAAAAGTTCCGTATTCATGGCAGGGTTAAAAGGCAGCGGTGTAACAACTGCGCTTGTACCCAAAATAAGAAATATGTTCATAATATTCGAACCCACCACATTGCCAATGGCGATATCGGAGTTTTTTTTGTAGGCCGCAACAGCAGAAGTAGCGAGTTCGGGCAGTGATGTACCTGCGGAAATGATGGTCAGCCCGATAACGGCTTCACTTACTTGGAAAGCACGCGCCATTGCTATGCCCCCCTCTACAATCCATCTTCCCCCAACCATAAGCCCGCCAATGCCCAACAGAATATAGACAATGGATTGGTAAAGCGGCAAAACAGCTATCGGTTTGCCGGAGTCGGTATCGGAGCGGGCAACATCGGTGATATAATACATAAATATGCCAAAGAAACAAAGCATCAAGAGCCCTTCGGAGCGAGAAATAACCGAAACCGCTTCACCATTGAATAAGGTATCATTGGCAACCAACCATGCTACAACGGCAGCCAGCAGACAAAGCGGTATTTCTTTCCAAATGGTATTGTGTTTAACATCAATGGGGTTGAGTACTGCCGACAGCCCCAAAATTACCATTACATTAAAAATATTGCTGCCAATGGCATTGCCAATAGCCATGTCTGTGCTGCCCTGTATGCCTGCCGTGAGATTGACAATCATTTCGGGGGCGGAAGTGCCCAGCGCAACAATGGTGAGACCGATGGTCAAATCGGAAACATTAAAGCGTTTGGCCAATGAAGAAGCGCCATCTACCAACCAATTAGCGCCAAAGATGAGCAGGAATATACCTACTGCAAACAGAAAATACGTCATATTTTGCGTGTAAGAATAGGCTAATTTAATGGCTTCGGTTTGTTATTTCACTATTGGGCAATTTTTTAGGGCAGCCGCTCCGGCAACCAATACGTTAATTTGCCGTAGGTGCGTTGCAAAATACCCTGCAAATCAGTGGCAGTGTTGCCTGCGGAGGCAGGGCGTAAATTTTTGAGCCGGTAGATACTAAAAAGCGAGGCAGGAACGCTTGCAGCGGAAATCTCAAGCAGGTCGGCGATGGGGTCGCCCAGCAGAAAGCGCATATAGGAAGGAACGAAGCCTTTCATTTGCATCAGCGGAGAAACTGTTACATTTTCCTCTATGCTGTTAATCAGTGCACGGGTGAGTGCCTTGCCTTCGGGCGAAGGTCGGAACTGCCGTTGCGCAATGGCACGGTCTAAATGTGCGGCTACTCTTTCATCGGCAGGCAACAGTTGCTCTTGTACACCCAAAAAATGCCCGATGACGTTCCACAAATGAATAAATGCAGCGGCCTGTTCATGTGCAATGGCATAACCTATTTTTCGCAAACCCTGTATGATGATGAACGAAAAAGCCAGATTCGTGCCTGCCATATCTTCCTGATTCACAGGGACTCCTAATTGCTCATTGTTCCATTTACCCAAACGGCGGATGTGATAGCGCACAGCAGCGTGCATCAGTCTGACGGTAACAACTGTGCGCATTGCCTGCGGCATTTGTGTTTGGGCTATGTTAAATATATCATCATTATGTACGGTAAAGACAAATTGAGCAGTTTCTGCCAATCGGCGGCGTGTATCTTCTGCAATGCGTCGGGTGCGATGCAACACTTTTGCACCGTCGGCAGCAGCATAGCAATAGGGCAAAGACAATAAGCCAAGCAACAGCATAATGTCTTCCGCATATCGGCGGAAAAATGTTCTACCCGTTTGTAATTGCCGGTCGTTTGCCCAGTCGGGCATTTGTTGATAGTGCAGCCAAAACGGATGCTCGGGATACAACATCAGGGGTAGGGGCGTGTTTTTTTCGGAAGCCCATTGATGAAGCGCCGGCAATGCTTGGCGCGGGCTGTCTTCAAGCAGTAAAGAGATAAAAGCATCGGCAGGCGCATCGCCCTGCTGACGCATAGCTGTCAGCCACTCGTTAATATTGCTTCGAGTAAAACGTTGGATGGTAAGCACGTTTTTTTAACATGCTGTTGTCTGCATTTGTTTAGTTTCTTACAGGTGGCGTGGTTGTAGAAATAATTTCGCCTTTTCGCCACATTTCTGCGCGCAGCAGTTTGCCGTTTTCGTCATAATACAGCCATTTGCCAAGTTTGCGGTCGCCAAGTTGTTTGCCGTAAGACTCCAACTTGCCATTAGGATGATAATTTTTGACATCGCCGTTTATTTTACCATTTCTGTACATTTGCTCGGAAGCTATGTTGCCATTTTCGTGGTAATATTTTTGCCAACCTTGAAGAGTTCCTTTAACAAAGTTTTCTTCGGCTGCCATTTTGCCGTTGCGATGCCACGAAAGGCGCAACCCGTCTATTCTGTTTTCCACGTATTTCTCGCGGCGGCGCAGTTGTCCGTTGTCGTGGTAATATTCCCACGTACCTACAGGTTTGTTGGCTACATATTCCTGTACGTGTTGAAGGTTGCCGTTTTCGTAGTAAGACTTAATCTTGCGGTCTTGTTCGTTGTTGCGGTAAACGATGCGTTGTTTGAGGTTGCCGTTTTCGTAGTAGTAGTCGTTAGTGCCGTGCAATTTGCCTTGTTGGTAGTTGAGTTCGCTTTTCAGCGCGCCGCTCTCGTAATAGCTTTTCACCGTGCCGTGCAGCACTGCACCCAAAATGGCTGTCATGGTATTCTGTCCTTCCAGTAAGCCTTTTTGCTTCATCAGTACACGCCCCTCAATAACTTTGGTGCCGTTGGGGCTGAATTTTTTAAATATGCTGTATCGTTGGTTGTCGCGCAAGATTTCGGTTTGCAACTGCCCGTTGCGGAAAAACGAACGAATGGTATCTCCCGAAATTTGCCCGTTGATATAATAGACCTCACTTTGCGGATTGCCGTTGTCATAAAAGGTCGTCAGTTTGCCGTGTTGCAAGTGTTTTTTGTAATAGGCAATTTCTTTCGGGTTGCCGTTTTCGTAATACTCAATGGCAGGGCCGTTTAAAGAATCGCGCTCAAATACAGCCTTTGACTTGATTTTACCGTTTGGAAAGTATGTGTAAAATGTGTCTTGTAAGGCATCTTCAACAAATTTGCCCCTTTGCAGCACGCGCCCTTGCAGGTCATAAACAATCAGTTCGCCCTGCCGTTTATCATTTTTACACTCATATTCCAATTTTTTTTGTCCCGTAACGTAAAATTCTGTAAAAATGCCTTCGCGTTTGCCATTGATGAAGTTCCCGCAGGCTTCCAGCTCGCCGGTTTCGTAGTAGCGCACATATTTGCCCGCCATGTTTCCTTCATCAAACTGTCCTTTGGTTTTCAGCTTGCCGCTTTTGTAGTAGCTTGTGTACGGGCCGTGCATAACCTCTTTTCCATCTCTTTCTTTGACAAAATATTCCTCTTTAACGGCTGTATCTACCGAATCAAAGTGTGTAATTACTTTTTTTAACGATTGTGGCAAAGCTGTATGCACAACAGCTATCATCAACAGCAGCCATACTGTCAGTATTTGGTTGCTCATAAATTTAAACAGGTCAGTTTAAAATCGGGGTAGTTGTTGTTATCGCATAGTGATTGTTTGCGATAGGCGGTCGTTTTCTTCAAGTTTGTACATGTACTGCATGCCATTGCTTACATAATAACGGTCGTGAGTCAATGGCGGACCAATTCTGGGGTATGGTTTTCCGGTATTATGAAAATGGAAGGCATCGCGGTATGCCTTTTTTTTCAATAAATGACCGTAGTTTTGTTTTGCCCAAACCATGCCGTAATACAAACTTTGTTCGCCTTTTAATTTATCAATATGGATGCCAAGATGTATAGAGTGGTAACCCATAATTTGCAACGGACCCCAAGAGGTAGCCATTTTTTGTAAATTTTTTTTACTGAGTCCTTTCAAATGTGTCTGTCTGATACCGTTGTAAGCAGGTATGATACCTTTCTGTACGGCCAATAACTGTGCAAATACATGCGGTTCGTAGCGGCTGCCCGGCGGATAATCGCCCGAACATTCCAATAAAATCAGCGCCTTAAAATAATTGACAGGTAAATTTAACAAGCGTGCAAACAGTTCCACACGCCTGCCGTAGTTTGCATTCACTTTTTTGATG
The DNA here is from genome assembly GCA_938039675.1 of uncultured Cytophagales bacterium. Lineage (GTDB taxonomy): Bacteria > Bacteroidota > Bacteroidia > Cytophagales > Thermoflexibacteraceae > Rhodoflexus. The sequence goes on from CALHUI010000003.1 coordinate 483,347, forward strand.
GCAAAGGCTACTGCCCAATCACTCGTATTGGCACGCAGCAGTCGCTGTCGCCAGAAAACATACGCAAGGCTGATAAGGCAACCTAAACCCAGCAGGATGAGCCAAAAATACGGACGTGTGAATGTACTTATACGAGGCAAGCATTTAAATGATTAAGTATTTAACTTTGCATAAACAGTTTAGCTATGCGCAAAGACTATCTCAGCGGAGAACCCGGCGAAAATAAAGAAGATAAAGAAATAGAACGCGCATTGCGCCCTCTTACGTTTAGCGATTTTGCTGGTCAAGATAAAATCGTTGAAAATTTAAAAATTTTTGTACAAGCTGCCAAGATGCGTGGCGAAGCATTAGACCATGTATTGCTTCACGGCCCTCCCGGGCTTGGCAAAACCACGCTTTCCCATATTATTGCCAACGAATTGCGCAGCAATATCAAAATAACCTCAGGCCCTGTTTTAGACAAACCGAGCGAGCTTGCCGGCCTGCTTACCAATTTGGAGGCAGGTGATGTATTATTTATTGATGAAATTCATCGCCTCAATCCGGTAGTAGAGGAATACCTCTACTCGGCAATGGAAGATTACAAAATAGACATCATGCTCGATTCCGGCCCCTCTGCGCGTTCCATCCAAATTGGGTTGAATCCGTTTACTTTGATTGGTGCTACTACTCGCGCAGGTTTGCTTACTTCGCCGCTGCGCGCACGTTTTGGCATCAATGCCCGTTTGGAGTATTACAGCGCCGAGCTGCTGATGAGCATCGTCAAACGTTCTTGCGATATTTTGATGACTCCCATAGACGATGAGGCAGCCTATGAAATTGCCCGCCGCAGTAGAGGGACGCCCCGTATTGCCAATAACTTATTGCGTCGCACTCGCGACTTTGCACAGGTAAAAGGGCAGGGCAAAATAACTATTGATATTGCCGAAATGGCACTGGCTGCGTTGGATGTAGATGAAAACGGCCTTGATGAGATGGATAATCGTATTCTGCTGACGATTATTGAAAAATTTAAAGGAGGACCGGTGGGAATTTCAACAATTGCCACTGCCTGTGGTGAAGAAGCAGAAACGATTGAGGAGGTGTATGAGCCTTTTTTGATTCAAGAGGGTTATATCAAGCGAACATCGCGGGGCAGAGAAGCTACGCCACTTGCCTACAAACACCTAAAAATTACGCCGCCATCTCAATCAGGTACGTTATTTTCAAACTGAAAGTTAATTGGGTTGTTAGTGTAAACCGTTTAATTTTTCTTTCACTTTTTTGAGTGCATCGTCAGTAAGTGGCTTAGTAATAAACATGATTACGTATTTTTCGCTGATGATGCGCTCTATGTCGCGTTTATTGTCCGAGCTTGATAATACCACAATTTTACATTTCTCTTTGACGTTTTCAGGGAAGCGACTGAACTCAAAGAGGAAACTAAAACCATCTACAATTGGCATGTTGATATCTAAAAAAATCAAGTCGGGCAACAAAGCCGGGTCTGACTGGGCTTTTTCCAAATACTCTAATGCCGATTTCCCGGAGTTTTTCACTTCAATTTTAGGGGCAAATTTGGTTATTTCAATGATGCGTCTGCTGATGAAATTATCAGTATCATTATCATCCACAAGCATCACCAAGTTAATATTGCTACAATTCATAAGTGGTTGTCATGTCTTCTGTATTTGCACGAAAATAGAGCAAATATACAGTTTTAGGATAATTTTACATTAAAATCATTCTTTGTTTCCAAATGAAAGCATAGCAGCACCGAATACTCCCGCGCTGTCGCCTAATTTGGGGCGCATTAAGAGAATTTCGGGATTGGTATTAAAAATATATTTTTTTGCTTCCGATGCTCCTAACGTATAAAGTTCGGCAATATTGCCTACGCCGCCACCCAATATGATGGCATCAGGGTCTAAAATATTAACAATGTTGGCAATGGCTTTGCCGAAGAAGTGAATCAATCGCTCAATAGTGGCTGTTGCGTGCGGGTCGGTGCCCTCTTTGTAGCGCCGATAAATGGCTTTGAGGCTGTCTTTGCAGCCGCTGATTTGGGCATAATATTTTTGCAAGCCCGTGCCGGAAAGAATGGTTTCTACGCAACCCGTTTTGCCGCAATAGCAAGCACCGCCGCTTTCATCCAGAAAATTGTGCCCCCATTCGCCGCCGATACCTTGTTTGCCGTTGATGAGCAAAGCCTCACCTGAAGGTGTGCCGAAGACTACTCCGCCGCCTACTCCCGTGCCCATAATGACCCCAAAAACCGACTCAAAACGAGAGAGTTTTTCAGGGACGATACCCAGCGTAGCCTCTGCCAGTGCAAAACAATTGGCATCATTGGCAATGTGTACAGGAATCTGTAACAGATTTTCCAAGTCTTTGTGCAGAGGTTGGCCGTTTAAGCACAGGGTATTGCTGTTGCGCATCAGTCCTGTAGTCGGGCTGATGCTGCCCGGCGTACCGATGCCAATTTGATGGGGTTGTGTTCCTACAATGGCGGCAAGTTGGTTACACAGGCGGCAAATTTGACCCAATACGTGTTCATAGCCTTTGTCTGCTTCTGTGTCTATCCGCAAGCGGGCTACTACATCGTTTGCATCAGGTGAACGCAATACAACGCCTTCTACTTTGGTGCCGCCCAAATCAATTCCCCAGATAAGATTTTGTGCCATTTCAAACTTTAATGATAATGTTTCTTTTGAACATCCACAACAGTACTAAATACCAAGCACTGACCCATGTAAGTGCATAGGCAAGCGATGCGTTATTCGGGCTTAAAAATTTACTGTAAAACAAATACAAGACAGTGTTAATACCCACGCGTCTGCCTTCATAATCTACCTTGAACAGGCCGAAGGTTTCTGCCAACACACCGCTCAATACAAACACGATAATTGCATTAACGCCGTATACCTGAAAGGGGAACGCCCAACGGCGATAGTTGCGTTGGTCAATGAAATAATAGCAAAGTGCCAGCCCGCACATAGCTTGTCCGCCCGTAAAAACCGCATAGGAGCTTGTCCAGAGGGGTTTGTTAATAGGGAAGAACCAATCCCATACATAGCCTGCAATTACCAGCAGACAGCCTTCGGCAAACAAACGCACGCTTTTTTGTTCACTTGTACATTCTTTGTTTTTCATAGTCAGTCCTGCACGGATGCCGATGATGGTTGTAACAACGGCGGGCAACGTACTGAGTAGCCCTTCGGGGTCGCGTTGCCGCTGTGCACCCGCCCAAAGGTGGTCTTCGGTCAGAATGAGGCGGTCTATATAGGCGGCCAAATTACCAAACTCCGAGTCAATATTACCTGCACCATAGCCGGGCACTTTTACCCACAGCATCAGTCCCCAGTAGCCAAACAGCAACACCAATGCAATCCGATAAATTGCGCCGGGCTTCAGATACAGAAACAGCAGCGAAGCAATCAGGTAGCAGAGTGCAATACGCTGCAAAACACCCATAATCCGAATGTGTGTTACTTGTTTAGAAATGGTCATGGCATCAAAGTCCCAAAAAGGATAAGCCGACATGAAAAGCCCTAAGCCGAAGATTTTTGCAGAACGAATAAAAGCCTTGCGAACTGCTGCCCGTTTGCCTTCCTTGTTTTGCTCCACCGTTGCCGAAAGTGCAAATACAATAGCAACGCCAACAATGAAGAGGAAAAACGGAAAAACCAGGTCGGTGGGTGTCCAGCCGTGCCAAGCGGCATGACTCAGCGGGGCATACATGTGCGCCCACGAGCCCGGATTATTGACCAGAATCATACCGGCAATGGTAATGCCGCGAAAAACATCCAGCGACATCAGCCGCTGTGAAGCAGATATGCTCATAAAATGCAGTTACAGTTATTATTTCCATTTTCAACAGGTTATCCCCTCTGCAGGGGCTTTGACGGCAATTAACGGCAAAAGTTGCCGCCTTGCGCCAAGGTTCGCTAATTACTGAATTGACGGGAATAATGCAATTCTTTTCGGCGAACCCTTTTGCTCACAATAGGTTATATCGCTGATTTCGCGTTAATTTTGCAGTCTATGAAGAACATTCGCAACTTTTGCATCATTGCTCATATTGACCATGGAAAAAGCACGCTGGCCGACCGCCTGCTGGAATATACCAATACCATCACTAAGCGGGAAATGCAAGACCAGTTGCTTGACAACATGGATTTGGAGCGCGAGCGCGGCATCACCATTAAAAGCCACGCTATCCAGATGAACTATCACTATCAAGGTGAACACTATATATTTAACCTGATTGACACCCCCGGCCACGTTGATTTTTCTTATGAAGTGTCCCGTTCCATTGCCGCCTGCGAGGGCGCATTGCTGTTGGTAGATGCTTCGCAAGGTATTGAGGCTCAGACTATTTCCAACCTATTTTTGGCTTTGGGCAATAATTTGGAAATTATTCCCGTACTGAACAAAATTGACCTGCCCGGTGCAATGCCTGAGGAGGTAAAAGACCAAATGGTTGAGTTGCTGGGCTGCCGTCGGGAGGATATCATCCCTGCCAGTGGCAAAGAAGGTATCGGTATTAAAGAAATTCTGGATGCAGTGGTAGAGCGCATTCCGCCACCCAAAGGCGACCCCGAAGCGCCGTTGCAAGCACTCATTTTCGATTCGGTTTTCAACAGTTTTCGCGGCGTGGAAGTAATCTTCCGCGTGATGAATGGAACTATTAGAAAAGGCGATAAAGTAAAATTTTTCAACACGGGCAAAGAGTACAATGCCGACGAAATCGGTATTCTCAAATTTAAGCAAGAGCCTGTGCAGGAAATGTCGGCCGGTAACGTAGGTTATTTGATTTCAGGCATCAAATCTGCCCGCGAGGTAAAAGTAGGCGATACAATCACGCACGTAAATAATCCTTGTAAAGAAGACATCAAAGGTTTTTCAGAAGTAAAACCGATGGTATTTGCCGGTATTTACCCCGTAGATACATCCGAACTGGAAGACCTTCGCGCCTCGTTGGAAAAACTCCAACTCAACGATGCAGCCCTTGTGTGGGAGCCGGAAAGTTCTGCGGCGCTGGGTTTTGGCTATCGCTGCGGCTTTTTGGGCATGTTGCACATGGAAATTGTGCAGGAGCGTTTAGAACGCGAGTTTGACATGACCGTATTGGTAACTGTACCGTCCGTGTCGTTCCATGCCTTCACTAAAAAAGGCGAGCAAATTGTTGTGAATGCTCCCTCCGAAATGCCCGACCCGAGCGTGCTCGATTGGGTTGAGGAGCCCTATATCAAAGCACAGATTATCACAAAGGCAGAATACATAGGCCCTGTTATGACTCTCTGCATGGACAAACGCGGCATTCTTGTTTCTCAATCATACCTCACAACCGACCGCGTGGAGATGATTTTTGAAATGCCGCTTTCCGAAATGGTATTTGACTTCTTTGATAAGTTAAAATCCATTTCACGGGGCTATGCTTCGTTGGACTACGAACTGATTGGCTATCGCGAGTCGAACATGGTGAAGTTGGATATCCTGCTGAACGGTGAAAAAGTTGATGCGCTATCTGCCATTGTCCACCGCAACAAAGCCTATGAGTGGGGTAAAAAACTTTGCGAAAAACTCCGCGAGCTTTTGCCGCGTCAGCAATTTGAAATTGCCATTCAGGCGGCTATCGGCGGTAAAATCATTGCCCGCGAAACCATTAAAGCCCTCCGCAAAAACGTGTTGGCGAAGTGTTACGGCGGCGATATTTCCCGTAAGCGCAAACTGTTGGAAAAACAGAAAAAAGGCAAGAAGCGCATGCGTCAAATTGGCAGCGTAGAAGTGCCTCAGGAAGCATTTATGGCTATTTTGAAGATAGACTAAGTATCAAATAAAAATAAAAAGGCTGCCTCAACGAGTGCAGCCTTTTCTTCTTAGTTTAGTGATTTGGAAGACTCTATTTGCTATTCATTTTACCAGTATCTTTCTTGGGGAAGAACTGCTGCCAATACAGCGTAGAGAACAATGGGCACTCCTACACCAAAAACGGTAGCTACTACAAAACCCATGCGCAGCAGAGAAGGGTCTATGTTGAAGTAGCGGCCTAAGCCTCCGCATACGCCGGCTACCATTTTGTTTTCCTGAGATTTGGCAAGCGATTTCATGGCTGTAAGTAATTTGACGATTTGTGCATTTATACGAACAGCCTGTCAAGGGGGGTGCAAAATTTTTAATAATCTGTGATAATCAGCTCTACTCTCCGATTGACAAGATGCTCGGCATTGCTGCACTTAACGTCGCTTCGGCAGTGGTTCAGCAGCCGCGTTTCTCCGTAGCCTTTGGGGGTTATGCGCCTGCTGTCTATTCCTTTGCCAATCAGATAGTCTGCAATGCGAACGGCGCGCAGTTGCGAAAGCCTCAGATTGAAAGCATCATCGCCGCGGGAGTCGGTATGAACGGCTATTTCAACCTTGATGCGGCTGTTGAGCGAAAGCAGCAACTGCAATTGCAAAAGTGCGGGGTTAGACTCCGGCAAAAGTGAATCGGAACCAATGTCAAAATAAATACTGTCTATTCGGAAGGGTTTGTCTTTCTCAATTTTATTCAACTTGATGGGTAGCCGAAAGTAGGACTGCTCGCCAATGGTGTTAATTTTAATAGCAGGCTGTGCAAAGTACTCTTTGTGCAGGGCTGTTATTAGGTATGATTGTCCTTGTTGCAAATTGACTCTGTATTTACCCGTCTCGTTGGTCAAAATGCGCATTTGGTTGGTGCTGGTGTTAGACGTAACTACGACCAGTGCCTCGGCAATTGGGAGGTTATTGGAAGCATCGGTTACTTCCCCTTCAACAGTAGTATATGTAATTTTTTGAGCAGCCGCCGCTTGTAACCAAAAAGCGAAAATGAAAAACAGCCACTTTTTATGCATCGGTTGAAGAAATTGCCTGAATAGATACCTGTACCTTTTTAGGAAGGCCGAGAAGCACAAGTTCATTAGGAGTGGCGTACACATCGAATGATTTCCGCATCGGGCACATCGCCGTTTACAACAATAGTGTTCCAATGCTTTTTGTTCGTATGACAGCCCGGCTTTATGTCGTTGTGCTTTTCGCGCAGCTCAATGGCAGTTTCGGGGTCGCATTTTACATTAATGCTTTCAAAATCATCCATATCAGTAAGGGCAAATATTTTGCCGCTTACCTTAAAAACCAGTGTTTGTTCGTCAAAAGGAAACTCCTCGATAGCCCCTGCCAGCGAAAGGCAAAATTCTCTGAAAGCCTCTATATGCATATGCTTGCGATTGTATGCATATGCAATTAATAAAAAAGTGAAAACTTACAGGAAGAGCCTGCGAACAATAATGACAATCAAGCAAAAAAGAAACATCAGAATAGAAATGCGGTTGATGCCATGCATCATGCGCAGGTTGAAATTGATATGCCCACTGCCGCCGTCTTTCTTAAAAACACGCAGAAAATAGCCTAACATAGGGCCTAAGGAAAGATAATCGGCGAGAGTATTTTTCTCTCTTTTAACGGGTTCTTGTGTCATAATTTTTCATTTGTTTATTGTAAACTCGACAGGTTTAGAAGCCTGTCGGGTTTGGAAGATATCAGCCTTTTTAACCGCAAAATTAAGCCATCTGTTTAGCACACTCTGAAAAAGTTTCCGATATTGTCAAACTTTTAACAGTTCCTGACCATATGCAAAGACGCAGTTTCATCCGTAAAACGGTGGCAGCTACTGCCGGAAGTGCCTTCTTGTTACACAACGATACGCTTGCCGCTTTGGCACATGAACTCTCCGGTTTTCGGCGCGACAATACCGAACAACTGGCACGCGATGAGCGTTTCTGGCTGCCCGTGCAGCGGGCTTTTCGTCCTTCCCCCCATTTTATCAATTTGGAAAACGGCTATTTTAGCCCCATGCCGCTGGAAACGCAAGAGGCATGGATGGATAACATTCGGGAAATTAACGGCTTACATACTTTTTATATGCGCCGCAGACAGTTCAGCGAACGTGAAAACATCCGTCAAATGTTAGCAGAGCTGGCGGGAGTATCACCCGACGAAGTTGCTCTGCTGCGCAATACGACCGAAGCGTTGGATAACCTGATTATGGGCTTGCCGCTGCAAAAAGGCGATGAGTTTATCATTACCGACCAAGATTATCCCAACATGGTGGAAGCGGCGCATATGCGTGCCAAACGCGAGGGGATTGTGGTGAAAACCATTGCCCTGCCGCTGCATCCGAAAAGCGATGCGGATGTGCTGCAAGCCTACGAGCGGGCAATGACCGCCCGAACAAAAGCGATGCTCGTAACGCATGTGATTAACCTGACGGGGCAGGTGTTGCCTGTGCGCGAACTGTGCCAATTGGGCAAACGCCGCCAAGTGGAAGTATTGGTAGATGGAGCGCACGCCTTTGGGCAACTGAATTTCAAAATCCCTGATTTGGACTGCGACTACTACGGTACAAGTTTGCACAAATGGCTTTGTGCGCCGCTTGGTTCGGGAATGCTGTATATCCGCAAAGAAAAAATTGCGCATATTTGGCCGCTTTTCGGCGATGTTTCCACGGGTGAAGACAACATCCGCAAGTTTGAGCGCAACGGTACGCAGCCCTGTTCCAACCATTTGGCAATTGCCAATGCCATTCGTTTTCATCAGTTAATCGGCAGTGAATTGAAGGAAGAACGACTGCGCTATTTGTGCCACTATTGGGCGGAAAAAGTTGCCGATTGGTCGCATATCACACTCAACATGCCGCTGGCGCGTGGGCTTTCCTGTGCGCTGGGCAATGTTGCGGTAAAAGGCATGACGCCTGCCCAATTGGCCGATTTTCTATACGATAAACATCGGATTTTTACCGTGGCTATTGATATGCCGACCGTGAAAGGCGTGCGAATTACGCCACACCTGTACACTACCCTTTCCGACTTGGATAAATTAGTGGCAGCGCTGAAAAGTCTTGCCTGAATTGCATACCTTTGAAATCTGAAAATAAGACACCATGGGACTGAAATGCGGTATTGTCGGTTTGCCCAACGTTGGCAAATCTACTTTGTTTAATGCGCTATCCAACGCCAAAGCCGAAGCGGCAAACTATCCGTTCTGTACAATTGAGCCTAACGTAGGCGTAGTAACCGTTCCCGATGAGCGGTTAGACCTTTTGGCCGAAATCGTCAATCCGCAAAAGGTAATTCCTACGATTATTGAGTTTGTGGACATTGCCGGCTTGGTGAAAGGTGCCAGCAAAGGCGAAGGGTTGGGCAATCAGTTTTTGGCCAATATCCGTGAGGTGGATGCAATTATCCACGTGATTCGCTGTTTTGAAGACGAAAACGTGGTACACGTGGCAGGCAAAGTCGATCCGGTTGCCGACAAGGAAATAATTGATACTGAACTCCAACTCCGCGATTTGGATTCGGTAGAGAAAAAATTAGCCAAAGTGCAGCGTGCTGCCAAATCGGGCGATGCCAAAAGCAAAAAAGAACTGGCAGCCTTAGAGAAATTCAAGGCACATCTGGAACAAGGCAAAAACGTGCGGATGATGGAAGCCGAAGCAGACGAGTGGGAAGCCGTAGCCGATCTGTTTCTGCTCACGCAGAAGCCTGTGATCTATGCAGCAAACGTAAAAGAGGCAGACCTTGCTAAAGGTGGTAATCAGTACGTAGAACAACTCAAAGAAGCCGTTAAAGACGAAAATGCACAGGTAGTGGTGATTTGCGCTGCCATTGAAGCCCAGATAGCTTCTTTGGAAGACGCGGAAGAACGTAAAATGTTTCTGGAAGAATATGGCCTGAAAAACTCAGGCTTAGACCGCCTCATTCGCGCTTCGTATGAGCTATTGAACCTGATAACTTACTTTACGGCAGGCGAAAAAGAAGTGCGTGCATGGACGATTCATCGCGGGTGGAAAGCTCCGCAGGCTGCCGGTGTAATCCACTCCGACTTTGAGCGCGGATTCATCAAAGCTGAGGTAATCAAACTGCCCGATTACGTGAAATATCGCACTGAGGCCGCTTGCCGTGAGGCCGGTAAAATAGCCATTGAGGGCAAAGAATATGTAGTGCAAGATGGAGACATTATGCACTTCCGTTTTAATGTGTAAATTTTGAAAATCAGATACTACGTATTTTCTGCCATCCTGCGTGTTCGCAGGGTGGCTTTTTTGGGTTGCGAGTGGAAGACTATACACAAAGCAAATGCTTTAATGATTGCTGATAAATTCAATTTTTTTATTTAGATTTGATATAACTACCTGCTATCATGCTAAAAATACTGACTAATGTAGCGTAAATCAGCGGTGGAGTTTCTGTTTCCAGCAGAATGCAAAGCAGCCATACAAACATACCGCTGACCATAGAGGCAACAGCACCCAATGAATTTGCTTTTTTCCAATATAAGCCTGCCGTTAGTGGCGCAAAAAGCGAAACCAACGTAAAAGCTGATGCCATAGCTGCCAATTCGTAGATACTGGTGCTCATGTTGGCCATTACGGCAGAAAGTACTGCTACGGCAACAACAGAGCCGCGCATTAAGTGGAGCATCTGACGGTCGGAAAGTTTTGTACCCTTAAAAAGGGGTTTGAGAATGTTTTCACCCAAAACGGCTGCGGGAGCCAGAATTGCCCCACTTGTCGTGCTCAGAATGGCCGATAGCAATGCACCCATAAAAAGAATTTGCAACCACGGTTCCGTATGCTGCATGACCATTATCGGCAGTGCCAGCTGTGTGTCGCCTTTCATAATGTCAGAGTACAAAATGCTGCCGCAAAGACTAATAATCAGCGGCATAATGCCGATAGAAAGATACATAACCCCGCTCAGGAAAGAAGCATGGACGGCAGCTTTGGCAGACTTTGACGATATAATACGCTGGAAAAGGTCTTGTGAAGGGATAGAACCCAGCCCCAGCGTAATCAGCGCAGCGATGTAATGGGTGATGCCCAACCAAGAAAACTCAGGTGTAATGTTGAAAAAGCCCTTTGGTGTATGTTGATGGATGGCTTCCCAGCCGCCTACATCTGTCCATAAACGGCTCATCAGAAAAAATAGCCCGACAATAATGATAAAAGTTTGCAGAAAGTCAGTAATGGAAACTGCCCACATGCCGCCAATGTAGGTATAAAACAATACAACTATCATGGAGAGCCAGATACCCCACATCATTGGCAGGCCGGTGATGGTTTGCAGCAGCAGCCCCAGTGCCACTAACTGTGCGGCAATCCACCCGAAATAGGATGGCACCATAAAAATAGCAGAAATCAACTCTGCCTTTCTGCCAAAACGAATGCCGAAAAAATCGTTGATTGTTAGTATATTAAGTTTGTAGAGGGGTTTGGCGTAAAAAAAACCGACCATGATAAAGCATAGAGCAGCCCCAACCGGGTCTTCAATAATGCCCATTGCTCCCTTCTCAATAAATTTAGAGGAAGCCCCCATCAGCGTTTCCGAACCAAACCATGTAGCAAAGAGTGCTGCCGCTGTAACAAGCATTGGCAGTTGCTTGCCTGCCACCAGAAAGTCTTCTGTGGTAGTAACTTTTCGCGAAGCCCAATAACCAATTAAAATGGTAATGAGTAGGTAAATGATAATGAAGCCGAGCAGCATAACACGGAAAAATCAAGGAAAAATGCATAATTTGAATCGTCGAGGAGCATTGCCATAGGACTCTCAGCCTGTAACAAATGTTAGTGCTCTATCCGATAGGTGAAACTTTCAACAACAAATTACAAAAATGGAAAACGAAATTTATGTGCTTCTCGAGAAAATGCCGTCTAAAAATGTGGCAATCAGCTATTTGCTTGGCGGGTTTGTGCTTGCCGCAGCAGGCTGGATATTTGGCGGCGTGCTTGCTTTTCTACTGGGGGCGGTCGGGCTGATTGGTATGGGGGTAGGTGCCGTGCAATATTTTTCAAAACCTGTACAGAAAGTACTGCTCAACGAAGAGCGGCTGGCCTTGCAGTCGGTGGGTAAGACGCAACAAATTGCGCTGGCTGAAATCAGCAAGGCAGAGTTGCAGCAATTAGCCGACGGGAAAGTGCAAAAAATTCCCTTGCAGCAAGTGCAATCGTTCACCGCTAATAACAAGGCCATACTGACCATTACCGACAGTAAAGGGCAGCGTATTGAAATTCCTGCGGCCAAATTCGGTCTTTCCGACTTTGAAAGCCTTGTGTATGTATTGCAAACACAACTTGCAGGCGCAAACATGCTGCCCGATGCTTTGCAATACGATGCACTAATTGAAGAAAATAAGCAATACATCCGCAAAGACGAGCAACTCAAAGAATCGCTCACCAAAAACCTGCTTGATGGCTTTAAGGCGCTGTATGTACCGCGAGGCGAACTGTACCTTAAAGAGCATCCCGAAGCGGTTGTACTGTTTAAGCATCAGCCTAACCCCAACGATGGAGCGACCTATTTTTTGGACAATGATTACCAGCCCGGGCTCAACGAGCAAGCCATTCAGCAAGGGGCGCAGTTGCTGTTGCAGGCACAGCAAAACCTAACAACCGTTAATAAGCGCATAGAAGCCTACCGACAAATTGCTGACAAATTGTCAGGTATGAAACAGGAGTTGCTGGCGCAGCAAAAACTTGCACAGGCAGGGGCAGAACTCAAATCTTTGGCGGCACAAAATCAGCGCGGCCGGGAGGCGCAAAGCAACCACGACCTGCAAATTACAACCTTCCATCAGCTAAAGCAACTCACTGCCGACCTGAATAGCATTCAGGACTTAGGTAATGCTTCTATATTGGCAGAAGTAGATAAAATTCTGAACGGTTGATAGCACATTATTTCCTTTCTGTGACTTCTGTACGGCATACTTAACCATTGCTGTCGGCAGTGCACCAAAAGATGCCGCCTTTTATTTTCGGGGTTGAAGTCTCTACTGCAACAGGAAAAGTACACAGTTTTTTAAAATCACAACTGTGCAGGCCGTTGGTTTAGCGTGGGATAGGTTTACTTTTGCCATTATTGCAAAATCAATTAAATACGATGATGAGAACAAAACTCTTTGTGTTACTGGCTGCTCTATGGCTAACCGGCAGCATTTGGGCGCAGCAGCTTGCTTACCAACTCAGCATAGATGCCCCGCATACGCACTATGTGGATGTGGAAATCCGTTTTGAAAATCTGCCTGCCAACATCCAAAAACGCGGCTACGTGGACTTTAAAATGCCTGTTTGGGCACCCGGTTCGTATTTAGTACGCGAATTTGCTAAAAATGTGGAAGGTGAAACTGCCAAAGACCTCAACGGCAATGCTCTCAAATTCCAAAAAATCAATAAAAACAACTGGCGCGTGCAGTTGGGCACGGCAAAAGGTGTTGTATTCAGCTACAAGGTATATGCTTTTGAGCAATCTGTTCGCACCAGTTTTGTAGATGATTCGCATGCTTTCATCAGTCCTTCGGGCGTGTTCATGTTCCCCGATGGCTTTGTAAATCTGCCTTCTACGATTCGCATTAAGCCTTACAAAGAGTGGAAAGAAATTTCCTGCACCTTAGAAAAAGTAAATGGCGACAAGTACACCCTGCGCGCTCCTAACTACGACGAACTGGCAGATGCTCCCATTGAAATCGGCAATCAGAAAATCATTTCCTTCACCGCTGCGGGCGTACCTCACCAATATGCCATGTACGGCGTAGCACAATACGACGAAGAACGCCTCGTTCGCGACACAAAAGCCATTATTGAAGCAGCAGTAGAAATTTTTGGCGAATTGCCCTGCAAAGAGTACATTTTTATTGTACACAACCTCGGCGGCGGTGCTACCGGCGGTCTGGAACACTTGAACTCAACCGTTTTGGCAGTGAACCGCAATGCTTATCAGACGCAAAGCGGCTATCTGGGCTTTTTGCGACTGGCTGCTCATGAGTATTTCCACCTGTGGAATGTAAAACGCCTGCGCCCCGATGTGCTCGGCCCGTTTGATTATGACAACGAAAACTACACCCGCCAACTCTGGATGGCTGAAGGTTTTACTTCTTATTATGACGACTTGATTGTGCGCCGCGCCGGTCTGATTGACGAAAATGCTTACCTGCGCAGTGTGGCTGCCAATATCAATGAACATGAAAATGCCCCGGGCAGCAAGGTGCAGTCTGTAGCCGAAGCCAGTTTTGATGCGTGGATTAAGTATTACCGCCGCAACGAAAACTCCATCAACAGCAGCATTTCCTATTACGGCTCGGGAGCAAGAGTAGCCATGCTCATTGACTTGGAAATTCTCCACAACAGCAAAGGGCAGAAAAGTTTAGACGATGTGATGCGTGCCCTCTATGCCGACACCTACAAAAAAGCCAATCGCGGTTTTACCGAAGCTGAACTGAAAAAGGCCTGCGAAGCAGCTGCCGGAAAAAATCTGGATGACATTTTCAATGACTACGTATTTGGGACAAAGCCAACCAATTACGAAAAATACCTTGCCTATGCGGGCTTGCGCTTGAGCGTAACTCCCGACAATACACCAAGCCTTGGCATGACTACTGCCGACGAAAATAACCGCATCATTGTAAAAGTAACCCGCAAAGATGCACCCGCCTATAACGACGGCATTAACGTAAATGATGAAATTATCGCCATAGACGGCTTTCGTATGAGCAATACAGCGGCTATGGATGCCCACATTGCCAATCGAAAAATAGGCGATGCCGTAAAAATTACTCTTGCACGCAACGGTCTTATCCGAGAAATGACAGTAAAAGTAGGTACCGCCGGCACGGCACAATATATGCTTGTCCCTGTCAGCAACCCGACTGCCGAACAGCAAACTGTTTTCCGCAAGTTTACGGGCAGGCGATAACCTGTAATTGTTTCGGCAATAACAACAAATCCCTGACCCGAATCACAGCTTGTCGGGGGTTTGTTATGCAGGTGTTTTCGCAACTGCCTCAATTCTGATGATTATTGGCACAAATGAGCTATTATATCGCTGCCTGATGCACTCCACACACCCGGGCGTTGTAAAATATGGCGCAGAGCTTCTTCCACCGCATGAATGCGATAAGGCAGCCCACTGATGTACGGATACAGCACAAGCGACAAAATACGACCACCGTATTGTTTGCTTTCGGTAAACAGAGTGTCAAACTGGTCTTTCACCTGTTCGGCAAACTGCGCTTCGGTGTGGTGATAACCAAAAATAATCTGCCGGTCGCTGATTTCTTCCGAATAGGGCATCGCCCAAATGCTTCCCTGACGCGTTTGGAAAGCATACGGCATATCGTCGTTAGCCCAATCGCAAAGGTAGCTGAAGCCTTCTTCCTGCACCAAATCGGGCGTGAGGAAGGACTCAGCCGAAGCGGGCGAAAGCCAACCCTGCGGTACAACGCCTGTTATATCGGAGATAATAGTTTTAGACTTGCGAATAATCGCACGCTCATTGGCTTCACTCATGCCGCTGTGGTGGATAGTATCCATGTCGTAGCCGTGGCAAATGATTTCATAACCATTAGCAACTACCTCGCGCGCCAGCACGGGGTAACGTTCTGCCACTGCAGCGTTCATAGCAACACTTGCTTTAATGCCCAGTTGCTTAAACAATCGGAACAGGCGGAAAATGCCTACGCGGTTGCCGTAGTCGCGTGAAGAATAGTGCCTAAAATCCGGGTAGGCTGTTACCATCCCCCCGGGTGCTTTGAATGGCTTGCCCTCTTGGTTGAGTGGAAAAAATTCGGATACTACTGTAACCCACAAAGCTACATGCGCACCGTTGGGCCAAGTAACAGGCTGCCGCTCAAAAAGATTAGACCAGCGATAACGCTCATGGTCCATTGCATGGCGGCGATGCGGATACTGCAAATATTCGTCGGGTAGCGGCATATCAGTTCAACAATTTGACGCTGTATAGTTAATGAAATTAATTATTTTATGCAAACCCATGCATGCACCAACTCCATAATGGTAATTTCGGGCAAAATGCCAATGCGCCCCGGAAAGCCTATGTAGCCAAATCCACGATTGACGTATAAGTATTGACTTTCTTTTTGGTACAACCCTGCCCACTGTTCATACATATATTGTACAGGACTCCATTTGAACGAGCCAACTTCAATGCCAAATTGCATACCATGCGTATGCCCTGCAAACATGATGTCCACATCTTTGTACTGGCGGCGCACTTCTGCATCCCAGTGGCTGGGGTCGTGTGAAAGCAGCAGTTTAACGGGGGCATCTGCTGTTCCGGCATATGCTTGTTTCATGCTGCCGTATTTTGGGAAATTGCCTTTAGCACCCCAGTTTTCAATACCTATCACGGCTATTTTTTCGCCGTCGGCTTGCAGGTCAATGTGTTCATTCATCAGCAGCCGCCAGCCCATGTCGGCATGAATTTGTTTGAGCGTTTGCAGGTTGCGGAACTTTGCCTGCGGGCTTGGCCACTGGCGATAGTCGCCGTAGTCGTGGTTGCCTAATACCGAATAAACGCCCATTGGCGCGGTTACTTTTTTGAAAATGTCAAAATAATCGCGCATTTCATCGGCACTGTCGTTTACCAAATCACCGGTAAAGAAAACCACATCGGGTTTTTCGTTGAGCAGCATATCTACACCGCCTTGAACGGCTACGCGATTAAAGAAACTGCCAGAGTGAATATCGGACAACTGTCCGATGCGGATGCCGTCAAACGCCTTAGGCAGGTTGGGAAGTGCCACGCGCACGCGGCGGATACGGTAGTCATGTGCGCCTGAAACAATGCCAAAACTCATGGTTGCCAGCGGTACAGCAGCAGCAACCAAACCTGCCTGCATCAAAAATTCGGAGCGGGTAATACCTTTGGGTGCGGGTTCGGGCAGCAGCTCGGCGGGCAATTCTGCCACGGCTGGTTTAGGCGGACTTTGAGGAAACCATGAAGCTATTTGCGCATAAATCCACTGACCAAGCCGCAGCAAATCGTCTATGGCAATGAACAATACCGCAAACAGTTTGGAAAAGTAAAACATAAAGCCCCATACCATTACAAAACGGCGGGCGGTAAGCATAGCAGCGGATGCGGGCAGGTACGGATAGATACCCAAAATGCCGATGGTGAGCAGTGTAAGCGTCCAATAAGTACCGTAAATCATGCGGCGGGTTTGCACCTGTGAGTCTTCCCAAACAATGCGGACAGCCTGAAAAACATACCAGTCTATTGCCAGCAAAACAGTGGCAATCAGTATGAACGAAAGAATTTTATTCATAACGATGTGATAAATCAGGTAATTAACGGTGAAAGTGCCGGTTTGTTTGTGAGAATCTGCCAGCCATCGTTAGCTCAACAAAATTCAATCTGCAGGCTTGATACGACATTTTGTCGGAAAATTGGTCAAATCAGGTCTGCAATTCGGCTATTTGAGCAGCTATTTTCCTGTGTAGTACTTCCAGTAAGTTGCTGATTTTCAAGGCTGTCATCGTGCGCTCTTCCGCACCTGCACTCCTGATAATGGGCTTTATTTCTTGTAACTGTTCTATGAGTTGCTCCTGACAGATATAAGTAAGGATGCCTTTTAGCACATGGAGTTCTTTTCGATACAACTCTGCATCAGCTGTTGTAATAGCGCGGCTTAGTTGCTCCGAAGAGTCCTTCAACTGCTCATTTGTTAATTGCAAAAATTCAATAAACGCCTGATTATCAGCAATAAAATTGGGTTGATGTATATCAGGGTTGAGTCGCTCGTGCTTGGGGGCATACACATAACCGGCTTGTTTTTCTGCCAGGATAGCTGCCACATGCTGATAGAAAATCTTTTGGTCAATGGGTTTAGTCAAGCAGAAATTGACTCCCGCATCTTTGGCTTTTTGCTCAACAGCAGCCGAAACATCAGCTGTCAGGGCTATAATAGGCGTATGAGCAACTCGCATGTCGGGGTGCTTCCTGATGTTTTCTGCCACCTGATAGCCGTCCATTACGGGCATTAGAATATCGGTAATAATCAGGTCGAAATAATGCCCCTGACTGCGCATATCGTCTATTTTTTCCAAAGCTTCTTTGCCGGAGGAAACGGTGGTAAGGTTTATCTGCCACATTTTAGCAAGGTTTTGCATTAGCAGCTGATTTACCGCAATGTCTTCTATGTAAAGAACAGGCTTGTCTTTTAACAGCTCGCTGATGGCAGCCTGTGTTTGTTGGAACTGTGGCGGTTCTTGAACAATATTATAAGGAATGGTAAAGGTGAAAACCGAACCTTTTTGCGTATTGCTTTCTACATAAATACTACCTCCCTGCATTTCAACCAAATATTTGGTAATAGCCAAGCCAAGCCCCGTACCGCCGTATTTGCGCGTGGTTTCGTTCCGAATTTGGGTAAACAACTCAAATATGTGCTCTATTTTGTCGGCAGGGATACCAATACCCGTATCGGATACGCTGATTTGCAGCAAGACGCGGTTATCGTAGCGCTCCTTAACAGATACTGATATGCTTACACTGCCTTTTTCAGTAAATTTAATGGCATTACTCATCAAATTATGCAAAATTTGATTTAGGCGGATTTTATCTCCCATGAGCCATTGGGGAGTGCCCGTTGCTATGTTGTAAGAAAGTTGTAGCCCTTTCTCCGTAGCCGACAGCATGTGAATATCTTTGATGTTGGTTATTAAATCTCTGATATTGAATGGGGATGACTCAAATATAAGTTTGCCGGCCTGTAGCTTAGAAAAGTCTAAAATATCGTTGATGAGCGATAACAGATAGTCTGCCGATGATTGCAGGGTGCGTAAGTTCTCAATCTGATGCTCGCACGGATGGTTTTGCAATAAAAGGTTAGCCATACCGATAACTGCGCTGAGCGGCGTGCGGATTTCATGGCTCATAACGGAGAGGAAGTTGTCTTTGGCTTTAACGGCTTCTTCGGCTACTTGCCGTGCGCGAATCAGTTCGGTTTCCACTTTTTTGCGGTTGGTAATATCTCGGCCGTTTATGATAATACCTCTGACATTCTCATCGCTCAACTTGTTTTGAGCGATAATTTCCAAGTAGATATAGCTTCTGTCTTGTTTGCGGATGCGTATTTCCAGTGGCTGATTGCTCTCATCCTCTGCAAGCAGACGTTTAATTTCCGATTGTGCCAGCGGCAGGTCTTCGGGGTGTACAAGCGTGAGTGCGTTTCTGATGCTGCTGTCTTGCTCGTTGTAACCTGTAATTCTGAAAAATGAAGGCGTAATAAATTTGGTTTCACCTGCTTTGTCAATTACGGCAATAATGTCGGAGGTATTGGCCATAATTGCCCGAAACCGCGCTTCGTTACGCGTGAGTTTTTGCTGGGTCAGTACTTGCTCGGTGATGTCTTTCAAGTAAATCATAGCGCCTCCGACTTCTCCGGATATATCCAAGTAAGGATTCATTGTTACCGACAGTATATATGGTTTAGCATCCCTCAGCAAGTGATGAACAGTTTCTATGCGCTGTGCTTGAGATGTGCATTTTTCAAAATATTCCTGCCAGTATAAGAATGAAGTCTCAGGTAAAATATCTTTAATCAGCCCACCTTTGCAAATTTCTTTATCATATAGTTTTTTTATATGTTCAGCATAAGGTTTGTTGTAAGCTACTACCCGTAGGGAGCGGTCTATACACAGCACCATATCCGACGCGTTCTCAATCAGTAGTTGCAAGGTACTTACCTGATTATCGTATGTTTGCTGCTGCTGTTTGATTAATCCTATCAACTCCTCTTTGGACAGGTTTGCTAACTGCCAAGTACTGTTATTTTTTCCCTCCGCCATCTGTGTATATGCGCTTGCGTATCACAAAAATCCTACTAAAAGTAACTATTTACGGTGTAAAACAGCATAAATATTAAAATTATAAATGTTTTAAGACTTGCAGGAGTGTTTCCAGTTGCTGTTCGTTGAAATTGAGGTGCGTTACGAAGCGAATACCGCCGGCAAACGGGTTGGCTAAAATCCCCTTGCTTTTGAGTATTTCGCTGAACTGAGCCGGCTTGTAAGTGCTCGGTTGTAACTTGAATACAACGATATTGGTTTCCACAGGCAATATTTCGGCAACGTAGTTACATGCTGTTAAGTGTCGGGCAATCATTGCAGCCCTCCTGTGGTCTTCTGCCAGTCTTTCCAAATGATTTTGTAGTGCATACAAACCCGCAGCGGCCAGCATACCTGCCTGCCTCATGCCGCCGCCCATAGCCTTGCGAATGCGCAGTGCCTTGCGAATATGCGCACGGCTTCCCAACAACAACGAACCCACGGGTGCACCCAAACCTTTGGAAAGGCAAATGGAAATAGTATCAAACGGTTGGCCGTATTGGCGGGGCTGCTCCTTGTTAGCTACTAACGCATTAAACAATCGTGCACCGTCTAAGTGCATCGGCAGCCCTTTTTCTCTACACAGCTTCGCAATCGGTTCAATATCAGCAACTTTATAGCAAATTCCTCCGCCTTTGTTTACGGTATTTTCTATGGCAACTAACCTTGTAACGGGGTAGTGAATATCGTCGGGGTTAATATTGGCGGCTATCTGCCCGACAGTCATTTTGCCGTTCTGGGACTCAATCAGCCGCACGGAGGCATGGGCATTGAGGGCAATACCTCCGCCTTCGTAGTTGTAAATATGCGCCAGTTTATCACAAATAACCTCATCGCCCGGTTGCAGGTGCAGTTTCAGGGCAATTTGGTTGGTCATTGTTCCCGAAGGACAAAACAAGGCAGCTTCCATGCCAAAAAGCTCGGCGGCATATTGTTGCAGGGCGTTTACGGAGGCATCTTCTCCATAAACATCATCGCCCGGCAGAGCATTGAACATGGCCTCTTTCATGGCCGCATTAGGCAGCGTAACCGTATCGCTGCGGAGGTCTATCGTCATGGCTATTCAAAATCGTGAACAGGCGGTAAATTTAGGCGTTGTGTAAGTAAATGCTAACTTTGCTGCAACATTCTCATACTATGAAAATACTCATTTTAGGCAGTGGCGGGCGCGAACATGCGTTTGCTTGGAAAATAGCACAAAGTCCGCTTTGTACGGCACTCTTTATTGCCCCTGGTAATGCGGGAACTTCACAGGTTGCTCAGAATGTTGCTATTGAAGCCACAGAATTTGACAAATTAGCAGATTTTATAGCTGCTAATGCAATAGAACTTGTCGTCGTCGGTCCGGAAGTGCCTTTGGTGGCGGGTTTTACCGACTTTATGCGCCAACACCCAAACCTGAATCATGTGCGCGTGATAGGCCCCGATAAGGCTGGCGCAGCACTGGAAGGCAGCAAGGATTTTGCCAAGCAGTTCATGATGCGCCACGGCATACCAACTGCCTCCTATCGCAGTTTTAACAGCAGCAATTTGGAAGAAGGTATCGCCTACCTTGCAACCCTGCAAGCCCCTTACGTGCTTAAAGCCGATGGGCTGGCAGCAGGCAAAGGCGTACTGATTATCAATGACTTGGCAGAAGCGCAGGCTGCCCTTCGCGAAATGATTGTCGAGGCCAAATTTGGTGCGGCAAGTGCAACAGTAGTGGTTGAACAGTTTTTGCAAGGCATCGAGCTGTCTGTGTTTGTACTCACCGACGGGAAAGATTATTGCCTGCTGCCTGCCGCCAAAGACTATAAACGCATTGGCGAAGGCGATACAGGTCTTAATACAGGCGGCATGGGGGCAGTTTCTCCCGTCCCTTTTGCCAACGAGGAGTTTTTGAAAAAAGTGGAAGAACGAATCGTGAAACCTACATTGGCAGGCTTGCAAAAAGAAGGCATTGACTATGTCGGTTTTATTTTCATCGGGCTTATGAACGTAGGGGGCGAGCCTTATGTGATTGAATACAACGTGCGCATGGGCGACCCCGAAACAGAGGCGGTTATTCCGCGCATCAAGAGCGACTTGCTGACCTTGCTGGATGCCGCTTCGCGCCGCTGCTTGGCACAAGCCACCTTTGAAATTGACAGCCGCACTGCCGTAACGGTCATGCTGGTATCGGGAGGCTATCCCGAAGCCTTTGAAAAAGGCAAACCTATCAGCGGTTTAGACCGCATCGGCGAGGTAACGGCTTTTCATGCAGGCACTACGCAACAAGGCGAAACGGTGGTAACGGCAGGCGGACGCGTTATTGCTCTCACAGCTCTTGCCGACTCTATGCAGGAGGCACTGCAACGCTCCTACCGTGCCGCCGAAACCATTGCCTACGAAGGTAAATATTACCGCCGCGATATCGGCCGCGATTTGATGTAGAGAGTATGTAGGTGGTTGAGTAAGTTGAAAGATTCTATTTTATCGTAAAGTACTTTGCGATAAAAATTTTTAACTGCTTTAATTGCTTAAACTACTTGAGTTATTTAATCATGGTGGTAAATAAATCCTGCAAACCGATACAATAACCGAAATATCTATGTCTCGTCCTTCTATTCGCGAATCGGCTGTTAAATTGCTTTTTGGTTTGAAAATCAGACAGTTGCGCGCGGAAAAAAATATTTCGCAAAGCGAGCTGGCCGAAAAAGCAGGTCTTTCGGTTTCTTACCTCAACGAAATTGAGAAAGGTAAAAAACTGCCAAAGGTTGAAAAAATCGCCCAACTGGCCGATACCCTTGGTGTGAGTTATGACTGGTTGGTATCGCTACAAACGCAAAAAAGCCTGATGCCTGTAGCGGAGTTGCTGCGCACCAATCTGTTGGAGGAGTTGCCGCTTGATTTTTTCGGCATAGACAAATCGCAGTTGTTTGATATTTTATCAGTTGCGCCTGTTAAACTCAATGCTTTTATCAATACTATTATCGAAATAAGCCGTAATTATGGCATGAAGGTAGAGCATATTTACTTTTCGGCACTGCGTTCGTATCAGGAAATGCACGAAAACTATTTTGAAGATATAGAACAGCAGGTAGAAGCCTGTAAACAAAAATATGGTATTCATGCTGTTCCCTTAGGCGCACGGGAATTGATACGAATTCTTACGGATGAGTATCAGTATCGCATTGAAGAGGATGGGCTGACACAACAACCTGAATTACAGGAGCTTCGTTCCGTAACACTTAAAGGAAAGCAACCGCGCCTGTTGCTCAACAAAGACCTAAGCGAAACACAAAAATGTTTCATTTTGGGGCGTGAACTAGGATTTCAGTTTATGAACATCAGCGACCGCTCTTATACTACTTCGTGGGTAGAAGTCAATTCTTTCGAGCAGGCGGTCAATAATTTTAAAGGCTCTTATTTCAGTTGTGCACTTTTTTTGCCACGTGAGGAAATTCTGACTGACCTGAGAGCTATTTTTCAGTCGGGGGCTTTTCAACCCGAACTGTTTTTGCGGTTGTTAAATAAGTATGGCGTTGCTCCCGAATTGCTTTATCACAGGCTGACCAATCTTTTGCCTCGGTTTTTCGGGCTTCGCGATTTGTTTTTTCTGCGTTTCAGCAATCGTGCCAATGCCGAGCTGTACGACCTGAGCAAAGAACTGCATCTTTCGGGTTTGCAAGCGCCTCATGCTTCCATGCTCAACGAGCATTATTGCCGCCGTTGGGTGTCTATTCAGGTGATACAGGAACTAAGGACGCGGTTACAAAGGGAGCAGAGCAGCGAAGATGTGGTATTGTGTAAGGCGCAACGTTCTAAGTATTACGGACTGGAAAAAGAGTATCTGATTATCAGCATGGCGAAGCCTTCTTTTAAAGGCTCTCCCGTGATTCACAGCGTTTCTTTGGGTTTATTAGTCAATCAGGGGCTTAAAAAGAACATCCGCTTTTGGAACGACCCGTCTATTCCCATCCGATTGGTAGGCGAAACTTGTGAACGTTGCATGGCTACCGACTGTGAGTCGCGGGCAGCGGCACCGGTTATTTACCGTCAGGAACAGCGCGTAGCCAATTTGAAGGCGGCCTTAGAGGCCTTGCAGCGGGAAGATTAACGCTCCTCTGTTGAGTTTTTTGTCAGTTCATCGGGTGAGTAAATTAGATTGTATTACATTTCATCTGCCAAAAGTACACAAATACACAAGGTTTTTGTGTGCTTGGGCATGTGCGCTGAAATTTGACCCTTTACTTAATGCCGTTTACAAACTCCCGACAATCGTGGGCTATTCAAGTGAGTTTTTACCGCTCAGGCGGGCTTTCAGGCGGCTCAGCCAGATAATATAAACGTCGGTGTCAAACAGGCGGGAATCTTTTTGTGCCTGACGGAAGAACCACAGACCGAAAACCAGCAGCACTGCATCGGAAATCCAAGCGCCTGTGGCTACGGAGGTTACACCCTCTTTGGCATAGTGGCCGCCGGAGATGTTGATGACGTAAAAAACAATGAAGAAAATGATGGAAACCAACACAGGCACGCCCAAGCCCCCCCGCTTGATGATAGCCCCCAGAGGTGCGCCTATTAGAAACATCATCAGGCAGGCAACTGACATGGTGAACCGTTGGTGCTGCTCGAGGCGAAAGCTCCGCTCTTCTTTGTCGTAATAAGTTACGCGGTCTTTGGCAATGGTTGCCAGCGACTCTACGTTACGGGTTTTGGTTTGTGCCCGCTCGAAAAGCAGGGTAATATCGGCTGCTGTAACGGAGTCTTTCCATTGCATAAAATCCACCGAAACGCTGTCCTTGTCATCTGCCGGGTGCTTAACCCTGTCCACATTGAACTGGTAGTCGTAGTAAGGCTTCAAGTCTTGGTAGAGCGGTGTTTGATAGCGCTGCACTTCCCGCTTCAACGAGTCGGCTACGATGCCCAATTCAGATACATTCTTCATGATTTTATGCGAAAGGAACAGTTCCTCGTCCGTTTTCTGCATACCTAAGGCCGAGAGGGAGAATACGAATTTTGCCTGTTGGAATCGGTCGCGAACAAACTCTTTGCGGTCGGTATTTTGCCCGATGTATTCGGAAAATTTATTGCCGTTCCAAAGCTCCATCACCAAATAGTTGTTATCCATGATGGTGTAAATTTTTCCCGTATCGGCCAAAATCAGGTCTGTATTGCCGCGCTGTTTGGTGTGGTCGTAAATCATAACGCCGTAAACCGTGCTGTCTGCACCGCGTCCTTTGCGCTCAATGCGGATGCGATAGTCGGGAAGGTCGGTGTAAAAACCACCCTCTTTGAATTCCAGTGCGGGTTTTTTTTGCCGCACGTCATACATCAGGCTGTAGGCTTTCAGGTTAGCATAAGGCGCAAAATGATTGTTAAAAAGAAATGCACCCACTGTAATCAATACGGCGTAAAAGCCCATCGGCAGCATCAGTCGGGTTAGGGGGATGCCTGCTGCTTTTACGGCCGTGATTTCGAAGTGTTCGCCCAAATTGCCGAATGCCATCAGCGAAGCAAGCAAAACTGCCAACGGCAGTGCCTGTGGGGTCAGCACCAACCCGAAGTAGAAAAATAACTGCGCAAAAACCTTCCAGCCCAAATCTTTCCCTACAAAATCCTCAAAGTACTGCGACATCACGAAAGTGAGCAGGATAAACAGCACAACGGCATAACTCAACAGAAAAATGCCGTAAAATGCCTTGCTGACCAATTTATCAACCTTCGTAAAACGCAACATAATGCCCGAAATAGTCCGCAAAGGTAATCGGCTTTTGCATTGGGCGCATCGTGTCGGCAGTTAATGTTTACTAATGCAAAAATTTTTCACGTGCTCCTGCTAACTTTGCAGCCGTTCAAACCTTTTTCACATATCATCCCCATGAATCTCGCATTTGACCGTAAAAATTACAGCCCCGATACGCTGATTCATTTGTATAAAAATTTGGTACAGCCCCGCATGATTGAGGAAAAAATGCTGGTACTGCTGCGGCAGGGAAAAATCAGTAAATGGTTTTCCGGCATCGGGCAGGAAGCTATTTCCGTAGGTGCAGTTTGTGCGATGGCCGCCGACGAATACATTTTGCCCATGCACCGCAACTTAGGGATTTTCACCGGTCGCGGCATAGACTTGGGGCAGCTTTTTGCACAATTTCAGGGCAAAAAATCGGGTTTTACCAAAGGTCGAGACCGCTCGTTCCACTTTGGTAGCAAGCCACATCATATTGTAGGGATGATTTCCCACCTTGGACCGCAACTGGCCATTGCCGATGGCATCGCATTAGCCGATGTGTTGCAGCAGCATAAAAAGGCTACATTGGTATTCACCGGCGACGGGGCAACTTCCGAAGGCGACTTCCACGAGGGTATAAACGTGGCCGCTGTGTGGGATTTACCCGTCATTTTTGTGGTGGAAAACAACGGCTATGGCCTTTCTACGCCCAGTAGCGAGCAGTTCCGATGCAAGCAATTCATTGATAAATGTATTGGCTATGGTATTGAGGGCGTAAAAGTGGACGGTAACAATGTGTTGGAAGTTTACGATACCATTGTGCGCATATTGGAAGACATTCGCCAAAACCCGCGCCCGATTTTATTGGAAGCCATTACTTTCCGTATGCGCGGGCACGAGGAGGCATCGGGCACAAAATACGTACCGCAAGAACTGTTTGAAGAATGGGGTAAAAAAGACCCTGTGAACAACTACGAACAGTACCTGCTGTCCGAGGGCGTATTGTCTAATGCCGATGTGGAAGCTATTCGCGCCGAAATTCGCGAAGAAATTGAGCGAGGCATTGCCGTTGCGTTCCCCGAACCCGACCCCGTGCCCGATACGGCCGAAGAACTGGCCGATATGTACGCCCCTTACGTGCAGCAAGTAGTTGCCCCCGACAATGCGGGCAGCGAAAAACGCTTCATTGATGCAGTACAAGACGGACTCCGCCAAGGTATGGAGCGATGGGACAGATTGGTGCTGATGGGGCAGGACATTGCCGAATATGGCGGCGCATTTAAAGTTACCGAAGGTTTTGTCGGGCAATACGGACGCGCCCGCGTGCGCAATACGCCGCTTTGCGAAAGTGCCATTGTAGGTACTGCACTTGGCCTTTCCATCAAAGGCTACAAGAGCATGGTAGAAATGCAATTTGCTGATTTTGTTACCTGCGGCTTTAATCAGATTGTCAATAATTTGGCAAAAATCCATTATCGCTGGGGGCAAAATGCCGACGTAGTGGTGCGGATGCCGACTGGTGCAGGTGTAGCCGCAGGGCCTTTCCATTCTCAAAGCAACGAGGCATGGTTTACCCATACGCCCGGTTTGAAAGTAGTTTACCCAAGCAATCCTTACGATGCAAAGGGCTTGTTACTGGCAGCCTTAGAAGACCCTAATCCGTACATTTACTTTGAACACAAAGCCATGTATCGCTCTATTACTGGGCTTGTGCCCGATGGTTTTTATACCGTAGAAGTAGGCAAAGCAGCAACCGTACAAAGCGGCAGCGACCTAAGCGTAATTACTTACGGTATGGGCGTACATTGGGCGTTGCAAATTGCCAAAGAAATGCCGGATTTGTCTATTGAAATTATTGACTTGCGCACGCTGTTGCCTTGGGACAAAGCGGCTGTTGCAGCTACGGTAAAGAAAACAGGCAAGGTGCTGGTTTGCCACGAAGACTGCCTCACGGGCGGCATAGGCGGCGAAATAGCTGCATGGATTGCCGAACATTGCTTTGAATTCTTAGATGCCCCTGTTATGCGCGAAGGCAGCCTTGACACTGCCGTGCCTTTTAGCCCTGCACTGGAGCAAAACTTCCTGCCTAAAGGCCGCATGCGCGATAAGATAAAGGCTTTGGCAGTTTATTAACCGTTTGCTTACTTGCTTGCTGCCAAAATATTGAGGCAAAAAGTCATCCCTTGTTGCGGATGACTTTTTGTTTATCGCGGTACTTCTACTTTGTCAATCAGTTGCTGCACCAATTGGTCTGCTGTAAAGCCCTCCATTTCCTTTTCTGCGGTGAGCATGATGCGATGCCTCAAAACATGTGGTGCCACAAAGCGCACATCTTCGGGAGTTATGAAATCGCGACCGTTCAGTACGGCATAGGCTTTTGAACTATTCAAAATAGCAATAGAAGCACGCGGCGAAGCACCCAGATATACGGCAGCGTCGCTGCGCGATTCTCCCACAATTTTGACAATGTATGCCAGCACCGAAGGTTCGGCATGGATGCCAGCCACCAACTGACGGTATTGTGCAATATCTGCCGCTGTCAGCAGCAGACGTATAACCGACAGGTCGTTTTGCATGTGGCGGCTTTGAAAAGCGCTAAGCATCGTCAATTCCTCCTCCGATGATGGATAACCTACCTGAATTTTGAACAAAAAGCGGTCTAATTGCGCTTCGGGAAGCCGATAAGTACCTTCTTGGTCAATCGGGTTTTGGGTGGCCAGTACAATAAAAGGTTTTTCCATTGGATAGCATTTGCCGTCAATGGTAACTTGTCGTTCTTCCATCACCTCAAAAAGTGCAGCTTGTGTTTTGGCAGGTGCGCGGTTGATTTCGTCAATCAGTACCACATTGGCAAAAACAGGCCCTGCCTTAAATTCAAATTCGCTGCTTTTTAAGTTGTACACAGAAGTCCCTAACACATCGGAGGGCATTAAATCGGGTGTAAATTGAATCCGCGAAAAGCGAATGTTCATAATGCGGGATAAAACTTTGGCTGTCAGTGTTTTGGCTACTCCCGGCACGCCTTCTATCAATACATGTCCGTCGGCAAGGATAGCAGTAATTAGTAAATCAACCATTTGTTGCTGACCTACAACGAGTTGCGCGACCTCTGCCCTGATATCGGCAATGGTTGTTGTAAGAGCACTAAGGTCGATGCGAGGTTGAAAGATTTCTTGGTTTTCCATGCTGTTGTGTGTTTGACCGCAAAGTATTGGAGTATCGCACCAATGACGCAGGATTTCGGATTTTTTTGCCAACCATCCGAGCCGGTACTTAAACTGTGTTGTTTGGCTGTACTTGTCTGATTTTTATTACAAATCTGCCGCATCGGTAATGCACCCGGCTATGGCGGAGGCTGCCACAGTAGCAGGTGAGCCTAAATAAATTTCGGCTTTGGGGTTGCCCATGCGACCGCGAAAATTGCGGTTGGCAGCCGATATAACCACTTCGCCGTCGGCAGGTACGCCCATATGCGAGCCTACGCACGGGCCGCAACCCGGAGTAGCAAAACTCACACCTGCATCCATCAGAATTTCTATGGTGCCATCGCGCATGGCAGCCTGAAATACCTGTTTAGAGGCAGGAATGACCAACATTCTGACCGAAGGGTGAATTTTTTTGCCACGCAGCACATCGGCAGCAGCGTGCAGGTCTTCTAACCTGCCGTTGGTGCATGTGCCTATAAAAGCGTAATCTATCTTCTTGCCCTTGATTTTTTCCAAATCGGTAACTTGGTCGGGTTGATGCGGGATGCTGACCTGTGGTTTGAGGTTGCTCACGTCAAGTTCCAATACACGGCTGTACTCTGCTCCTTCATCCGGCACAATCGGGGTAAAATCGTAGCCTAATTGTAAGCCTGCGGGGTGTACCAGCCCTGCTTTGCCGCCCATTTCTACGGCCATATTAGACAGTACGGCACGGCTGGCGACCGTCATGCCGGCAACGGTTGAACCACAGTACTCAATAGCCTGATAGGTAGCGCCTTCTATGCCCATATGGCTCATTACGTGCATAATGACATCTTTGGCATAAACGCCTTTTTGCAGGCGGCCGTTGATGATGATTTTGATGCTACGTGGCACTTTGAACCAAATTTTACCCGTCAGCCAAACTGCCGCAAGGTCGGTTGCGCCCACACCCGTAGAAAATGCGTTAATACAGCCGTAGTGCGTAGTGTGCGAATCGGCACCGGTGAACACATCTCCCGGCTTTACGTAGCCGTGTTCCATAATCACTTGGTGGCAAATGCCTTGGCCTACGTCAAACACGCGAATGCCGTGTTTTTTGCCAAACTCCCGCATGAGTTGGTGCAGGTTGCTGATGGTCTGGTTGGGTGCAGGGGCAGCGTGGTCTATCACTAACGCAATTTTATCGGGATTCCATACGGTTTTGCCGCCTGCCATCTCTTCAAAGGCTTTGATAGCATAAGGAGCGGTCGTATCGCTTGCCATAGCACCGTCTACACTTACAATAGTCAGCTCATCGGCATAAACGGGCTTCCCGCCGTGGTTGGAAAGAATTTTTTCTGCAATGGTTTGAGGCTTGTGTCTCATAGTGCTGAGGCATAAAATCTGTTGCCCTTAAAGATAAGTAAAGTACCTGAAAACAAAATTCGTTACTTATATTTGAAAAAACCAAGAAGACATTTACCAATGAAGTTTTTGTTTTGGCTGTGGTTAGCAATATCGCTTTGGAGCAAACAGAATACCGCCATGCGGGTAGAGCGGGCAACGCTGACCGTCGGTGACCGACAAATTGCCTGTATGTCAAATGAGATAGTTAATCTGCCTGCCATGCCTCCTAATGTGCGCATCCAGACGGTTTCATTCACTCTTGAACTCTCCGCCGGCGTGCGAGAGTGGGTAGCATTGCAGAACAGCCGCAAATTGCCTATTATGTTTAAATGGTTTCGGTTCAGCGGCGCGCGAATGTTTATTACAAGCGTAGCACAGGACAGCAACGCAGGCAGGATGATGACGGCGGTTCGGGTAGCAGGCGGCACAGTTGTACATCAGGCACAGGCTTCCAACGACCGCATCACATCGGGCACATGGGTTATCATACCCGTTTATGCCGATAATACACCAATTATCATTAACGGAAAAGAGTTATCCTATCAATTCCAAGTACCATGAGTGCATCCATAAACCAGCAAACACCTTCTACTCCAAGCCTGACCAGCTATCCCGACCCGCTCAAACAGGCGATAGAGGATGTCATGTTGATTCTGTCCTATGCTGCCGAGCGCGGTATTAACGTACCGCCTGAAATTACGCAGCAGTTGGTGCAGGCAAAGTTTTTGGAACAATCTAACGGATGGACACCTCAGACGGAAACACAGTTTTGGACAGCCTACAACGCCATCAGCCAAATTATCCGCCCCGTTACTACCGATAGTTTGCGGGCAGCTACCGATACGCTGCAACCCACTTACTTCTTGTTTCGCTTACTGGGCATTAAAACCTATCGCAGCATCTCCCTTGCGCAGAGTGCCGTGCGCCGCTATACTTGGCTGGGGCTTTTTTGGGTGGTGCTAATGCTTTCCATTCAGATTTATTCACTCATTGGCAATACGCTAATGAATAATATTGCTTCCATCAATCAGAAAATGCTGGTGTTGGAAGATGAAATTGCCCGACTGAGTATGCTCACGGGTGAAACCGTTATTTTGCAGACCACCCAAAAAAATACTAATTTAGATGAGCTTACCTCCGACCTGCAAAGCAGCGTAGAGTTGCTTTCCAACTGGCTTACACCGATTAATGCCATTATTCTGCGCGATAAATATTACAAAAAAGAACTGTTAAAAGAAGACAAAATCAAAAAACTTCGCCTCGAAGAGCGCATCAGTCTGATGAAAAAAGTACAGCAGGTAGCACAATACCCGCTGCTGATTGCCAATCTTTACATTTTGCCACTGCTTTACGGCTTATTGGGGGCTTTTGCTTTTGTGTTGCGCAAACTTACCGAAGACACGCGCCGCATGGTCTATACCAAAGAAAGCGACTTGAAATATGTTTTGCGCATCCATTTAGGAGCTTTGGCAGGGTTGGCAGTAGGGTTGTTCTTTGTTCCGGAAGATACCTCTATCACCCTGCCCATATCACTCTCGCCGCTGGCAGTGGCATTTCTAACAGGATACAGCGTAGAGTTCTTCTTCTCTGCCTTAGACCGTATTATTGGTATGATAAGCAAAAACAACGAAAATCGGTTGAACGATGAAAAAACCGACAAACAACCATGAATTTTTTGGCACATTTGGCGCTGGCTGCTCCCGATGAGGGTTTGTTGGTTGGCAACTTCATTGCAGACCACGTTAAAGGCAACCGGTGGCAGCAATTTGTGCCCTCCGTTCAAGCCGGAATTTTGTTGCACCGTGCCATTGATTATTTTGCCGATACGCACCCATTAGTGCGACAGAGTGCCCAACGACTGCGTCCCCGCTATCGCCACTATGCGGGCGTGTTGGTGGATGTTTTTTACGACCATTTTCTGGCTGCTTCTTGGAATCGCTACATGGAGGTGCCGTTATCCGTTTTTTCAAAGGAAATGTATGTACTGATGAATCGGCATTATGAGCTTTTGCCGCCTACTTCGCGGCTGTTTTTGCGATATGCTGCCAAACGCGATATATTGGCGGCTTATGCCCAAGTAGAAATCATCGGGTATGTATTGCAAGGCATGGCGCGCCGCATCGCACGACCTTCGGGCATTGAAACCGCTACCGAAGAGCTGCAAACCCAATACCACGAATTTGGTGAAGAATTTGCTCAATTTTGGGACGAAATTGTCCGCTTCGTAGCAGAAAAGAAACAGGTAATCAGGTGAGCAAATTAATGCGTTCTTTTTTATCGCCGAGTGCGCAAAGGTTTAACCGCAGTGTACACAAAGAAAAGATTCATCAAAAAACACTCAGCGCTCTTAGCGTAATATTCAGCGGGCTTTGCGGTAAATTTGAAAGGTCATTTTAAATTACTTACTTACTGATACATCCAAAATCGCAAATCCCCAATCAATATGCCTCCTCGTTTAGTTGTTTTGTCCGGTGCGGGCATCAGCGCAGAAAGCGGTATCCCGACCTTTCGCGATTTCAACGGTCTTTGGAATAATTATCGCATCGAAGATGTTGCCTCGCCCGAAGGCTGGCGCAAAAACCCGCAATTGGTGCTGGATTTTTACAATATGCGCCGTAAAGATGCTAAAAAAGCACAGCCTAACCGCGCCCACTACATATTAGCAGAACTGCAAACCGATTTTGACGTTACCGTTATTACGCAAAATGTAGATGACTTACACGAGCGGGCAGGCAGTAAAAATGTTATCCATTTGCACGGTAGCCTGTTCAAAATGCGCAGTTCAAAGGATGAATCGCTTGTTTTTGACATCAAAGAAGACATCAAATGGGGTGATAAATGCCCACTGGGTTCGCAGTTGCGCCCCCACATCGTTTGGTTTGGCGAAGCCGTACCGTTGATTGAAACGGCGGCGGAAATTGCAGCAACGGCAGACGCTTTTATTGTAGTGGGGACTTCTTTGCAAGTTTACCCTGCCGCGGGCTTGATTGAGGAAACCCGCGATGATATTCCCAAATTTGTTGTAGATACCAAGATTCCTTATATAAGTCCGCGCCTTGGTTTTATTGCTTTGGAAGGCAAAGCAAGCCAAGGCATGGAGCGCGTAAAAGACGAATTGCGGCGTATTTTTGCCAAGCAATGAAAAAAGTACTGATAATTTCCTACTATTGGCCTCCCAGCGGCGGCATTGGCGTGTTGCGTTGCCTGAAAATTGCCAAATACTTGCGCAACTACGGCTGGGAGCCGGTTGTTTATACCGCTGCCAATGCGCATTACCCATCGTTGGACGAAAGCAATTTCAAAGATATTCCACAAGGCATGAGTGTGCTCAAACACCCGATTTTTGAGCCATATGCCTACTACAAGAAATTTTTGGGTAAACCTGCCGATGCCAACGTCAATAACGACTTGGTAGCCGCAGGGCGCACCGATTGGAAATACAAGCTCTCGGTATTCATTCGCAGCAACTTTTTCATTCCCGATGCGCGGGCAATGTGGATTAAACCTTCGGTAAAATTTCTGCTCAATTGGCTGAAAACCAATCGTGTAGATGCCATCCTCTCTGACGGGCCGCCGCATACAAACACCGTAATTGCCTGTAAAATCCGACAGGAGACGGGTTTACCTTGGCTTGCCGACTTCCAAGACCCGTGGACACAGGTGGACTACTACCAGCGACTCATCCTGACCCCTTGGGCAGATGCAAAGCACCGCCGCATGGAGCAGGAAGCCTTCCAAACGGCTAATGTTACAACCATTGTCAGCCCCACTTGGAAACGCCATTTGGAAAGTATCGGGGCAAAGAACGTACAGGTGATTCCTTGGGGCTACGACGAAGACGATTTCAAAGGGCTAAACTACGCCCCCGACTGGAAACTGACCCTTACTCATGCGGGGCTGATTGGCCAAGACCGCAACCCCGAGCAACTCTTTGCTGCCATGGCAGAAATGGCACAGGAAAGCCCCGAGTTCCGACAGGTGTTTTTGCTGCGGCTTTTCGGGCAATTAGATGCCTCTGTGTATGAGGCAATTGCGCGCTACAAGGTGCAAGATATGACAGAAATACTGCCTGCCGTGAGTCGTGCAGAGTCTTTAAAACGCTTAGTGAACTCGCAGGCGCTGCTCCTGATTTTGAACAAGGCCGATAACGCGCAGGGACGTATTCCGGGTAAATTGTTTGAATATTTGGCAGCCAAACGCCCCGTGTTAGGTATCGGCAATACAGGCAGCGACACCGACCATATTTTGCAGCTATGCGAGGCTGGCCGTTGCGTAGCTCATGAAGACAAAGAAGGCATAAAGGCTGCTCTGCGCTACTTCTACAAGGCCTACAAACAATATGGAAACTTGCCCTCCACTACTAACGAGGCAGCCGTAGCACAATATACCAATCGCCGCCTAACAGGTCAGTTTGCTGCACTGTTGGACGGTATCAGTAAGTAAACAAGTGAAGTTTTTATGATGTAAAAGCGCTGTTAGCGTCTGCGGTGGCAAACAGGCTTTAGAAAATCCCCATTGGCAGGCGAGGATGGTGGTCAGTTAATTCAGATAAAAGCATCTTATACAAAAGCGCAAGAGTTTGCGAAAAACGTTTTGTTTAAATTGTTGGAAAACGGTCCTTCAAATCTAACAGGTTTTTAAGACCTTGCAGGTTTGCGTATAAACTGGCTTACTGCACTATCAACTTTCTGACAGCTGTTTGCCCATTTGTGAATAAGACTTTAACCAGATAGCTGCCTTTGCTGAGGCGGGTGGAAGTAACAGGTCGCAGACCTTGCGAGGTAAGTTCAAAGTTGGTGCAAAACTCCTGCAAACGCCCCGAAAGGTCGTAGATGGCAAGCAATCTTACTTCTTCGCTTTTCATATTTAGGAAAAAGCCGTTGCCTTTGTCCGGATTGGGATATACCGACAAGTAACTTGCCGGACTCAGGTTTACCTGTACGGAAACTGTTCTACTGTAAGAAATGCTGCCGTCAAAGTCGGTTTGTTTGAGGCGGTAATAGCTGATACCGTGCAGAGGCGCAGTATCGGCAATGTCGTAGGAAATAACAGCATCGCTGTTGCCTGCCCCGCGTATGCGTTGCATTTCTTTGAAGTTTTCTCCGTCTGCGGAGCGCTCAATGGTGAAGAAATCGTTGTCTATTTCGCGGGCAGTTGTCCAACGCAGGGCTACATACGGCTCACGGCTGCCTTCATGCTGTTGCACAAAGGCCTCAAAACTGACCAAGGTGATGGGCAGAGGAGTTACAATGGCAATGCATCCGGGTTGCCCTCCCGGAGGAGCTGCACTTTGCCGCTGGATGGAACTATCGGCGCAGGCCGCGCAGGTTATACAGTAAATAAGAGTGCCTGTATTTGAAAGGGGGGCATTTATATTATCACAAGTTCCTCTGTTATCGAAAAGATTGGGATTGCCACCGACAGTACCACAGTTCCTTACATTAAAGAATCCTGCCGTACCGCCAACAGCAATTGTATTACCATTGTTTGCACTTGCCCATCCACCCCATACATCTACAATGGCAGCATTAATAACAGAAAGCGTACTGCTATTACCACTGATAAAATATACTTTGTTATTCGATGCGCCAACAGGGCCGACATTTAAGCGAGTATTCGCACCTGTAACGGTTAGCACAGAATTGTTGATAACTCCCAAAACATTTACAGTTCCTGAACTCAACCGTACGTTGCTGCTGATAACCACGCAGTCATTAGGCCCGGCAAGGGTCTTGCCTGTGCAGCCTGCACCACCTGAGGTAGTCCATGTTGCTGCATCTGTCCATTCGCGTACAGCCGGATTACTGCCACCTGTCGGGCGACTGGTAAAAGTACATGAACAACTCTGTGCATATAACTCTGCAACGCCACCTATTACGAACATGACAGTCAGTAACACAAACGAAAAAAAGCAGTATATTCGTAGTTTTTTGCAGCGTGTAAGAGAAGGTTGTATTAGTTGTACCATAGGAGTGTTTATTGAAAGCACAGACTGTAGCTGTCACTAAATAATTAACAAAATAGATGCATTATGTACTGAATGTCAGCATAAAGTGGGGCAATTGGAATAGATTTCTACGTTTTCAAACTCGCAAAACTTTGTTTTATTACATGAAAATTATACTTTTCTTACCTACTTCTAACGTTGGTTTGCGGGAAAAAGTATGTAATGGGTGAAAAAAGTACTATTTGGTACAGGGAAATAGCAAGTTGATAATCACTCGGCAGGATTGGCATAATGCTTATGTTGGTGAAAAATCTTGGTGACGGTTGTTGCCTGCTATTGCCTGAAATGGCTGATGATAAAAGCAAAATGATATAATTTTGACGACCTTAGTACACAAAAAAACGCTGCAATTTATACATTGCGAAAAAGAAGAATTAAGAGTCAATCAAAAAATAGTAATAGACCTATGACGAAAGCCGAAAAATCAGCGGAACTGCTGCGTAAAAACCGCGAAGCCCTGCTGGGTGGCGGACAAAATCGTATTGATGCGCAACACAAAAAAGGCAAACTTACAGCCCGCGAGCGCATAGACCTGCTGCTCGACCCCGGCACTTTTGAAGAAATCGGTAAGTTTGTCATGCACCGCTGCAAAGATTTCGGCTTAGACAAGGAATATTATCTCGGCGATGGTGTAGTTACGGGCTACGGCAAAGTAAATGGGCGTTTGGTTTATGTATTTTCGCAGGATTTTACGGTTTTCGGCGGCTCGCTTTCCGAAACACATGCCGAAAAAATCTGTAAAATCATGGATTTAGCCATGAAAAACGGTGCACCTGTCATCGGACTGAACGATTCGGGAGGGGCGCGTATTCAGGAGGGCGTTATGTCGCTGGGCGGCTATGCCGATATTTTTTATCGCAATACGCTTGCTTCGGGCGTAATTCCGCAATTGTCGGCTATTATGGGGCCGTGCGCAGGCGGTGCAGTCTATTCACCTGCCATTACGGACTTTATCATGATGGTAGAAAATACCTCGTATATGTTCGTAACAGGCCCCAACGTTGTTAAAACCGTTACGCATGAGGAAGTAACCTCCGAAGAACTCGGCGGGGCAAGTACCCACAGCACCAAAAGCGGTGTTGCACATTTTGCCTGCGCCAATGAAGTGGAGTGTATCAATTACCTGAAAAAATTACTGAGCCATATTCCGCAAAATTGCGAAGAGGAGCCTCCGATGTTGCCCTATACGCCATCGGACGAAACTCGCCCCGAATTGGACAACATTGTTCCAGACAACCCGAATCAGCCCTACGACATCCGCGAGGTAATTTTCGGTGTAATTGATAAAGGCGAAAACGGTTTTCTGGAAGTACATAAAAATTTTGCCGAAAACATTGTGGTGGGTTTTGCGCGTTTGGCAGGCCGCAGCATTGGCATTGTAGCCAACCAGCCTGCTGTGCTGGCAGGCGTGCTGGACATTAACGCAAGCATCAAAGCTGCGCGTTTTGTGCGCTTCTGCGATTCGTTTAATATCCCGCTCCTAGTGTTTGAAGATGTTCCGGGTTTCCTCCCCGGCACCGACCAAGAGTGGCACGGCATCATCACGCACGGTGCAAAGCTGCTCTATGCCTTCTGCGAGGCCACTGTGCCGCGCGTAACCGTGATTACCCGCAAAGCATACGGCGGCGCGTACGATGTGATGAACTCCAAGCACATAGGGGCAGACATGAACTATGCTTGGCCAACGGCAGAAATTGCGGTGATGGGTGCCAAAGGTGCTGCTGAAATTATTTTCCGCAAAGAAATCAGCGAAGCGGCAGACCCGGAGGCAGCATTGAAAGAAAAAGAAGCAGAATACAACCATAAATTTGCCAACCCTTGGCGTGCGGCACATCGCGGCTTTATTGATGAGGTAATTGAGCCGCACCAAACCCGTCAAAAACTGATTACGGCTTTTGAAATGTTGCAAAACAAAGCAGTTGCACTGCCGCGTAAGAAACACGGCAATATTCCGTTGTAATTTTTCAATCTGAAAACTTTTTTGTCATGGAAGACTATTTGCGCGGCATTATCGGTATTGCCGTATTGTTGGGTATCGGCTTTGCTTTTTCTGCCAACCGACGTGCCATAGACCGGCGGCTGGTAGCTACGGGGGTAGCCCTGCAAATCATTTTCGGGCTGTTAGTCATGAAAGTAGGTTTTGTAGCGGACGCTTTCAATGCACTCAGTCGCGGTTTTGTAACTTTTTTGGGCTTTTCGCAGGCAGGGGCACAGTTCCTTTTTGCTGATTTGGCAACTTCCACCGGTGAAAAATCCATCGGGGTTATTTTCGCTTTTCAGATTCTGCCCACGGTCATTTTCTTCTCCACCGTATCGGCGGGGTTGTATTACTTGGGCATTTTGCAAAAAATCGTCTATGGTATTGCTTGGCTAATGGCACGCACCATGCGCCTTTCGGGAGCGGAAAGTTTGGCGGCAGCAGGCAATATCTTTCTGGGGCAAACCGAAGCCCCTTTGTTGGTGCGTCCGTTTGTTTCTCGCATGACCTATTCGGAACTGATGTGCCTGATGACAGGCGGCATGGCAACTATTGCAGGCGGCGTATTAGCGGCCTACGTATCATTTTTGGGCGGCAACGACTCCGCACAAAAGGCTGTATATGCGGCACACCTGCTCAGCGCATCGCTGATGAACGCTCCGGCAGGGATTGTATTTGCCAAAATGCTTGTTCCTGAAACCGAAGCCGATAAAATTGACCGCGAGCTGAAAGTAAACAAGGAAAATCTGGGCGTAAACCTGATAGATGCGCTTTCCAACGGTGCAGCCGACGGCCTGAAATTAGCACTGAACATTGGCGGGATGCTGCTGGCTTTCATTGCACTGATTGCCATGATTAACTATCTGCTCAAAGACGTAATCGGCGAATGGCTGGGGCTGAATAGGCTAATAGTTGAATCTACCGGCGGGCAGTTCAAAGGTTTTTCGCTTGAATATATCCTCGGGCAGATGTTCCGTTTAGTGGCTTTTGCCATTGGCGTAGAGTGGAAGGACACCTTGCAGGTAGGTAGTCTTTTGGGACAAAAAACAGCCATCAATGAGTTTGTGGCTTACTT
Source organism: uncultured Cytophagales bacterium (assembly GCA_938039675.1). Classification (GTDB taxonomy): domain Bacteria; phylum Bacteroidota; class Bacteroidia; order Cytophagales; family Thermoflexibacteraceae; genus Rhodoflexus. Next base: position 522,353 of record CALHUI010000003.1, read on the forward strand.
GAGTTTGGCGGAGATGAAAGCAGCAGGAGGCCTTAGCCCTAAATCTATTCTGATTGCAACCTTTGCTCTGTGTGGCTTTTCCAATTTCAGTTCCATTGCCATTCAGATAGGGGGCATTGGCAGCATGGCACCCAACCAACAGGGAAATCTTTCCAAGTTGGGCTTCCGTGCGTTATTGGGTGCCAGCCTTGCTTGCTTAATGACAGCCGCTATTGCAGGTGCAATTGCAGATTAGGAACATAATGTTTGTACCAATTCTGCCAATTCAACTTTTATCCATTGGTAAGCAGCAGGAATATCGGAAAAGTACTGAGTTTTAACTTCTTCTCCTCCTTTATTAGGCTGTATTTGGCTGACTATCTTTTTAACGGAAAGTTGTCCAAACACACTTTCAGGAACAATAATAGCTCCGCGGCGATAGCCCAATGCAAAGGCTCTGGGATGCCACTCGTTAATTGTCCAATCTTGTTCTTCTTTGCCAATTACTTCCGCATTGCGTAAGTCCCAAATAATACCATGCGCGTTGTACTGCATAAGGGCATCCAATTGTTTCAGAGCTTGCTCCCTGTAAACAGCAGAGGGCTGAAATCCTTTGGTAACGCAGAGAATGCAATTAATTTCGGTGAGTATTGAAATGGTTGTAGCTTTACCTTTGAAAAAAGGTACAGATGGTACATTTAACATTGTAATGGACAGCTAAATAAAAACTGAAAAAGTACATTGATTTAGTTAACTTAGCTTCTAATTATTGCTTCAAGTCTAAGCAAAATATTATCAAATGCAAGATTTGTACATAAAAAAAATCGGAGTGATTGGTGGAAGCCGTGGCTTGGGGAGCTGGTTAGTTAAATTTTTTGCAGAGAACGGCTATACGGTTTTGTTCAGCTCTGCTGATGAGGACTCGCAGGTAGCAGATAACCGCAGCTTATCCGAATGGGCGGACGTGATTTTTGTAGCTGTTCCTATTGGTGCAATGTGCGCTGTGTTAGGTGAAATTTACCCTCATGCTCATGGTAAAACCATTGTGGAAGTTTGCAGTGTCAAAAAGTTTATTATAGACTATTACAAGAAGTTGCAGGCACAGCATCCCGAAGTGCAGGCAGATTTTTTGTCTGTTCATCCCATGTTCAGCCCCATGTTGCGGCATTTGAAAGGGCAGGTGATTTTGTTTAATTACCTGAACGGCAGCAATGTATGGGAAACCGAATTGCGTCAATTGTTTACCGCGCACCAAGCCCGGTGCTTCGATATGGACTATCTGCACCACGACGAGGTAATGGGTGTAGTGCAGGGGTTGAACCACTTCAATGTATTTGCCAGTGCCAAAACGCTTAACACGTTGGGCAATCAGTTAGGCATCATCCGCGACGTAGCATCGCCGCCATATCGGATTTTTCTCATTTTTTTTTCGCGCTACGTGTTGCAGGATGCGGGGCTATATGCTGACATTCAGATGTATAACGAGTTTATACCCAAGGTTCTGGATATTTTTCGCCGCGAAGTGGATGCGCTTTATCAACTCATCGTACAAAAGGACAGGCAGGGTTTTCTGGACTATGTACAAACCGCTCGCGGCTATTTTGAAGAAAACCGCGAAGACATCGGCATTTCTAATCACCTGATTGAGCAATTAGGTGCATACTTGAATAAGTTGAAAAATAATCCGCAATCGTAAAGATTTCGGCTACTTTTGCTGCCACAAATGAATGGGCATACGCTTTTATGTTGTATCTGAAAGAGCTTCGTTGGGGTACTGTTACCGAACTGATGGAAATGCACCGCAAGGGCGTTCCTTTTGCCGACTGGGGCATTAAAGGGCATAATCGCCCATTTATATTGGAAAACTGCCGATTTAAGCCCGGCATGAAGGTGGTGGAAATCGGCGGTGCTTACAGCGATTTGCCGCAACACATAGCCATACAATTCGGCTGCGAGGTGCATGTGATAGACGATTTCGGCGTGGAAAGCGGCGAGGCGGAAATGTGGAGTCGTTGGGGTGAACGCGAAGCCCTGCTGCAACGCAATCCCGACGTACGTTATATTTTTGACCGTGCGGGAAATTTCGCTTCCGCCCAAATTCCGTTGAACTACTATGACCTAATTTTTACGGTATCCACCTTAGAGCACGTGCCTGCGGAGGCAATGGCAAACGTATTCCGTCACATGGAACAGATGCTCAAACCGGGCGGCACAATGGTGCACTGCATTGATTTGCAAATTCCGTTAAAGTTGCACAAAACCAAAGATTTAAAGGGGCTTTTGGCTGGTACACTGGGCTATTACCTGTATTTTGCCTTTGCCAATCGGTTGGCTTCGGCTCAAAAACCGCAACTCAAAACACTCAACGGCTGGAAATCTTTTCTGAAAAAAGTATTTGGCAGTCAAATAGATACAAGTGGCGTAAAGCCCGAGGGGGCATTGATGAGCAGCCTCAATACAGACATTGTAACTGAACCGATGGAAATTGTTTACAAGTACTATCCGCCCAAAGATAAGCCTAAACTCTACCGCCGAAACGGCACTTTTGTGCTAATCATTGAGAAACAATAGTTAAGCATATCGGATTGGGGGTTTCGGAGCAAAAGTCAGCATAGCCCCGTCATTTATACACAAGTACAAGTGATTTGCGAAAAACACTTTATTTCAATTGCTGAAAAGCAGTCGTTTAAACCTGACAGGTCTTTTAGATTTGCCGAAGAGAAGAGACTCATATTTACCGCAACCAACCACCTGTAGGTACAAATTGAATTTTACAAAGATTTTTCTTTTTTAGGAAAAACGACAGAGCATGAAAGCTCATAGGCGAATTTCTGATGATAAGAACTGTCAGGTTTGTGTATAATCAGGTGAGCAAATGAGCTTGTACTACATTACTTGATGTTTAATCTGCCACAAGAACACAAGATTTTTGTGTTTTTGTGTACTTGTGCCCGGGAGTTTGCTTCCTTGCTTACCCGCATTCGGTGTTGGTCTGATTTTCTTTGAAAAGCAGTACAAAGGACACCAGCACCACAGCGGTAATACCTGCGGGAACAAGCCAGATGTTTGCCCAGTCTTTTACGCCATTGGTGGTATAAAGGTCGGTGATTTTGCCAAACAGCAGCGAGCCGATGTACATGCCTATGCCGTAAGTGGATAGCGAAATAAGCCCCTGTGCCTGCGACTTGACGGCATCAACTGCTTTGGCATCGGTGTAAATCTGTCCTGTTACAAAGAAAAAGTCAAAACAAACGCCGTGCAGCAGAATAGCTACCAAAAACAGCCATTCGCCCGAGCCTGCATCGCCGTAAGCAAAGCATACGAGCCGTACAATCCATGCAATCAGCCCCACCATAAGCATCCATTTAACTCCCAACCGTGCAAATGCCAGTGGGATGAGCAGCATAAACAGCACTTCGGAAGCCTGCCCCAGCGATATTTTGTTTTCTACATTGGGCATGCCTGCATCGGTCAGTGCGGGGTTAGCCATTGCAATGATGGGGGCAAAGGTGAGGCAATAGGCCGGCATAACTCAGTAGAAATTATCGGCATTACCGATTTGCGTCAGCCAGAATAGCAACCCCGCACCCAACAAATTCAGCACGCTCAATACCTTTTGGGCGGCAAAATATCGGTCGGCAATCATACCGATGAAAAAAGGAGCGGCAATCATTGCAATGGAAAAAGCAGCATAGGCACTACCCACCTGTGTGCCTGTAGCGTTGAGTTGGGTAAACATGTACTTGCTCATTTGACCATACCATGCTCCCCATACAAAAAATTGGAGGAACATCATGGCAGAAAGGCGGATGCGCAGGTTGATGTTCATGGGTTAGTTCCAAGTTCGTTGGCTGTTAATAATTTCTTTATCGCGGAAAGCCTTTTCAAGGTCTATTTCGAAGTGGTTGGCTAAATCTAATAAATAGCCAAACACATCTGCAAACTCCTCGGCCAGGTTGGGTTGTTTATGTGCCTTGGCAGGTTCTATGTAGAGTTGGTGATGGCGGCGGATGGCTTTGGCCAGTTCGCCCACTTCTTCGGAAAAAAGCAGGAAAAGCTCGAGTGCCGTATTTTTTGCCCAGCCGCGTTCTTTGCAGACTTGCTCCATATATGCCTGATAATCAGCAAGGGTTGGTTTTTCAGGGAGTTGTGCCATTTTAGCTTGCGTTATAAGTATTTGCCAATTTATTGCTTAATTTTGAAATTATTCGGAACGAAAAAACCAACAGATGCATACGTTTATAGATAACATCAGTCAGGTGCGCCGCTTTTATCTGGCAGCAGCGTTGGCCTTTCTTTTTCCGCTGGTGCTTATCTTTTTTCGGGAGTCGCTCGGTATGAGTTTGCCGGCTTTTCGCATCCTGATTTTTGCTATTGTCATTTTTATTACTGGTATTTTTTTCATCGTAAAGCCTGCCTACATTCGCTACGAAAACGATAATCAGTTCCTTAGGCTGCACTTCTACAATTTGTTGCCGTTCCCTTTTGTAAAGCGAATGGGTAAAATTATTGAAATTCGCAAAGATGAATTCAGGGACTACGAACTGAACAGCTACAACTACGGACTGAGCAAAGTGCTGATTTTGTTAATCCACGAGCGATTTTCTTTGTTGCCTTATCCTCCCGTAAGCGTGTCGTTGCTAAACAAGCAACAACTTTCCGAGCTGATTGCTTCTTTGGAGCATTGGAAGGGGTAGCCCGCCTTGTATTTCGGCAAGCCAAAAATTAGGATAAATTTGGCATTTTAAAAAGCAGTATGAACCGATTGATTTATTGGGCTATAGTTGCAAGTTTGCTGGCAGCCTGTGAGAGTAAAAGCCCTGCGGAGCGTCGCGAAATGGCACAACGGCAGGCCGAAAAATCGGGCAAAGCCAAAATCACTGCTCCGGTCTTCCCTGAACTGAATGAGCAAAACGTAGTGGCAGAACTCACCCGATACGGTGCGGAAAACCCTGAAAATGAGGTGGAAATACAAACTCCGATGGGTAATATTCGCCTGCGGCTGTACGATGATACGCCGTTGCATCGCGCCAATTTTATTCGTCTTGCCAAAATGGGCTATTTTGATAAAACCGAATTTTACCGAGTCATCAAGGGTTTTATGATTCAGGGAGGCGGTTCCGAAAAGCCCGTAATGAATATTGGCAAGTACACCATCCCTTCGGAAATCAGTGAGAAGCATCTGCACGTGCGCGGGGCATTGGCAATGGCGCGGGAATACAAGGACAATCCTGCCAAACGCTCTGCCTCACACGATTTTTACATTGTACAAGGTGTTCGCTATACGGCAGCCGAATTGGAGGCTACCGCACGAGAAAACAACTTCAAAGTAACACCCGCACAGCGTGCAGCATATGCCAAAGCAGCCGGAGCTCCTCATTTGGACGGCGAGCATACCGTATTTGGCGAGGTGATTGACGGTATGGAGGTAGTGGACAAAATTGCATCGCTGGAAACCGACGAGGGCTATTGGCCATTGCAGGCTGTCCCCATAAAAGTTGTAGTTTTGAAGAAATAAAAAGCAGCACCGATGCCAAGAAAGTCCAAAGCAGCCAAGCAGCCAATCGCAGATGAGCCTCGAGCAGATTCCCGCGAGATGATGCTCAGCATTCAACTCGACAATGATAAAGCATTAAATGCTACACAACGCGAATTTAATCGTTTGGTGCAGTCCATTGAGCAGACCAAACGCCAAATGGAGCAGGTGAAGGCTGTTGTGCAGAAAACCCGTGATAAAGTTCTTACCGAATTGGCGCCGCTGTTTGCCGAGTTAAAGGAAAAACAATTGACATGGCTTCACCGATTGGATGAGATACACGATACCATGTCGCTTACCAAAGGGCAAAAGAAAACGCTGGCTGCTTTCATTCTCAACGAAGCCGACCAGCTGTCGGAAGTGTTGGACGATGAATTTGTAGATTCGCTGCTGGAAAAGTACGAAACTCAAGAGGATAGAGCTTTTCGGGAGGAACGAAAGCAAATGACCAATCAGTTGTTTGAAAAACTGTTTGGCTTCAACCCTAACGATGAAGATGCGGAAGAGAAAACAGCGGCTCTTTTTGAGCGAATGCACGAGCACATGGCGAGGAATCCGTTTGGCGGCAATTGGGATGAGCCGGAGCAGAAGGGTAGCAAAAAAGAAGCAGCCCGCCAAAAACGCATGAAAGAAGAGGCGCAAATGGAAGCTAAAGATGTGCGCAGCATCTATACCTCGCTGGTCAAAGCCCTGCACCCCGACCTTGAACTCGACCCGAAGGTGCGCGAGGAAAAAACCGAACTGATGAAAAAAGTAACACAGGCATATGAGCGCAACGACCTCTACGAACTGATGCGCCTGCAATTGGCACATAACTCGAAAGGCATGGAAAAAATGGCTGACATAGTAGAGGAGCAACTGAAACGCTACTGCAAGGTACTGCGCAAACAACTCGGCCAACTGCAAACAGAGTTTTGGGAATATACCCAGCAGAGTGACGATGCGAAAATCATCAGCGATTTTCTGACCTATAAATATGATTTCAGTGCAGCCAAATTTCGCTCTCGTAAAAAAAGACTGTTAGACGATATCAACCACATCCAAGCGTACATTGATGAGTTGAGCGACAAAAAAGGGGTGGTCTATTTTCTGAAAGTAATTAAGTAAAGTTATTGGTTTTGAGGTAGTTAAAACTAAAACCTATGTGGAATAAACAACAACTCCTAACGGCTACCGCTCTGTTGGCACTCATTTATTTTGCTTATTCGTTCACTGCAAACGGGTTTTATCAGCAGGATGAGGCCGCCCACTTTCTTTCCATGAGGGGCTTTTGGTTCAGCCCTAACTCTATTTTGAGCAACTGGGCAAAACCCGGCTACAAACTTATTTACGCATTGCCTGCACTGGGCGGCTCGGGTGTCGTAACTTTTTTCAACTGTGTGGTAGCTGCACTCACGGCTTTGATGGCCTACCGTATTGCCGAGAAGTTAGGCAGCAAAATACCGGCTTTGGCTTTTGTCGCTTTGGCATTGCAGCCGCTTTGGTTCAATTTGGGTTTCCGCAACTATTCAGAGATTATTACTGCCCTGCTGCTGTCGCTCGCCATATGGCTGCATCTCAAAGAAAAGTGGGTAGGGGCTGCCTTGGCGGCAAGTTACGTGGCATTTATCCGTCAGGAGTTTTATCCGTTTATCGGGCTGTACTTTTTGCTGCTGGCCTATCGTCGGCAGTGGGTGGCGGCCTTTCTGTTGGGCACTTTTCCGCTGCTGCAACATGTGTGGGGCTGGATTATCACAGGCGACCCGCTGTACCTGCTCAATCAGATTTTGAAATCGAGCGGCGAAATTGGCGGAGCTTTCCCCCGCAAAGGGTTCAATCATTACTTACTGATGTCCATTACTATCTATGGTGCGCCGGTAGTGCTGCTAACAGTGGTTTATCTGACCATGAAAATCAGAAAAGCGGGCGGCAACGCAGACCAACTTTTCAAACAACCCGATGCGATTGTCTGGTCGGTTTTTGGTTTGTACTTCCTGATGTATTGCATTTTCAATTGGCAGGCAGTAGAAATTGGCCCTTCGGGTGGTGGTAATTTGCGCTATTTGTTGGTAATTGCTCCGCTGGGCGCTGTTATGGCAGCCTTTGCCGTAGAGTGGTGGAACGATTTTCAACCCAAAAACCTGTTGCTCTATGTTATGGGCGGTCTGGCGATTGTCGTAGTCCTGTTCATGACCTACGAGCACAACTACGTGGTTTTTACCGATGAACGCGACTGGCGACCTTTCATACTGACCATGTTGGGGATTCTCATACTGCTCATTCCTTTGAAACAAGAGCAGAAGTGGCTGGCAATCAGTGGATTAATGGTGCTTTCTGCATTAGTTACCGTTCGCCCCATCAAACTTTCGGGCGAAGATGCTGCCTGCCAACGATTGGCCGAATGGTACAAAAATTATGAACAAACCAACGGCGAACCTCCGCTATATTTGCATCACGATATGTTCTATTACTATTTGGGCAGAACACGCTACGAGTTTAAAACACGCCCGCAGTTCATCACAGATGCCAATGCAAAAGCAGCGACCAAAGGCAGCCTGTTCATTTGGGATTCGCACTATTCATATCGCCCCGAATTGCGCAAAGAAAGCCTGACCTACGAATATTTTACTTCCAAGCCCGAGCTGTACGAAGTTATCCACGAAGTTATCAGCGACGACCAAACCTTCGGCGCATTGGTATTTCGGAAAAAGTAGGACAAAACAGCATGAAACAATTGTGTAGGGATTTATCCGTTGCAAATTCCTAAACGCAAAATTACAGGTAGGTTGGAAAAAATATTTCTGTATAAATTAATAAATTACTGAAAAACAAGCATGCAAAAACTGACAGATTTCTAAAACCTGTCAGTTTTTTGTATGGATACCTTGCCAAAACTTGTAAAAGTGTTACAAGAAGTTTTTAAACTCCTGTCATTAGCGACCAACTTACACGGAAATTGTTTGGCCAATGGCAGGTAGTAGCAGTTCTTTGCCTTGGGCGGCAAAATGTGCTTGTGCTTTTGCCGTATCAATGGTGATAGGGGGGAAGGTGTTGTAATGTATGCCCATTACCTTATTGCATTGTACAAAATCCGCGGCAATGGCAGCATCCTCGTAACCCATGGTGAAATTATCGCCAATGGGCAAAATAGCTACATCGGGTTTGGAGCAGGTCAGCGGAATGAGTTTCATGTCTTCGGTGAGTGCTGTATCGCCGGAGGCATATAAGCAGCCATCTTTGCCCCAAATCACAAAGCCGCCCGGGTTGCCGCCATTGCTGCCATCGGGCAAAGCACTGGAATGAACTGCTTTGACGTATTTCACGGTGCCGAAGTCAAAACTGAACTTTCCGCCGTGGTTCATGGAATGACTTTTTTTCAGGCCTTTTTCGCTGAACCAAGTAATAATTTCAAAGTTGGAAATCAGCGTGGCATCGGTATTTTTTGCAATAGCTTCCACATCCAGCACGTGGTCCTGATGCCCGTGCGTAATCAGGATGTAATCTGTCTTAATTTGTTGCCAGTCAATGTCTTTTGCCAACGGATTGGCAGTAATGAACGGGTCAAACAAGAGGTTTTTGCCTCCAAACTCAACCAGAAAACAGGCGTGTCCGAAATAAGTAATTTTCATGGCTTTCAAACGTTTGTGTGTATGAATGAAAGTTTCGTATGCACTTGATTTGTACTTAGGGTTAAATAAGCAATTTAAAACGAACTTTCAAATTTTTTACCGCCAAGTGCACTAAGTACTTTTTTGTGATTTTTGCCTACGTGTACTTTGCAATTGTAACTTTGCGAACGCTGTGGCAAATACGAACGATTGAATTGGGTTGAGTGCTTATTTGAATACCCCATCAGGCTTAATGAGATACTTGTCATTGGAGGAGTAAATCATTCTTTTGGTGCGCAGGTAGCGGTCATACTCATATTTGTCAAAGTTATTGGCTTGGGGGTTCATGCTGCTGATGCGAACCATGCCTGAAGCATGAATGAACTCTCCGTTGCCAATCCACATACCTACGTGAATAACTTTTTCGGCGGTGCTGTCGGTAGCAGGTTTGCCAAAAAATAGCAAATCGCCCGGGCGCAAACGGGAGAAATCACGCTTGTTATCCACTTCTTCGCCTGCCAAAATTTGTTGCGAAGCATCGCGCGGAACAATCAGCCCGTTGAGCCAGTACACTGTTTTTGTAAATCCGCTGCAATCCACCCCCTTAGGCGAAGTGCCGCCCCATAAATAGGGGATACCCATCATGCGGCGTGCTGTACTGACCAATGCAGTTTCTGAGGGTTTAGCCGTTGCCAGCCACTCTTCCGATTTTTTAATTTGATTATCAGGTACATATGCCTTCCTGCCATCGGGGAATCCGACTTGCGCAAAGCCATTGGCTTCTGCCAATATGGCTACAATATTGCCAGCCGTCAGGTCGGTGATGGTTGCCGCCTGCAAATCGGGTTTTTCGTAGGCCAAGCCGAAAAGGGGTAGAAAAACGGCTTTTTTGCGTGCTTTCCATTGTGCTGTTTCGGCTGGATTCATGCGTTCAATGCCGCCGCCGTCCACCCAGCCCAAGTAGTGGTCGGGAGTTTGTACCAGATACCAGCCGCCTTTATTTTTCCATACTTTGAGCGGCATGCCCATCAGTGCCTGCGTGACAAGTTCGGCGGAGTGCTCAGGTCGGCTGCGGATATTGCAAACAGATATATTGACTACTGCATATGTTTTATTACCAACCGATTGGTTGGGCAATAATACAGTGGAGATGCGCACAGGTATCGTCAGTGTGGCGGCGAGGCTGTCTAATGCCCGCTTGGCTTCGCTTTTTCCTACATCGATGCTGATGAGCAGCGAGTCGCCTTTGGTTTGGCTTTCCGTCAGAAATGGTTCTGTGCGCTTGTCGGGTGCAAAACGGCGTTGAATAGTGTCTAAGGCTGCTTTCAATTTGGGATAGGCGTTTACATCCTGCCCCCCGCACGGTTGGACATTCTGCATGGCAGGTACTTGTGCGTCTTGCTGTGCTTGTTGTTGTGCTTGCGGGCAGCCTACCGATAACAGCAGCAGTGCGCCCGCGATAATACCGTGCATCTTCATATGGTACAAAAACAATCGGCAGGGATTTGAGTCGCTGCCGAAAAGTTACTGTAAATATTCGCCTAAGGCAAGGTTTATTTGATGCCATGCATCATTTTATCTAAACGCTTGGCAATCAGGAACAACAGAATTGCGGCAGCACCTGACAGCCATACGTTGATAAGAAAAAACTCGTACAGGTTGGTAATTTCGATACCTAAGAAAAAGGTACTCTTGTCCGGTTCGGGATAGAGGGCAGAAATCATACCGGCAGCCTTATTAGCAATGGCAGGTGCAAGAAACCAAACCGCCATCAACAGGGAGATAAACTTCGGAGGGGACAGTTTGTTCACCAGCGACAGCCCGATAGGGGAGAGGCAAAGTTCGCCAAGCGTGTGCAACAGGTACAAACCAATCAGGTAGAACATGCTCACTTTTACGCCGGGTGCCAAATCTTTTACGGCAAACTCAATGACTACATAGCCCAAAGCTACCAGCACGAGCCCCCAAGCCATCTTCACGGGTGAACTTGGTTCTAACTTGTGGCGGTTCAGGAAACCCCAGAAAACAGCCATCGGCAGGGAGAAAATCATGATGTAGAACGAGTTCAGGTTTTGGAATAGGCTTGGCGGAACAGTGATGCCGAAAACTTCGCGGTCGGTTTGCTCATCGGCAAAGAAGGTCAGCGAAGCGGGAGCCTGCTCAAAAGTTGCCCAGAAGAAAATCACGAAGAAGGAAACAATGAAAATTACCGCCACTTTTTCCCTGTCCACGCTTGTAAGCGATTTATCAGCAAATACGATATAGGCAATCACCAGTGCGGAAACAATCAGAATCGGGAATACGATGTTATAAACAAAAGCGTCAATGTACAGCACGCCAAGGCTCACAAGCAAGAGTACAGGCAGCCAAAAATAAACTTGTTTGACCCCCGGAGAGTCTGCGGGAGTCATACCCACAGGGTTGCCTTCCCATGAATAGAGGTAGCGGTCTTTACCCCATTGAAAAATGAGCGTACCCAGTGTCATGGCAATACCTACTGCCAAAAATGCCCACTTAAAATCATCGGCGTTACCGGTGTCGCCAACAGTACTGGTAATCAGGTTGCCAAGAAACGCACCGATATTGATGCCAAGGTAGAAAATGGTATAGGCCGAATCGCGGCGAGAGTCATTGGGCGCATACAGCGAGCCTACCATAGAGGAAATGTTAGGTTTGAAAAAGCCGTTACCGACAATCATCAGCCCCAAACCCGTAAAGAGCGATATTACGCCAAACCCTTCTACCTCTCTAAACATGGCGGAGGTGAAAAGCGAGAATTGCCCTAATGCCATCAGAATGCCGCCAACAAGGATGGAACGACGGTTGCCCCAAAATCGGTCTGCCACAAAACCGCCAATCAACGGTGTTAAATATACCAGCCCTACATAACCGCCATAGAGGTTAGAGGCAACTACTTTGTCGAATGCCAGTGCTTTTGTCAGGTAAAGCACCAGTACAGCCCGCATACCATAGTAGCTGAAGCGTTCCCACATTTCACTTGCAAAAAGCAGATAAAGTGCCTTGGGATGCCTTTGAGAAACGTTTTGTTGATTCATTTTCAGATTAAATAAAGTTGAAATGATAATATTTTAAACTTTTGTCTGTTAAAAAGATATAAAAGCTAAAAATCGGGGTGAACAGATTGCAACTTCCATCTTTTTTTGGCGTATATTTAACATAGGTTTGCATTTAGCCCCCGCTGACTAACTATGATAAACAATTTACTACGCAAGTTTCTTTTATTTGTTCTTTTGCTTGTCGGGCAGGGCTTATATGCTTTAAGTAAAGCCCCTCTTGATAGTAATTATTCATTTAAATGCTTAAATCTATCAGTTTCTCCTATAACAAACAACTCCCCTTTGTCGGAGAAAGCGGACGACAATTGGCTTTATGTAAGCGACCAAGTTACCATATCCAATATCTATCCTAATCCCGCATCGGATAACGCTTCTTTCAACTATATTTTTTATGATACCCAAATAAGCGTAAAGGTAGTAGTGCGCAATGTTTTGGGCAGTATTGTTGGCGAATATACCTTGCCTGCTCAAGAGCGCCAACTGACCCTGCCGGTTGACCGCTTCATTCCGGGTGTTTACTTTTATACTTTGTGGGTAAACAATAAAAGCGTTGTTACCAAAAAACTCATTGTCAAGCGCTAATGGTGCGCTTCTTTTCTAATGTGCCCTAAGTGAGCTAACTTGCGGTTTATTTTCAGCCGTCATGCCAGCCGCCAACATACCCTTAGAAGAATTAGACCCACGCGAATATATCATTATCAAAGGCGCTAAGGTGAACAACCTGCGCAACCTGAGCGTTGCCATTCCTCGCAACCAATTAGTTGTTATTACAGGTGTTTCGGGGTCGGGTAAGTCCTCACTTGCATTTGATACGCTCTTCGCCGAAGGTCAACGGATGTATGTGGAAAGTCTGAGTGCCTATGCCCGTCAGTTTTTGGGGAGGATGGAAAAACCAGACGTAGAATACATTAAAGGTGTGTCGCCTGCAATTGCTGTTGAGCAAAAAGTTAATACTCGCAATCCGCGCAGCACCGTAGGTACAGCTACCGAGATTTATGACTATCTGAAACTGCTTTTTGCGCGTATCGGCACGACTTACTCGCCCGTTTCAGGCAATCCGGTAAAAAAGGACACTGTTACGGACATAGTAGACAACATTCAGGCAATGCCTGACGGTCAGCGTTTTACGATTGTATGCCCTTTGCTCCGCAAAGAAGGGCGCACATTGGCCGAGGAATGTAAAATATTATTACAGAAAGGTTTCACCCGCCTGTATTCGTCGGCTAATGAAGTGGTTTTTATAGAAAAGTTGATTGAAAATATATCAACTACCGATGAGCAAACACAATGGCATATTCTTATAGACCGAAATGTTGTTCGGAAAGACAACCCCGATAATCAGTACCGCATTGCTGACTCTATTCAGACTGCCTTTTTTGAAGGTGAAGGTATCTGCATGGTTATCACAGCCGATAACCAATGGCGGACTTTTTCCGATAAATTTGAGGCCGATGGCATCCTGTTTGAAGAGCCGAGCGTCAATCTGTTCAGTTTTAATAACCCCTATGGGGCTTGTAAAACCTGCGAAGGTTTCGGAACGGTTATTGGTATAGACCCCGATTTGGTCATACCCAACAAACACTTGTCGGTTTACGAGGGGGCTATTGCGCCTTGGCGCTCCGATAAAATGAGCGAATGGCTGGAACCACTGCTGAAAAACGGCATTCGCTTTGATTTCCCTATCCATCGGCCTTACAATGAACTGACGGCAGCCGAGCAGCAACTGCTTTGGACAGGAAACAAATACTTTGCAGGTCTGAACGAGTTTTTTTCCTATTTGGAGTCGCAATCGCACCAAATTAAGTACCGCGTGATGCTGTCGCGTTATCGCGGGCGCACTACCTGCCCCGATTGCCGAGGTACACGCTTGCGCAAGGATGCACAGTATGTAAAAATTGGCGGGCAGTCTATTGCCGACCTCGTACTGATGCCTGTTGCAGATGTATATGCCTTCTTTCAGCATCTTTTGCTCACTCCGCACGAATCACAGATAGCTCGACGAATATTAGTTGAAATTCAGAACAGGTTGGAATACTTAGTAAAAGTGGGTTTAGGCTATCTGACCCTCAATCGTTTGACTTCAACCCTCTCCGGCGGCGAGTTTCAGCGTATCAAACTGGCAACGTCTTTGGGCAGTTCGCTGGTGGGTAGTATGTATATTTTAGATGAGCCAAGCATAGGCCTTCACCCTCGCGATACGCAAAACCTTGTGGAAGTGATTAAAATGCTGCGCGATGTGGGGAATACGGTTATTGTAGTAGAGCACGAGGAAGAAGTCATCCGTCAGGCCGACCAAATCATAGACATAGGCCCGGGAGCAGGTTCGGAAGGCGGTGAACTGATTTTTCAAGGCACACCTGATGAGTTGCATAGCGCACCTCAAAGCCTCACAGCACGCTATCTGCTCGGTTTGGAGCAGATTAAAACACCGACAGTTCGGCGGCCGTGGAAGCATTTTATTCAGGTGTCGGGCGCACGCGAGCATAATTTGAAAAACATCACTGTTAAGTTCCCGCTCCATACACTAACCGTTGTAACAGGGGTGAGCGGTTCGGGAAAATCTACCCTGATTCGTAAAATATTACATCCTGCATTGAGCAAATACATAGGCGGTAACTCGGGCGAGGAGACCGGCAAAATGGATGAACTGTCCGGCGATTTGGGAATGATTACACAAGTGGAGTTTGTTGACCAGAACCCAATCGGTAAATCGAGCCGCTCCAATCCCGTAACCTACATAAAAGCCTACGACGGCATCCGTCAGTTGTACAGCGAATTGCCGCTGGCCAAACAGCGCGGCTACAAACCTGCAACATTTTCTTTTAACGTAGATGGCGGGCGCTGCGAAGCCTGTGAAGGCGAGGGCATGGTAAAAATTGAAATGCAGTTCATGGCAGATATACACCTGACCTGCGAAGCCTGCCACGGCAAGCGATTTAAACAAGAAGTGCTGGACATTGAGTATCAGGGCAAAAACATCTCCGATGTCTTAGAGATGACAGTAGCTGATGCACTTGTATTTTTTCAGTCGCAACCTAAAATAGCCGAAAAACTGCGCCCTTTGAGCGAAGTGGGGCTTGGCTATGTGCGCTTGGGGCAATCGTCCAGCACGCTGAGCGGAGGAGAGGCACAACGCGTAAAACTGGCTTCTTTCCTTGGTAAAGGCCGCCCTACCAATGAGCACATCTTTTTCATTTTTGATGAACCCACAACCGGCCTGCATTTTCACGATATACACAAACTGCTTCATGCCATTAATGCGTTGGTAGATGCCGGTAATACGGTGCTGATTATAGAGCACAATATGGACGTGATTAAATCAGCCGATTGGATAATAGACTTAGGCCCCGAAGGAGGCTTGCAAGGCGGAATGCTTATTTTTGAAGGCACTCCTGAAGAAATGGTAAAAAATTCAAAAAGTTACACATCGGCTTTTTTAGCCAATAAATTGTAAAAACCTCATTTTATTATATTTTTCATTGAAAAACCTAATTTAAAATTGGGTTTTTATTTGTTTTTATGTTAAAAATATTGTAAAATTTCATAAAAATTATTTAAGTAATGTAATTAGTTTGAATGACGAATCCTATGGTTGGACGCAAACGGCTGAATTGATTTTGCTATGCACTATTCATGTTACGAAAAACTTTTTATCCACCGTATTTGCCTTTTCCCTGTGGTTGATGTGTTCTACTGTATTTGCACAACAGGAAGGCTTTGCGCACTATGTTGACGGCGAAAATTTGCGCCGTTCCGGCCAGCACGAGAAAGCCATTAACGAGTTCAATAAAGCGCTTAAGCAACTACAACTATTTGTTCGCCCGTGCACAAAGCGAATATCAGATTAAGCGTATGGATGCGGCGTTGAGTTTGCTGCAAAGCACCTTAAAACTGAAAAATGATTTTGTCCCCGCATATGTACTGTTCGCAACAATTTATCGGGCTAAAAACGATATTACAAAGGCGGGCTATTACTACGAGCAAGCATTCAATTACGAAACAGATATCAACAAAAAGATATATTACAAGATGTTTGCCATTCAGGCAGCCATCAGAGAATGCAATTGGACAGAAGCCTACCAGAAAGCAGCAGACACACATGGCATAGCACCCGATAATGAGATGGTAGCCTTGCACGCCTTGCCAATAAAATCAGCAAATACCAAGAAGCAATTAATGCTGTTACTGCAGTAGAAAGCAAACTTCAAAACATGAAGATTGACCAGAACGCCAAGTTTTACTATAAACTCGGATATGCCTACTATCACTTAGATGAGTTTGATAAAGCTAATAAGGTATGGAAAAAGGCGGATTTTGGCCTATACAAGGCGCGCATGGAAAAGTTTTCTGCAAAATATTTCTGCAATGTAAGCCACAGCTATTTCAAAATCTATGAAAACGACTTGGCAAAGCAATATGCCGAGAAAGCAGGTAAGGTTGAAAAAGGCAATTCTACGGCCTACGTGCTGCTGGCGCAGATAGCCAAACGCAATACGGAACACAGCAATACAATTGCCAATCTGAAGACAGCGGTTGAAGCTACTAACGACCGCAACAAACAATTGCCTTTGTATGTGCAATTGGCAGAGTTAGAACTTAGCGCTCAAAACTATGACAATGCACTTGCCGCAGTACAGGAAGCACTGAAAATCAGCCCTGCCTAGCCTAAGAGTGTAATGTTTAAAGGCATTGCCCTTTACAAAAAGGGTGAATACAAGGTTGCAATAGACTTCATCCAGTCCATGCTTACCAATCAGCGATTTGATGTGGCTACTACCGCCGAGATGAACTTTCTGATGGGGTTGGCAGGTAAAAAGTTCGGAGATATTGCCATTGTCCGGCAAGGTTTTTCTATGGCCATGATAAGCTCGCTGAAAGATGCGGCAGAAATAGAACTGCGAGCCCTACGCGATACCAAAGCAACGGAAGAAGACTCAGAAGAAGATATCATTAAAGAGTAGCCACAGAAGTTCGTACCGCGTTTTTCTGCCAACCGATGCAATTTTTGTTGTGTTGGTTGGTGTTTTTTTGGCAAGTTGATAGAAAAGTGATACATGCAACAGCAAAAAAAGCCATCCTTACGTTCAGGGATGACTTTTTTGTGCAAATACCTGTAAAAAAAGAAGTCAGACTTTATTTTTTAGGCTCCTCTTTGGCAATAGGTTTGCCGCCGAGTTTGGTGATAATCTTGTTGGTGATATCGTACTCCTCTTTTGCATAAAGAATGATAGGCATTTGGCCGGCATCTGCTACCAAAATGTAGTCATAGTTTTCAGCCTTTGCTAAATCGTCAATTGCTTTTTGGATTTTCTCATAAACAGGCTGTAACAGTTGCGCCTGCTTTACCTGCATATCGTTCTGTGCTTTCTCCTGAAATTCCTGCAAAGCCTGATTTAGTGTCTGGATTTCTTTCTCGCGACTTTCGCGAATGGCAGGGGTCATATCATTCACGTTTTTCTGATAGTTCTCAAACTTAGTCTGCAATTCTTTGCGTTTATTTTGCATCTCATTTTCGAGTTGCGTGCCATAAGTTTTGAGTTCGGTTTCAATTGTTTTGGCCTCCGGCAGTGCCGCCAGAATTACGTCAGGATTAGTGTAGCCGATTTTCATTTGAGCCTTCGAGTGGCTCGCCCACAGCAATAACCCAATTGCGAAAGCGAAAAATTTAATTTTCATGTTGCGTTAGCGGTTTTTAAAAATAATCAGATTGTTAAATACAAATAGTAATCCAAAATAAAGCGGTACAAATATAGGCAACCGGCATTAACAGTTTTTAATTATTGCCTTTTTTGCCTGTACCGGGTTTGCCGCCCTGTTGCTGGTTATTTTCTGCTATACCCAACTCTTCCATTACAATGTCCGTGTAGTTGTGCGTGGGGTCGGCAAATATCACAACCAAATCGCCTGCTTTGTCAAAAATGAACGACAGGCGGCGTTTACGGGCTACTTTTTCCACAGCTGCGTATATCTTATCCTGAATGGGTTTCATCAGTTCGAGGCGTTTTTGATAGATTTGCCCTTCGATGCCAAACATTTTGTTTTGAAACTCCATCACTTCTTTTTCTTTGGCATCAATGTCAGCCAAGCGTTGTTGGCGAAGTTCTTCGGGGAGCAGCACCTTTTCGGCTTCAAAGTCCATCCGCATTTTCTGAACAATTACCTGCTTTTCCTCTACTTCTTTGCGCCATATTTCGGCTTGTTTTTCTATTTCGCTTTGTACCTGTGCATACTCTGGCATTTTTTCTACAATAACCTGTGTGTCCACATAGCCGAAGCGTTGGGCATTTACTTGCCCAAAAGTCGTCAGCAACAAAGCGATAAAAAACAAGCGCGTGAGCATAGTCTTGATTCGGTTAGTGCAATTATCTTAACAATTGGCCAATAGTAAAGTGAAACTGGCTGCCGCTGATATTCGGTGCACCGGGGATGCTGTCAAAACCGTAAGCCCAGTCAATACCCAGCAAGCCAAAAGCCGGCATAAAGATACGAGCACCTACTCCGGTGGAGCGTTTCAGGTCAAAAGGATTAAACTCTTTGAAATTGCCCCAGTTGTTGCCGCCTTCTGCAAAACCCAGCACGAAAATCGTTGCCGAAGGATTGAGAGATATGGGGTAGCGCATTTCGAGTACGAACTTGTTATATACAATACCGCCTGCACCGTTGCGGTTGTAGCGTAAGCCGCCGTTGCCGTCCGGCTCTAACGGGCGAATGGTATTGTCCTGATAGCCGCGCAGACCAATAATTTCAGTACCCAGCAGGAAGTTGTTGATAGTCAAGCCGCTGCCGCCGAGTACAAACCGCTCAAAGGGGCTGGTGTCAATATTGCGATTGAACCGCCCCATAAAACCCATATGGGCACGTGCATGAAGGACTAATTTGCCGTTATTGGTCAGTTTCATGAACCATGAGTTGTCAAACATCCATCGGTGGTATTCTATCCACTGCGTAGAGCCGTTTACCAATGGCTCTGCACGGCCTGTAAACAGCGAGTAAGGCGGTGTTACGGTTATGGCAAGAGATACGTTCGAGCCCTCGCGGGGAAAAGTCGGGTTATCAATGCTGTTTCTGGATATGGTAGTATTGAAGGTAAAGTTATTAAAGCGGCCGTTGTTAATCGCTCCGAAGCCAAAGAAGTTATTCAGGTTGTAAAACTGATAACTCAATGCGTTGGTCATTACAAACCAGTCATCGGGTACTTTCAGTTGTCTGCCCAAACTTACCGATATGCCCGACACTTGCAGTGAGCCCAATTGGCGAGACATAGCAAAGTCGGCAAAAGTGCGGTTTACCGAATGGTTGAAGCCAATAGTGAACGCATTGCGTTTTTTTCCGCCCAACCATGGTTCGCTGAATGTGAGCGAATAGTTCTGGAATCGGCGACCGTTGGCTTGTAAACGCAATTGCAGGCGTTGTCCGTCGCCTTGTGGCAGGGGCTTCCATGAGCTTAAATCGGTTAGTTTACGTGCAGAGAAGTTATTGAATACCAAACCTACCGTTCCTACAAAACCGAAGGCGCCGCCCCAACCGCCGGAGAGTTCTATTTGGTCGCTTGGGCGTTCTTCTACGTTGTAGTTGATATCTACCGTACCGTCGGCTATGTTGGGTACGGGATTCATGCCTATTTTTTCAGGGTCGAAGTAGCCTAATGCGGAAAGTTCGCGTTGGGTACGAATCAGGTCGGCGCGGCTGAATTTGTTGCCGGGCAGCGTGCGTAACTCGCGGATAACTACGTGGTCGCTGGTGCGTGTGTTGCCACGCAGATTGATTTTATTGATATTCGCCTGTTCACCTTCATACATGCGCAGTTCGATATCAATCGAGTCTTCGCCTACTTGCACTTCTACGGGTTCAATATTGAAGAACAGGTAGCCGTCATCCATGTACAATGAGGTTACGTCTTGTTGGGTTGGGCTGAAATTCAGGCGCTTGCTCAACTCTTCGGGGTTGTAAACGTCGCCTTTTTGGATGCCAAGTACTTTATTAAGAACCGTATCAGAATAAATGAAGTTTCCTACCCATTTGATATTGCGATAGTAGAATTTTTTGCCTTCGTGTATTTTCAGTTTAATTCCTACCAATCCTTCGGCAATATCATAGACCGAATCGGCCTCGATGGCGGCGTTGCGATACCCGTTTTTGCCGTAAAATTCCAGAATATGTTTTTTGTCTTTCTCAAACTCTTCTTTGATGAATTTGGACGGCGTAAATATTTTCGCCAAGTTGAAGCCTTTGGCGCGCGTCTTTTTCATCTTGTTGATTATTTTTTGTGGTTTAAAGTCGTTTACACCCTCAACGTCAATGTTTTGGATGCGGACTTTGGGGCCTTTTTCTATCTTGATGAGCAGGTAGGCATAGTTGGAATTGGGGCCGTAGATGGTGTCCTTACGCTGGGTGATAATAATTTTGCTGTTGCGAAAACCTTTTTCTTCGTAATATTTGCGAATTTTATTTTCCGTATTTTTTATCAGTGCATCGTTGATAATGCGTCCTTTGGTAAGTTTGATTTTATCGTTCAGGGTTTCCTGTTGCCCTTTGCGGATGCCTTCAAATACGAAACGGGAAAGACGCGCGCGCTCTTTAACGGCAATTTCCAAATACACTTTATCCACTTCGGTTTTCGTAATCAGTACGGCAACATCGCTGACAATACCTGATTTGTAAAGTTTTTTGATAACATTACTAATGTCATCGCCTGGTATGCGTACTTTATCGCCCACACGCAAGCCCGACATGGAGAGCAAGGCATCACGGTCTAAGTGTTCGGCACCGCTGACGGTAACGGCTGCGATGGTATAATCACGCGGGCGGGTGTAGTCCACCGATTCCTGTTGGCGGTAGCGGTTTCGCAAACCTAAGCCGATTTGCGCAAAAGCTGTAACAGTATGCCAAAACAGGAAGGAAAGGAAAATGATTTTTTTCATAATTGAGAAGCAAAGCAGGGCTTTGTATCCGTATGCAAAAATAGTTTTTAAGGTTGCACGAGTTGCTCACTGATTTTACCGAAACGGCGTTCACGGCTTTGGTAAGAAAGTACTGCTTCGTACAAGTGTTCTTTCCGAAAGTCAGGCCACAGAATGTCGGTGAAAAAGAGTTCCGAGTAGGCAAGTTGCCACAGCAAAAAGTTGCTGATGCGCATTTCGCCGCTTGTGCGGATAATCAGTTCGGGGTCGGGAATGTTGTAGGTGTTCAGGTAATAGTTGAAACGTTCGTCGTTAATGTCATCGCTGCTGAGCTTTTTTGCTTCAATATCGGTGGCCATTGCTTTAACAGCGTTGAGTATTTCCCATCTGCCGCTGTAGCTAAGTGCAAGGACTACGGTCATGCCGGTATTGCTTGCGGTATCGGCAATGGCTTTTCGCAGGGTTCTGACGCAATCGGCGGGCAGGCGCTCCATGTTACCGATGGTCATTAGCCTGATGTTGTTTTTTTGCAGCGTTGGCACCTCTTTTTCTATGGTATTGACCAATAGTTGCATCAGCGCATTGACTTCTTCCTGAGGACGATTCCAGTTCTCAGTGGAAAATGCATATAGTGTCAGGTATTTGACACCTAATTCAGCGGAAGCTTCGGAAATTTCCTGCACGGCTTTCACCGCATTGCGATGACCGAAAACCCTTGCCGCCCCTCTTTTTTTTGCCCAGCGCCCGTTACCATCCATAATTACGGCAATATGTTGGGGAACGCGGGACAAATCAATTTTTTCTTTCATCAGTGTGTGGCAATCGTATTTGTTAGCTCTTTTTCAGAAGCTTTTTACTGCAAATTTCGGAACAATCTCTGAAAAATGATGCAACAAAGTGTGATTTATTGGAAAACTGCCTATAACAATAGATTGATTTTCAGGTGATTAATTAAGTAGCATCTACCTGAAAATCAATCAAACTACAATTTACGAAAATACGCGACCAATCAAACAGATTAATGCTTTACGCCGTCGGGGCCATGTACGTGTCCGTATTCAATTTCCGCACGGGTGGCATTGCGCACGTGCACTACTTTGCCTGTAAAGTGCATGGTTTTGCCTGCCAGCGGATGATTGAAGTCGAGCAATACACCGCTGTCGGTAACTTGCTCTATACGTGCGCTAATCATATCGCCTTCGTCGTTGGTGAGCGGCAGCACCGTGCCGATTTGCAACATTTCCTTGTCTATTTCCCCGTCAATTTTGAAGGCTTCGAGCGGGAAAAGTTCTTTGGCTTCGGGGTCGTAGTGGCCATAGCCTTCTTCGGGTTTAATGCTGAACTCAAAGGTGTCTCCTGCTTGTTTGCCCATCAGCATTTCTTCAAATTTTTCGGGTAAACCGCTTTCGCCCACCAGAAACAGCATGGGGTCCTCTTCGGTAACAATTTCAACCAAAACTTGGTCTTCAGTTGCATCGCTCATACGCAATTCGTAGGTGATGGTAGCAACGGTGTGGTGTTCAATTTTCATGAGCGTTTGTATTTTTTGTTTTGTGCATCTACAACGGCAATAGTTGCCATGTTTACTATTTCGCGTACCGAGCTACCCAGTTGCAATACGTGCACGGCTTTTTTCATGCCTAGAATAATCGGACCAACGGCTTCTGCACTGCCGAGGGCTTGCAAGAGTTTGTAGGCAATGTTTCCTGCTGCTAAGTTA
Source organism: uncultured Cytophagales bacterium (assembly GCA_938039675.1). GTDB lineage: Bacteria > Bacteroidota > Bacteroidia > Cytophagales > Thermoflexibacteraceae > Rhodoflexus. The sequence goes on from CALHUI010000003.1 coordinate 545,152, forward strand.
GGGAAAATCAGAATATTGGGAGCACCGGAAACCAATTCGGAGAAAGGATAATTTTCTTCCAGAATTTCTTTGTTGAATGCTACGTTTGCCTGAACGTCGCCATCCACACAAAGGGTAGGATGTTGGGCTTTGAGCATTTCCACTGCTTTGCGCACTTTGGTAGGCTCGGGGTCGTTAGATGAACCGAAGTTAGAGTAGGACAGCATGGCGATGCGTGGTTCTATTTCAAAACGGCGCACGGCATCGGCGGCAAACAGGGCGATATCTACCAGTTCTTCGGCTGTCGGGTTTTGAATCACGGTAGTGTCGGCCATGAAAATGGGGCCTTGTTTGGTCAGCATCATGTACATGCCGGAAACTTTTTTACCGGCTTCGGCTGTGCCGATAATTTCTAATGCAGGACGCAAAACAGACTCATATTTTCGCGTCATCCCTGAAATGAGCGCATCGCCTTGGCCTTCGTGCAGCATCACCATGCCGAAATAGTTGCGTTCGCGGATGCGCTTATGGGCTTCGTTGTAGTTATAGCCGCGACGTTTGCGTTTTTCAAAGAAAATATCGCCGTAGCGTTTGCATTGTTCGGTTGTTTCGGCAGAATAGGGGTCTATGATGGAAGTATTACCCAAATCCAGCCCATTTTCGGCAATAATTTGTGCGATTTTGTTTTTATCGCCCAGCAGGATAGGCTTGGCAATGCCTTCGTCCATCACAATCTGTGCGGCTTTCAGCACATTGTAGTTATCGGCTTCGGCAAAAATAACGCGCTGCGGGTCTTGCTTGGCTTTGTTTACGAGCACGCGCATGATGTTCTCATCGTTGCCCATGCGGCGGCGCAATTCGTTTTCGTAGGCTTCCCAGTCTGTGATTTGGTAACGGGCAACACCGCTTTCCATAGCCGCTTTGGCAACCGCAGGCGTTACAGTTGTGAGCAGGCGTGGGTCTAACGGCTTGGGAATGAAGTAGGTAGGCCCGAAAGTAATATTCGGCTGATTGTAAGCAATATTAACAATTTCAGGGACGGGCTTGCGTGCAAGTTCGGCAATGGCATGTACGGCTGCCAGTTTCATGGCATCGTTGATTTCCGTTGCGCGAACATCCAAAGCGCCGCGGAAGATGAACGGAAAGCCAAGCACGTTGTTTACCTGATTGGGGTAGTCGGAACGGCCTGTGGCCATGATGATGTCGCTGCGGGTAGCCACTGCCAAATCATAGGCAATTTCGGGGTTGGGGTTGGCCAGTGCAAATACAATCGGTCTGTCTGCCATTGTGAGCAGCAATTCGGGCTTCAGTACGTTGGCTTTGCTCAGGCCAAGGAACATATCTGCGCCTTTCATTGCATCTTCGAGGGTGTGCAAATTGCGGGAAGTAGCAAATTCGCGCTTGTATTTGTCCAAATCGCTGCGGTCGGCACGCACTACGCCTTTGCTGTCGCACATGACAATATTTTCGCGCTTTACGCCGATTTTCAGAAACAGTTTTACGCATGAAAGAGCAGAAGCACCTGCGCCCGAAACTACGATTTTTATGTCTTCCAATTTTTTACCTACCAGTTCGGCAGCATTTATCAGACCTGCCGCAGTAATAATGGCTGTTCCATGCTGGTCGTCGTGCATCACCGGAATGCGCATTTCTTTTTTGAGGCGCGCTTCAATTTCAAAGCAATCGGGTGCTTTGATGTCTTCCAGATTAACCCCGCCAAAAGTAGGCTCTAATGCTTTTACAACATGGATGAAGTCATCAATATTGCGAGTATTGAGTTCTATGTCAAATACATCGATGCCTGCAAATATTTTAAATAAAATGCCTTTGCCTTCCATCACAGGTTTGGAGGCTTCTGGGCCGATGTCGCCCAGGCCTAATACAGCTGTTCCATTGGAAATAACGGCTACAAGATTGCCTTTGGCAGTGTATTTATAAACGTCTTCAGGGTTTTTGGCAATTTCAAGGCAGGGTTCGGCAACACCCGGCGAATATGCCAGCGCTAAGTCACGTTGAGACTTAGTGGCTTTTGTTGGAATAACTTCTATTTTACCGGGACGTTCCAGCGCATGATAGTCCAGCGCATCCTGTTTTCTAATTTTAATAGCCATGAGAGGAGATAGTTAATCAAGTTATCTATTTTCTAATATTGGCTGCAAAGCTAATCATAAGTTAGCAGGAATTGATTGGCGATAGAGGGCTTGCAATTATTCTTATTGGACTGTTACGGGTATCTGACAGCATATTATAAAGTCATTGTTTAAAAAAAGAGATGCTTTCTTGGTAAAAGTGTAATGTTTTTTGGCTGTAACAACAAAATTGGTGTTTGTTTTCAACATCATCTGTAAAGGGGCGTGCTATTGATTAGCGGATATAACAAATATAACATTGATTTTCGGTGTGCTGTTTTAGCAAATAAATAGAGCTTGAATTAAGGATACAGCATTATCAGGATAGCGGGGGTGTTGTAAATAATAACCCTGACGGATTATTTAAATCCATCGGGCTTACTATGTTGATTATCAGTGTTTTAAAAATGCTACTGCAATTGCTTGAAACCGCTTATAATCGGCAAGCGGCGGATGGCTTGGTCTTCGGTGTAGAGTAGTGTTTCGTTGAAATCTTCGGATTCTAACCTTGCGGTTTGTACGTAGCCGCCGAAAGAGCCATTAGCGATAAAGTGCAGGGCAGCTGCCAACAGGTTTTCGTTGAGGTCGCCAAACGGGCGCGTGCGGTCGTCGGTGGTGCGGAATGAAGGCTCAAAACCATTGGCAAAGGTATCGCCGTTGGCGTTGATGCTTTGGAAACTGATAGGCACAACCGAATACCCTTCTCGATGCGTAAACACATAGCCGCCGACATATTTGCCATTGGTAGTGCTGCCAATGGTTTGTACGTTTATAAAAGGTCGTAAGCCATTGATAACCAGTTCACTGGCAGAAGCTGTATTGCTTGTGGTCAGGATAAACACGCGGCTCAGATTCAGCCCGTTGTTTACGCTTTTAAAATTGAGTTCCGTATTGCGCTGCGTGTTTTGGTTATTGTGCCGGTACTGCAAAAAGCGTCTGCCTGCCGCATTGGGTGCAATCAGGCTTGCCAGATGTTGAGCAGTTTCGGGTGAGCCGCCTCCATTGTAGCGAATATCCAATACCAATTCGTTGACACCTTCGCTGCGGAAGAAATTAAAGGCTTCGTCCAATTCCTGTACCGAAGATTGGGTAAAAATAGAGAATACCAGATAGCCTACTTTCCTGCCTGCCACCTGTTTTACTTCGTACAGGGTAACGCCACGCATGTTAAAACTACGTGCTTGCAGTTCTACTTGGCGGATAGCACCTGAGGCTTCCTGAACGGTGAGTGAAACAGTGTTTTCAAAGCGGGGGATATTGGTTGCACCCGTATTGATGGGTGTGCCATTAACGCTCAATACGCGCATTCCGCGGGTCAGGCGTACATCTTCGGCTGGCGAATTAGGATGCACCAGCACCAATCGCAAATTTTGGTCGCGGTCTAATCCCCACAGGAAACCGAAACCCTGCGTAGAACCTGTTTGCAGTTGTGCCGCCGTAGCCCCGTTATCCTTCACGATGTAACTCCATCTGTCGGTTGGTTTGTAAAGCATCGCATCCATTAGGGCTTCGGGCGTGCTGAAATTGTCGGGATTGATGTTTGTCGGTATTTTGGTGTCCCAAAAGTAGATGTACTTCATTACTTGGTAAACATAGCGCTTAATCGGCAGGCTATTTACGTCTGTAATAGGATTATTTTCTTTCTTTTGGCAGGCTGTCGCAAATACTAACAGCAGCCATATAAGCATACGAAAACGGCGTTTCATCGTTATCGAGTCTTTTAACTTCGTACTATTTCATTCGTTTTTTCAGATAGTCCAACGACATGGCGTAGGCCTCCTCGGCAGCTTCCTTTGCATATTTGGGGTTGCTCGGATTGGCAAAGGCATGGTCGGCATCAAAAATTTTATAGGTTAGTTTTTTGCCTGCCTGCTTCATGTTTGCGTCAAACTCTTCCACTACTTTGGGCGAAATCCACTGCTCTTGTCCGGCAAAAATGCCCAGTACATCGGTATTGAGTGTTTTCAGGCGTTCCACATTTTTCTCAGGCATACCATAGTAAACGATACAGCCTTTGGCTTGGTTGCCTGCCAACAGCGCAGCTTGTAGCGACCAACTGCCGCCCATGCACCAGCCTAAGGTGAAAATATGGGCTTTTTTGCCGGCATAGGCAATGGCGCCGTTTACAATGGCAGCGGCACGTTCTTGTTTGAGTCCTTGCATTTGTTTACCTGCTTCTTCGCGTGTGGTAGCTACAAGACCATCGTATAAATCGAGGCAGATAACGTTTACATCGGGTAAATCTTTGTAGAATTTTTCTGCTTCTCCTTTAATGTGGTCGTTCAGCCCCCACCACTCGTGGAATACGAACAGGTAGTTTTTGCTTTTCTTTTTGGATGGAATCAGCCATGCTTTGGCCGTTTTGCCGTCCGGGGTAGGATAGCTGATTTCCTGACCGCCCGCCTGCGAAACAAAAGTGAACGGCAGCGGCTCTTCGTGCTTATTGACAAAGTCGCGGTCGGAGGCGAAGGCGGCAAATGAAGCAGTTGAAGAGGAGGGTACATGGCAACAAACCGTATTGGCAGACTCGCTGCGATATTGATTGTAGAAAAAAATGGATGCAGCACCCAAAATGAGGGATGCGGCAATACTCAGCATTTTTAGCATGGGTTCTGTTTATTTTTGTGAACAAATAGTTGCACTGATAACTTGTGTAAGTAAAAGAAAGTTTAGGATTTTAACAAGCCCCCATCGGATGGAAACCTTAAATCAGCACATAGAGCATACCCTGCTTTCGCCTGTTGCCACTTCAGATGACTACGAACGCTTGGTACAGGAAGCAATCCAACATCGGTTTGTAGGCATATGTGTGCCCCCTTATTGGGTAAAAAAAGCCTGCCGCGATATTGGCGTGCACGACATACGCTTAGTAACCGTAGTCGGTTTTCCGTTAGGCTACAATCGTACAGAGGCAAAAGTCTGCGAAACAGAAACAGCACTTGCAGACGGCGCACAGGAAATAGACATGGTGATGAATCTGAGTGCATTCAAAACAGGTGTGATGAGTTGGGTAAAAGGTGAAATTGCCCAATTGGCCAAAATGTGCCACGAAAGCCATGCCATGTTGAAAGTGATTATAGAAACCTGTTACCTGAGCGATGAGGAAATTGTCCGCGCCTGCAAAATTGCACAGGATGCGGGCGCAGATTTTGTAAAAACCTCTACCGGATTTGGCAGCGGCGGTGCTACCGAACACGCCGTGCGCCTGATGCGCGAAACCGTAGGCGAATATATGGGTGTAAAAGCATCGGGTGGCATCCGCAGCAAGGGGCAAGCATTGGCTATGATTGCTGCCGGTGCCGACCGTATTGGCTCATCGGCAGGTGCTGCATTGCTGTAAATCTTCTTACTTGCTGATAAGCAATAACTTAAATAATAGGCATGTTAAGGTTAGGTTGCAATGATGCAAAAAATGTTCATACTTGATTCATTTTTTGCCTAAACCGATTAGATTTAGGGCAACCAAACTTAAACAAAATTATCTTGCTATGAAGTTTTCTACGTTCAATCATGTCATCCGCTATTGGGGCGCACTTGCACTTTTGTGGATGGTCAACATTGCCCATGCACAGTACACGGTGCAGGGAACGGTCAAAGATGCTGCTAATGGCAGCCCTCTGCCCGGTGTAAATATTGTGGTAAAAGGCACCACGGCAGGTACTATTTCCGATGCCAACGGCTCCTACCGCATCAATGTGGGCAGCAGCGGCTCTGCAACGTTGGTTTTCTCTTACATCGGTTATCTGTCCAAATCGGTTGAGGTAAATGAAAACAGCGGTACGGTGGATGTATTGCTGGCAGAAGATGTTACCAAACTGGAAGAGGTAGTAATTACAGGTTTGGCCTCTTCTGTAAAGAGAAGTAACCTTGCCAATGCGGTTTCTACGGTTTCTGCCAAAGAACTGATTGGTACTACGCAAATTCAAACAGTTGATAATGCGCTGTACGGTAAACTGACGGGTGTCAATATCAACTTAAACAGCGGTGCGCCCGGTGGCGGTGTTTCCGTGCAACTGCGTGGTATCTCTTCGCTGGTAGGTGCTTCGCAACCCCTCTACATTGTAGATGGTGTGTACGTAAACAACGCTACTAACCGTACCGGTCGTGCTGCCGTATCAGGTGCAGAAGCCGGTGCCGGTGTGGGTGCACAAGACGATGCTCCCAACCGCTTGGCTGACTTGAACCCTAACGATATTGAGAGCATTGAAGTTTTGAAAGGTCCTTCTGCTGCTGCTATCTACGGTACGCGTGCCAATGCGGGCGTAATCATTATCACCACCAAAAAAGGTTCGGCAGGTCGTACAAAAATCTCATTTGCACAAGATGCAGGTTTTGCCCGTGCACAGCGATTATTGGGCGTAGATGATTGGAACGAAGCTAAAATCAACTTCTTTTTCCCGGATGCCCGTCGTCAGGTAGAATTAGACCGATTCCGCGCCGCTGCTGGTCAGAAATATGACTACGAAAAATACTTTTACGGCAATACTGCCACATTGCTCAATACTCGTTTGAGCGTATCGGGCGGTAATGAAAAAACCAAGTTCATGGTGTCTGGTGCGCTGACTGATGAAGAGGGTATCGTTCGTCGTACAGGATTTAAGCGCTACTCGCTACGCGTCAATATCGACCACAAAATTTCAGACCGCGTTTCTTTCGGCGTAGGTTCTAACTATATCCGCACCAATACCGACCGCGGTTTTACGGGCAACCAGAACAACACAGGTGCAAGTATTGGTTATAACATTGCTTATGTTCCGAACTACTTCAACTTGTTCCCCAATGAAAACGGCGTATATCCTGATAACCCGTACTTTGCGGAAAATCCCATTGCCGTAACCAATAAAGGTATTAATAATTCGGTGGTAGACCGTTTCATTCAATCATTCAACTTTGGTGCAGACCTGTTGAAGACCGATAAGTCGCTCCTGAAATTTGTGGCACAAGGCGGCTTAGACTTTACGCAAAACGCTACATTGGTTTACTTGCCTGAAGACTTGCAGTATCAGCGTGCACAGGCAAATCCCGGTGATGCGCTTTGGGGGGAAACTCGCAATGTAAATACCAACATCCAGGCAGCTTTGACCTATAACTTCAATATAGGTAAAGTAAATATGAACTCTCAGGCAGGTACAGTTCGCCTGAATTTTTTTGAAAACAGCTTGTTGACCCGTGCTCGCGGTTTGGCTCCCGGCCAGAAAAACCTGCGTCAAGGAACAGTGCAAGAAATCTTTCAAGCACTGCAAAGCAGCATTACCGATGTAGGCATATTTGCGCAGCAGGAAGCCAACTGGGATGACAAAGTAATAGCTACTGTAGGTATTCGTTGGGATAAATCAACCCTCAACGGCGATGCCAACAAGTTCTATGCTTTCCCCAAAGCCTCATTGGCTGTAAACGTTGCCAACTTCGATTTCTGGACATTTAAAGAAACCATCAACCAAATTAAGCCGCGCATTGCCTACGGCGAAACCGCAGGCTTACCTGCCTTCGGACAAACCTTTACAGCATTGAATGCAGCTAACATTGGTGGTTTTTTGGGTTCTGTGGTTACCACAGCCGCAGGTAATACTTCTCTTGAACCGGAACGTGCCGGCGAACTAGAATTTGGCATTGATGCAGGCTTGTTTAATAATCGCATCCAATTGGAGATAACTTATTACAACAAAGAAACTCGCAACAACATCCAAAACCTAAGCCTTGCGCCATCTACCGGTATCAACACCATTCCAAGCAACCGCGCTTCACTTTCCAATAAAGGTTGGGAAATTTCACTGGGTGCAACCCCTGTGCAATCAGACAATTTCCGCTGGTTTACTCGCCTAATGTATTGGCAAAATCGGCTGCTGACCAAGAGCTTGGGCATTCCCGCATACTTTCAAGGAGGTTTCGGTACAGCACTTGGTACGTTCTGGATTCGCGAGGGCATTTCGCCTACTACCATCGTAGGTACGCCACAGGTTTCTCCGGGTGTATTTACTATCTGGGGCGACCAGCAACCTAAATTCCAAATGTCATGGTTTAATGAAATTACTTTCCTGAAAAACTTTGATTTCAATATGCTTTGGCATTGGAAGCAAGGCGGCGACAATATCAACCTGTCAGCCTTTTTAACCGACTCAGGCGGTACTACCCCGGGTTGGTTTAACGATGATGACGGCGATGGTATTCCTAACGGTCGTCAGCGTCCGCCTGCACCTTTCAACAACGCCGGTCGTTGGGTGCAAGATGCCAGCTATATTCGCCTGCGCGAAATTGCTTTGTACTACAACGTTCCTAAAACCACATTGACTAACTGGTTCGACGATAAAGTAGGCAGAGTCCGTTTAGGTGTATCAGCCAACAACCCCCTTACCTTTACTAAATATGAAGGTTACGACCCTGAAACCTCCACTTTTGGTCAGCGCTCTATCGGCTCAGGTATAGATGTTACCCCATATCCAACCTCTAAGCGCTTCTTTGGACATTTGATTGTAGAATTCTAAGCAGTTAAATATTTTGAAAACTATGTTGAAAAAAACAATATACGCGGGTCTTTTAATCGTTGCCCTATTAGGTAACAGCGGTTGCAGTTTTTTTACGTTGGAAAATGCAATTGACCCCAACAACCCTTCTTTGCAAAGCGTTTCTCAAAACGCTACACGCAATCAGATTCAATCTTTGATTACGGGTTTGGAATTTCGCCACCGTGCGCATGTTTTTACTGTTACGGCTGCATTCGGCTGTTTCGGCCGCGAGATATGGTATTTGAACGCTTCTGACCCGCGCTGGCAAACAGATTGGCTTGGACAAGGTGGACGTAAGCCGGATGGTCAGTTTTTTGCCGTTGGGCCTGCCTACGACGTACCCTATCAGACCATCAAGCAAGGTAATGTGTTGCTCCAAGCCATACGCAATACCAACGTACTGACTGAACAGGAACGCTTGGCTGTCAGCGGTTTCACCAAAACCATTCAGGCATATCAGTACATGATTGTGGCCAACGGACAGTTTCAAAACGGTATCCGTATTGATGTAGCCGATGAATTAAACCCGGGCCCGTTTGTTCCTTACAATGAAGCACTGACCCGCATCAATGCCTTGCTGAATGAGGCTAACGATGAGTTGAGCCGTGCAGGAACAGGCAACTTCCCCTTTCGACTGACTGCGGGCTTTACTGCCAATAACTTTGGTACAATTGCCTCTATCCGCCAGTTTAACCGTGCAGTTGCAGCCCGTTTAGCAGTGTACCGCCAAGATTGGCAAGGTGCGCTTACAGCTCTTGGGCAGTCATTTATGAACATCGACGGCGACTTGGAAGCCGGCCCTGCATTTGTATATGGTGCACCACCCGATATTTTCAATCCGCTGTTTTTCGTATTGAATGCACCCGTTAATACGATGATTGTAGTGCATCCGTCGCTAATTAGCGATGCACTGCCCGGCGATTTGCGCGTACAGCGCAAGTTCTTCCGCCGCAATTCGCCTGTGGTGGTTACCACCGATAACATCCCCTTGTCGGGCGAATGGCAAGACTTGCGTTATCCGACCAACACCACGCCCGTCAAGTATTTGCGCAACGAAGAACTGGTGTTGATTTATGCAGAAGCTAACGCACAGGCAGGAAACAGCGGAGAGGCTGTACGCGCTATCAACCGCATACGCACCGCGGCAGGCTTACCAGCCTATACAGGCGCTACTACACGCGATGCACTTATCAACGAGATTCTGTTCCAACGCCGCTACTCCCTGTGGTGCGAGCCTTGGGGGCATCGCTGGGTAGATGCACGTCGTTATAATCGACTCAACGAAATTCCGGTGGCATTAGACAGAGGCACTGTATTTACACAGTTAGAACGCCCGATTGCCGAAGTAAACTGGGAGTTGTTGCAAGGTAGATAACAGCCGAATGTGTTTCTCTCCTGAAAGAAATTCCACTCTGCTTTGGAGTGGAATTTCTTTTTTTACGCCTATTTTTGGCAGTCTCCTAAAACTTCACCTGTTAAACTGCATTAGCTGTGTCGCCCATAGATTGGTTTGTTCTTATTTTTACGATAGGCTTTATCACTGCCTATGGCATTTGGAAAACACGTGGAAGTAAAAACACCAAAGAGTACCTCCTTTCCAAAAAAATGAATTGGGGCACTATCGGGCTTTCTATCATGGCTACGCAGGCGAGTGCTATTACCTTCCTAAGCACTCCCGGGCAGGCTTACTCCGATGGTATGCGCTTTGTACAGTTCTACTTTGGCCTGCCATTGGCTATGGTTGTACTTTGTATGACCGCCGTTCCTTTATACCAGCGTTTGAATGTTTACACGGCCTATGAGTTTTTGGAAAAACGCTTTGATGTCAAGACCCGTTCGCTTGGTGCTTTCCTGTTCTTGATTCAGCGAGGATTGGCTGCAGGGCTTACCATCTATGCACCTGCTTTGGTGCTTTCTACTATCTTAGGCTGGGAAATCTTTTACGTCAATCTCATTTTGGGCGGAATTGTAGTGCTCTATACTGTGGTAGGTGGTACCGAGGCTGTCAGCATCACCCAAAAACAGCAAATGTTTGTCATTTTTATAGGCTTAATGGTCGCTCTGTATATGGTTTTTGCCCTGATGCCGCAAGAAGTAGGTGTTTGGGAGGCAGTACGTGTAGCAGGTAAAGCTGGCAAACTGGAAAGTATTGATTTCAGTTTTGACTGGAACAACCGCTATAATATCTGGTCGGGCATCATTGGCGGATTTTTTTTACAATTGTCTTATTTTGGTACCGACCAGTCGCAAGTACAGCGCTACTTAGGGGGCAAATCAACCACCGAAAGTCGTTTAGGGCTGATTTTCAACGGCTTTATCAAAATTCCGATGCAGTTTCTCATATTGTTCATCGGGGCTATGGTGTTTGTATTTTACCAATTTCACGAACCGCCCCTATACTTCAATCAGGTAGAGGCAGAAAAAGTGCGCCGTTCGGATAACGGCAACGAATTTATTGCATTGGAACAAAAATATCATCAGGTTTTTACTCAAAAACGCGAACAAGCCATTGCTTTAGTAAAAGCATTGAAACAGGGCGAGCTGCAGCAGATAGACCATGCCAAAGCACAGTTAGATGCACAAAACAACGCAGCCCGCAACATTCGCAACGCAGCCTTAGCCATTATTCACCGACAAAATGAAGCAGAAGGCAAAGGCAAATCTAGCGATACGAACTATGTATTTCTCACCTTTGTCATCAACTACCTGCCCAAAGGACTGATTGGGTTGCTCATTGCACTTGTCATTTGCGCCTCTATGTCATCTACCTCATCGGAACTCAACGCACTGGCTTCCACAACGGTTATCGACGTGTATAAACGTTCTTTCAGACCAAATAAAAGCGAGTCGCACTATCTCAAAGCCTCTCAGTGGATGACCATCGGTTGGGGGGCTTATGCCATCCTGTTTGCCGAATTTGCAAGCTCGTTAAGCAATAATTTGATAGAAGCGGTCAATATACTTGGCTCACTTTTTTACGGCACCATACTCGGCATTTTTTTAGTCGCCTTCTATGTCAAAAGCGTAAAAGCAAAGGCGATTTTTCAGGCAGCCATACTTGCCGAAATAGCAGTACTGTTTTGCTGGAAATTTACAAATATTTCATACCTTTGGTTCAACTTGATTGGCTGTGCAGCGGTGATTTTGCTGGGGCTGCTGCTGCAACTATTTCATAAGCATCATGCGGATGGTACAAGTTTTGCGTAATTTTAATTAATGTTAGATAGATACAAGGCAAGCTACCCCTTGCCCATCTGATTGCTTTTATTGGCTTATCTACCTGATAGTGAAAAGGTTATAGCCCCATGCAAGTATGAAATATAGTATATTTACTTTATGGTTTATATGTTTCCTTTCTCTTTCGGTGTCTGCACAAATAGATGGTGCAGTACGAATGCGTGGTGGAAAAAATATTACCAATGACCCTGAGGGTTTGGTTGTACTCGAGCTTTTTGGTCGGGGAGCAACTGAAATGATGATTTCTAATGACCCCAGTTTTCCTAACCAACGTTGGCGACCATACGAAACCTCCATCAAATGGCGCTTAAAAACCACCGATGGCGATGGCTTGAAGAACGTTTATGTAATATATAAAGACAATCAGGGCAACGTTTCGGAGGTTGTCGAAACTGTCATAGAATTAGACCGCCAACCTCCCTTCGACTGCAGCATTACTATTAACGGCGGCGCACGTTTCACCAATGCGCGCGACCGTGTGGTCAGCGTAGAGCTCTACGCGCAGGAAGCTAAAGAAATGCAGATAAGCCTCAGAAGCGATTTTATCGGTGCGCAGTGGGTGCCCTATGCCGAACGCAGAAAAATGCAATTGTTAGGCGAAGACGGCGAAAAAATTATTTTTGCACGCTTTCGCGATGCGGCCGGCAACGTATCGCAACCGGTAAGCGCCCGCATTATAATGGATATAGTACCGCCGCTGAACCCAAGAGTGCTCATCAACAACGGCGACCAATACACCAATAAAGAAGAAGTAACACTTTTCCTCAGCGCACAAGGGGCAAAAGAGGTATTCATTCGCGGTGGTTCGGAATGGATGCCGATGCAAAGTACCATTCAGTGGAAATTAGAGCCTCCCGGCGAAGGCGAGCGAGTAGTGCAAGTTCGTTTCCGCGATGAGGCCGGCAACTATTCGGCTGTTGCCCAAGACGCAATTATTGTTGATACCGAACCGCCGCAAATGCCTCGAGTACTCATAGACGGCGGCAACCGTTTTACTAAGAGTCAGTCTGTTTCTCTGCGGCTATCTGCTATTGGTGCATTTGAAATGCAAATCAGCAACGACAGTTCCTTTCAAAATGTGGCATGGCGGCCTTACAACGTAGCGGCAGTATGGACGCTTGCCGAAAAAGACGGCAACCGCCGGGTATATGTCCGTTTCCGCGACCAAGCAGGTAACATCTCTGAGACCGCATGGGCGGAGATTATATTAGACAGAGTACCGCCGACCAAGCCTCATGTAGAAATCGTAGGCGACATGTCAAAAATATCCAACGATACAAGTGCTACGGTCAATTTGAAAATATCTGCCGAAGGTGCCAAATACATGATGGTAAGCAATACCAGTAATTTTTACAATGCACGCTGGGAAGTTTATCGCACGGAGGTCAAAAACTGGAAACTCGGAAGCCCGGGTGATGACGGTGAAAAAAGCGTATATGTCAAGTTTCGGGATGAGGCAGGTAATGTTTCCGATATTGCAAGCACCAGAATTAAACTTGACCGCACCAAACCGGTTGATTGCCGTATTATCATAGACAACGGTAAAGAATTTACCACGAATCCCAACAAAAAAGTAAACCTGATGCTTTTTGCCAGAGGGGCTACCGAAATGATGATATCTAACAACAGCACTTTTACAGGCGGCAAGTGGCAGCCGTATGCAACCAGTGTCGAGTGGGAATTAGAAGGTGAAGACGGCTTGAAAAACGTGGTGGTTAAGTTCCGTGACCAAGCAGGTAATGAGTCTGATGTGGTAGCCGACAATATTATATTAGACCGCAAACCTCCGTTTGATTGCAGTATTGTCATCAACAGAGGAGACTCCATTACTAATGACATAGACAAAGTTGTGATATTGAAGGTAAGAGCAAAGCAAGCAGCCCTAATGATGATTTCCAATACACCTGATTTTTCGGGCGAACGCTGGCGCGGCTATTCGGAGTTGAATATCAGTTGGGTACTGGCCGGTGCAGACGGTGTAAAAACAGTATATGTCAAGTTTAAAGACGAGGCCGGCAATGAATCCGCCGTCTATTCCGATGATATTATTCTGGACAGAACACCGCCTAAAAAAGGTTCTGTGAAAATTTTAGCCGAAAACCAACAAGTAAAATTCCAACAGGTAAAACTGGAATTAGTCGCTCAGGATGCCGTAGAAATGATGATATCCAATTTTTACGATTTTCGAGGAGCTAAGTGGGAGCCTTATGCAACAACCAAAGACTGGACGCTCATTGGCGAAGACGGTGTAAAAATGGTATTTGTCAAATTCAAAGACCGGGTAAACAATGTATCAAAGGTAGCCTATGACCGTATCGGCTTGGATATGACTGCTCCTAAGGGCGGCGATATAAAAATTAACAACGGAGCGCGCTATTGTACCAATATTAATAAGTTGGTAACGCTGCGTTTGTCTGTACAAGATGCTACTGAAATGATGATTAGCAATAATAAAGATTTTAAAGATGCCCAATGGCAATACTTTGAAAACTATGTGTATAATTGGAAACTGGATGGTGACGATGGCGAAAAACAGGTGTTTGCCAAGTTCCGCGACAAAGCAGGCAATGAAACGCAACCTGTGGTAGCTAACATTATACTCGACCGTCAGGAGCCTATTAATGAGAAGATTGTTATCAATAACAACGAGGAATGTACTAATGCTGCAAATGGCAGAGTTAAATTGGATATTGAGGTAGAGGGTGCTAAGGAAATGATGATTAGTAATAACAAATATTTCAACAATGGTGTATGGGAGCCGGTAAGAAAAACCAAAGAATGGAATTTATCGCCGGGCGACGGTGAAAAAACCATTTATGTGAAGTTTCGGGATGAGGCCGGTAACGAATCGGGTGTTGCCTACGACAATATTTATTTAGATACAGATGCGCCTATACCCGGACTGATTAAATTTGCCGGTAATCAAACGATTACGAAAACAACCCTTGTAACGCTCGAGCTCAATGCCCGCAAAGCTAATTATATGATGATTTCTAACTCTCCTAAATTTGATGACGGAGCTATTTGGGAACCCTACCAAGCTACTAAAAAATGGTCGCTGCGCGATGGGGCAGGCTTGAAACGGGTATATATCAAATTTAAAGACGGATGTAATAATGAATCCCAACCAATCAGTAAGGAAATCACACTGGCATACGATAATTAATAACCTCCCGATTGAAAGGGGAGTGAAATGCCATTCAAGATTTCATATTTTAAAATATTATTCGAAAACAGCCTCGTCCGTATAATCCACCTATTTATTTTATGCAATCCTATTTGCATAACTTAGGAGTTTTGTGCAAACAAATTAAAGTGTGTTGCATATGTCTAAAACAGCGACAATAGCCGCAGGAACAGACACACACAACGGGGTAGGATGATGCTTCGTTTTAAGGTGTTTTTTGCGGAACATCAGACAATCAACTGTTTAGTTTCATCGGTAAACAGTTTTGGATAATGCTTCTTCCACTCACCAATCATTTGCTCAAAGGGTAAGTCATCAAATGAGCCGTAGTCGTGCAGGTATTCCATAAAGCGGTTGCCGTTGCGGCTGAATTGCTGAAAAATAGAATCTTCGCGACCGTTAAACTCCAACGGTTCTACGTTGAGTTTTTCGCAAAGGGCTGCATTGAAGGCAGGGGTGGCTTTTACCCATTGCTCTTCCAAGTACAACTCGGTGAATCCGTGGAAAACCAGAATATGAGTGCCCAGAATTTTCTCTAATTTTTCAGTGCCGATGTGGTTGGTTACGTTGGCAAAACCCAACCTCGATGGGATGCCAACGGCACGCGCCGCTGCTGCTAAAATGGTAGCCTTGTCTATACAATGCCCCTCACTGCGTTGCACTTGCACGCTTGCGCGGAAGTCTTCGGGTTGCATGGAGATGTTGTGCGGGTTATAGCGAAAGCCATCGCGAACGGCGTAGTACAACCTGACAGCTTTCTCCGTAGCTGTACGGGCTGCCGAAAAATCAATATTTGCTACGAAAGCCCGAATAGCATTGCTTTCATGGTCAATAAAGTAGGTGTTTTTGAGGTATCGTTGCATGGCAAGAGGATGTTTGAGGGTGAATGACCTGAAAAGCATACAAGCATAAGCCATCAGACTCATGCTTGTATCAGGAACAAATGAAATGGAAATATAATGAATTAGAAAGGATACTTGTTTTGTTCAATGACGAAGTCAGCCAGTTCGCGGCGAATAGCTGTTGCATTGATAGGATTCATCTTGGTAAACCGCTTCAGACCCATCAGCATTACCTTCTGCTCATCGCCGGTAGCAAAGCTGTTGATGGCTTCTTTACCGTGGTAAGCTACTTTGTCCGCTGCGCGGTTCAAATACAGGCGTGCCATGTTGATATATTGTTGGCAAGCGGCCTCACCGCGGATACCAATCAGTTTTTCGGTGCGCAACAGGGCAGACTCGGCTACGTAGGTTTCAATAATCATATCGGCTACGTGCATCATTATTTCCTGCTGTTCTTCCAAGGCAGGGCCGAAAGTTTGGGCGGCTTTGCCTGCTACCATCAGCACGGCTTTTTTCAGACCTTTGATAGCTTCTTTTTCTTCGGCAAACAACACAGAAGCATCAATTGCACTGAAAGTAGGAACGCTGGTCAGTTCTTTAGCAACAGCCATTGCAGGGCCGAGAACATCCAATTCGCCCGCCATCGCACGCTTCAGAATCATACCCACCAGCAACATGCGGTTAATTTCATTGGTGCCTTCGTAGATGCGTGTGATGCGGGCATCGCGGTAAGCGCGTGCCATCGGTGCTTCTTCGGAGAAGCCCATGCCGCCATAGGTTTGCAGACTCTCATCTACCACATAATCCAACACCTCAGAGCCGTGCACTTTCATAATGGCACACTCAATCGCAAATTGCTCTACGCCTTTCAGTTTGGCTTGTGCCTCGTCCATACCTTCGGCAATCAGCGAATTGATTTTGTCTTCGATGCACTGACCTGCACGATAAGCCGCCGACTCTGTGGCATAGGTCAGGGCGCTCATTTCGCCGATTTTATGCTTGATAGCACCAAAAGAAGAAATAGGCTTGCCAAATTGCTTGCGTTCGTTGGCGTAGTTGGTAGCCATCGTAATCACATCTTTGCAAGCACCGATAACGGCAGCAGCCAATTTAATACGACCGATGTTGAGAATATTTACGGCGATTTTAAAACCGTTGCCGCGTGTAGAAAGCATATTTTCCACAGGCACGTGGCAATCGTTGAAGAACACTTGGCGGGTAGAAGAACCTTTGATGCCAAGTTTCTTCTCTTCGTCGTTCATCGTAATGCCGCCGTATGACTTTTCAACAATAAATGCGGTCAGGTTTTTATCGTCATCAATTTTGGCAAAAACGATAAACAAATCGGCAAAACCTGCGTTTGTAATCCACATTTTTTGCCCATTGATGATGTAGTGTTTGCCATCTTCGCTCAGGCGCGCTTTGGTTTTGCCCGAATTGGCATCTGAACCTGCATCGGGTTCGGTGAGGCAGTAGCTGGCTTTCCACTCGCCGGTAGCCAATTTGGGTAAGTATTTACGCTTTTGTTCTTCGTTGCCGTAATACAGAATTGGCAGCGTGCCTATGCCCGTATGTGCACCAAACGCAGTAGAGAAAGAACCGCCCGTGCCCAATACGTCGGCAACAAGCATGGAAGTATTAAAACTCATACCCAATCCGCCGTATTCTTCGGGAACAGAAATGCCCAGAAGGCCAAGCTCGCCGGCTTTGTTCATCAACTCAATCATAAAGCCGGACTCTACATCTTCCATTTTGTCCACATTAGGGAAAACTTCGGTGCGCAGGAAGTCCGTACAGGCTTGCGCCATCATGCGTTGCTCTTCGGTAAAGTCCTCAGGGATGAATACATCATGGGCTTCAGATTCGCGAATCAGGAACTCGCCACCTTTAAGAGCCTCTTTTCTTTCTACCATTTCCATAATATACAGCGTTTAATGATTTAGGTGCACAATGAGAAAATTATTATGCGTGCATAACAATACAAAAGTAAAGAAAAATATTATGCAAGCATAATAACAGTAAAAAAATTTTTGCGCCTAATCCAAGTTGTTGAAAATGGTGCTCATGATGTGCATCAGTTTCTGATAATCAGCAACATCAAGTCCTTTCCATCCGTCTTTGCGCATCTCAATCACAACAGGAAGCATTTGGCTGACCTTTTTATGACCTTTGGCGGTGAGTTCTACAATAAACCTGCGGCGGTCGTTTTCATCTACCGAGCGGGTAGTTAGTCCTTTTTTACAGAGTTGGTCAATGATGCGTGTAACAGTAGGGGCATCTTTAAAGGTGCGGTCGGCAATTTCGTTTTGGCTGATGCTCGGGTTTTGGCGGATACAGTCCAGTACTACCCACTGGTCAACCGTTATACCGAAATGATGCGCATTGAAACGGCGTTGCAGATTTTGGCGGATGCGTTTGGTTGTCCGCTCAATAATGAAGCCGTAGTTGGTGATTTGGGTGAGAAATTCCTGTTCTAAGTCGGCAGCCTGATTGGTACCGGTTGAATTTTCCATGTTTTGTCTTAATTGCTGATGTTAGAAACGCTGATGGTTGTAAATTTCACGAATAAATACTGATTATATTGTTACCGACGAGCCGGTTGGCAAAAATCCTGTCAGGTTTACAAAACCTGACAGGATTTTACCTGTTGGATAGCTTTTCAATCGGACTATTCTTCGTCGCCTTCTTCGGCAGCATAGCTGAACGAATACACCGAATCGTCCAATTCCAATGTGCCGTCGTTAAATTTGCGCACGAATTTTTCAATCACCTCATCGTTGATTTCGTCCACGTTCAGGCAGATGTCGATGCCGATGCCGAAATCAACGGCTTCTTCAATATTTACAAATTCGGAAACACCTACCTCTTCTTCGCTTTCTATTTCGTCAATCAGTAAGTCCAAATAGTCTTGCTGTTCTTCGGTGGCTTCGTCGTAGTTGGTGTAGTTCGGGAATTTTTCCTTGATGCGTTGCTCTGCCAAATCAAATACAGCCATTTCGTACTCGGCACGCAGGGTATAGATAAAAGCATCAAAGATTACTTCTTTGCCGTCGTGCTTGCCTACAAATTGGAAATAGGCAGAGTCCTCATCGGGCTGTTGCTCGTCGGTTACGTATATGAATGACTTCTTGGCTTGCTTGCACTTTTCTTTTAGTGCTGCAATTTTTTCGGGGTTGAATCCTTCGTTCATTGTTACAAAGTTTAAAAAACTATACAGCAAAGTAACAAAGTTTGCGGAAATAACGACGAAAAAAATCCGATATTTGCCCTTTAATAAGGTTTTGCATGGAATTTTCCTCACTTTCTGCAATTTCCCCGATAGACGGGCGTTACAGAAAACAAACCGAAGCGCTCGCCCCGTTTTTTTCTGAACAAGGGCTTATTCGTTACCGCATACAGGTTGAAATAGAATACTTTATTGCCCTTTGTGAGTTACCGCTGCCTCAATTAGCCGGTTTTGACCGCAACCTGTTTGAGCCGCTGCGCAATATTTACCGCAACTTTTCTGCAAGGGATGCGCAGCAAGTCAAGGACATAGAAAAAACGACCAATCACGACGTTAAAGCGGTTGAGTATTTTATCAAATTGCACTTTGAGCATCTACAAATAGCTCATTATCAGGAGTTTGTACATTTTGGACTTACTTCGCAAGATGTAAACAATACGGCTATTCCGCTGTCGCTGAAAGAGGCTGTAACATCGGTTTATCTGCCGCTTTTGGGCGATGTGATGCAAAAACTTGCGGCAATGGCAGCACAATGGGCAAACCTGCCAATGCTTGCTTTTACGCATGGGCAGCCTGCTTCGCCTACTCGGTTAGGCAAGGAAATACAGGTGTTTGTCTATCGCTTGGAAGAACAATTAAAAGCCTTGCAATCAGTTCCTTACAGTGCCAAGTTCGGCGGTGCTACGGGCAATATGAACGCGCATAAAGTTGCCTACCCGACGGTTGATTGGCAAGCGTTTGCCAACCGATTTGTTAATGAAAAACTCGGTTTGCAACGCGCACAGTGGACTACGCAAATTGAAAACTACGACCACTTGGCGGCGTTGTTCGACGCGCTGCGCCGCATCAACACCATTTTGATTGACTTTGCCCGCGACGTTTGGTCGTATATTTCCATGGGCTATTTCAAACAACAAGCCGTTGCAGGCGAGGTCGGTTCTTCTGCCATGCCGCACAAGGTCAATCCGATTGATTTTGAAAATGCGGAAGGCAATCTGGGCTATGCCAATGCCATTTTTGGCTTTTTGTCGGAAAAACTGCCCGTTTCGCGCCTGCAACGCGATTTGACCGACTCTACTGTGTTGCGCAATGTGGGCGTACCGCTGGCGCATACGGTAGTGGCATTGCAATCGCTCAAAAAGGGATTAGGCAAAATCACGCCCGATGAAGACCGCCTGCACGCCGATTTGAGCAACAACTGGGCAGTGGTTGCCGAAGCACTGCAAAGCATCCTTCGCCGCGAGGGTTATCCGCAGCCGTATGAAACACTGAAAGCACTCACCCGCGGTCAGGACGGCATTACGCAGGAAAGCATTGCAGCCTTTATCTGCTCACTGGAAATTTCCGAAGCAGTTAAGGAGGAAATGCTGGCGGTAAGTCCGTTTAATTACACAGGGGTGTAATGGTTTTCAAGGTTACTATACTCGGCAGTTCGTCTGCAATCCCGGGCTGGGGGAGAGGTCTGCCTGCGCAGGCAGTTAATTTTAATGAGCAACTTTATTTGATTGACTGCGGCGAAGGTACGCAAATGCAAATTCAGAAGTTTGGCGTAAAGGCAAGCCGCATTCGGCACATTCTCATCAGCCACTTGCACGGCGACCATTACTTAGGGCTGGTGGGGCTGCTGTCCAGTATGAGCCTGCAAGGGCGTACCCAACCGATTGACCTCTATGCCCCGCGCGAATTGGCGGAAATTCTGACCGTGCAATTCCGATGCACGGGTATTGTACTGCATTTTCCGCTGCATTTTCATCCGTTGGACATGGAAAATCCTACGGTTATTATTGACAATGAAACAATGACGGTGAGTACTTTTCCGCTGTTACATGGGCTGCCCGTAGTAGGTTTTTTGTTTCGCGAAAAGGAAAAACCGCGCAACCTGATAAAAGAACGGCTGCCTGCAAACTTGCCTTTCGGGCATTTGCAGGCTTTGAAACGCGGCGAAGATGTGCTGTGGCAGGGAAAGACACTGCTCGCAGCCGACTATACGCTGCCCCCTAAGCCACTGCGCAGCTATGCCTATTGTTCCGATACGCTCTACCACGAACCGGTGATTGAGTGGGTAAAAGGTGTGAGTTTGCTTTACCACGAAGCCACCTTTGCCGATGATATGGCAGAACGTGCCAAAGAAACACATCACTGTACGGCGCGGCAAGCGGCTACCATTGCCCGCAAAGCCGAAGTCGGGCAGTTGCTGCTGGGGCATTTTTCGGTACGCTACCGCGAGGTAGATGTGCTGCTCAATGAAGCACGTGAAGTTTTTTCTGCAACGCTGGCTGCCTCGGATGGGGCCGTGTTTGAGGTGGCAAATTAAGCAATTGAAAAAGTGCGCTGCGTTGTCATTCGCCTGAAATCCGCAGCACATGCAACGTGCTTATGCGTTTGAATTTGCTCAACGTTTGGCCGCTTGGCAAAGGCGGGGATTGAACAGCACCACACTTCCTACAAGTACAAATGTAAATAAAAAGCACTGCCTTACAAATTAGCACATCAGCCCCGCTTTTGGCCAAGCCGACGTTGTGTGCCGTTGTTCTTTGTTTCAAAGTCAAATAGTGTTGGGCTAACTTCAATGCTCGTTTTCTTCTTTTCTTGCACAAATTCCAAACGATATTCTTCCGAAATCTTACCGTTGTTTGCCAAACGGTCTTGTATCATTTCGTAATATTCGGGGTGAAGTTCGCAAGAGATAAAGTTTCTTTTAAGTTCCTTGCAAAGTACAATTTCAGAACCACTACCCCCAAACAAAATAAACACATCATCATTTTCTTGTGTGCAAGATTTTATCAGCATTTCTACCAAACCCAATGGAATTTGGCAAGAGTGAAAAGTTTTATCCTTACTTACGTTTTTTACCAAATCAAAATAAAACCAAGAATAGGGCATACGTCCCAAATGTCCTTCTGCCATTCTTTGCTTTATACGTTTATCCGTTGGATTTTGGTAGGGAACTGCTACGTTGTCCTTATAAAAATTGTTATACTTGCTTTTTGTAGCGTGCAAAATACTGCGGTGTGCAGTCGT
>CALHUI010000004.1 GCA_938039675.1 uncultured Cytophagales bacterium
CAAAGTAAATGGCAGCGCAGCGGAAGCCATCGCCCAAATCAAAGCGAAGGGTTATCATCAGAAATATCTGCATCAAAACCGAGAAGTAGTGCTTATCGGCTTGGGTTGTGCCGAAAAGGAAGTCAAGGAAATGCAAATTGAAGCGCTTACTGCCTAATTGCGCTGCTGTTCAATGATGTGGCTGAGTAATTCATGGAAAAATGCGCCTTTGTGAGGCCCTACCCAATTCATTTCTCTCACTTCGGGGGCGTACTGCTCGTAATATTCATCGGGAGTGATGTAGCCAATATATCCCCCATTGAAACTCATTACTACCAAATCCAGATTTTTAGCCGCAGCCTTTGCCATCAACTCGGCGGCAAACTCGCCCGAAATATCGCATGGAACGCCAATCAATAATATCTTTCCCAGCCGCAGCACAGACAAATACAATCGCTGCTCACCAAAAAGCCATTTAAAAACAGTAGGGCGCACAACAATCGCGTCTGTAACTCGCAGTTGAGGCTCACCTACTGAAATGGGAATCTGCCATGCGGCCATTGCTTGCAAACTATCTATTACCATGCTATCTAACAGCGAAATTGAACGTGCAGCAAGTTTTTTACCTAAATCGCGGGCGAGGTCGTAGCTGTCCAATCCCCAATTATAGTTCGGTACGTGGCTGGCAACCATGCCCGAACCAAACAGGGCAAAATTTAATTTACCACTTTGTTCCAATGAATCGGTAAAATATCCGGGATAATCACGGCTGAGGTCGTGCAGGCGCGGATGTACGCAAATGGCATGTGCCTGATACGCCGCCAAAAGCGCACTGCTGCCGTCGTTGCGCACCCAGCGGATGCAGCGCAAATATCCGTCTATGGTTGCCCGCTGCTTTTTGGAAAGGCGATTACTCATCAGTTCGGGCGCATCGGTTTTGCCAAAGCCGATACCTGCCAAAGGTTGTGCGGTATTTTGCGCCTGCTTTAATGCATCCATGATTTTTCGGGCAATCATTTCTACGATTTCCCGACGATAGCCCCCTGCCATCAACTTGCCAGCCAGTCTATCTGCCCAACCGCCTATACTGCTGTGTGTATGGGTAGCTGTTAGAAATAATTTTTCAAAAGCTATGCCCGTCTGCTGCTGTACATTTTCGTGTAGATAGTCAGCAACCGCAGGAGGGAATACCAACAAATCGGCACTGACGATGGCATACCATTGCCCGCCGCTTTGCCAAGCTACTGCGTACACATAGACCGAATCGTGAATGCCCTCAAAATCGCCGCGACTGATGCCATAGCCTGCCATAGGAGCAGTTGCGGACGGTACAATGGAACGCCGTGCCCAACCGAGCCGAACATCTCCTGCCGATGCAACAGCCCAATCCGTGCGATTGATTGCCTGCACGGCATCCCTGTAAAAATCCTGTTCGGAATAGTGTCGCCTGTCTATCGGTGCAAAAAGCACAACTGCCAACAGCAGAATAGCCAACAACGCATATAGAACGCCGCGTAAAAGCTTATGTAGCAAAACAGAAAAGAAGATAATATCACCACAAAAATACAAAAGCAGAGCAAAGCCCTGCCTTTATACAAAATAACTTGACGATGAAGCGATTTATTAACGTCTCGCATCTATTATTCGCAATCACAGTGCCGACATTTGTAAGTCATTGATTTACAGCGACTAAATTTTTATCAATAAAAATTTTCGTCTGTGCGATTGTTCATATTCAGCACAAAGGTTGTCCGCTAATGGACAGCAAACGGTTCCTGTCAATTTCTCGCAACGGTAATTTGCTTTTCCGTATGTTTTTTGCCAACTTCAAATTCCACTATTCACCCAACAAACTATGCAATACCAATTAGCTACTCCCGGGCAGCGCTTTCTGGCAGCCCTGATTGACGGAATTATTATCTCCGTCGCTGTGCTTGCGGTCAGTTCTATCAGCTCAACCTTAGGCACATTGGTAAATCTGCTGGGGCTTGTTTATCAACTCACCAAGGACGCTATCCCGCAGCTTGGGGGGCAGAGCATCGGCAAAAAAGCCATGAAAATTAAGGTCGTGAAAGAAGATACAGGCGAAATGATTACCGGCGACTGGGGAGCAAGTATCATTCGCTATGTTTCTCTGTTGATTCCGTTTTTTAACATCGTAGATGCACTCATGGTATTTTCAAGCGACCACCGCCGCTTTGGCGACAAGTGGGCAAAAACCGTAGTCGTGCAAGAGTAGAAAAGATTGATTCACATCGTGGGGATATTTTGACATCTTAATAATTTGTGTAGATTAGTTGCCGATTGAGTTTTTTAATCGGCTTTTTTTGTACTCATCTCAACCCCATCAACTTTTATGCGCAAACTTTTACTCATCATTGGTTGCGCGGTAGGCTGTTTGATGCAAGCCTATGCGCAGGAACTCAAAGGGAAAGTCGTCGGAACGGGCAATGAGCCGCTGCCGGGTGTTTATGTCAGCGTGCTGGATGCCAACAAAAACACCGTTACCAATTCGGAAGGCATTTACAGCCTGACGCTCAAACCGGGCAACTATCGCGTGCGGTTTAGTTTTGTGGGCTATGCCGTGCAAATTCGCGAAGTAAGCGTCGGGCAGGAAGGCGCAACGCTGGATGTTACGATGGAAGAAGACGTAACCAAGCTTGCCGAATTGGAAATTGTAGGTACGCGCAGCCTGAACCGCACCGTTACGGAAACCCCCGCCCCCGTGGATGTGATTGACATCAGCACAATTACCGCCAAAACCGGACAGCTGGACATCAACCAACTGCTGCAATTTGTAGCCCCCTCGTTCAACTCTAACCGCCAAACAGGTTCGGACGGCACCGACCACGTAGACCCTGCCTCGCTGCGCGGACTTGGCCCCGACCAAACATTGGTACTCATCAATGGTAAGCGCCGCCATCAGTCCTCTTTAGTGAACATCTACGGCACGCGCGGGCGCGGCAACACAGGCACAGACTTAAACACCATCCCTGCCGCTGCCATTGAACGCATTGAAATCCTGCGCGACGGTGCGGCGGCGCAATACGGCTCGGATGCCATTGCAGGGGTTATCAATATCGTATTGAAACAGTCCACCAATGAACTCACCGTTAATGCCAACGCAGGAATGCATCAGGCGCAATATCGCTTTGATGACAAAAATTTTGACGGATTAAACTATAACATAAACGCCAACTACGGCTTTACCGTCGGGCAAAAAGGTTTTGTGAACCTGACAGGCGATTTTAATTTCCGCGACCATACAAACCGCGCCAACACCAACCCCGACGACTTGGCACGCCGCGAATACGGCGACCCGCGTGTGCGCAATGCCTCTCTTTACCTGAACGCTCGCCTGCCCGCCGGTGCTAAAAGCTACTTATATGCCTTCGGCGGAACAAACCTGCGCAAGGGCGAAGCCTACGCATGGACGCGCTTTGCCGACAGCGAACGCAACATCCCTTCCATTTACCCCAACGGCTTTGACCCTATTATCGGGGCAGACATTACCGACCACGGTTACACTCTGGGTTTCCGCACCCTTGCCAAAGAATGGGACATTGACCTGTTTGCCACCTACGGACATAACCGATTTATGTATTCGGTCAGCAATACGCTGAACCGCTCTATGGGAACGGCTACCCCTCGCAACTTTGACGCAGGCGGCTTTGGGCTGGGGCAGTTTAACAGCGGCATAAAATTCAACCGCTATTTCAAAAATACGTTCAAAGGTTTGAACGTAGCCTTCGGCTCGGAATTTCGCGCCGAAAACTACAATATTGTTGCAGGTCAGCGCGAGTCGTGGGACAACTATGACCCGCGTTTCCCGGGCGGCTCGCAGGGCTTCCCCGGTTTCCGACCTTCGGATGAAATTCAGGCAAACCGCACCAACATCGGCTTGTTTGCCGATGCAGAAGCCGACATTACGCGCTCGTTTATGATTGGGGCTGCTTTGCGCTTTGAAAATTATAGCGACTTTGGCAGCACGTTGAACGGGAAAATTGCTTCGCGCCTTGCCTTAGGCGAAAAAGTCGCCATTCGCGGTACATTGAGTACGGGCTTCCGTGCACCTTCGCTGCCTCAGATTTATTTCAACTCTACTGTTACCAACTTCGTTAATGCGCAACCTGTTGAGGTGCTGATTGCCCGCAACAACAGCCCCGTAACGCAGGCACTGGGCATTCCGCCACTGAAACAGGAAACTTCGCTTAATGGCAGCTTAGGGCTGACTTTTACCCCGCTCAACAACCTGACCTTTACAGTGGACGGCTACTACGTGAAAATTGATAACCGCGTAGTACTGACGGGTCAGTTCGGCGATGATGACCCCGACATCGGGCAAGAACTGCAACGCCTGCGCGTTGGTCAAGCACAATTCTTTACCAATGCCATCAGCACCACCACGCGCGGCTTGGACGTGGTGGCAGCATACAACGCCAACATCGGCAAAGGCAAACTGATTTCCACGCTTGCCATGAACTTCAACAACCTGACCATTGATGAAGTGAAAACAAGCCCGCGCTTGGCAGGCAAAGAAGACATCTATTTTGACCTGCGCGAACGCTATTTTGCCAAAGCCGCTGCCCCTGTTTCAAAAATCAACCTGACTTTTGACTATACGGTAGAAAAATTCAGTGCCTTGCTGCGATTCGTTCGCTTCGGCGAAGTAGTACTTGCCAATTGGGACTATGACGAAAACACACTTGACGTATATTCACCCAAAGTAACTACCGACGTAGGATTGCGCTACACGTTCAACCAGCAAATAGCACTTGCCATTGGTGCAAATAACGTTTTCAACGTCTATCCAGACCGTTCGCTGCCCAGCCTGACCGAATCGGGCGGTGCTTGGGACCCCGTGCAAATGGGCAACAATGGCGCGTTCTATTATGCACGCCTTAACATGCGCATAGGCAAAAAATAGAAAAGCAGGCGCACAAAGTTTAATTCCAAGGACACAAGCGCACAACAAGAGCCTTGTGTCCTTTTGATTTTAAGCATATGGAAACATCAATTACTTACATCAACAAAGCTATTTGTTTTTACTGCTGATACATCAAACGGTAATACTCGTCTGCCATGCGGTCGGAGTCAAAACGCGGCGTAACATCCCTCATGCTTTGCTTCATTATTTTCAGCCATTGTTCGGGTTGGTTGTAATAAATCGGAATAATCTGCTGCGTCAGAATTTTCATTAGATTATCGTGGTCAATGACATCCTGCTCGGGGTTGGTACAGCGCGAGTCGGTAGGCGGAATAATGAACGCATTCACACCATCTACGGCAAATTCGGGAATCCAACCGTCGGAGATGGAAAAATTGATGGCTCCATTCATGGCAGCGGTCATGCCACTGGTGCCGGAGGCTTCGCGGGTGCGGCGCGGCGTATTCAACCAAACATCCGCACCATTTTTCAACAGCTGAGAAAGATACAGTTCGTAGCCCGTTAGCACGGCACAATTGGGCAGCATGCGCGATAAATCTACCAGATAGTTGAAAGTATTAATTGCGTTGTGGTCGCCTGGGTAGGGCTTGCCTGCCCAAATTATTTGAA
Source organism: uncultured Cytophagales bacterium (assembly GCA_938039675.1). Classification (GTDB taxonomy): domain Bacteria; phylum Bacteroidota; class Bacteroidia; order Cytophagales; family Thermoflexibacteraceae; genus Rhodoflexus. The sequence goes on from CALHUI010000004.1 coordinate 5,537, forward strand.
TCGGGTGGTTTTGGTCGCGGAGGATTCGCTCAAAGTAGCCTAAGTCACGCAAAATCAGGTCTGCCCGTTTGTAGCCTGCAAAACGTCGCGCCCATACAATTGTCAAGATATCGGGAGAAAACAAATTACCGGTTTGGTCGGCAACTACGCGGAAAAGTTCTGCCTTCATTTGTTTTTTGCGGGCAATCAATGCGCGGTCATCGTCATTTTCCAATGCCTTTTGCAATTCGGCATCTGCCCAATAACGCTTGTTTTGCGCATTGGTGATGGAGATAATCGGACAGATGTCGTCATCGTGTCCCCACATTTGGTTGCTCACCACGCCGTGCAGTTTGGAAACCGCATTGGCTTTGCGCGATAAGTGCAGAGCTGCCAGTGTATAGTCCAGCACAGGGCTTCCTTCTTGCCCGCTGATGCGCATGGCTTCATCTGTGTCAATGCCGTAAAAGAAATTCATTACCTGCATCAGATGCGTTTCGTGGGTTTCATTACCCGCCTTTTCAGGCGTATGTGTGGTAAAAACTAAACGTTTACGCACCTCCTCAATATTGCGGTGGTGTTGTTTGTAGAGGTAGTAGGCCAATGGCAGAGCATGCCCTTCATTCATGTGGTACACATCTACACCGCCAAGCGCTTCCAGCACTTTTGCCCCTGCAATCCCCAAAACCATGCTTTGTGCCACGCGGGTCAGTTCGTTGTCGTCGTAGAGTCGTTCGGTAATAGTACGCGAGAGGTAATCATTTTCGGGAATATCAGTTGTCAGAAAATAAATCGGAACTGTGCCAAAAGTTTCCGGACGCAGGCAATAGGCTTTCACATACACGTGTGCATGGGTAATCTTCAAACCTACTTTAATGCCTGTATCTTCCAGAAAACTGTAATACTTCTCCTGAAATAACACATTCATGTGTCCGTTTTCCTGACGGGTTTGGTCATAGTAGCCGCGCTTCCAGAGGATGCCGATGCCAACCATGTTCTGCCGCAGGTCGTAGGCACTGCGCATGTGCGAACCCGCCAGAAAGCCCAAGCCGCCCGAATAGGTTTTCAGGCATTGGTCAATGGCAAATTCCATGGAAAAATAAGCTACTCTTTGCTTGTACTTCGAATCGGGGGTGTACGGATGTCGCCAGTGGCTATATTGAGCAATTTCAGGCAGTGTATGAATCATAACAGGAGATTTCTGGCAAATATGGCAAATTTTTTCCGATGCTGCCAAAATACAGGCAACGGAGATATATATCCTGTGCGATAGATAAATGCCTGCTCATTCCCCAAATGATGACTCAAATCATTGTTTGAGGCGGTGAATTGTTAGAACTTGCGCCTATGAACCGACAAACAAACTTTTCATTCCTTAGGAATCAGCACACCAATACTACTGCCGATGGAACCTCTTTCACTTGAACCCAAAAAAGCGACGGCAACTGCCGAAAAGGAATCCTGCTACCACTGCGGAGAGACTTGCGAAGCCGCCCCCATCGTTATAGATGAACACCCTTTCTGCTGCCAAGGCTGCGCAACAGTGTATGAACTGCTGCGCGATAACGAAATGTGCCAATACTACGACATCGCCAACAAGCCCGGTGCCAACGGCAGGCAGCGCAATAAACAGACCTATCAGTTTCTGGACGATGAAAAAGTAGCTGCGCAACTGTTGGACTTTGCCGAAGGAACAACTGCCAAGGTGCGGTTCTTTGTACCGGCGATTCACTGCGCATCCTGCATATGGTTGTTGGAAAATCTGCAACGATTGGATGCAGGCGTACTGCAATCGCGCGTCAATTTTATGAAACGCGAGGTTTCCGTAACCTTTAACCGCGAGCAAACCTCGCTGCGACAAGTTACCGAGCTGCTGGCCTCGCTCAACTATCCGCCGCTGATTACGTTGGAAGATTCGGACAAACAGCAAAAACCAACGACTGACCGCAGCCTGATTTACAAGGCAGGAGTTGCATTTTTCTGTTTCGGCAATATGATGCTCATCAGCCTGCCCGAATATCTCACCTTTGGCGACTATGTTGAGCAAAATTTTCGGCAGTTTTTCGGTTATTTAAACATTTTACTGGCACTGCCCGTGCTGCTCTACTGTTCGCAGGATTATTTTATCTCTTCATGGCACGCCTTCCGTCAGCGACAGATGAACATAGACGTGCCCATTACGCTGGGCATTGTCTGCCTGTTTGGTGTCAGCACTTGGGAAATTTTGAGCGGTACGGGTGTGGGCTATATGGATTCGCTGGGCGGGCTGCTCTTTTTCTTGCTCACAGGACGACTTTTTCAGCAAAAAACCTATCAGGCGCTGTCTTTTGAACGCGACTACAAATCTTACTTCCCCATTTCCATCACCCTGAAAAAAGATGACGCAGAGCAGTTTGTGCAGGTCGGCGAACTGAAAAAAGGCGACCGCATTGTGGTACGTCATCAGGAACTCATACCTGCCGATGCTATTTTGCGCATCGGCGAAGGACTGATTGATTACAGCTTTGTAACAGGTGAAGCCGAGCCCGTTGTCAAAAAGGAAAACGAACTTATTTATGCAGGCGGCAGGCAAGTTGGCGGGGCCATTGAATTGGAAGTAGTCAAAGATTTTTCGCAAAGCTACCTGACACAACTTTGGAACAACGAAATTTTCTCCAAAAACCGCCATACGCGCATCCAACAAGTAACCGACCGATTTAGCAAAACTTTCACTACCAACGTGTTAGTGGTTGCTTTTGCGGCTGCATTGTACTGGCTGCCGCAAGATACTACCACCGCTTTGCGTGCATTTACCTCCGTCTTGATTATCGCTTGCCCCTGTGCCATTGCGCTGGCTGCCCCCTATGCGCTGGGAACGGCTTTGCGCTACTTTGGCAGGCATCAGTTCTACCTGAAAAATACGCAGGTGATAGAGCAATTAGCCGCTGCTGATACGCTCGTATTTGACAAAACAGGTACACTGACCAATACGCAGGAAGCAGAGGTAACGTGGGAAGGTTCTCCGCTTTCGGAGGATGAACAGGCACAAATAGCCGCATTGGCTGCCCAATCCACACACCCGTTGAGCAAGGCTATCGCCCGCTTTTTGGGCAACAAACAGCTCATCGCTTTACAATCCGTGCAGGAGTATGCAGGCAAAGGCATAGAAGGCTATTTTGGCAACCATTTGTTGCGAATCGGTTCGGCGGCATTTGCGGGTGCGGCAGCCGAAAGCGCCGATATGCGTTCGGGAGTGCATGTCTCGTTCAATGAAACCCTTCGCGGCAAATTCATTGTTCAAAACCGATTCCGCGAAGATTTGGCCGACATGCTGGCGCAGGTAGTCCCCCATTACAAAGTAGCAGTACTTTCCGGCGACGGCGAACAAGAGCGCCCGCGTTTGGAAAAACTCTTTGCACAAGTGCAAAAACAGCACCAACGGGAAGTCCCGATGTTGTTCCACCAAAGCCCGCACGATAAACTGGCTTTTCTGAAATCTTTGCAGGAGGCAGGCAATCATCCGGTGATGCTTGGCGATGGGCTCAACGATGCCGGAGCGTTGCGACAAGCCGATGTGGGCGTTGCGCTGGCAGAAGACGTGCTGGCATTTTCTCCCGCCTCCGACGGCATTCTGGATGCTCGTGCTTTCCCGAAACTGCCTCATTTTCTGCATTTTTCCAAACAGGCAGTTTGGGTAGTGAAGGCATGCTTTGCCCTTTCACTGTGCTACAATGCCATCGGGTTGAGTTTTGCCGTGCGCGGCGACCTCTCGCCTGTAATTGCCGCTATCCTCATGCCGCTGAGTTCTGTTTCGGTAGTAGCGTTTGCTACGCTGATGACCCGCTACAAAGCCTCGCAACTGCTGCGGTAAAAAGACTGCAAATCACGGATTTAAGGATTGCGAAAAGTTCAAACTATCTTTCAATACCGCAATTTGAAGGTAGAGCCAAAGCAAGCGTTTGGCATTTTTGCACTAACTTAGCATTGATGATTTTTTTGGTACAGTATGCAATTGTAATCTTCCTGTGTCTGCAAACGGGCGTTATGTAGGCACAAAAGTACTATGCCGACAGTTTGGAAAAAATATTGCTGCAATCATCGCCCACTTATACCCTTGCCGATTCCTCGCGGGTGCAGGTGCTCGACAATCTGGCCTTTACACTGAAAAATATTGAAGTAGCAAGGGCTGCCTCTTATGCCCGCCAAGCGCGTGAACTTGCCGAAAAAATAGGATGATACGTCAAAGGATTGGCACGTGCCATCGGCTGCCAAGGCATGATGGCATACCGACAGGGAAAATACGATTTTGCCATTACTTATCATTTGCGGTCGCTGGAAATAGCCGATAGCATAAACGACCGCCAACTTATTGCCTTTCGGTATAATGACCTTGCCAATGTTTACTTGGACAAAAGTGATTGGGCAAAAGCAATACTTTACAATCATAACTCGCTCGCCATTAAGCAAAAACTTAACGATAAGGAAGGGATTGCCACCGGTTTGCGCAACATGGGTATGATTTACCTGCGACAAAAAAACTACGATAGCGCACTGATTTATCTGAACCAAGCAGAGGATTTGGCCAAAGAAATTAACGACAAACTCATTTTGGGCTATGTCTATCTGTATTTGGGGGAGCTATACACGCGCAGAGGGGAAGTGCCGAACCCTCCAAGAGGCAAGCCGTTTACACCGCCAAATCAATAATCAATACGGACTTGCCGAAGCGCTTAACAGCCTTGCAGAGGCTTATTTGGCAACCAACATTCCGGCAAGCGCACAAGTTGTTTTTGAAGATGCGCTCGCAATTGCCAAACGTACAGGTATCAGATTGGAAGTACAACGCGCTTGTATAGGCTTGGCAAAAACCTACGAAAAACAACGACAGTTTGCCGAAGCGCTTCGCTACTACAAGCAATACACCTTATTAAAGGACTCCATTTTTGCCGAAAAGAACGAGAAAACCATAGCTTTTCTGGATGCACGATTTCAGAATAAACCCAAACAAACACAAATAGCCCTGCTCACTAAGGAAAAAGAGTTGGCAGACAAGGCCATACAGGAAGAAGAACGCTATAACTATGCACTTCTTGCCATAATTGCCATCATCCTGATTTTTGCCGTATGATGACTTGCAACATGTTGGAAAAACGCCGATTGAGCCGCGATTTGTTGCAAAAAAGTGCCGAAATAGAGTGCCAATCACAAAAACTGAAAGAACTGAACGAACTCAAAAACAGGCTTTTCCTAATGATTGCCCACGATTTGCGCAGCCCGATGGCAGCCCTGAAAACTACCATAGACATTCTCAACCCCGACATTTTGAAGGGCGAAGAATTGGAAATGATTCGCCAAGAATTACAACGGCAGTTTCATGCCACCGACGAAACCTTGCAAGAACTGCTGGTATGGACGTAAAGCCAATTGGAAGGGGAGATATTACGCCCCATAAGTATCAATTTGCAAGATGCCGTTCGGCAAATCACCGAATTTTTGGGCAACGTGGCACAAGCCAAAAATATCAGCGTGCGCAATGAAGTACCGCCCGACATAAAAGTTCGGGCAGATGCCAACCACCTGTCGGCAATTATTCGCAACCTTGTTGCCAATGCCATCAAATTGTCCTTGTCGGGCGGCGTTGTAACCATATAGGCTACTGCAAAAAATCAGATGTCAGAAATTATTGTCAGAGATACCGGCATAGGCATCAGTGCCGAGCGCCTGATACGGCTTTTCAACGAGGAACGCCTCAGTTCACGCGGAACGGCAGGAGAAAAAGGCACAGGGTTGGGCTTAGGAATGGTGAAAAATATGGTTGAAAAAAATGGCGGCAGTATCCGCGCCGAGAGTATAGAAGGCAAAGGCAGCATGTTTTGTTTCACGCTGCCTTTGGATAATCAATAGCTCATTTCTACAATTTCTTTCACGCGCTCAATCGTTACGTTGCCGTTTTCGCCCAATTTGAGCCAATTGCGGCGGGTAAATCGGCTGACAATTTCTTCGGCAGTGCCCGCATAGTCCGATGTATAATCCGAAAGGCGGGTTTGAATGCCGAGGCTGTGGAAAAACTCCACCGTGCGACTGATAGCGGCATAAGCTCGCTCTTCTTGGCTGCCTTCGGTGATATTCCACACGCGGGCGGCGTATTGGGCAAGTTTTTCCTTTTTGAAAGCAAACAACACGCGATACAGGTTTGGTGCAATAATCGCCAGCGTGCGAGCGTGGTCAATGTTGAACAGTGCCGTCAGTTCGTGGCCAATCATGTGCGTTGCCCAGTCGTTAGGTACGCCTTTGCCAATCAGCCCGTTCAGTGCCATGGTAGTACACCACATGAAGTTACCCGCTGCCACCGCATCGTTAGGATTGTCAAGTACCTTAGGACCTTCTTCAATCAGCGTTTGCAGAATGCTTTCCGCAAAGCGGTCTTGCAGCGGTGCATCGGCAGGGTAGGTCAGGTATTGCTCCATCACGTGCGTGTAGGCATCGGCAATGCCGTTGGCAATCTGTCGCTGTGGGATGCTACGCACAACCGCAGGGTCTAAAATAGAAAACACGGGATAGCAGGCAGGCGAAGCAAACGACAACTTCTCACGGGTAGATTCGCGGCTGATAACCGAGTTGGGGTTCATCTCCGAACCCGTTGCAGGCAGCGTCAGAATGGTGCCAATAGGTACAGCCTCTTTAATGGTGCTGCCGATGCGCTTCACTAAAATTTCCCAAGGGTCTCCGTTTTGGTAAGGTATTGCCATGGCAATAAACTTTGCCGCATCCAACACCGAGCCGCCGCCTACTGCCAAAATGAAGTTGATTTTTTCCGCACGCCCGAGTTCTACGGCACGCATCAGGGTTTCATATTTCGGGTTGGGTTCTACGCCCGCAAATTCCGTATGCATAAAGTTGGCAAGCACCTGTTTAACCTGCTCATAAATGCCGTTTTGCTTGATGCTGCCTCCGCCGTAGAGCAACATAATATTTGCGCCCGCAGGCAAATGCTCCGGGAGCGTTGCAATTGTATCAACGCCAAAAACAATTTTTGTAGGGTTGTAAAATGTGAATTTATCCATGTGTGAATGGGTTTAAAGGCTACATTTTGCGAGTTTCGCGATATAATCTTGGAAAAATTTAATGCTGTTTTGTATGGTACGTGTAGACACAACGCATGCGTTGTCCCTACAAATATATACGCATCGGAAAAATACAATTCAAAGGCGTGTATTTTTGCGCTAATGTTTCATTTTGATTAGCAAATAATTCGCATTATAAAGTGCTGTTAGCGTCTGCAACGGCTAACAGGCTTTCGCAGCATCCCTGCTGGCGGTTGAAAGACCCGTCAGCGGATTTAGACCTTAATCGCTTACGCCACCATTGCCGAGTCGGCTTCCGCAGGTAAAAACTCAATGGCTGCCCGATAGGTTTTCAGAAAATCGGCTTCCCATGCTTCGGCGACGGCAGCGGGCAGATTTTGCCATGCAGCCAACTGCAAAGCCAACGGGCGAACGAGCGGCTCAACCGTGCGGCGGTGGAAATACAAACGCCCCGTGCGGCGAATCAGGAAATCGCTAACGGTGGCAACCATTTCATGGCGGTAACAGTAGTCCAATTCGGCAATCGCAATGGCTACCTGTACGTCTTCATATTGCGATTTGATGCGGTCAAAAGTTGCCAAAATGGTATCGGTTGCCGCACCGAAGTTGAATACCAGAAACTGTGCATAGGATTTATCCAAGCCACAAGGTGCAATGCGTGCAGCCACTTGTGCGGTATAACTTTCCACCACTTCCTGACCTGTAAAGGCATTGTTGCACAGGCTGATTTGGTCGGTAGCGGCGGGATGTGTTGCCTTGCCCCGATGTGCCTGCAACCACTTGGCTACGCGGTCGCAAACGCGGGCAGCCATTTTGCGATAGCCCGTCAGTTTGCCGCCTGCAATAGAAATCAACCCGCCTTCGGAAACAAAAATTTCGTCTTTGCGCGACAGTTCCGACGGCAATTTACCCTCTTCATGAATTAGTGGGCGCAAACCTGCCCACGACGAAATCACGTCTTTCAGCGAGAGTTGTACCGTAGGGAACATGCTGTTCACTGATGAGAGGATATAGTCCACGTCTTCTTGCGTCGCTTGCGGTTGGTCGGGCGATTGATAGTAGGAGGTATCGGTTGTACCGAGGTACACCACGTGCCCGCGCGGAATGGCAAACATCATGCGCCCATCGGGAACATCAAAATACACCGACTGCCGCAGCGGAATGCGGTAGTAAGGCACAACCACATGCACGCCCTTGGTCAGGTGCAGGTGTTTTTTGGTATTGGGCTTAGTGGTGTCTTTGGCGCGCACCTCATCTACCCAAGGCCCTGCGGCATTAACAACCACATCAGCGCGGGCGGTCAGCGTTTTGCCGCCGAGCCGGTCTGCCAGTACCACGCCATTGATTTTGCCTTGTTCGTTGTACGTAAAGCCGCTTGCTTGCAGATAGTTGAGGCAAACCGCCCCATGTGCTACTGCCTGTTTCAGCACCTCTATGGTCAGTCGGGCATCGTCGGTGCGATATTCGATGTACAGCCCGCCGCCTTCCAATATGTCGGTGCGCAAGAGCGGTTCTTGCTGTTCGGTTTGCGCTTTGTCTAACATGACACGCTGCTCATTGTCTTTTACGCCCGCCAGCTTGTCGTACACCCACAAACCGAAAGAAGTTGCCAGCGGTCCGTAAGTGCCGTTTGCAATCAGCGGCAGCAACATTTTTTCAGGCACAACCAAATGCGGGGCGTTGCGGTGCAGCACTTCGCGCTCTCTGCCCGTTTCCATCACCAAGCCGACTTCCATTTGCTTTAAGTAGCGCAGCCCACCATGGATGAGTTTCGTAGAGCGGCTGCTGGTGCCGCCTGCAAAGTCGCCTTTTTCTACCAATAGGGTCTTAATACCTCTTGCAGCAGCATCCAGCGCAATACCTGCGCCCGTAATACCGCCGCCGATAATGACAAGTTCAAAATTTTGTTGCGAAACAACGTGCAACAGGTCAGCGCGTTGCGCCACAGAAAAAGTATGCATGACGAGCATTTTGATTTTAAGTAATAACGTAGAAAGCTGTCGGATGTTTGACTACTTTTGTTGCAATTACGAAAAAATCGTGCTGAATTTCATCGGCTTGCATACTTTTATGAGAGATGCAACACAGTTTTAACAATTCCGAAAAAGCGATTTAACGACAGGGATGGAAATTATATTTCCTTTGGGAATTACGGGCTATGCTCCTGAAAATGAGCGTACAGACATGGCGGATGCCTCGCTTGCTTTTACCGACATCTGCGAAACGCTTGCCCACGCCGATTCACGCTTTGAATTGCAGGGATTTGTACGCGCTTCGCAAGGCTACGGGGGCAACCACGATGCAGCCGTTTTCACGCGGCAGCCCGATGATGAACTGATTGTTTTGTGCAATTTATACCATCCTTATGTTGGCTTTGTCATCAACGGACAATATGCAGACGTACCCGAATTGAAAGGTTTTTTTACGCCCATTTTCACGGTACTGCCTGCCGAACTGCTTGGCACGCGTTTAGATGCGGACAATCCGTTGAGTGCCCGTGCCGTCAGTCGCCTGCATCCCGATGAGTTCGGTCAAATGACCTATCGCCAACCGGAGATTGTGGGAGACATCGTATTTCACAGGTGGGGGTAAGGGTTCAAATGATTTAACAATTCCCCGCTACATTGGTTATTACCCCTGATGGAAAATACTGTATTGGTTTGGCTGCGCAACGATTTGCGCCTACACGATAACGAAGCACTCTATAAAGCCGCCGTTCGCACAAAAAACATTGTTCCTTTTGTTTGCATAGACCCGCGCCAATTTGCCCCTACACACTTGGGATTCACCAAAATGGGGGCGCGAAGGGCGCAGTTTCTGTTAGAATCCGTTGCCGACTTGCGCCAAAGGCTGCAAAGCATCGGCAGCAACTTGGTGGTACGCATAGGTAAGCCCGCCGATGTGGTCGCCGAACTGCAAAGCGCTACGGGCGCAACCTTGCTCTACACTTCCAAAGAAGTTACTTCCGAAGAATTAGCCGATGAACAAGCCGTTGAAAGCGTTTTGGAACAGCGCGGGGCGCGGATGTTTACCTTTTGGCAAAGCACACTTTACCACGTGGACGACATCCCCTTCCGCAATATCCGGCTGCTGCCCGACGTGTTCACCGAATTTCGCAAACAGACCGAAAAAGCTGCCCGCGTGCGCACTATTTTCCCCGTTCCTGCCAATCTCAATCCCGTTACGATGGAAATCGGTAAAATCCCTACCCTTGAAGACTTGGGATTGCCAATACCTGAACAAGACAGCCGCACACTGGTAACTTTCAAAGGCGGCGAAACGGCTGCATTGGAACGGCTGCAACAGTATTTCTGGAAACAAAACCTGCTCAAAAGCTATAAAGAAACCCGTAACGGGCTGCTGGGGGCTGATTTTTCGTCCAAATTTTCGCCTTGGCTGGCATTGGGCTGCCTTTCGCCGCGCTATGTTTTTGACCAAGTGCGACAATACGAAGCCAAATGCGTCAAAAACGACAGCACTTACTGGCTGATTTTCGAGCTCATTTGGCGCGATTATTTCCGCTTTGTTGCCCTTAAATACGGCACGCGCCTGTTCAAAAAAGGTGGCATCAAGCAAGACGCAAAGGCGCAACAGTGGATACAAAACGAAAGCCTTTTTCAAAAATGGATAGACGGCAAAACAGGTATTCCGTTCATAGATGCCAATATGCAGGAATTGGCAGCTACGGGCTTTATGAGCAATCGCGGCAGGCAGAACGTAGCAAGTTTTTTGGTCAAAGACCTGAAAATTGATTGGCGATGGGGGGCAATGTACTTTGAGCATGCCCTATTGGATTACGATGTTTGCAGCAATTGGGGCAACTGGAACTATGTAGCAGGTATTGGTAACGACCCGCGCGAAAACCGCTATTTCAATATATTGAAACAAGCGGGGCAATATGACCCGAAAGGTGAGTTTGTCAAACATTGGTTGCCCGTGCTCAAACCCGTTCCTGCGGCAACCGTTCATATGGTCGGCGATTTGAGCCGCGATGAATTGCAGCGCTATGGTATCCGATTAGGCAGCAATTACCCTTTCCCAATGGTCAAAAACAGCAAATGGATGAAGTAAGGACTTGAACAATTTTCAAACGTCGTTTTTGTTGAAAGCGCTGTTAGCATCTTTGACAGCTAACAGGCTTTTATGGAATCCCTGCCAGCGGATTTGAATCAATTCAGTTGAATCTGTTCACTTACTCACCTTGCAAAAATTAGGTATGCACTTGCACAAATCAGCTTGAAGCCTACCAAATACTGCCACTGAAAGGGCTGTTTGAGGTAAAAAACCGAAAACAGCATGAAAATCAGCAGGCTGATGACTTCCTGAATGGTTTTCAGTTCTACGGGATTGTAAACTGTGCTACCCTAGCGATTGGCGAGTACTTGCACCATTTATTCAAAAAATGCAATACCCCACGAAATCAAAATGACGTAGAACAAAGGCTTGTCTTTGAAATCCTGCAAATGCCCGTACCAAGCGTAGGTCATGAAGCAATTGGAAATCACCAGCAGAATAACGACAGTAAAGCGCATAAAAATATATGAGACAAACAATGACTAAGTAACGGTAAAAGTTTTTGCCAGAAGGCGCGAAATCGGCATCAGCATCAGCACCGCTACGCCCCACTGCCAGCCGCCGAAGGCTGCAGCCCATGCAGCATTGAGCGCAATGAGTCCTATGATGCGGGTTTTTACTGCCTTTTTGATATTTTCAGGTGTAGGTTCTTTTTGTGCTTTGGCAAGTGGCGGGGTAATGATTATCATCAACAATACGACAAAAGGTATCGGTTGCCACAAGTTATGTGCAACGCTATTGCCCAATACAGTCGGTGCAATGACTGCCCATAATTCCCACATAAAAGTTCTGCCAAGTTTTTTGGCGTCGCCGCCGTGTACCTCAAAACGGCTGATGTAGGTAACGGAAGCGATGTATGCCAGCGGCGCGGTCATAATCAGTATGTAAATCGGTTGCCATTGCCCTGTCCAACTCATACCCAACAGCAGGTTTCCTGCGCGGCACAGCCCCATGGTAAACGGCCCCCAAAAAACATGATGTTTGGCATAGCGGTCGTAAATGAGTGCCAGCAGCGCAACGGTAAGCGCAACTCCGCCGCAAAGCATATTCACGGCGAAAGAAGCCAGTACACCTGCCAGCAGCAGCGTCAGCCCCATGGTTCGCGCATTTTCCAACAGTACACGCCCCGAAGGAATCGGGCGTTCGGGACGTTCCACTGCGTCTATATCGGTATCAAAAACATCATTCATCACCACGCCGCCCGCATAGAGGCAGACCGTAGCAAAGAGCAGCAACGACAAATGCCCCCACGAAAGTTCTTTCAATAGTGCCCAGTCGGGCAGTTGTTTGCTGATAAAAAAAGCAGCAACAGCAGTACCCGCTGCTACGTCGGACACAGCAGTCGGTAAATTGGGCGGACGCATCAGTTGCAAATACGGCTTCATGATGGGGGCTCAATGTGCCTCAAATTTAAGCAGCGCATCGGTAACTGCGCGAAATTGCGACAAGGGATTTTCCCAAATGGCTGCCGTGAGATTGTTGCGATGAGTTGGCAAGATGTCGGGTAATTTTTGCAGGCTGTTTATTGCACGAATCATCACGTGGTAATCGCTTGTTCTGCCGGCAACAGTTGGCAACTTATGCCAATACGACTCTTGCAGGTAACTGATTTTCAATAATTTAACCAATAATTGGCATTTGATAAGCTCATTTGTCGCTTTTTGCAGTCGCTTGCGATGGTTGTTTTCCCATTCCGCCGATTGGCCCAATGCAACGGGGATAGGCGAAGAAATAATCCAAAACGGTTAATAAATACGCTGCCGTGCGCCGTCGTACAGTTGCCACAGCATGGGCGGAATATCAAGCTCAAAAAGAACGAATATTTTCCGCAAGTTCAATCAATGCAATTAAAAACCAATTGTTGCGGGGCGGATTTTGCAGGTTTCGGCGAATGTAATCACGATAGAAAGCATTGTATTGTTCGGGAAAATCATAGAATAAAATCCGTGCGCCGCTTCAATGAAGGTCTTTGCAGTTGTGTTTCTATGAATGTCAAATCGTGCATCATCTTTGCTTTCTCTGATTATGCAATCCGCATACTTTCTGTTCCTTTCTGAGTTTTTCCTTCAATACCGAATTAGCAGTTGTATCGATAAGCATGTAGAATTTCTTGGTCTGTCTAACTAATAAACTCATCAGACTTGGTGCGGTTGCGGATTTAGAAAACAGCAACAGCGCTGCTACAAAAACAATAACGACAAGTGCAATTCGCACAAGTTATGCGTACCATTCGGTCGGATTAAGCGTCATTGTATTGACAAACTTTTTGTCAATACATAAAAGACAAAACAAATAAAGTTTGCCCCACACCAAACAAAAATCGGATTGCCGTCTAAGTCCGACAATCCGATTTTTGTTTACACTTCCATTGTCTGCTCAATTTCTGCCAATACGCCGTCCCAGAGGGCGATGCGCATTTGCAGAGCTTTTTGTACGGCTTTGGTGGCTTGTTGCCAGCGCAAGGCATCATCGCCGCAGAGTTGGGCGGTCATTTCCAGTGCCAAACGGCTATGGTGGTCGCCGTCCACTTCAATATGGCGTTCCAAATAGTATTTGAACAGGCTGATTTGTTCGGGGTTATCACGGAAAATTTTGTTGATGATGGAAAGGAACATTTGCGGTATGAGGTCTTCGCGCCCGAAGGTAAATACGGCAGCCTGTACGTGCGGCTCATTGCTGTTAATCACCTCAAAGGTATAGCGCACAAATTGGCAGGCAGCTTCGGGAACGCGCGCCACTTCAAAAGCTTTTTCCATATTGCCCGTTTGGCGCAGCGTGGCGGTAAACATTTCAATGGCTGAAATATCCGTGCCACATTGCTGCATCGCATCCAGATACATTTCAAAGTGGCTCTTGCGATTGCCGTAAAAGTCCACGTCCGACTCTTCGCCCACTACGATTTCGTTAATCAGAAAGCGCGTATTGGCATTGCCTTCGGGAAACCAAGGCGTGCGCGTGCAGGTCAAGTTATTTTGCAGCGCTTTCAAAAGCGACATAAAATCCCACACGGCAAACACATGGTATTGCATAAATTTTTGTAAACTCTCCACATTGTGGATAGCCGTATAGGTTGGATGATTGACCACCTGCTTGCTGAGAGGTTCAATTGTTTTCTGTAATTGGCCGATATAAGGGTTCATAAAAACTGAATAAACTTACCAGAAAACTAACGGCAGCGGGTTTTGTTAAGGACAGACAGCACGGCGCATGTACTTTTTGGGGCTATTTTGCAGGAAGAAAGCTATACCCGAAACAAAAACAACAGCAATTACTATATACATCACCCATAATCTGTGTGAATCATGCGGGGTATCAGTCGTACAAATAGGCAACTTAAAGGTATCATTCCAAACAAAACCCTCTTGAACAAGTATCCTATCACCGATAAGGTAGAACTGATTTTAGAGAATGACTACATCATACTCAAACCCGTTTGTGAACCGAGAAAGAACCGGAATGAAGCATTTGCGGAAATGCACTGCAACGACGATGATAAATTGCTGATAGACAGCATTCTTGAAGATGAAAATCAAAACTAAAAAAATCGTCATGTTATTTTTACGTGCTGTAAAATTACCTTCCCATTGCATTATTTTGCACCAAAACCAAGTATCATGTACGATTCCGATAGTGTTTCTGCTTTTAAATCCTCTCCCGCACTGACTGCCAAATTGTATGAGTACAGCAAAATCAAGCACTACAAGGCGGGCGACGTAATTTTGAATGAAAATTCATACATCAAAGCCATCCCGATTGTGGCAGAGGGCAGCATCCGCGTGATTCGCACCGAAGAAGACGGGCGCGAAATCCTGCTGTACTACATCAAAGCGGGCGAAAGTTGTATCATGTCGTTTTCGGGCGGCATCCATAACGAAAAAAGTAAGGTGCGCGCCGAAGTGGAAGAAGATGCGGAAATCCTTTTTCTGCCGTTGGATAAGGTCATGTCGCTGATGAAAGAGTTTCCGCAGTGGTTAGACTACATTTTCCGGCTCTATCACAAACGCTTTGAGGAACTGCTGGAAATCATCAACGAAATTGCCTTTCACAAGGTGGACGAACGCCTGCTATCGTTGCTCAACCGCAAGGTGGCACTTATGGGCAGCAAAACGCTGAACGTTTCCCATGAACAATTAGCCAATGAGTTAGGAACTGCCCGTGTGGTGGTTTCGCGCCTACTGAAAAAGTTGGAAGAAAATGGCATCGTACAGCTGGGGCGGAACAAAATCACGGTTCTGTAACCAAAGTAACCATTCACCGTATCGATATTGCCGAAATTTGCAGCAGAAAAACGACACATATGGAATATATCGGCTATCTGGCTTCAATCCTCATTGGTATTTCGCTTGGTTTGATTGGCGGCGGCGGCAGCATCCTGACTGTGCCCGTTTTGGTTTATCTTTTTGCGGTGGACGCAGTTACTGCCACTGCCTACTCACTTTTTATTGTCGGGCTGACAAGTGCTGTCGGTTCTTTTGACTACTTCCGCAAAGGGTTAGTAAATATCCGGACTGCAATTGTGTTCGGTATCCCCTCTATTGTAGCAGTATTTATGACCCGTGCCTACGTCGTTCCAGCTATTCCCAAAGAGGTTTTTTCTATTGGCGAATTTACTGTTACCAAAAATATCTTGCTGATGCTGCTTTTTGCCGTGCTGATGATTGCTGCCTCATACAGCATGATAAAAAAAGATAAAAAATCGGTAGTGGAAACTTCTGGCGAACAACAATTCAACTACCCTCTGATTCTGATTGAAGGACTGGTTGTAGGTGCACTTACGGGGCTGGTTGGTGCGGGCGGCGGCTTTTTGATTATCCCTGCATTAGTGGTGCTCAGCAAATTGCCTATGAAAGAGGCAGTAGGCACTTCATTGGTCATCATTGCTGCCAAGTCACTCATCGGTTTTTTTGGCGAAGGCAGCGAAACAATGATTAACTGGGGGTTTTTGGCATTAGTCTCTGCCTTTGCCATCGGCGGTATTTTCGTAGGCACTACACTTTCCAAACACATTGACGGAGCAAAACTCAAACCTGCATTCGGCTGGTTTGTGCTGGTAATGGGCATTTACATCATTATGAAAGAAACAGTATTTGCATAAGTCGGCTACTGTGTAACCAAAGTAGCTGACCGAATTTCTTCAATCCTCTAATTTATGTGTCAGAATTATGCAAAATCGCAAACTTATTTTTGAAATCGCAATCACCATAATACTCATACTTATGTTCAACTTGTTTAAAAACCTGTTTGCTCAGACCGATGACAGCGCATTAGCCGCTGCCATCAAAGAAGGCGCATTCTTGGTAGATGTGCGCACCCCTGCCGAGTTTGCACAAGGTTCTGCCAAAGGCGCAGTAAATATTCCGTTAGACCAATTGCAGAAAAAATTAGCTTCTTTCAAAGGTAAAAATCACATTGTGGTGTTCTGCCGCAGCGGAAACCGCAGCAGCCAAGCCAAAGCTATCTTAGAACAGAACGGCTTTACAAATGTTATCAACGGGGGAACTTGGCATAATGTCAATGCGTTAGTCCAATAAACCAACTTCTTATCCGTTATGAAATTTAATGAACTGATTAACAGCGACAAGCCGGTGCTGGTAGATTTTTTTGCCACTTGGTGCGGTCCTTGCAAAATGATGGCACCGATTCTTGACCAAGTGAAAAGTGAAGTAGGCGACGCAGCAAGCATCATCAAAATTGACGTGGACAGAAACCCGCACGCCGCACAGGCTTATCAAATCAGAGGCGTTCCTACGCTGATACTCTTTAAAAACGGCAAAGTGCTGTGGCGGCAAAGTGGCGTAGTGCCTAAACACGAACTGACACGCATCATCAAACAATTCACTTAATTTTAAAACTGTACTGCATGAATTTGATTGAACTGATTAAACAGCCTTGGCCTTGGTATGTAGCAGGTCCGCTGATTGGACTGACCGTTCCGGCTTTATTGATTTTAGGTAACAAATCTTTCGGTATATCGTCTTCGTTGCGGCACGTGTGTGCTGCCTGTATGCCTGCCAACATCCCATTTTTTAAGTACGATTGGAAAAAAGAAATGTGGAACTTATTTTTTGTGGCAGGTATTTTGGTAGGCGGCTTCATTGCAGCGCATTTCTTGGCAAATCCTGAACCTATGGTTGTGCATCCGGATTTGGTGGCAGACCTTGCCAACTACGGCATCACCGATTACAGCAACTTAGTACCCATACAACTGATGAATTGGGAAGCACTGATTACCCCGCGCGGCTTTGTGATGATGGTAGTGGGCGGCTTTTTGGTAGGTTTCGGCACGCGCTATGCAGGCGGCTGTACAAGTGGACATGCCATCATGGGTCTTTCTACTTTGCAATGGCCTTCGTTGGTGGCAACCATTTGCTTTATGATTGGCGGCTTTACAATGGTAAACGTGATTCTGCCTTACATCCTTTCTCTCTAATTGCTTAACAACTGAAAGATTATGTTGCAACAACCCACAGATACAACAACAGAACAACAAGTAGCGGAAAACACCGACTTTGAAGTGCGTTCGCTGGATGCCATGAGTGTCAATGAAAGCCGCATCGAGCACAAATGGTACGACAACCTGAAATACATGGTAGTTGGTATCCTGTTCGGTATTGTATTCGTTAAAGCCGAAATCGTGAGTTGGTTTCGCATTCAGGAAATGTTCAAACTGCAATCATTCCATATGTACGGCGTGATTGGAAGTGCGGTAATGGTCGGTGTCATCAGCGTATTTCTGATTAAAAAATTCAAAATTAAAACCATTGATGGTGAAGAAATTACCTTCCATCCGAAAACCTTCAACAAAGGACAAATCATTGGCGGTTTGCTGTTTGGTTTGGGATGGGGTATAACAGGTGCATGCCCGGGGCCTTTGTTTGCTCAGATTGGTACCGGTGCAACTGCGATTATTGTAACCTTATTAAGTGCAATAGCCGGTACGTGGGTGTACGGATTGTTGCGCGATAAACTGCCGCATTAATTGTTATTCGCGTAAGATTGTCCGTTCAAAATCTCTGTCGAGGGCTAAACCTTGGCAGAAATTTGTATTTATGCACAAACCCGACAGGTCTCAAAAACCTATCGGGTTCAATTTCCTTGCTTAACTTTGAGAAATGCCTAAAAATCTGTTTTTCGCATTCAAACAGTTTCGCATAGCGCAAGACCGCTGCGCCATGAAAGTCAGTACCGACGGCTGCATTTTCGGGGCATGGGTGGCTGAGCGGTTGCAGGGTGCAATCGGTACGGCTTTAGACATCGGCACGGGAACGGGGCTGCTCTCGCTAATGGTAGCACAACCAGCCCCCCACCTGCTGATTCATGCCGTAGAGTTAGACAGCGCCGCCGCCGAACAGGCACGGGAAAACGTTGCCGCATCGCCTTTCAGCGCACAAATCCGCGTATTTGCCCAATCGGTGCAAGATTTTTTGCCAAACGCAACAAGCCCCTACGACGCTATTTTCAGCAATCCGCCGTTTTTTCATCGTAGCTTGCATTCGCCGCAAGAACAGCGCAACGCAGCACGGCATACCGTTACTTTACTGCATGAAGACTTGGCAAGCATGGCAGCCCAGCACCTGCATCCGAACGGCTGTTTTTTTGTGTTGCTGCCCGCTGCTGCTGCCGACGGGTTTGTTTTGCAGGCAGCCCGCAGCGGCTTGCTGTTGCACGAATCGCAGCATTGGGCAGCGCGCGAAGGACAAGCCGCACACATTGCCCTGTTGAAATTCGGGAAATTGCCTTCCGACCGCCCCGCGGCAACCGTCCGTTACATCCACTTGCCCGACGGCAGCTATTCGCCCGCCGTGCGCCAACTGCTATCCGATTATTACCTGCATTTCTGAAAGTTGAAACTCAAAATGCCGTATCGTTTGCAAAATGTCGGAAAAAACCTACATTTGCCAACCTTTCCGAAACATGCAACAGGCGCAATTAGCGATAGGACGAAGCATCGGGATGCTACTGCTTGTATTTTACACGCTGGCGGTGTATCCGTTATCGCTGTTGCAAGTTCATCGATTACAGCCCGTCAAGAAGAAAAATGCTGTTGCAGCGGCGCAGATAAGCGATGAGGCTGCTGCAAGCGATTCTCCCGAGGAGAGCGACAAGCGCACGATTGTTAGCGAAGCCTCTGATTTAGAAGCAGTTATTAGCAGCGGCGTACAATGTGCCATTCCCAAGTGGCATTTGCAAGAGCCTTTGTTCTTCCTCTTTGCGGCGATGTGCGAACTGCCTGCCCCAAAGCCCGTGCATCAGATTGCGCTTCCCGTTTACGTGGAAGCGCTGTTCGAAACGCTCATTCTTCCCAATGCACCGTAGCAGGTGAGCCAAGCGATTCAGCCGTCGGCAGTTACTCTTGCCATCGGTGTTCCGCATTTTTAACCCGAAACCTTTCAGGTAAATTTACTTTCAAATTTATAAATCCTTTTACCAAATTTTATTTCTAATTTTCAAACCATGAGAAATAGAGGTTTTATCATCACGCTTACCGTGATTATATCGCTGCTTTGTTTGTTCTATCTTTCGTTTTCGCTGGTATCGTACAACATCCAGAAAGATGCCAACGCCTACGCCATGGACAGCAAAGGCAATATCAATTACAACAAGCGCCAACGCTACTACGATTCATTATGGAATTTGCCCGTATATAACTTAGGTTTTGCCAAGTTTACACTCAAAGAAGTAAAAGACTTTGAACTGCACTTAGGGCTTGATTTGCAAGGCGGTATGCACGTAGTGCTGGAAGTTTCGCCTGTAGATGTTATTAAAGCCATGTCGGGAGACAGCAAAGATTCTAACTTTTTGCAGGCGCTTGCCAATGCGCAAAAGTTGGCAGTCGGCAGTCAGCGTAGTTTCACCGAAATTTTCTTTGATGAGTACGAAAAATTAGCAGGTCCTAATCAACTGAGCAAAATTTTTGCAAACGCTGCCAATCAGGGTATCATCGATTTTAAAACACCTGAGCCGGAAATTAAGCGGATTATTACCACCGAAGTGGAAGGTGCTATTGAGCGTTCTTACCGCATCGTGAAGTCGCGTATTGATAAGTTTGGCGTAACCAATCCGAACGTACAGCGCATTCCGGGAACAGGTCGCATTCAGGTAGAATTACCGGGCGTTGATAACCCCGAACGCGTGCGTAAACTTCTGCAAGGCGTTGCCAAATTGGAATTCTGGGAAGTATATGAACCCAACGAATACAGCGAATTCTTGCAAAAAATCAACGATTTTGCTGTAAGCAAGAAAAAAACAAGTGCAGCCGCATCATCTGCTACACTTGCCACCGACAATGCGCTCGCATCGCTCACCGACGGTGCCGATACGCTCAAAGCTGCCGGCGACAGCGCAAAAGTAGCTGCGAAATCTACCCCTGCAGAAGACTCTGCCACCATTGCCAAACGCATGATTGATTCGTTGAACAACGCCATGAGTCAGAATGCGTCGGCACTGTTTACTAAGTTAGTGCGCATCAATCCGAACTACTTTGAACTCATTTACGAAGCACAAGATACCGCTGCGGTAAACGACATCATTTTTGACCCTGCCATGGCACCGGCCATTCCGCCAACCGTTAAATTCTTGTGGGGTGTTAAACCTACTTTCGAAGAGCAAGGCAAGCAATACTATACGCTGTATGTGATTAAAAAATCGCGCGGCAATCAAGCACCTTTGGACGGGGAGGCCATCAAAGACGCACGACAAGGCTTTGACGATCGCGGCAGACCAGACGTACAAATGGTGATGAACGCCGAAGGCAGCAAAGTTTGGAAAAAACTCACAGGCGCTAACGTAAATCGCCGCATCGCCATTGTGTTAGACAACAACGTGTACTCTGCACCCGTGGTGCAGTCCGAAATTGCAGGCGGTAACTCTTCCATTTCGGGTAACTTCACTATCGAAGAAGCACAAGACCTTGCCAACATCCTCAAAGTAGGTAAATTGCCTGCCCCTACGCGCATTGTAGAGGAAGCCGTTGTAGGTCCTTCACTGGGTCGCGAAGCCATTCAGCAGGGTTTGATTTCAATTGTGGTTGGTTTCTTGGCTGTCATACTGTTCATGGCTGTTTACTATGCAGGTTCGGGCTTGGTTGCTAACGGTGCACTGTTGTTCAACATTTTCTTCATTGTGGGTATCCTTGCCAACTTTGAAGCAGCCCTGACACTGCCCGGCATTGCAGGTATCGTGCTGACCATCGGTATGGCAGTAGATGCAAACGTGCTTGTATTTGAGCGCATCCGCGAAGAAATCCGCAACCAAAAACCACTGCTGGAAGCCATCGAGTTGGGCTATGAGCGTGCTTTCTGGTCTATTTTTGACTCCAACCTGACCACTTTGCTCACTGCGTTTTTCCTCTATACGCTGGGTACGGGGCCAATTAAAGGCTTTGCCATCACCTTGATTATCGGTATTTTCTGTTCATTCTTTACCGCCGTGTACGTATCGCGTGTGATTGTTTACACGCTGACCCATCGCAAGGGTACGGAAAGCAAACTTTCATTTGCTACACCGTTCACGCTGAATGCTTTCCGCATTGAAGGCATTGATTTCATCGGCAAGCGGAAAATTGCCTATGCTTTCTCTGGCGTTGTGATTGCCATCGGCATTGTGCTGATGCTAACGCAGGGGCTGAATTTGGGCGTGGACTTCAAAGGTGGCCGAACCTATGTGATTGAATTTAAGGAAAATGTAGTTGCCTCCGACGTTCGCTCTAAACTGACTGCTTCGTTTGGTGGACAAGGCACCGAAGTAAAAACTTACGATACCGACAACAAGGTGAAAGTTACAACCACTTATCTGATTGACGATGACTCCGATGCGGCAGATGAAAAAGTGCTGGCTGCTTTGAACGAAGGTTTGAAAAATTACAGCAACCTGAACCCTCAGATTTTGAGTTCATCTAAAGTAGGTGCAACCATTGCCAGCGATATTCGCGACTCTGCATTGGAATCTATCATTGCATCGCTGCTGGCCATTTTTGCCTATATCTTCCTGCGTTTCCGCAAATGGCAGTTTGGTCTGGGTGCTGTATTGGCACTGTTCCACGACGTACTCATCGTACTGGCATGTGTGGCAATTGCCCGCGTATTCGGTTTCAGCGTAGAAATAGACCAAGTATTCATCGCTGCAATTCTGACAATTATCGGTTACTCCATCAACGATACAGTGGTTGTGTTTGACCGCGTCC
This sequence comes from uncultured Cytophagales bacterium, assembly GCA_938039675.1. GTDB lineage: Bacteria > Bacteroidota > Bacteroidia > Cytophagales > Thermoflexibacteraceae > Rhodoflexus. The sequence goes on from CALHUI010000004.1 coordinate 27,836, forward strand.
GCGAGTCGTTGTCAGGCGGTGCTGCCAACAAAAGTGAGCTCATTGCAGGCATGAACAAGGCAGTAAACGATACTTTCAGCCGTACTATTATTACAGCGCTTACCACTTTCCTTGTAGTATTCGTACTCTTTATAGCCGGCGGTGAAGTTCTGCGTGGCTTCTCGTTTGCCATGTTACTGGGCGTTATCTTCGGAACTTACTCTTCTATCTTCATTGCAAGTTCTGTCGTTACCGATACAATGGATAGCATTGAGCCATCTGCTGCGCCGCAGCAAAGTGCTGCAACAACCGGTAAAACCCTTGTAAAAGTGGCACGTGCCAAAGCATAATACTCAACTATCAACTATACGAGCAGCAGTCGGGCAATCTTGTCCGGCTGTTTTTTTTGCAACATTTGAAGCATCCGCATTGTTTGCTAACTTAAATAAAGTTGCATGTGTAGCGCGTCCTTTCTTAGAACCGATTGACAGGCTCAAAAGGACATACTGCGATTAGTACCCAAAAGTCAATCTCAGAAACTGAAAACAAGGAGGCAATATGTATATCCTGCGAATTGTATTATCGGCATCTCTGCTGCTGTTTTTTTCCTGCACACGCAATGACAATATTCCTGTGCCGCCCGGAGGAGTAAAAGGCATTATCACGAGTTTTGACGAATTCGGGCGTGAAGTGCCTTTCAAGTCCTCAGTAGATATTGAACTGAACGGTATTGAAAACTTTATCGGAAGAACAGATACGGAGGGGCGTTTTGATATTCAGGGTGTTCCGCCCGGCACTTATTGGTTGCAGGCTATTCACCCCAACCTAAGCATGTATCGCAAATTTGGCATCAGGGTACTCTCTAACAATACAACCGACATGAGTACCATCCGCATGGTGCAGCCTTCCACTACCATAGCCTCCGAAATAGACATGTTTTTTCCTCCTACCGAAGAGTTTGAAATTGTAACTTTTACAGGAACCATCAGGCCGGCAGGTACTTTTTTGCAGCGTCGCGAAGTGCGCTTGTTTTTTGGCAAAACGCCCAACGTATCGCCTACCAATTATCAAGCCTCTGTTTCGGCCATCAACATTCAAAGCGATGCTTTTTTGTTGAATTTACTAGTTGGCGATTTTATTCGCCGCGGTTTTGTGCGCGGAGAAATGGTTTATGCGGTCGGTTACGGCTCCTCGCGAGTCGGAGAAAGCTACATCAACCAAAACGGCGTAGAGATTTTCACGGGGTTGAATCCTCTGGCATCTAACGTAATTTCCTTCCGATTGCCGCGGTAAGATTAGTTTGGGCAATAGTGCAACAAATAATTGGCAAGCCTGTCATATTCCATCAGAGAGCGTTCGGGAGCACCCAACTTTTGCAGCGTTCCGAAATAGCATTCTACCAAATCCATAAATTGCGGGTGATGACACATGCGGGCTACTATAATTGCCTTGAAACAGCGATGGATTTGGTTGTACAGATACTTAACGGGAAGATGCGGTTTATCGTTGAATATCTTGTTCAGGCTGGCAAGCGAACTGGACTCATTCAAAAAGCGAAAACCACGTTCATTCATAAAGTCCATAATTTGCTGCGCACTGTTGTAAATATCGTCCTGACAACTGATTTTGTAGCGGAAATATTTAGTATCGGACAGTTTGCCGATAGAAACCACCAACGTATTGGCCTCTTTTCGGAATTCGGGTAAGTTGTCCAAAAACTGCTGCGCCAATTCTTCAACCGCATGGTGACGCACACCAATGTTTACTTCCAGAAAAGTTTCATTACGTCCGGAAAATGACAGAATCAGGTTCTGAAAACCTACATCAGTTGTTTTCCGAAACTGCTTCAGTTCGGGCATGAGCACAAATGCCTGCTCGCGCAAATAAGGTTCTAATGCTACGAATGTATAGGCTTCTGCCTGTTTGGGGCACATGCTGTTAATTTGATTTTGATAATTAACTATATATACACAAGCCTTGTTTAAACTTGCTGCAATTTTATACCGATTGAACGTAATTTTGCCTCTCATCTCACCATATTTTACACATCCATGCCTGTAGAACCTCATCACCCCAAGTATGCAGAAGCCTTTGCCCGTTTGCTGGGCATCATGAACGACCTGAGGCAACAATGCCCCTGGGACAAAAAACAAACGATGGAATCGCTGTGCCATCTGACCATCGAGGAAACATACGAACTCTCCGATGCCATTCTGAACAATAACTTGGAAGAAATCAAAAAAGAGCTGGGCGACCTGTTGCTGCACATCGTATTTTACTCCCGCATAGCTGCCGAGCAATCTGCTTTTGATATTGCCGATGTTATCCATCAGGTATGCGAGAAACTGATTCGGCGTCACCCGCATATTTACGGCAACGTGCAGGCTGCCGATGAAAACGAAGTCAAACGCAACTGGGAGCAACTAAAAGTGGCTGAAAAAGCAGTTGCCGGAGAAAAAGCCTTGGTTTTGGGCGGTGTTCCGCAGGCGCTACCTGCTTTGATAAAAGCCATCCGCATTCAGGAAAAGGCGCGCGCCGTTGGCTTTGATTGGGACAAACCTGCCGACGTATGGGCAAAAGTAGAGGAAGAAATCAACGAGCTAAAGAGCGAATTGCAGAATGAAACTACTGCTAATCAGCAGGAGATAGAAAGTGAGTTTGGCGACCTGCTGTTTGCTTTGGTGAACTATGCGCGGTTTATCAACATTAACCCCGAAACGGCATTGGAAAAAACCAACCTCAAATTCATGCGTCGCTTCAATTTTCTGGAAAGCGAAAGCCGCAAAGATGGTAAATCACTGGCCGAGATGACACTGGCCGAGATGGATGTTTACTGGAATCGCGCAAAGGAACTGGGCTTATAAAAAATTCCCGTCAGGTTCGGAACTCCGACAGAAATTTTTTGCGCAAGTTTACTGCTATTGGCGGCTTTCTTTTTCAAAATACGTACGACTTACCCACAATAAGCCAAATGCCTCACCATCTTTTTTTTCGATATGCTTGTGATGCGCATGATGTGCGCGGCGCAGCGCTCTGAAATAGCGATTGTTGCTGTACCGCAGTAAAGGCGGATAGCGCTGATGAATGAATACATCATGCACAATAAAGTAAACAAGCCCGTAAAGTGCAATACCTAAACCGATGTAGAGCTGAAAATCGGAATGGGTGATACCCTGATAGATAAAATATGCACCCGGCACAGCAAAAAAGAGAAAGAATAAATCGTTCCACTCAAAAAAATGACTGTGGTCTTTCTGGTGGTGCGACTTGTGTAGTATCCATAAAAAGCCGTGCATGACATATTTATGTAGTGCCCATGCAACGCCTTCCATCGCCAAAAAGCTGCCCAGCAGAGCAAACGTATTAATTAACCAGTTTTCCATGTGTTGATGTATGTAAGTTCGAGCCTATCGGGTTTGGTTTGTTTCCCGATAAGCAGTTGAGTAAATGACGACACATCACATAGGCATGCAGATTTTGGCAGATGAAACGGATTTTTCACCGAGTTTTTTCAAAATCCGAATGCCGAAATTTTATTTATAACCGCAAATAGGCAAAATGTGTTTAATTTATCGTTTTTTCGGTTGATTTACCACTGCAAATATTGCTTGAAAATTCTTGTATGAAAAACAAGAGCACCCCGAATGGTTCAGGATGGCTCTTGCGGCAATCGGATTTATGCTTTTTGATTGATTACACAATAAACGGAGCAAGTACTAATGCTACGATAGAAATCAGTTTCAGCAGGATGTTCAACGAAGGGCCGGAAGTATCTTTGAATGGGTCGCCTACGGTATCGCCTACTACGGCTGCCTTGTGCGGGTCTGATTTTTTGTAGTAAATCTGACCGTTGATTTCTATCCCTTCTTCAAAGCTCTTCTTGGCGTTATCCCATGCGCCACCTGCATTAGACTGGAAGATAGCCATCAGTACGCCTGAAACGGTTACACCTGCCAGCAGACCGCCGAGGGCTTCTTTGCCCATGCCGGGCATCAGACCGATAACAACAGGAACGGCCACTGCCAATAAGCCGGGCAGCACCATTTCGCGGATGGCAGCTTGTGTAGAAATTGCCACGCACTTGCCGTATTCGGCTTTACCGTCTGCTTCTTGGAATGTCTTCACGTCGGCATCGCTCCAGTCTTTCTGGTCTTTATCGCCATTGCGACGCATCACTTCCAAAGCGCGTTTCAGTTGAGGAATTTCATTGAACTGGCGACGTACTTCCTGAATCATGGACATTGCTGCACGACCTACTGCACCCATTGCTAAGGCTGAGAACACGAAAGGCAACATGCCGCCAATCAGCAGACCAGCCATTACATTAGCCTTAGAAATATCAATAGAAGGCAGTTTGGCAGAAGTCATATAAGCACCAAACAGTGCAAGAGCAGTCAAGGCTGCGGAAGCGATAGCAAAACCTTTACCGATAGCGGCAGTTGTATTACCTACGGCATCCAACTTATCGGTACGTGTACGAACTTCCTTAGGCAATTCGCTCATTTCGGCAATACCGCCCGCATTGTCGGAAATAGGGCCGTAAGCATCTACCGCCAACTGGATACCGAGATTAGAAAGCATACCTACCGCAGCAATTGCGATGCCGTACAGGCCGCCAAAGTTGAATGCCAATACGATAGAAACGGCGATAATCAGTACAGGCAGTGCAGTACTCATCATACCCACGCCCAAACCTGCGATAATGTTTGTTGCAGCACCTGTTGAAGACTGGCGCACGATAGACAATACAGGCTTTTTGCCCATACCTGTGTAGTATTCAGTGATGATACCTACCAAAACACCACCAATCAGGCCTACAACGGTAGCAATGAAAATACCGATGGCAGTCATTTCGCGCTGTACGCCGTAGAGGGCATCGTTGAATACCCATTTTTCAGGCAACATACCCGTAATGATAAAGTAAGAAAGCACTACCATGATACCGGAAGAACCAAATTCGCCAATATTTAGTGCTTTTTGAGGGTCTCCGCCTTCTTTTACTTTCACGAAAAAAGTACCGATGATAGATACCAAAATACCTACACCTGCCAGCATCAAAGGCAGCAATACGGCAGAAAGTCCTTTAAAGTTTTGGTCTAAACCGATGAATTCGGCGTTCATAAAGGCTGCACCCAATACCATTGTACCGATGATAGAGCCTACATAGCTCTCAAAAAGGTCAGCACCCATACCGGCTACGTCTCCTACGTTGTCGCCTACGTTATCGGCAATGGTAGCAGGGTTCAGCGGGTGGTCTTCGGGGATACCGGCTTCTACTTTACCTACCAAGTCAGCGCCTACGTCCGCTGCTTTGGTGTAGATACCACCGCCTACGCGTGCAAACAGCGCAATGGAAGAAGCGCCAAAAGAGAAGCCCGTCATTATGGTAATTACACGGGTTACATTTTCGGCAGAGTCAGCACCAAACATGTTGCTGTACGCAATGAACAGGATGCTCAGGCCAATCACCCCCAGACCAACTACGCCCATACCCATTACCGAACCGCCCGCGAAAGCAACTTCTAAGGCTTTGCCAAGGCTGCTGCGGGCAGCGGCGGTAGTGCGCACATTGGCTTTAGTAGCTACGCGCATACCGATAAAACCTGCCAAAGCAGAAGAAAATGCACCAAGGATGAAAGAAACAGCCACCAAAGGTGAAGAGTTTTGGTCATTGGCAGAAACGCCCAGTAAAATAGCCACAGCTATCACAAAAACTGCCAATATTTTGTACTCGGCTTTCAGGAAAGCCATTGCACCTTCGGCAATGCGGGCTGCAATTCCCTCCATTTTTGGTGAACCGACATCCTGTTTATTTACCCACGCCGAGCGGATAAATACGTATAGGAGACCTACTGCCCCTAACGCTGGTAATGCATAAATCAAATTTTCCATGTAGATTAGGTTTTGTTATATAAATTAGGTTTGGTAATCTTGAACGTTCGTAAAGATAAGAGAACAGTGTACTAATTTGCAAGAAAACACATATTCCCTATTCCAATTTGACCGCGAGGTTGCAGAGTTGCCGCACTTTACATAATTTGATTGCCCGATATTAGCTTTTACTTATGGCTCAGACTCTTTTTTCAGCCCTTAACTGGCAGCGAACCATTTATGTAAACGGTTTTGTAGGACATTCACCGATAATTCCTGCACGGTGGAACGAACTTTATCGGGCAGGCAAAGAAGTCATGTCGGAAAAGGCATTTGCCTACATCGCCGGAGGGGCAGGGCTGGAAAAAACAATGGAAGCCAACCGCCGTGGATTTGACCGTTGGCAGATTGTACCGCACATGCTGCGCAATGTTGAGCAACGCGACACAAGCATTACTGTTTTCGGCAGAAAACTGCCTTCCCCCTTCCTGCTCAGCCCGATAGGCGTGCTTGAAATGGTGCATAGCAGAGCTGATTTGGCAGTGGCACAAGCAGCAGCGGCTTTCAATATTCCTTTTATTTTTTCCAATCAGGCATCCGTACCCATGGAGCAAGCCGCCGCCGCAATGGGCAACAGCCCCCGCTGGTTTCAACTTTATTGGAGCAAGTCCGATGAGTTGGTGGTGAGCCTTGTACGACGCGCCGAAAAAAGCGGTTGCGATGCCATCGCCGTAACATTGGATACCACCATGCTCGGCTGGCGCCCCCGCGACCTCAACTTGGGCTATCTGCCGTTCATGGAAGGCAAAGGCATTGCCCAATATACTTCCGACCCGGTTTTTATGCGATTGGTGCAAGAGCAACTCCATCAGCCACAGGCTTTGGAAACCAAACCCAAACCTACTTTGCAGGCTATTGCGGGGCTTTGGAAAATGGCTAACGCTTTTCCGGGCAATCTTTTGGCCAATTTATTTTCGCCTTTGCCACGTGCTGCCGTGCGCCTGTTTGTCAATATCTACTCGCGCCCCTCGCTGACATGGGAAAACCTGCGCTTCCTGCGCGAACATACACGCCTGCCGATTGTACTGAAAGGTATTTTACATCCCGACGATGCCCGACGGGCAGTTGACGAAGGCATCAACGGCATCATGGTTTCCAACCACGGCGGCAGACAGGTGGACGGAGCCATTGGCGCGATAGATGCCCTGCCCAACGTAGTACAGGCAGTAGGCGGTCAAATCCCTGTTTTTATGGACAGCGGCATACGCTCCGGTGCAGATGCTTTCAAGGCAATTGCCTTGGGTGCAACTGCCGTCGGCATCGGCCGACCTTATGCCTTTGGGTTGGCTGTCGGCGGAGAGGCAGGAGTCCGCGAAGTGCTTCAACACTTTCTGGCCGACTTTGAGCTCAATATGGGGCTGGCAGGCTGCAAAAATGTAGAAGAAATTAGACAAAGTACGTTGCGGAAAGTGTAGCATGAACCCAATCATCACGTTGCCCGATTTTTACCTGCCAAGTATCGGGCGCAAGCGCACAATACACATCTGCCTGCCGCCGGACTACCATACCTGTGTTCGTCATTATCCGGTCATGTATATGCACGACGGCCAAAATCTCTTTGACGAGGCAAAAGCATATGCCAAGGCTTGGCACGCAGACCGCATTATGAGCCGTCACAGCAACCGAACCAGGCACGGATGGATATTGGTCGGTATAGAAAATGGCGGCATCGAGCGGCTCAATGAATACGCACCCTTCGAGCGGAAAGGAATGGGCGGCGGTTTGGCGCATCCATTCCTGCACGATATTCAGGTGTTTATCAAACCTTTTATAGACAGCAATTACCGCACACTCCCCCATCGGGAGCATACGGCCATGTGTGGCAGCTCAATGGGAGGTTTACTGGCACTCTATGCAGGTGCTGCTTTTGCGGAAACTTTTGGCAACATAGCTGCCCTGTCGCCTTCGCTCTGGTTCAATCCACAGGTGGCTGAATTGCTCACATCATATGAAAAGCATCCAACACGGTGGTACGTTGTCGGCAGCCGCACCGAAAGCCGCTATATGGCAGCCACATTGCACCGCATCTATGAGGCACTAAAAAGCGGTCGCCGCCCCGACAGTCGGCTGTATGTTGCCGTGCGGGACAGAGGCCGCCATAATGAAAGTTTTTGGGGAAGAGAATTCAGGCGTTTACTCATGCACTGGCACGAGGCAGCGCGCCACTAAAACGCCGAGATATTTTCCAATTCCTCCAAATGCACCTTCAACAGTTTCATCGGCTTGGCTATGGCAATTCTGCCGGAGCGGACAAAACTCAGTACGCCGTAGGGTTTAAGTTCGTTAAACAGTTTCATAGTTTCCTCTTCATGGCCTGTTTTCTCAATCACTATAAACTCCGGCTCAATCGTAATGACGCGGGCGTAGTTATCGCGGATGATTTTTTCTACTACTTGGCTACCTGCAAATGCTTCCGTCGGCATTTTGTACAATGCCAATTCTTGATAAACAATCTGCTCATCGCTGTAATAAAAGGCTTTCAATACCTCCACTTGTTTTTCAATCTGCCGCACAATCACGCCGATGCGGTCGGGAGTGGTGCGGATAACTACCGTAAATCGGCTGATGCCTTTGTTTTCCGTTTCGGAAACGGTCAAACTGTCCACATTAATTTTACGACGCGTGAAAATGGCCGTAATGCGGCTTAAAAGGCCGACTTTGTCTTCTGTGAAAATAGATACAGTATATCGCTGCTGATTTTCTTCTAAGGCTTGCATAAATAAGTTGTTGTTTTTGCCGTGATATATACATTTATGGTTGATGCAGGGATGTCGCATGTCCGTGTTGCTCATTACCTATCCCTACGGCGCATCCTGACAACTATTCCAGCCGAATTTCGGCAACCGAAGCCCCTGACGGCACCATCGGGAATACGTTATCCTCTTTTTCTACCATTACTTCCAGAAAATAGGCAGATTGACTGTTGAGCATTTCTTCCAGCGCTTTGCCCAGTTCTTCGCGGTTATCTACGCGGCGCGCAGGGATATAGTACGACTCTGCCAACTTCACAAAATCGGGGTTCTGAATATCCACGCTGGAATAGCGCCGTTCAAAAAACAACTGTTGCCACTGGCGCACCATGCCCAAAAAGTTGTTGTTCAGCAAGAGTATTTTTACGGGGATATTATACTGCATGATAACCCCCAGTTCCTGTAAGGTCATTTGGAAGCCGCCATCGCCAATAACTGCCACTACCTGCCTGTCGGGGCAACCTATCTTTGCACCGATGGCTGCCGGCAAGCAAAAGCCCATGGTTCCTAAACCACCGGAAGTGATATTGCTATACGGCTCGTCAAATTCGTAGTAGCGCGTGGCCATCATCTGATGCTGCCCCACGTCGGTAGCTATAATAGCTTTTCCTTGTGTCATTTGAGAAAGCATGCGAATGACTTCTGCCATTTTTGGCAGCGATGTAGTGGGTGCAAAGTCTTTCAAAATAACTTTTTCCCGCTCGGTTGCATCACATTCCTTAAACTTGGCCATCCATTCGGGGTAGCGCTTTACTTCCAAAAGAGGTAACAGTGCCTGCAAGGCTTCTTTGGCATCTGCTACAACAGCAACTTCGGTCTTTACGTTTTTATCAATTTCGGCAGGGTCAATTTCTATGTGAATCACTTTTGCCTGCTTAGCGTAGCCGTCCAAACGACCCGTAACGCGGTCGTCAAATCGCATACCGACCGCAATGAGTACATCGCACTCGTTTGTAAGCACATTGGGTCCGTAGTTGCCGTGCATACCCAAATATCCCACGTATTGCGGGTGATGTACACTCATGGCAGAAAGTCCCAGCAAGGTGCTCGCCACGGGGATGCCCGCTTTTTCGGCCATTTCTTTTACTTCGGCTTGCGCACCTGACAGCACTACCCCATGCCCGATGAGCATAAAAGGACGCTCAGCGTTGTTAATCAGGGCAGCGGCACGTTCTACGGCACTCAAATCCACTTTTCGCTTGGGGAAATAGCTGCGGATTTTGGTGCACTTGCGGTACTGAAAATCAAAAATTTCGGTTTGGGCATTTTTGGTAATATCTACCAGCACAGGACCGGGGCGACCGCTTTGGGCAATGTAGAAGGCTTTGGCAATTGCTTCGGGGATTTCTTCGGCACGCGTAACCTGATAGTTCCATTTGGTAATAGGCATAGAAATACCAATTACGTCGGTTTCCTGAAAAGCATCTGTACCAAGCAAGTGCTTGCCAACCTGCCCGGTAATGCAGACAATCGGTGTAGAATCAATCATCGCATCGGCAATACCGGTGATGAGGTTAGTAGCCCCCGGTCCGGAGGTTGCCATACAAACGCCTGCACGGCGTTTTACCCTTGCGTAACCCTGCGCAGCATGGGCTGCACCTTGTTCATGTCGCACCAAAAAGTGCTGCAATCGATCGCGGTAGTCGTACAGCGCATCGTAAACCGGCATAATGGCACCGCCCGGATAGCCAAACACACACTCAACTCCCTCAGCCAGCAGCGACAGCACCACCGCTTCCGCCCCGCTGATTCCTTTTTTCTCCATGATACACTCGCCCATCAGGGTTTGTGAATTGATGGCTGTGGACAACTCAGCCTCTTCCTGCAAAAGCATTCCCATAAAATTGATTGCCAAAAATTGATTAACCTCATTAACTATTTTATTACTAAATCTTTTGTTGATAAACCTCATATAATAATGGCTTCCGTTATGCTTCTATGCGTCGGTAACGCAGCCTTCGGAAGCAGAACTTACATTTTTGATGTATTTCCAGAGTGCCCCGCTTTGGACTTTGTAGGGCGGCATCTGCCACTCGCGGCGGCGTTGGGCAAGTTCCTCGTCGCTGACCAGCACCTCCAATCGGCGATTGACAGCATCAATAATGATGGCATCTCCATTGCGGATGAGGGCAATGGGGCCGCCGACTTGTGCCTCGGGTGTAATGTGTCCGACTACGAAGCCATGCGTTCCGCCTGAAAAGCGCCCGTCGGTGATGAGTGCCACTTTATCGCCCAAGCCCGAGCCCATAATAGCCGAAGTCGGTTTGAGCATTTCGGGCATTCCGGGTGCTCCTTTCGGACCGCAGTAGCGAATAACGACCACATCGCCGGGCTGAATTTCCTGCTTGGCGATGCCTTCGTTCAGTGCCTGCTCCGAATCATAGACACGGGCTTTACCTTCAAAGCGCTCGCCTTCTTTACCCGTGATTTTAGCTACTGCACCTTCGGGCGCGAGATTGCCGTGCAGAATCTGGATGTGTCCGCTGGCTTTGATAGGATTATTTAATGGCCGAATAATTTCCTGTCCTTGCTGCAAGCCCAATGAGTTGGCAAGATTTTCGGCAATGGTTTTGCCTGTGATGGTCATGCAATCGCCATGGATGAGTCCTTCGGCATGAAGCATTTTCATCACTGCCTGTACGCCGCCGATGTTGCAAAGGTCTTCCATGAAATATTTGCCGCTTGGTTTCAAATCGGCAATGTAGGGCGTGCGGTCGCTGATGCGCTGAAAATCGGCAAGGGTAAGTTTTACGCCTACGGTTTTTGCCATTGCCAACAGGTGCAGCACGGCATTGGTAGAGCCTCCCAGTGCCATAACCATTGTAATCGCGTTTTCAAAGGCTTCAAAGGTCATGATGTCGCGGGGCTTAAGGTCTAACTCTAAGGCGCGCAGCATTACCTGACCGATTTGGTCGCACTCGGCGTGCTTCATCGGGCTAACGGCCGGAAAAGAACTACTGTTGGGTAGGCTCATACCCAAGGCTTCAATGGCTGTTGCCATTGTATTGGCGGTGTACATGCCGCCGCAAGCTCCCGCCCCCGGAATAGCATTTTTAATCACGCCTTTGTATTCTTCGTCGGTAATAGTTCCGGCAACTTTTTTTCCGTAAGCCTCAAAAACCGAGATGATGTCCAATTTTTTGCCTTTGTATTGCCCGTAGTCGTAGCGTCCCGAGTTGATGGTACCGCCGTAAACAACAATGGCGGGGCGGTTCAGCCTGCCGATGGCAATCATGGCACCGGGCATGTTTTTGTCGCAGCCGACGAGTGCTACTACGCCGTCGTAGCATTGCCCGCCAACGATGGTTTCTATGGAATCGGCAATGACATCGCGGCTGGGCAGTGAATAGCGCATCCAATCCGTTCCGTTGGTCATGCCGTCCGAAACGCCAATCGTATTGAAAGTTAAGCCGATGAGTTTATTGGTTGCATTCAAACTTGCCTTAACGCGTGTGGCAAGCGCGTTGAGGTGCATGTTGCAGGTGTTGCCCTCGTAGCCTGTGCTGGCAATCCCGATTTGGGCTTTGTTCATGTCCTCATCGGTGAGTCCCACGCCATAAAGCATCGCTTTGGCGGCAGGCAGACTCTCGTCTTGGGTAAAAGTGCGACTGAATTTATTGAGTTCCATCAGATGATTGTATAGGCCGGTTCGTGAACAGAATGTACCAATTCATTATAAGCCTCTGCGATACGGGCACATTGCGATTTATTAAAAGGCAGTTTCAATAAATTGCCATCCACAGAGGCAATGCCTGCCACTTCGGTTGCCGTTCCGGTAAATATGGCAGCATCGGCTTCCAAAAGTTCTTCTACTGTGATAATGCGTTCACGGACTTCTATTTTCAGGGATTTTGCCAAATCTATTACTGTTGCGCGGGTAATGCCGGGTATGATGTGCCCCAGTGGCGGGGTAATCAGCACGCCGTCTTTTTCAATGAAAATATTAGAGCCGGGTGCTTGTGCCACACAGCCGTTTTCATCCAGCATAATAGCTTCGTCAAAGCCGCGTTGTTTGGCTTCGGTACTTGCCATAATATTGGGTACATAGTTGCCCGTGATTTTACCCATCACAGGCGTTTCCTTGGGGCTGATGCGCACATATGGGCTGATACAAGTATTAAGCAATCGGTCGCCAAGGTAGCGCGGCCACTTCCAAGCAGCCATAAACAACTTGGTATCGCCTCCTGCCATAAGCCCTATATTGTCGGCTGCAATAAGTATGGGGCGTATATAGGCATTTTTCAGTTTGTTGCGTTCCAGCAGTTCATAAGCAATCTTTTCCAGTTCGGCTGTGTCGTAGTCAAACTTCATATGCAGGGCTTCTGCGGTTTTTTTCATGCGGGCGAAATGTTCCATCGGCTTGAAGATGCGCACGCCATGCTGTGTCTGATAGGCTTTCAGCCCTTCAAAAATCCCCAGTCCATAGTGGAGGCTTTGTGAATAAGGGCTAATGCTTGTTTCTTTACTTTTCAAAAATTTGCCGTCAAAAAATGAAACGGTTTTGTCGTTGTAATACATGGTTGTATGGTTTTGATAAGGTTGCCGAAGAATACTTATATAAAAAAGCCTTTCCATTAGGTCGGATGGAAAGGCTTTCATTTATGTGTGCAATGGGCCACTTCTCATCCGACAATCGGCAGAAGAGTAATGACCAGCACAGCAATATTGAACAACATCAGTTTTAACGATTTTTTTCAAAACTACGAATCCAAATTGAAAAGTCCAAAGGGTTGGCCATGTTTCTTTGAAAATTTTTAAACTTCGGCTTTAAGCTGCATTTTTTCCATGAGCTGTTGCAAATGGTCGTCGTTGATGTTTTTATATTGGTCTGCCAAGATGAGGAATTGCTCATAGGCCATGTCCAGTGTGGCGCGGTCTAACTTGAAGCCGATGTTTTCCAAGCGATAGTTCAGTGCGGCACGTCCGCTGCGGGCAGTGAGTACAATGCTGCTGCTACCTGCGCCCACATCGGCAGGGTCGATAATTTCGTAGTTCTCGCGGTGCTTCAATACGCCGTCCTGATGGATACCTGACGAGTGTGCAAATGCATTTGCTCCCACAATCGCTTTATTAGGCTGCACGGGCATCCGCATCAGGCGCGAAACAAGTTTACTCAACGGCCCGAGTTGCTGGGTTTTGATATGGGTTTCCAGCCCGAGGTACTTATGGGTTTTTAAAACCATCACCACTTCTTCCAATGAAGTATTACCCGCTCGTTCACCGATGCCGTTCATGGTGCATTCTACCTGCCGCGCACCGTTAATTAGCCCGTAGAGAGAGTTTGCCGTAGCCAGTCCTAAGTCGTTGTGGCAGTGTACCGAAATAGTAGCTTTTTCTATGCCTTTTACATTTTCCACCAAATACTTAATTTTAGCTCCGTATTCGTGGGGCAGGCAGTATCCCGTCGTATCGGGAATATTGACTACGGTTGCCCCTGCGGCAATAACTAACTCAATCATCTGCGCCAGATAAACGGGGTCGGCACGTCCGGCATCTTCGGCAAAAAATTCCACATCTTCCACAAACGATTTGGCGTATTTAACGGCGCGCACGGCGCGTTCCAGCATCTCCTCGCGGGTCGAACGAAATTTGTGCTTAATGTGAAAGTCGGAAGCACCCAATCCGGTATGGATGCGTTTGCGCTTAGCATACTGCAAAGCTTCAGCTGCCACCTTGATGTCTTTTTCTACGGCACGACTCAACCCACAAATCACAGGTTCACTGACAGCTTTGGAAATTTCCTGCACCGAACGGAAGTCTTCGGGGCTGGAAATCGGGAAACCTGCTTCGATAATGTCTACGCCCAAGGCTTCCAACTCGCGGGCGACCATAATTTTTTCCTGTGTGTTCAACTGACATCCCGGCACCTGTTCGCCATCGCGCAACGTGGTGTCAAACACATAGACTCGGTTACTCATTTTTTCTTATTTTTTGATGAATTGATGACCAAAATTTGGCAGGCAATATGCTACGCAGCTGCTGCCTGTGATACTTGAATGATATTCTCAACGATTTTTTTGCCAATTTCAGCAGTGCCTAAAATGTGGTCGGCGGGGGTGTTGCCGTCGGCGATGTCGCCCGTGCGCCAACCTTGTTTGAGGGTGAGTGCCACGGATTTCCGAATGGCTTCTGCCTCGGTATGCAACCCGAAGGCATAGGAAAGCAGCATACCCGCAGAAAGGATACTTGCCATAGGGTTGGCAATGCCCTTGCCTGCAATGTCGGGTGCGGAACCATGAATGGGTTCGTAGAAGCCTGTGCTATCGCCGATGGAAGCCGAAGCCAGCATCCCCATAGAGCCTGCAATTTGCGAAGCCTCATCGGTGAGAATATCGCCGAAAAGGTTGCCTGTGAGTACCACGTCAAACTGCTGCGGGTCTTTGATGAGCGCCATGGCGGCTGTGTCAATGAACATGTGGTGCAGGGCTACGTCGGGGTAGTCTTTGGCAACTTCATTGACGGTTTCGCGCCAGAGGCGGCTGCTGTCCAACACGTTGGCTTTGTCCACCGAATGGACTTTTTTGCGACGCAAGCGGGCGGCTTCAAAGGCTTTGCGGGCAATGCGTTCCACTTCGTACTTACTGTAAATCATGGTGTCGTAGGCAGTTAAGCCGTCTTCGGTGCGCCCACGGGGTTGTCCGAAATACACGTCGCCCGTCAGTTCTCGGAAAAAGAGAATGTCCGCACCGCGCAGTACTTCGGGTTTCAGGCTGGACGCGCCGATGAGTTCGTCAAACAACTGAATCGGTCGGATATTGCAGTACAGCCCCAAGGCTTTGCGCAAACCAAGCAAGCCCTGTTCGGGGCGCACTTTGGCGGAAGGGTCATTGTCGTATTTAGGATGCCCAATGGCACCGAACAAAATTGCTGCCGACTGTCGGGCTTTGGCAAGGGTTTCCTCGGGTAGGGGCGAACCCGTTGCCTCTATCGCTGCATGACCCAGCAGGGCATAGTCAAAGGTGAAGCGATGACCGAAAATTTCACTTATAGTTTGCAATGCTTGCTTTCCCCATTCGGTTACTTCTGCCCCGATGCCGTCGCCGGGGATAATCAATATCTGTTGAGACATGAAATCAGGTATATCTTAATTTTGAGTACATTGGAAAAAGTGAAAGTGAGCTATATGTGTTGAATAGTGTTGTGTGTGTTGAATCCGAATATTTATCCTTGGTTTTTGAAAGCGCTGGTAGCGTCACTGACGGCTAACAGGCTTTTCGGAATCCCTGCCAGCGGCTGCAAGCCCTTTCAGAGTATTGGAATAAAATTGATTTAGACTGCTCTTTGACTTTCAAAGGCTTCAATCTCTGCTTTGAGCGATAGCAAATAATCTATATCGTCGTAGCCGTTTATCAGGCAGGTTTTTTTGTAGGGGTTGATGTCAAACGATTCCTGCGAACCGTCTGCCAAAAGGGTGATGGTCTGCTGTTCCAGATTGACCTCAATTTGCGTTTGCGGGTGAGCTTCAATAGCAGCAAAGAGTTTTTTCAGGAAAGCATCCGAAACGACTACGGGCAGAATGCCGTTATTCAGCGCGTTATTTTTGAAAATATCGGCAAAAAAGCTGGATACTACCACGCGGAAACCGTAGTCGGCAATTGCCCATGCGGCGTGCTCGCGGCTGCTGCCGCAACCAAAGTTTTTACCTGCCACCAATATTTCGCCCTTGTACCGCGGATTGTTCAGCACAAATTCGGCTTTGGGACTGCCATCGGGATTATATCGCCAATCGCGGAACAGATTTTCGCCGAAGCCCTCGCGGGTAGTCGCTTTCAGGAATCGCGCCGGAATAATCTGGTCGGTGTCTATGTTTTCCACTGCCAAAGGCACGGCGGTGCTTATCAGTGTGGTGAATTTTTGCATAATCAGTTTTCCAAAGGTTGAATGGCTATTAATTCAAATCTTTCGCATGAAATGGCGGCGGGTTTGCCGTCCATGCCAATCGGCTTTTGTTCCATCGGGTTGGGGGATGGCTCTATGGTGTATTGCCGCAGTTGCCCGCGTAGTTCCACCGCTTGCCCTGTCAGCTTTTCTGCCTGCGTTGCCAGCGTACCCGTTTCAGCAATGAACAGGATTACTTCGCTGCTGTCTGCTTTTTGCAGCACCCAATAGCCGCTGCCACCCGCGCAGTAGCTTTGGATGGTTTTGCTCCACGACTTAGGCATCAGCCGTCCACGCAGCGTCTCGCCTTGCGGTGCGCAACTTGCAGTTGTAAAGGCAAGTATGAGCAAGCATATATAGAAGCAGCTACCCAAACTTGACGGGCCTTGAAGACCCGTCAAGTTTATGCGTGCAACTGTCAGGTCGGTATGTACAAGTTGATATGTCCGCAATAGTTGTTTCATTGCAACTGCGAAAGGTCTAACTCAAAACCGGGTAGCACCTCTCCGCCGCTAAGACGTTGATTGAAACCCTGCACTGTTTCAGGCACGGCATCGGGACGATACACGTAAACCGTTTGCGCATCGGCATCAATCAGCCATGCCAAACGGCAGCCGTTGCCTATCCAATCACCTGTAATTGTTTGCTGTAGTTCTTTCAGCGAATCCGATTCGGAACGCAATTCAATGATAAAATCAGGGCAAAGGGGCGGAAATTGTCGCTGTTCAAGTTCCGACAATTGTTCCCACCGCTCTTTGGCTATCCGCGCTGCATCGGGTGAACGCACTGCGCCGCTTGCCAAGCGAAAAGATGTAGATGAATCAAATGTTTCACCCAAGTTGGCGGCTAAATTCCACCCTGTCAGAAAGTAATTGATGCGGGCATTGATTTTTCCCGTTCGTCCTCCCGTATTTGGCATGATGATGATTTGTCCTTCGGATGTGCGTTCAAATTTCAGGTCGGGATTTTCCAGACAGAACTGCATGAACTCCTCTTGGGAAAGCCCGCCTATTGATTTGAAAGACAATCTGATAGCCTCTGTCATGGTTGCTGTGCTCACTGATGTTTATCCTACACAATTTACAACATTTCGCGCACGTCGGTTACGCTGCCTGTGATGGCTGCTGCGGCGGCAGAAAGCGGACTTGCCAAGAAAGTTCTTGCGCCCGGCCCTTGCCTGCCTTCAAAGTTGCGGTTAGAGGTAGAGATGCAATATTTGCCCGCGGGAATTTTGTCTTCGTTCATACCCAGACAGGCAGAACAGCCCGCACCGCGCATTTCAAAGCCTGCTTCAGCAAAAATCTTGTCCAATCCTTCGGCTTGTGCCTGTTTGCTTACCTGCTGCGAACCGGGAATGACCCATACTTCCACATTAGGGGCTTTTTTCTTGCCCTTCACGAAAGAGGCAACCTGCCGCAAGTCTTCTATGCGCGAATTGGTACAAGAGCCGATGAATACGTAGTCCACGGGTTGCCCTTGCATGGGGCTGCCTTCGCGCAAGCCCATGTATTCCAACGATTTGCGGAAAGACGCTACTTCGGAAATATCTGCCAACTCCTCCGCCGTAGGGATGCGGTCGGTTATCTTGATGCCCATGCCGGGGTTGGTGCCATAGGTAATCATGGGTTCTATGTCGGCGGCATCAAAAGTCAGCACGCGGTCAAATTCTGCATCTTCGTCGGTGTAAAGGGTCTGCCAGTAGGCAAGTGCCTTATCCCATGCCTCACCTTCGGGGGCAAATTTTCTGCCTTTAACGTAGTCAAATGTGGTTTGGTCGGGGGCAATCAGCCCGCCGCGTGCGCCCATTTCAATGCTCATGTTGCAAATAGTCATGCGGGCTTCCATGCTCAGCGAACGGATGGCACTGCCGGCATATTCCACAAAGTAGCCCGTGCCGCCGCTTGCCGAAATTTTGGATATGATATAGAGGATGATATCTTTTGCCGTTACGCCTTTGCCCAAAGTACCGTTAACCTCTATCTTCATGCGCTTGGGCTTGTATTGCAAGATGCACTGCGTCGCCAACACCTGTTCCACCTCACTTGTACCAATACCGAAGGCAATAGTACCGAAAGCGCCATGCGTGCTGGTGTGGCTGTCGCCGCAAACGATGGTCATGCCGGGCTGCGTAATACCCAATTCCGGACCGATAACATGCACAATGCCCTGATAGGGATGCCCAAGACCGTAAAGTTCAATCCCAAAATCGGCGCAATTTTTTGTCAGGGTTTCTACCTGCATCCGCGAAAGAGCATCTTTGATAGGCAGATGCTGGTCTTTAGTGGGTACATTGTGGTCGGCAGTGGCTACCGTGCGATAGGTTCGGAACACGGGCAGCCCACGCTTGCGCAAGCCTGCAAATGCCTGCGGGCTGGTTACTTCGTGGATAAAGTGCTTGTCAATATACAGCACATCGGGATGTCCGGGGCGGGCAGTTACCACGTGGCTGTCCCAAATTTTGTCAAATAAAGTACGTGGCTTCATATCAGTTTTTACAACAGGCAAAAACGTCAGAGCGAGATAAATAGTTAATCTAATTAACTATCTTCTGCAAGGAAAACGATATCTATGCAGTGATTTTCGCAATGTAGTAAAAAACAAGGGAAAAAGTTGCAAACTTCTGAAAGATAATTCAAAAGCATAAAATCGGGTTCAAAATAGCCTGATATGACTATGCATCAGGACACTTTTTGCAACGCTTGCCCTTTTTGTATTTTTTGCAACACTTGTCTTTACCCTGACAAATGCTTTCATGACAACTGAAAGGGCAAAACATATCGGCAGGGATTGCCTGAGGAGAAACTTGCCGGGACTTTAACATGGTTTGTACACAAATTGCGGCACAAAGATAGCATCAATTAAGACTTAATCTAAATAAGCAATCGCAGGAATTTTGCGTTCTTTACGTTTAGAAGGTTGTACGCGCCGTTGCACGGCCACGTATCTCCCTAATGTTTGTTTAATTTCTAAGCCGCAAATCCGGCTTCTGAAATACCTATTTCACTGCTTACCTGTCTGCAAAAGGATTACTGAAACGTCTGTCCTGAATAAAAGTGCTGTCGGTAAGCATGTGGAGAAATGCCAGAATGGCGCGTTTTTCCTGTGCGGTCAAATGCAGTTTCACAGGCGCGTTATCATCTGTCCGAATTTCATTGCTTGCTTCAATAATCAGCGGGTCTAAGGTTCGGCTTATTTGCACGTGTTGGTCGTAATGCTCCAACACCTCTTCAAGCGTGCGGAATCTGCCGTCGTGCATGTAAGGTGCTGTCAAGGCAATATTGCGCAGCGATACGGCGCGAAATTTACCGCGGTCGTTAGGGTTATTGGTTACAGCCTGTAACCCGGGAGACAGCGCAGCATCGGTATCTAAACCGTTATTATGAAACCCTCTGAAAGCCGCCGGGTCGCCCTGCACAAGCGGCCCCACGTGGCAATCGCCGCAGTTGCCGCCGCGCAGCCCGATTTCAGGAATCGGGTGAGTGAAAAACAGTTGAATACCTTGCAACTCTAATGAGTTAGGGCGATATTCACCGCGCAAATAGCGGTCGTAGCGCGAGTTGGCGCTGATAAGTGTACGCTGGAACTGTGCCAGTGCTTTGGCAATATTCATCGGAGTGATTTGTTCAGAGCCAAAAACCTGCTTGAACCTCAGCGGATATTCCGGAATCGTCTGCAACTTGGCAGCAGCTTGGTCGGGCGGTAAGTTCATCTCATCGGGATGGCCGATGGGAATAAGCGCCTGCTGCTCCAGCGAGGTTGCGCGCCCGTCCCAAAACAAGCGATTGACCCACATCAGGTTGGCCAGCGACATGCTGTTACGCACGCCTATGCGCCCTTGTACGCCGCGGCTGAAACGATTATTATCGGAAAAAGCTGCGCTTTGCTGATGACAGGAGGCACAGGAAACGCGATTGTCGGATGAAAGGCGGGTGTCGTAGAACAACATGCGGCCAAGTTCTACCCCCTGTTCGGTGAGAGGATTGTCGGCCGGTATCTGAAAATTACGGCTGAAATAATCCGGAATTTGCAGATTGTACGGACGAAGGGGGGCATTTAAGTCAGCCTGCGGGTCTTCTTGCAAATTGCCTTTACTGCAAGACATCACAATGATGCTTACAAAAAAAACCATAAAACGACCGTGCTTCATTACTTCAAAATGAAAAAAGAAAAATATAGTCGGAAATAGTGAACAACTGGCCTACTATAATTTCTACGGTAATCAGACCAATACGATGCATAAGACCTATAATAAAAAAGTTCAACAATCAGGCAACTACCGTAACAAACTTGTCATACTATATAGTGAGGCGACTCAGTAACTTTGAATTAGATGTGTAGGTTTGCATTTTTATGAAACAATTTTGCCTGATACTTTTCGGGTGACTGTGTTTAGGGCTGGCCGCTGCCCATGCCCAAACCGATTCGCTGTTGAATCTACTTGTACAAGAAGATACAGCCACAATTTTTCTGCCCGAACGAATGATGCTGACGCAAGGACTGCTGTGGGGCAAAAAGGGATTGTTGCGCATTTCCGGTGCTCCATTGACAGAGGCCGCATGCACCCGCGAACTGAAAGCACGTCGCACCATGCTTGTTTTGCATCAAGCGCCGGGGTATGCTACGCTGGGCGGCATGGTTGCGCAGGGTATTGTAGGGCAGCGACTATACAATAATTACAGCAGAGAACTGCGCAATGCACACGAAGGACTTGCCACAGGGATTACGGTAACATATTTTTTTACTGCGGCACTTTCCTTGCTTGCACCGCCGCCAATGATTAACCGAAAAAAAGACCACAACAGCACTACCCGGTAGAGGGCTGAATTCCCTTGGTGCAGGGGGACTGCGCACTTACCAAACCGAAATTAATGCCACCGGCGACCGACTGACCATCCGAAATAACTAAGCGTATGATTTGGCTATCTGTGTGGCTGATGCTGTTTGCCACAACCAATCGCACCATTAGGGCAGACAAGGCCGGCTCTTATATTTTTATTTTATTTCCTACAAAGCTGTTCATATGCTCCACGCATGGGAAGGAAAAAACAAGCAGGTTGATTGTATCATCGTCTATAACGACGGCATCGGGCGCATAGAGAAAGTAGCGGTTGCCGCCAAAGTTGCCGATTTTGACAGCGGCAACTCCAACCGCGACAGCCACACACTGGAAGTATTGGAAGCTCTGAAATATCCCAAAGTAACTTTTGTGAGCAATGCAATTACGTACAGTTCCGACACTCTGGCAGAGGTGCAGGGCAGCCTGACTTTCCACAGTATCACCCGCGCGGTCAGTTTCCCTGTGGCACTTGTGAGGAATGGCAAAAATTTGCAAGTAAAAGGCAACTTTTCCATACAACTAACAGATTATCAGGTAAAACGGCCTTCATTTATGCTCATCCCGATTGATGACCGCATGGATTTGGAGTTTTATATGGAGTTTGCGATTTAATCTTGGCAATTCATCTGCTACCGTTACTGGTTGTATTGGTTCATGGTAGGCGTAATGCCTACTGTACAGAACGACAATACTATATCCTGCGCTCGTTGCAGAAGCAGTGGTATCTCTGCCATTTCTTCAGCATTGAACTTACTCAATACATAGTCTGCCTGACGGCCTTTGAGGTAATTGTTGCCAATGCCGAATCGCAAGCGGGCATACTGCTGCGTACCTAAAACGGCTTCTATATCCTTCAACCCGTTGTGCCCGGCACTGCTGCCCGAAGGCCGCAGACGCATCTTGCCGAAAGGCAGTGCCAAATCGTCCACAATCACCAGCAGATTTTCCACAGGCACTTTGTATTGCTGCAACCAATAGTTCACAGCTTTGCCGCTGAGGTTCATGTAGGTTGTAGGCTTGATGAGGTAAATTGTGCGCCCTTTTTGTTTGAACTCGCAAGTATAAGCCAACTTTTCAAAGGAAAAAGATGCTTCATGGTGCTTAGCCAGTGCATCAACCACCATGAAGCCGATATTGTGGCGCGTTTCATGATATTCGGGGCCTATGTTACCCAGTCCTGCTATCAGGTATTTCATGACCAAAAAAACGGGGGTTAGTTTCTTCTCAACGGGCGACCATCGCTGAGCGGTTGCACGACCCCTGTCATACCCAAAATAGTGCTGCCGCCCTGCACATTGGCAAACACGGTGGTAATTTTATTTTGTTGCCCTTCTTTGCCGCTGCTGTCAAATTCCAATACAATTTGACCTTTGCCGCCCGGAGGAACAGGGTCTTTGGTATAATCTGCCGCCGTACAGCCACATTGCGGTTGCACTTGCGAAATCACCAACGGAATTTTTCCCGTGTTGATGAACTGATAAGCATAGCGAACTTTCTTACCCTGCTCAATTGTGCCGAAATTGTACTCCTGTGTTTCAAACTGAAACTGAGCAAACTCAGCAGGCTGAGCAGCAGCCTCCGAAGTTGCCGGAGCGGTAGTTTCGGTAGCTATCGGCTGGCCTACCGATGTTTCCATTGCGGCAGTGGCCTTGCTTTGTTGTTCTTCTGCCTTGGGCGAACAGCCTGCCTGCGCCAATGCGATTGCAAGCAGGCAGATGGTTACTTGAGTTTTCATATGCAATGATTGATTCTTCCGATTTTCAAGTTGTTGAGCTTGTGTTAACTTTGTATGCTTCACAAAATTATCCTGCTCATTGCTGCTTTACAATTTGTTTTTATTTATTTATCGCATCGGTTTGCGGATTGCGGCTCTGTTTAACCAAAAAGCATCGGATTTTTTGGAAGACCGCAAACAACAGGCTTGTTTATGGGAAGAAATTTTTACCAATCACTCCTATCGGGTTGTATGGTTTCACTGTGCATCGCTAGGGGAGTTTGAACAAGGCAGACCGGTTATTGAGGCCTTTCGCAAAGCATATCCGAACCACAAGGTACTGCTCACTTTTTTTTCGCCAAGTGGCTACCACATACGCAAGGACTATGAACAGGCAGACTGGGTGCTCTACCTGCCGCTCGATTCTCCCCGACAGGCACGGCGATTGGTCAATCTGGTTCGCCCTGAGTTGGTGCTGTTCGTAAAATACGAGTTTTGGTATTACTACCTGCGTGAATTGAGCCGTCAAGATGTCCCTGTATTGCTTTTTGCCGCCATCTTTCGCCCCTCACAATTGTTTTTTAAGCCCTATGGCGGATTTTACAGGCAAATGCTGCATTTCTTCCGCGAAATACACGTGCAGGACAATACTTCGCAGCAACTACTGCAATCCATGCACATCAACCATGTAACGGTATCGGGCGATACGCGCACAGACCGCGTGGCACAAATTGCGGATGCAGCAGCACCTGTAAGCATTGCCGCACACTTTGCCTATGAAAGCAAGGTAGTAGTTATGGGCAGCCTCTGGCCTGATGACTGGGCGGTTATTGGCAAAGACGTGCGGCAACTGATTACCCGTTGTAAGTTCATTATTGCACCGCATGAAATCAGCGAAAGTTTCCTGCAAGACATAGAAAAAGTATTTGGGCAGGGAGGTGCTGTCCGCTATTCGACCTTGTTGCAAACAGGCTTAGAAGGTCTGCACCACACCCGCGCCTTGCTGATTGACAATGTGGGTTTACTGAACCGCCTGTACATATACGGCACGGTTGCCTATGTTGGCGGTGGCTTTAAAAACGGCCTGCACAATATTCTGGAACCGGCTGCTTTTGGTGTACCCGTCGTATTCGGCAACCGCAAATATCGACAGTTTCGCGAAGCCAATGAATTGCTGGCACAAGGAGGCGCCTTCACCATTGCCGGCACAGGCGAGCTCGCCGCCATCATCAGCAAATGGTTAAGTGATGCGGATGCTTACCAAAAAGCGTCTGCGGCATGTGAGGCCTATGTCAAGCGAAATGTAGGTGCCACGCAAAAAGTAATGGCGAGCATACAAGCCTATCTAAATCACTCCTTACAGCCTTGAAATGTTTTTTTCGCATATCGTTGTTGCTTTTCCTGCTGTTGCTGACAGCAATAGGCATTTACATTGTGTTGAGACCCGGCTATTTCCGCTGCCTGAATATCAGCCGTGAAAAAGTGGAAATGATTGCACCCAACGTGTACGTTACGCCGCAGATGCCGATGGAAATGCGCGATACGCTGTTGCTACATTTGCAAAAAGCAAGCAAGCGAATCAGCAATTTTTTTGGCTCGCAGCAAGCACACCCCGTAGTCATTGCCGGGCATGACTTGCAGGCCATCCGCTACTTTGGCGCAGCGAACGCACGTACCGGGCTTACACATTTAGCCGTTACAGGGGCTTACATCGTGTTAGAACCGGACGGTATCAATACGGACGTTCTAGCGCACGAACTTTGCCACGCCGAGCTGATGGCACGGGTGGGCTGGTGGAATCGCACATTTGAAGTGCCTGCTTGGTTTGATGAAGGGCTTGCCATGTTGCTCGACGAGCGTTTTCCCGAGGCAGAAGCCGAGTGGGAAGCATTCACCCAACATGGCCGATACGCGCCGCCGCTACATACTATCAGCAGCAACCGCCGTTTTTTCGGCAACCCGCACCATGTGTACGTGAATTACCTGACCGCACGCCACGAAGTAAATAACTGGTATGCCAAACAACAGCAACAAGGGCTGCTCATGCTTTGCCAATGCCTCAATGAAGGCACGCCTTTTGAGAAATGTTACGGTTTACAACAATGAAGACTGAATATCTTCGGCCGATTGCCCGATAATGGCTTTTTCTTCTTTGCGTTGCAGCGATTGCTGTGCCTGACCGGCAGCAAGCCATGCCAAAGATGCGTGCAAATCTGCTATGATTTGGTCTTTTTCGGACAACAGAGCATTTAGTCCCTCCTGTACCGATTTCCACTCCTGTTCTTTGCGTGCCCAATAAACACGCATCACTTCCATTTCGTTCTCACCGGCATCCAACTGAATATTCAACTGTCTGATTTTGTTGGCCATCTTTTGCTTTTCTTTTTCCGCATTGAGTTTGTAAATCAGCAATTCCTGCTGTGCCTCTTACAATTTGCGGCTCATAACAGACACCTGCTGCGATGATTTGCGCATTTTGTAATTAGTATCATCCTCCAACTCATCGGCTTCCATTTGCAATTGTTCATAGTCATTCTCCAACTTTGCCAAACGCCTTTGCGTAAAAAGAAATAGGTTAAAGTTGCGCCGAAGACTGCTGCCAACGCAATCCACAATAAAAAGGGAAAGGGAAAAGCAAAGACTCCATGGTATAATTAAAGGTTGTTTAGTGAAAAAAGCAGGCAAGTGCGTTAAGGCTAAAAATGAGTTATAGACAAATCAAACAGAAAAACAGTCTCATGTGATTAGAGTACAAACAAAAAACGAAAAAAGCTAATTTTTGCGCAACTTTTTTATAACCTGCCATGATTTGAGCAGTGATGGAAAATCTGCGAATTTTGCCGCCTCACATCTGCCTGCTTTATGAAAGAAAAAGCCATTTCGGTGCTTAAATATATCCTCACACTTGCCGTAGCCATTGGGTTGTTCTGGATGCTTTATCGCAATCAGGACTTCGGCGAACTTTGGCGCAACCTCTCACAAGCCCGCTGGGAATGGATTGCCGTATCCATTATCTTATCGTTGACCGCACACCTAAGCAGGGGCATTCGCTGGGCTATCATGCTCAAACCTTTGGGTTACAACGCCGGTGACGTGCCTGCCTTTATTGCCGTCATGATAGGCTATCTGGCCAACTTAGTTGTGCCGAGGATGGGCGAGGTGAGCCGCAGCGCCGTACTCCAACGCATGAGAGACATTCCCTTCCAAGTATCTTTCGGTGCAGTCATTGCCGAGCGCGTTTTTGACTTATTTATGCTTGTGCTGTTTACGCTCGGGGCGTTGTGGCTAGAATCTGACCGCCTCAGCGATTTTCTTATGCAAATTTTCGGTGGCAATGCACAAGGTAATGTACTCAACAAAGGCCTCTTGCTCGGAGGCATGGCATTGGTTGCCCTTGGCGGTGTTGCCATTGCATATGCCACCCGCTCCTACTGGATAAAACTCATGTGGGCACAAAAAATCATTGGCTTTCTCAAAGGGCTGAAAGACGGCGTACTATCTGTGCTGCAACTTTCCACTGCCCAACGCATCGGTTTTTTGCTGCACACAGTCGTTATCTGGGCTTGTTATTATCTGACTTCGTATGTGCTGTTTTTTGCCCTACCGGCCACCGAGCAACTGGACTGGCACTGCGCACTTGCCATTTTGATGATGAGCGGCATTAGCATTGTAGCACCCGTGCAAGGAGGCATCGGAGTTTACCACTTGTTTGTAACTGCCACACTGTCAGCTTATGGTATTGCACAAATCCCCGCACAGGAGTTTGCTTTTATGGCACACAGCTCACAATTGCTGTCTTACATTTTTTTTGGCGTGTTGGCACTGGGTGCAAGCCTGCTTTTCAAACCAGAAGCAAAAAATGACAAAATGGCAGCATCGTAACTTGCGCATTTGATTTGCGTTGTATATTATTACAGTTAAACAAGGAGAAAAAGCTATGTTGATACTTTCGTTAATTATTATGGCGGTTAGCTGGGCAGTACAGGCAAGGCTGAAAAACAGATTCCGCACCTATGCCATGACCCCGCTCAGTTCCGGCATGAGCGGCGCTGAAATTGCACACAAAATGCTGATAGACAACCGCATTTATGATGTAGAAATCACTTGCATACCCGGTCAGCTGACTGACCACTATAACCCGGCCGATAAAACCATCAACCTGAGCGAAGAGGTATTCTATGGTCGCAATGCCGCTGCTGCTGCCGTAGCTGCTCACGAAACAGGGCATGCCGTGCAACATGCAACCGCATACAGTTTCCTCGAGATGCGTTCTAAGCTCGTTCCCGTGGTAAGTTTTGCTTCCAATTGGGTAACATGGATTTTGCTAGCAGGCATCTTCCTGATGCAGGTAACACCTCTGCCCTTATACATTGGCGTAGGCTTGTTTGCCATGATTACCTTGTTCAGCGTCATCACGCTGCCCGTAGAATTTGACGCAAGCAATCGCGCCGTGCAATGGTTAAACAATGCCCGTATTGTCAATAGAGAAGAGTATGGAATGGCTAAGGATGCTCTTTGGTGGGCAGCTATGACCTACGTAGTAGCGGCCATCGGCTCTATTGCCACACTATTGTACTATGTAATGATGTTGTTCGGCAGAAACGACGACTAATCAGACTTAGTACACCTAAAAAGGCGAACGGCTTATTGGCTGTTTGCCTTTTTTTATTGTTATCCACATACTTGCAATTGAGTTGCATTTACTTATTTTTGCAACTCAATTGCAAAATTAGATGCGTTTACTGTTCTCTCTGCTGCTTACACGAATACTTGTCCTACATGTGCAGGCGCAGCATGCTCCTTGCAACGGGCGCATTGCAGGCAGAGTAGTCAACGCCTACACGCGGCAACCTGTAGCGGGTGCATTGGTGCAACGAATGAAAGACGGCGGCAAAGCCCTGACAACCGATGCCGACGGAAAGTTTGCCCTTAACGGGTGTGAGCGATTTGCGCAAATCATTATCAGCAAGGAAGGTTTCAAAGATGCCATTTACACGCTACCCACAGGTGAGGAAAAAATGCTGCCACTGATTCCCGAAACGTTGGAACTCACA
This sequence comes from uncultured Cytophagales bacterium, assembly GCA_938039675.1. Lineage (GTDB taxonomy): Bacteria > Bacteroidota > Bacteroidia > Cytophagales > Thermoflexibacteraceae > Rhodoflexus. Next base: position 55,979 of record CALHUI010000004.1, read on the forward strand.
ACGCTTACTGTAAAAGATGAAAAAATCGGCATCGGGAAGGCTACGGCAACGCTTGCCACGATTTCCGATGAAGCACTTGTACGAACGCAAGGTAAAGGGCTTGCCGAATCTCTTGGCAGTATGAGTGGGGTGCAGGTATTGCGCAACGGGGCAACCATTGCCAAGCCTGTTATTCAAGGTTTGCACAGCAATCGCATCCTGATTTTAAACAACGGCATCCGCCAAGAAGGGCAGCAATGGGGATTAGACCACGCCCCTGAAATAGACCCGTTCATGGCATCGCAACTGACCGTAGTAAAAGGGGCGGCAGCTGTGCAATACGGCGCAGAAGCCATGGGCGGCGTGGTGCTGGTCAATCCACCAAAGTTACCCGTACAGGCAGGCATCGGCAGCGAATGGCACTTGCAAGGAGCAAGCAACGGCAGGCAGGGCATTGCGTCGGGGCAGGTGAGCGGCTACCACGGCGGTATCGGTTGGAGAGCACAACTGACTCGAAAACGCAGCGGCAACATCCATACACCCGATTATTTCCTTGCCAACACGGGCGTAAGCGAAACCAACTTTTCGCTGGCAGCGGGCTACCAAAAAGAACGCTACGGCGCGGAGGTATTTTTCAGCCGCTTCAATACCGACTTAGGCATTTTCAGAGGTGCGCACATCGGCAACTTGACCGACTTGCAATTTGCCATGAGCAGCCCGCGCCCCGTTGTCAGCGCCGATTTCGGCTATCGGATAGATAATCCGCGCCAAGCAGTTACACATAATTTACTGAAAATCAACGGATACTTAAAGCGCTCACAAGGCGAATGGCAATGGCAATACGGTTTTCAGCACAACCGACGGCAAGAGTTTGACATCCGCCGCGGCGGTCGCGACAATATCCCTGCCCTTGACCTGAATCTGTTTACACACACTCTGGATGCGGTTTACGAGGCAGGAAAAGGTACTGCTTTGCATCGGAAATTCGGTTTCAACGGGCTTTTACAAAGCAACCTAAACACGCCCGGCACGGGCATTCGCCCCTTAGTGCCGAACTATTGGGTAACAGCGGCAGGTGCTTTTGCCATTTGGAAATACTCGGCAACTCGTTGGGATGCCGAAGCGGGCATTCGCTACGACCTGCGCCACATGGAAGTGCGCCGATTTAATCGCAACAACGTTTTGCAGCGCACCGAAAGGCTGTTTAATAACGTTTCGGCAACGGTTGGCGCGGCTTATTACATCAACGAAAAATTGACCCTGCGCTCGCAGTTAGCTTCTGCATGGCGACCGCCCGCACCCAACGAACTGTACAGCGAAGGGCTACACCACGGTGCGGCAGCCTTAGAGTTTGGCAGCGACAGCCTCCAATCGGAACAATCATGGAAATGGACAAATAGCCTGAACCTGAAAACCGATAAGATTAGTCTGGAAATCGCCGGCTTTGCCCAATATATCGGCAACTATATCTACCTTGCCCCACAAGCCGAAACGCAGCTGACCATTCGAGGTGCGTTCCCTGTTTTTCATTTCGAACAAACCAACGCACAACTTGCAGGTGCAGATTTCACCTGGCGTTGGCAACCTTCCGCCGCATGGGAAACCTTGCTGAAAGGCACGATGGTGCGCGCCCGCGACCTGACCAATAGTGCATTTCTGCCGTGGATTCCACCCGACCAAGCCTCGGCAACCCTGCGACGAAACTTTACACTGCCTTCGAAAAGTCGTTGGAAGGGTGCTTATGCCGCGCTTAGCTGCCTTTTGACGGCACAACAACGGCGCACGGAAACAGAACGCGACTTTGCCCCGCCCCCCAAAGGCTACACGCTGCTCAACTTTGACGGCGGCACCCGCTACGAACACGGCAGGCAGACGTTGCACATCGGTTTTTCGGTGCATAACCTCGCCAACCTTGCCTACCGCGACTATATGAACCGATTCCGTTATTTCGCCGACGAACAGGGAAGAAATCTTCAACTCTACCTAAAATGCAACTTGTAAATTTTATTCACTTAAAACCCATTTTAACCATGTTCAATTTGCGTACAGGCTTGTATGCCTTGCTGTTTACTGTTGTTGTTTTGAGCGGTTGCAATCGCAAAGACCCTGAGCCCGAAAACGAAAAGGAGTCCATCAACCGCATGGAAGTAGTATTTACGCCTGTTACAGGCGGAGCCTCGGTTACTTTCCTGTTTAGCGACCCTGACGGTGACGGCGGCAATCCGCCAACCATTACCGTGCAACCGCTTCGCGCCCGCACTGCCTATAACGTAACGCTGACGCTTGCCAAAGAAGAAGGCAGCAAACGCGAAGACAAAACGGCGGAAATCCGCACCGAGGCCGATGAGCATCAGTTTTTCTTCATTATCAACCCCGCTACGCTGATGACACACCGCTACGACGACGCGGACAGGAACAACCGCCCGCTGGGTTTGCGCAATGTGATGGAAACACAGGCGGCAGGCAGGGGCTCGCTTCGCATCGTATTGCGCCACGACCTGAACAAGGCATTTGCAGGTTTGAATAACACTAATTTTATGCAAGCCGGCGGTGAAACAGATATTGACGTAACGTTCCCTGTTACGGTGCAATAATCTTTCATTCTTTACTTTTCCAACGTTTCCGCTGGCGTTTAGCCATTTCCTGCTCGCGCTCGTTATCGGCGGGCTGATAAAATACCTGTCCTTGCATAGCATCGGGCAGGTATTGTTGCTCCGTGAAGTTATCAGGGTAGTCGTGCGGGTAGAGGTAATCCGCGCCATAGCCCAATTTTTTCATCAGGTGTGTAGGTGCATTGCGCAAATGCAGCGGCACGGGCAAATCGCCGAATTTTTCAACGGCTTTCTGTGCTTTGCGGATGGCTTTGTAGGCACTATTGCTCTTCGGCGAACATGCCAAATAGATGGTTGTTTGCGACAAAATCAAGTCCGATTCGGGCATTCCTACGGCAGAAACTGCCTGAAAGCAGGTGTTGGCAAGCAGCAGCGCATTGGGGTTCGCATTGCCGATGTCTTCTGAAGCCAGAATGAGCAATCGGCGGGCGATAAACTGCGGGTCTTCTCCGCCTGTAAGCATACGGGCAAGCCAATAAAGTGCCGCATCGGGGTCGCTGCCTCGTATGGATTTGATGAAAGCCGAAATAATATCGTAGTGCTGTTCGCCGCTTTTGTCGTAGCGGGCAGTGCGCTGTCGGGCAACATGCACAACGGCATGGTCGGTAACTGTAATTTCACCCGCATCGGCATCGGTGCTGTTAACAGTCATTTCCAACAGGTTCAACATTTTGCGGGCATCGCCGCCGCTTAGTGAAATCAGCGCATTGGTCTGGGTAAGCCTGACGTTAATTTTTTTGTCTTCACTTTCGCGGGCGACTGCTCGTTGCAGCAAATTAAGCAAATCCGTTTCGCTTAATGGCTTTAATACAAACACCTGACATCGGGAAAGCAAGGCGGCATTGACCTCAAACGATGGGTTTTCGGTCGTAGCACCGATGAGCGTCAGCGTACCGTTTTCCACTGCACCCAACAAGGCATCCTGCTGCGCTTTGTTGAAGCGATGGATTTCGTCGATGAACAAAATTGCTTTTGGCTGAAATTTTGCTCTGTCAATAATGTCTCTGATTTCTTTGACACCAGAACCGATTGCGCTCAGGGTAAAGAACGGGAAACGCAGGGTTTGCGCCAATAGCAGCGCCAGCGTTGTTTTTCCTGACCCGGGCGGTCCCCACAAAATACACGAAGGAATGTTTTTATTGCGAATCATCTTAATGAAAATGCCGTCTTTGCCCATCAAGTGGGCTTGTCCGACGTATTCTTCCAGACTTTTTGGGCGCATTCTTTCTGCCAGCGGCACGGTTCGTTCCATGGTTGGACGGCTTAGGGTCAGTGGTGCGAATGTAAAAGTTTGGGCAAAGAAAATAACCCTTCCGGTTGTTTTACTGGCACTTTTTTTCCTGTATGCATTTAGTGCGCTGGCTTAGTGCATCTTCCCCTCTCGCACGCCCAGAGTTTCAATAATTTCGGCTTCGGCTTTAAGGAATTCCTGCCAGCGGGCATCTACCACAGGGCGCGGCATAATTTCTCGGGCTAATTCAATAAAATTGACATAATGCCCTGCTTCGGAAGCCATCAGTTCGTAGTAGAACTGCGAAAGTTCTTCGTCGGCGATGTTTTGCCATAGCATCTTAAACCGTTCGCAACTGCGGGCTTCAATCAGAGCGCAAATGAGCAACTTATCCACCAACCGCTGTTCGCGGGAACCGCCTTTGGTGATGAGTTGATTCAGGGCTACTACGTATTCATCTTTGCGCTGTTTGCCCAATTTGAAGCCGCGCTTTCTGATTTGCGCCAGTACCTGCTCAAAATGTTGCCATTCTTCGGTTACAACGGGTGTAAGTGTTTCCACAATTTTCTCATAATCAGGGTATTCCACTATCAGGGAGATGCAGGTAGAAGCAGCTTTTTGCTCGCAATAGGCGTGGTCGGTCAGGATGTCTTCCAGTGTTTTCTCGGCAATATCAGCCCAGCGCGGGTCGGTTGGCAGTTTGAGGTGCAACATATGTATGAGTGATTTCAGATTTGTGAAGACAAATTTCGTTAGAATTGGCTATATTCAGGTCTGTATCAATGGATGTTAAAGCCCTTACTCTTACAAACAAAAGCCAACAGATAAACGTTTTGATTAAGAAACAGACCACATGAAATATTGGCTTATCGCATCATTGGCATTGTTTTTTGCCAACTGCACAAACGGACAAAATATGGACATGACCTCAAGAAAGATCAAAGTTGACGAAAAGGCTTTGGCAAACGTAGAAAAAGTAGTCAAAACAGAGGAGGAGTGGCGCAAACAACTGACTCCCGAGCAATACTATATTTTGCGTGAAAAAGGCACGGAACGTCCTTTTTCAGGTAAATTTTACCTGCACAAAGAAAAGGGCATTTACACGTGTGCAGCCTGCGGCTATGAACTGTTTAGTTCTGACCAAAAATTTGATTCGGGCTGCGGATGGCCGAGTTTCTTCGATGAAATAGGCAAGGGCAGAATTAAGTACAAAACCGATACCTCGCACGGCATGATACGCACCGAAATTATGTGCGCCCGCTGCGATAGCCACCTCGGACACGTTTTTGACGATGGCCCTAACCCGACAGGGCTGCGTTATTGCGTAAATTCGGTCTCCATTGATTTCAAAAAGGCAGACAATATCAAGGAATAGTTGCCTACAAGCAGCAAAACGGTTGTTTGTTGTATGAAGTTTTGGAAAACAATAAAGCCTTCGCACTTGTCGAAGGCTTTATTGTTTTTCTTTATTATAATTTGATTTAGTCCATGATAAACGGATAGTCCGGCTGCACATATACATCGGTAAAAGCCTCCGAAGGGTCGGGGAAAGGGGACTCTTCGGCAAACTGAACCGAATCTTCTACAATAGCTTTTACACGGGCATTAATAGCGGATAGTTCTTCTTCGGTTGCCAGCCCTTTTCTCAAAATGGTAGCACGCACTTGCTCCACGGGGTCTAATTTTTTGTACGCTTCCACCTCTTCTTTGGTGCGGTATTTTTGCGGGTCAGACATTGAGTGCCCACGATAGCGGTAGGTACGAAATTCCAGTAATGTGGGGCCTTCACCGGCGCGGGCGCGCTCAGCTGCTTTTGCCACCGCATGATGCACAGCTTCAACGTCCATACCATCCACAGGCATAGAAGGCATTTCGTAAGCCTCACCCAAAATGTACAAATCGGTAACGTTAGAAGCACGCTGTATAGAAGTACCCATGGCATAACCATTGTTCTCAATTACAAAAATGACGGGCAGTTTCCAAGTCATCGCCATGTTCAAGGCTTCGTGGAATGCACCCTGACGCACGGCACCATCGCCCATGTAACAAATACAGACATTACCTGTCTTGTTGTATTTTTCAGCAAAGGCAATCCCTGCACCCATAGGCACTTGTGCACCTACGATGCCGTGCCCACCCATGAAGTTTACGTTTTTGTCAAACATGTGCATAGAGCCGCCCTTGCCTTTGGAACAGCCCGTTGCTTTGCCATACAGCTCTGCCATAATGGCGCGGGCGCTTGTACCCAAGCCCAACGGGTAGGCATGATCGCGATAGGCTGCAATCCATTTGTCGTTTCTGGTCAGTGCGGTAACTGCACCGGCTGCACAGGCTTCCTGACCAATATATAAATGGCAAAAACCTCTGATTTTTTGCTGTCCGTAGAGTTGCCCTGCCTTTTCCTCAAACTTACGCATCAGATACATACTTTCGTACCAATACATGTATGTATCCTTAGTAAAGTTTCCTTCGGCATCAACCACATTAGTGGGTGGGGTTAAAACAAGTTCCATACTCATTTAATCATAAGTTTCTCGTTGAAAATCAGGCAGTCATCAAAAGCCCAACACTATGGGCAAAAATAGGTAAAACGCATGAACTTAAATAGTCCGTAAATTATTCCTGATAATGAGGATGCGGATTTTTCGCGGATTTCGTAAATTAATGTTCGGTTTTTTGCCGTGCGTTGCATTGAAAGTCTTAATATCAAGAGATATGATAAAGGGTTGTTGTACCGATAGAAAACCCACTTCGGTTGGTCTGATACCAATGTGTTTGCCTACCGTTCAACACGCAGGAGGGAGGGAGTAGCAATCATGGCTCAGTAGTGGATGAAAGCGAGCAGGAAAAAAACATATAAAAAAACACATATATAAACATATGTTTTTTACTGAAAAATACTTTCTACCTTTGCATCATTAAAAAAACCAAACACACACACAATCACTTTTAAAGTTATGAAGATAGAACAGTTTGAAGACAAAGGACTTGCACACTATGCGTATGCTATTTTGAGCGAATCGGACAAATCAGTGATATTGATTGACCCGGCTCGCAATCCTCAACCTTACTATGATTTTGCTGTAGCTCATGGTGCTAAAATTGTAGGCGTTATTGAAACCCACCCACACGCCGACTTTGTAAGTTCTCACTTGGAAATTACACAGCAAACAGGTGCGAAGGTGTATGCAAGTAAATTGTTAGGTGCTGAATATGAGCATGTTGCATTTGATGAAGGCGCAATCATTACCTTAGGCGACTTTACACTGCGTTCTATGAACACCCCCGGTCACTCGCCTGACAGCATCAGCATCGTGTTGAGCATGAACGGCAAAGACCATGCGGTATTCACCGGCGACACACTGTTTATCGGCGATGTAGGCCGCCCCGACCTGCGCGAAAACGTAGGCAACCTGACTGCTCAGCGCGAACAATTAGCCCGTCAAATGTATCATAGCACTCGCGAAAAACTGATGAAGTTGGATGATGACGTGCTGGTATACCCTGCACATGGTGCAGGTTCACTTTGCGGTAAGGCTTTGAGCGGTGCTAATTCCAGCACTATCGGCGCCGAAAAAATGAGCAACTACGCCCTGCGTCCGATGAGCGAAGACGAGTTTGTCAAAGAACTGATTGCCGACCAGCCGTTTATTCCTAAATATTTCGGCTTTGACGTAAATATGAACAAAAAAGGTGCACCTGCTTACAGCACCAGCATTAGCAAAGTGCCTCGCTTGAAGCCTGTTAGCAGCGCAGCTGATGCGGAACAATTAGACCGCAGTGTACTGATTATTGACGCACGTCCGCAGGTAAATTTCCGAAAAGGACATTTGCGCAACTCTATCAACCTGATGAACGGCGGCAAGTTTGAAACATGGTTGGGCAGCATCGTTAATCCGGAAGAACCTTACTATTTGGTGGCAGCCGATGAAGCAACACTGAATGAACTGATTGCCAAAGCTGCTAAAATCGGTTATGAAGGAGCTATCAAAGGTGCGTTCGTATTGGACGGTTACTCTGAACTAACTTCGCCTGAAATTGATGTGGAAGCATTCCGCAAGCATCCTTCAGACTATGCGATTGTGGACATCCGCAACTGGTCAGAAATCAATACGAAGAAAATTTTTGACGGCAGCCTTGCGATTCCACTGCCTGAACTTCGCGAACGTATTGCTGAAATTCCTAAGAACAAGCCCGTTGTAGTACACTGTGCGGGCGGCTATCGTTCAGCGGCAGGCGCAAGTATCATTTCTAACCTGCTGGAAAAAGAAGGCGTTACGGTTTATGACCTGAGCGAAGCGATTAACACGTTTTAGTTGATAGTTGATTGATAGGTTGAAAAAACGGCCTGCCTGTAATGGTTAGGCTGTTTTTTTTATTGTGTGTGCGTTCCTCCTCATACATACAAAAGTGCGAGTGATTTGCAAAAAATGCTTTTTGTAAATTATTGAAAAACAAATACTTAAAGCTGGCATATTTCTAAGACCCGTCAGGTTTGTGTATAAAAACCTCCTGCCCATACTGATTGCAAAGCAACGGAGAATAGCGATATTGCAGCATCAACCTGTCTTTACGCTTTTTATTGTATCCCAATATTTATTCCCAATTACATGAGAATACTTGCTACCTTTTTGCTGTGCCTGTTCGGCTGGGCTGTGCAGGCGCAAAGTTGGATGCGCTATCCTTCGGTTTCGCCCGATGGCAGCCGCATTGCGTTTACCTACAAAGGTAACATCTACGTGGTGCCTGCGGCGGGCGGGCAAGCGATGCCACTGACCTTCCACGAGGCGCATGACTACATGCCCATTTGGTCGCCCGATGGTTCGCAAATTGCCTTTGCTTCCGACCGTTTCGGCAACTTTGATGTTTTCCTGATGCCTGCACAAGGCGGCGAAGCCAAAAGGCTGACCGCTCATTCGGCGAATGAGTTGCCTTACTGCTTTACTCCCGACGGCAAACAAGTTGTCTTTGGGGCAGCGCGAATGGATGCAGCTACTAACCGTCAGTTTCCTTCACGCGTGCTGACCGAACTCTACAGCGTACCTGCAACAGGCGGTAAAGTAACCCAACTGCTCACCACACCTGCCGAAGATGTGCGCATTGTGGGTAGTCGCCTGTTTTACCACGACAAAAAAGGCGGCGAAGACCAGTGGCGCAAGCATCACACTTCCAGCATTACCCGCGATATTTGGGTGTATGATATGGGAGCGGGCACTCATACCAAACTGACTACATTCAAAGGCGAAGACCGCAACCCTGTGCCTGTGGGTAATGAATTGTACTATTTGAGCGAAGAAAGTGGCACCTTCAACGTACACCGCATGAGTCTGGCTGCGCCGGGTGCTAACACTAAGGTTACGCAGTTTGCCAAACACCCGGTACGCTTTTTGAGCGCCGCCAACGACGGCACGCTGTGCTTTGGTTTCAACGGTGAAATTTATACCCTGAAACCGGGCGGCAACCCTCAGAAAGTCAATATCAGCATCATTACCGAAGCAACTGCCAATATAGAGCGCATTGTGAGCATTGCCGATGGTGCGCGTGAATTTGCCGTTTCACCTTCGGGCAAGGAGATTGCCTTTGTGGTGCGCGGCGAAGTATTCGTAACTTCCGTAGATGGGGGTATCATCAAGCGCATTACCAATACTCCTACGCAGGAGCGCAGTATCAGTTTCAGTCCCGACGGGCGCAGCATCCTCTATGCCGCCGAGCGCGATGGCTCATGGAAAATTTACCAGAGCAGCATTGCCCGCAAAGAAGAGAGCTATTTTTTCCATGCCACACTGATTAAAGAGCAAGCCGTTATCGCTACCGATAAAGAAACCTTCCAACCTGCCTATTCGCCCGATGGCAAAGAAATCGCTTATTTGGAAGAACGAACCACACTGAAAGTGTATAACACGGCCACCAAAGCAAGCCGCGTAGTATTGCCTTCATCGTACACCTATTCCCACACCGATGGCGACCAGTATTTCCAATGGTCGCCTGACGGCAAGTGGCTGCTGGTTCATTTCCTGAATCCGGGCTATTGGATTCGCGAAGTAGGGCTGATAAGTGCCGACGGCAAAGGTACTGTTATCAACTTGACCCAAAGCGGCTATGACGACAGCCGACCTAAGTGGGTAAACGGCGGCCAAATGATGCTTTGGTTTTCTAACCGCGACGGTTTGCGTAGCTATGCCACCAGCGGCACGCAGGAAGCCGATGTGTACGGCATGTTTTTTACACAAGAAGCATACGACCGATTCGGTTTGAGCAAAGAAGAATTTGCCCTGCTCAAAGAAAAGGAGGAGAAAGATAAAAAAGACAGCAAAGAAACAGCCACCAATGCCCCACTCCGCTTTGACTGGAACGGCTTACAGGAACGCAAAGCCAAACTCACAATCCACTCTTCCCGCCTGTCGGATGCGGTGCTTTCCAAAGACGGAGAAAAATTGTACTACATAACCCGCTTTGAAAAAGGCTATGACTTGTGGAGTACCAACCTGCGTACCCGTGAAACCAAAATGGTGCTGAAATTGGACGCCAACGGCGGCGGGCAGTTGCAGTGGGACAAAGAACAGAAAAACCTGTTCCTGCTCTCCGACGGCAAGCTGGCAAAAATTGACCCTGAAGCGGGCAAGCGCGAAGGCATTTCGTTCAATGGCGAAATGAACCTAAATCTGACTGCCGAGCGCCAATACCTGTTTGAACACCTGCACCGCCAAGTGAAGAAGAAGTTCTACAAAGCCGACTTGCACGGCGCAGACTGGGAATTTTTCGGCAAGGCATATGCTGCCTATTTGCCCCACATCAGCAATAATTACGAACTGAGTGAAATGTTCAGCGAGTTGCTGGGCGAGTTGAATGCCTCTCATACGGGGGCACGCTACGGAGGCGCGGTTGTGCCTAATGCCGATGCAACGGCTTCGCTGGGCGCATTCTACGACCAGAACTACAACGGCAACGGGCTGAAAATTCTGGAAATCATGGAAAAAAGCCCGCTGATTAGTGCAAGCAGCAAAATCAAGACGGGGCATATTATTGAGCAAATAGATGGGACGGCAATTACGCCGCAGATGGACTATGCGCAACTGCTCAACCGCAAAGCAGGCAAATATACGCTCCTTTCCATGCTTGACCCCGCCACCAACACGCGCTATGAAGAAACCGTCAAACCGATTTCCATGAACGAGGAAAACGAACTGCTCTACCGCCGCTGGGTAACGAACAACCGCAACGAAGTAGAGAAACTGTCGGGCGGCAAAATAGGCTATGTACACGTGCGCGGCATGAACGACCCAAGCTACCGCACCGTTTATGAGGAAGTACTCGGCAGGCTGGCGAACAAACAAGCAGTCGTGATTGATACGCGCTTCAACGGCGGCGGCGATTTGGTCAGCGACCTGGCTACGTTCCTGAGCGGGCGCAAGTTCATGGACTACGCCACCGAAGAGCGCAGCATCGGGCTGGAGCCTTCCAGCCGCTGGACAAAACCGAGCGTAGTGCTGGCAGACGAAAGCAACTACTCCGACGCGCACTGTTTCCCGTTTGCCTACAAAGAATTAGGCATCGGCAAGCTGATTGGAATGCCCGTACCGGGAACGTGTACCTTCGTTTGGTGGGAAAACATGCAAGACCCTGCCATTACGTTTGGTATCCCCAACCTTGGCGTAGCTGACCCCAGAGGCAACTGGTTAGAAAATACGCAACTATATCCCGACATTGAAATTGCCAATGAATATGGAACAGTTGCCCAAGGCCGCGACCAGCAATTGGAAAAAGCCGTAGAAACTTTGCTGAAAGAGTTGAAGTAAGCAGGTTTTGCACTCAAACCTGACAAGCCTTAAAGACCTTTCAAGTTTAAGTGCTTGTTTTTCAAAAGTTTATATAAAAGATTTTCGCAAATCACTTACAATTTTGTATAACCTCAGGTACTGGCTGCACTTCTAAAAACATTAGCAGATGCGGTATAAGAATGCCTATCGTCCCATGGAAACATTGCGTTTAGGGCAGGCATTTTTTTATCTTTACGGAAAAAAGCACCTATACGCAACTTTGCTATGCGGCAAATCCACGAGCGCAGTTATTACAAGCAGTTTTTCGAGGGCAACTAAAAGCATTGCCAAAATGAAGACCGAAAAGCTGAGCTAAAACATACTCCAATCCATAACGGCATCAAAGAAATGCACAATAGCCGAAGGCTGAATCAATAGGGACAATAAAAAACCGTAAAGTGCGCCATAGAAATGCGCCGAGTGGTTCACGCTGTCGGAGCCACGACGGTCGTATAAGTAAGAATATGCCAAATAAATACCTCCCCAGATAAATCCGGGCAAGCATAAAAGTGTATACAGGCATACTTCTTCGGTAGGATTGTAGAAAATAGCGGCAAAAATGATAGCCGAAACACCGCCGGAAGCACCCAGTGAATTGTAGTAGGGGCTGTCTTTGTATTTCAAATACGTCGGTATATCGGCAACAACGATACCGCCAATGTACAACAACAGAAAATAGAAATAGCCCAATTCCTGCCCGTGTATAATCACAAAATAGCGCTCAATCCACCGACCGAAAAAGTAGAAGGTGAACATATTGAACAGCAAATGCACCCATCCCTGATGAATCAGCCCCGAACTGATAAACCGATACCATTCACCCTTGCGGTTTACGCGGTAAGGATTGAGCATGAGGCGCTCCTGCAAATCGGGACGGGTAAAAACGTAGATACTTACCACACATGTAATCAACAGCAAAATAGTTGTCAGGGAAAGTTGCATGGTTGCCGATTATTTTTCGCGTTCAATAACAGATTGAGCAAAAGCACGAAGCGTTTCAAAGCGTTCAGGTGCTAAACCGGCAGCAGCCAATGCGGCGAAACCTTTGTCAAAATAATTGTTCATGGCTTCCTCTGCCTGTTGGCGTATATGCAGTTGGTCATAAATTTCTTTTACTGCATCTACTTTATTTTGAGGGTCAAAATCGTCAACGCTCAGCCAGTAATCTAATTCACGGGTTTGCATGGGGTTAGCGAGTTCCAATGCCCGAATCAACAGGAAAGTTTTCTTGTTAGCAATGATATCGCCGCCTACTTGCTTGCCGAACTTATCGGGTTCGCCGAACACATCCAGCATATCGTCTTTCAATTGGAAGCCTATGCCAAGTTGGAGGCCAAATTCGTAAAGATTAGCAACTGTTGCAGGAGATACCCCGCCAAGCAGCGCGCCCATCTCGAGGCTAAAACCCAGAAGAACAGCTGTTTTGAGGCGAATCATGGCTATATATTCCTCCATTTCCACCCGCTTGCGTTGTTCAAAGCTCATATCCATTTGCTGGCCTTCGCATACTTCCACTGCGGTTTTGCCAAATCGGCGCAGGATTGTCGGCAAAAGAGCAGGAGGTGTATGTTCCAGCAGGTGGTCGTAGGTTTTCACCAGCATGGCATCACCAGAAAGAAGCGCGATGTTATCGTTCCACTTTTCGTGTACCGTAGGCTGACCGCGTCTCAAAGGCGCTTTGTCCATGATATCATCGTGCAACAGCGTGAAATTATGGAACATCTCAACCGCAATGGCAGCCTGCACCTCTTTTTGCCAGTCATCGGCAACAGCATATTTGCCTAACAACACCAGCATAGGGCGCATCCGCTTGCCACCCAGCGACATGATATAGCGAATCGGGTCATATAACTCTGCCGGATTTTCGCCCGGATTGAATTGTTGTATCGCTTTTTCAATAGCAGCCTGAGCGGTTAAAAAGTCAAATTCCATATGTTCATTAATTGAGGGACAAAAGCAAATATAAGCTGCAAAAGCCTAAAAAGGCAGCTTTTTGATAACTTAGTGCAGTTCCTTAGCCCGTTTTGCCTATGCGCTCCTTACTGCTTTTCGCTGTTTTTTGCCTTTTTCTGTCTGTTATTGGTTGTCGCACAGAGGCTTTGCAGCAGTCCGCCAATCGCCTGGCTGCCGATGATACCCTGTGGCTGATTACCAATTTACAAGACCGCCGCGCAACCGATTCGCTCGTGGCGCTCCATCAACATCCTTCAGCAACTTACCGCGAGGCGGTGGCATTGGCACTGGCCTCGGTGCAAGATACGACGGCACTTTCCGCACTCTATCGGCTATTGAACGATACCGAGCCCCGCATCAGAAAAATGGCAGCATATGCTATCGGGCAAACAGGCAGCACACAATCTGCCGCTCATCTGATTTTTGCCGTTCAGAAAGACAAAGCAGCGGAGGTTACGGCAGTGGCGGCGGAAGCATTGGGCAAATGTGCGGATTCGGCAGCCCTGCAAGTATTGGCAGCCCTGCGCTACGACGCACCCGAACAGGCACCGCAGCGCTACGGGCAGATGACAGGGCTTTATCGTGCGCTTACTTGGAAACGCCTGCGCCTTCCGTCGGGAGACAGCAAAGCACTGAGTTTTCTTGCGTCAAATTATCCCGATTCGCTGCGTATCATGGCTGCCAACTATTTTGCCCGCAACCCCGATAAAGCCTATGCCCCCATCACTGGCGAGCTTTTGTCAGCCCTTACCGACAGCCATCCGCACGTGCGGCTGAACATTGCACTGGCACTTAGTAACTCAACTTGGGCAGAAGTACAACAAAAATTACTGCAAATCATCCAAAAGGACGCAGCCTATGAAGTACGGGTGGCAGCACTCCGAGCCATCGGTTCGCAGAAAAATCCTACTCCGTTAGAGCCCATAAAAGAAATTATCGGCCAGTCGCTGTGCAGCACGCAGCCCAGTATTGCCGTTACAGCTGCCGAAGTGGTGTGCAAAAAAGCCGAAAAAGTCAATATCAAATACTTTTACGGCATCATAGACAGTGTGCGCAACCCGCGTGCAAGGGCTTTGGTCATGGGAACGGTGATGAAGTTTCACCCCAGCAGCGCACAGTCTTTTGTGGAAGACCTGCTCAAAAAAAGCACAGACCCTTATGAACAAGGGTTTTTACTCAAAGCACTGGCAGAAGATACCAAAAACAATCAACTACTGGCAAAATATCTTTCGGCAGACAGCAACCACCCTTTTGTGCGCACCTCGGCGCTGGAAGGACTGCTGCAAATACAAAGCCGTTCCGATTTTGCCACGCTGCCCGACAAAGATTTTGTAAGACAGCAAATTACGGCAGCGCTTGGCAGCAAAGATGCAGCACTAATTGCCCTTGCGGCGGGTGCTATTGCAAACCCTGCCAATGGATACGCACAATATCTCAACGGCGATACTACCCTGCTGCATCAGGCAAAGCAAGGTTTGCCGCTGCCCCGCGATATAGAAACGCTGATTGAGATAGAAAAAGCTATTGCCCACATTACAGGCCGCCCTGCTCCCAAAGCACCGCAATTAGGCTGGAATCACCCGATTGACCGAAAAACCCTTGCGAGCATTAAACAAGGACAAGAGGTACTCATAAAAACCACACAAGGCGATATAGTATTCCGATTACTGCCCGAACAAGCCCCCGGCTCGGTGGTGAGTTTTGTAAAATTAGTGCAACGAGGCTACTACAACGGCAAAACGTTCCATCGAGTAGTGCCCGATTTTGTCGTGCAGGGAGGCTGCCCCCGCGGCGATGGCTATGGCAGCATGGATTATACGCTGCGCTCAGAATTTGCACCGTTGCACTACCATGCCGGAGCGGTTGGGCTGGCATCTGCCGGAAAAGACACCGAAAGTTGCCAGTGGTTCATTTCCCATATTCCCACACCCCATTTAGACGGGCGCTATACCATTTTTGCCGAAGTAAAATCAGGTATGAAAACCGTACACAAATTGGACGTTGGGGATAAGATGCTGAAAGTAGTTTTGCAATAGGCTGCAACAAGGGTTTACTCTGCCTCTGCTTTCATTTGCTCCCCTTCAAACAGGGTTTGCACGGCTTGTGCATCCATTCCTTTTTCGCGCAGGTATCTGCTGAAAATGTGAGTGTAGCCGTGCGTAACCAATACCCGCTCTGCTCCAGTAGCTTCTATTGCGCTGAGCAGCCCGTCCCAGTCGGCATGGTCGGAAAGCACAAAACCTCGGTCTATGGCTTCGCGACGCCTATTACCGCGCAGCTGCATCCATCCAGAGGCTACTGCCGTGGTGTAAGGCTGAAAGCGACGCGTCCATGGCGTATGAATAGCCGAAGGAGGCGCAATGACAATACTGCCTTCAAAATCTTTCTTGTTGCCGACAGTTTCCACGCGCTGCCATGGCGGAAGTTTAAGCTCTGCACCTTCCAGCACCTCATTTGTGTTGGCAATAGCCCCATGCGCATATATGCGCCCGATAGACGCATCCAATCCGTGCATCAGTCGCTGTGCCTTGCCAAGGGCATAGCCGCAAAGCACGCTTATGCGACCTTCGCTGCGGTTTTGCTGCCACCACCGATTGATGGCTTCATAAACTTCCTGCTGTGGTTTCCATTTAAATACTGGCACCCCGAAAGTAGATTCAGTAATAAATGTGTGGCAGCGCACAGGCTCAAATACGCCACTAATGCCGTCATCGCAGGTTTTATAATCGCCTGAAACCACCCATACCTCGCCCCGATAAGCCACCCGAATCTGCGCAGAACCTATAATATGCCCTGCCGGGTGAAAAGATACTTCCACCCCGTTTTTAGTCAGTTTTTGACCGAATTCAACGGTGGTCAGCGAAATATCCTGCCCCAAACGCAGGCGCAATACTGCTTCGGAGCGTTTGTGCGCCAAATAAAAACTGCTACCCCATCGGGCATGGTCGGAGTGCGCATGGGTGATTAATGCCGTTCTTACGGGTTTCCACGGGTCTATGTAGAAATCCCCTTGCGGGCAGTAGATGCCGTTCGGCGAAAACTCGAGCAGTGGCATACCTGCTAAGGTCTTGGAATAAGAATAACGCGCCCTTCCCTGAATTCTCTGGCCGGATTGGTGATGTTGTTGGCTTTCAGTAGTGCCTGTTCGCTGATGCCATAGCGGATGGCAACTTTGCCTGCTATTTCGCCGGCTTTAATTTGATGACGGGTTCGGATACGCACTTTTAACTTTTGCCCCTCCCGAATCCGGTCGGAAGTAAGGCCATTAACCAACTTAATGGAGTCCATTGAAAAATGGAACAGTTCGGCAATCTGGCTAAGCGCCTGCCCCGCCGGCACTTTATACTCCCCATAAAGTGTATCAACAAAAACAATCACAGAATCCGTTCCTGTCGAAGAAAGCAGCGAGTCGGCCTGTTTTTTCTTTCGCATCCATGGCGGGGTGGTTCGTGACATAATATCTATGGTAAAATAAACCAGTACACCCATAAAAACGGCCGACATTAGCAAAAGTATTTTTTTGCGATTGTCCATAAAGAGTATCCTATTAGCAGCAGTGTAAAAATACGGCTAAGTTACGGGTTTTCATAAGGGTATAGTAACTTGCGCACGTATTAATAAAAATCCATAAAACGAATGAAAATTGCAGTAGTAGGCGCAACCGGACTGGTTGGCAGCGAAATTCTAAAAGTATTGGCAGAGCGCCAATTTCCGGTAGATGAGCTCATACCGGTAGCTTCCGAAAAATCCGTAGGTTCAGAAGTTACTTTTAAGGGTAAGGCATATACCGTTCGTAGCATAGACAATGCCATTGCCATGCACCCTCAAATTGCCATCTTTTCGGCAGGCGGCGGCACTTCGTTGCAACATGCCCCGCGATTTGCCGAAGCAGGCACTACGGTGATTGATAACTCTTCTGCTTGGCGCATGGACCCTTCCAAAAAGCTCATTGTACCCGAGATTAACGCTCACACACTCACCAAAGACGATAAAATTATTGCCAACCCCAACTGCTCTACCATTCAAATGGTAGTTGTGCTCAACCCATTGCACAAGCGCTATGGTGTAAAGCGCGTAGTAGTAAGCACCTATCAGTCCGTTACAGGCACTGGCAAGAAAGCCGTTGACCAATTAATGAATGAGCGCGCCGGTATAGACGGCCCCAAGGCCTATCCGCATCCGATAGATTTAAATATTCTGCCTCATATTGATGTGTTTCTGGATAACGGCTACACCAAAGAGGAGATGAAAATGGTCAATGAAACCAAAAAAATTATGGGTGATGACAGCATCCACGTAACAGCTACCACTGTGCGCGTGCCGACCATCGGCGGCCACTCCGAATCGGTCAATGTTGAGTTTGCCAATGATTTTGATTTGGAAGAAATACGAGAAATTCTCAGCCATACACCAGGTGTAGTCGTAATGGATGACCCCAAAAACAACGTCTATCCGATGCCTATTATTTCGCACGGCAAAGACGACACCTTCGTAGGTCGGATACGCCGTGATGAAAGCCAACCCAATACGCTGAATATGTGGATTGTAGCTGATAATTTGCGCAAAGGTGCGGCAACAAATGCTATACAAATCGCTGAATATTTGCTGGCCAATCACTTAGTGTAGGTGTACACAAAAATTTCTCGCAAATTTCTTGCGATTTTATACAAGCATGTGAGTAGTAAAAAAACCCTGCCAGTAATATTCGGTCAGGGTTTTGTTTTGGCTTTAACATAAATAAAAAAGTCGATTGAATTTATGTTACTCAAACGACTTTTCTTGTTAAGAGCCCCCGGAGGGATTCGAACCCCCGACCTACTGATTACAAGTCAGTTGCTCTACCAGCTGAGCTACAAAGGCTTAATAGTGATGCAAAAGTAGTATGTCGAAAAATATCATGCAATATCTTTCTTGAATTTTTTTCAAAAAATAAGGTGCACCTTTTACTGAGATGCACCTTGTTGCTGATTTTCAAATAGTTGCTATTTATTCAAATTTGCTGTATTAATGGTTTGAAAGGAATTGCGCACCAAAAATGCTGTGTAGAGTTCCTGATACTGCGGCGCATTTCCGGATATTTTAATAGCAGTTTCATATGCAGCGACTGCATCTGCAATCAATCCTTTTTCTTCAAAGAAATTAGCTTCGACCAATTTACCGATGGCGGAGGTGTTGCCAAACTCTTTGCGTATCTCTGCCAGTTCTTTGGAAAGCTCCGCCAATGCAGTGCTTTCGGGTTTAATCAGTATGCTACCGTCTATCTGCTCGGATGCAATTTTCAGTTTGCCTGAGTCCACATCCATCGGTAATACTTTCACAATTAAGTGAGGCTGGTCAGACAGTCGCTCTGCTGTCAAGTTCACTAATAGCTGCCGTTCTTTAGTTTGGCTAATGAAAAGAACTTGGTCGCTCAAATCGGAAATTTGCACCTGATAGGCGGTGGATGGGTCGTCGGCTTTAACATCAGACCATTTGAGCAGTAGTTGTTCTCCTATAATCATCGATTTAAGCGGCAGCCATACTTTTACCGATGACACGGCCAAATCGCGCTCTACCGAACCAGTCTTATTCATGTGCTGAAATCGGTTGCGTGCAGCAACTGACGATTGTTCATCCTGCGTAAGCTCATTCACTACAAACTTGGCATACTTACTTGTCATGGAAGTGTTTTGCCCGATTTTGCTGCTCAGGTCTTTTGCCTTGTACGAACCGGCAGCAACTTCTATGGCTTTACCCGAATGATGCACCAGACTTAAATAAGCACCTTCCGAAACTTTAATGGTCTGGTTATCGGAAATTTTTGCCCCTACTTTAACAGCCTGCCCGTCTATAGTATTATTACCCTTGCTGGCCAACACTTTAAAGGCATAATCCTGCGCAAACACACTGCATGTGCAAAAGAAGAATAAAAAAAAACCTGCCTTAATGCTACTTCGATAGTTCATATGTATCTGAAAGTTGTGCTACAAAAATTTAACGGAATTAGTGCAGGAAAGTTGAGCATATCACTCAACTTTTTTAATAGCAAAAATATTTCCAATCAATGCGTTGTAGATTTCGAAGATGTCGCCAGAAAGCAGTACTACCGCAATGGTAGCCGTAAAATCCAGTTTGAGGCTGTAATTGATAAACATCAACAACAAGATATAGACCAGCAGGACAACTTCCAGTAACTGAATAAGTTTGGAAACAATATCGTACCACAGCCCCCATAAAGAATGTTTGTTAATGGCAGCAAAAGCAGCAACATTAAGCAAACAAAGGGCTACTGCCAGCACATAGGCCAACCATTCGGGGGCTTCGTCAATGTAGTTTTCGTGTAAAATCATGGATACGATGTTGGCATGGGCTACTCCTCCGTACATATCAGGAGGGCTGCGACCAATTTGCTTGCTGTTCAAGGGCGTATAATATTTATCAATGTCCCATGTTGTATTGATGTATTCACCGCCCATGTAACACATAATCACAATTTTATCTTTCAGCAAATCGGGGGTAAAATTTTCTTCAAAGACATCGCTTACGTCCAGTGCATGAAATTTATCGGGAACATTGCCCCGATAATTGATAATCTCATATTCGTTGCGACGATTAATGAACTTTTGTGCCTTTGCCGAGTCGTACAGCATTGCTATTTGTGTCGCAAAGCTGTATTCGGTAGTGCCATCGGCTATTTTCTCGGCAGCAGTGGTCTCTCGCCACGATTCAAACTGGCTGTCGCCCTCTGTTAGCGCGTTGGTATAACCTGTATGTGCATGGCGTGCAAATCGGGGGAGAACTTTCCGAAGTGTATCCCATACAACCGTGCCGTCTTCTTGCCGTCGACCGCCTTCTACTTTGCTCCAAAGTACCAAATTTTTTGTTTGTGCAAATACAGCCTCCAACAAAGAATCAACAGGTTCTTCTTTTGCTTTGGTAAATTCTACATCTATCCCTACAACCCTTGGCTGATAGCGGTTGATGATAGAAAGTTCCTCGGCAATGCCTTCGCGGCTCAGATTGCCGATATTTACTACAACTATGGTTGTATCGGCCTCCGGAGGGTTTCTTAGGTCGGAAAACGCGAGGTCTGTAACGCTGTAATCGTTGAGCACTTCCTCAAATACGTTCAAAAAGTCCAAACTGACGGCAATTTGTTGTAGCAGCCATATCACAAGGAAGATAAATACCGTACCTCCAATATTGAACCGGTTGAAAATCTTTCGCATAGCTGTAATAGCCAATAGTGAACAGCAGGTAGTTGAACAGGATTACAAGATACGCCGTTCCGCAGCGGATTGAAAGCTCATCAAGGAAAAGTGCAAAAAATTATATAAACCATATAAGGAACAAACCTTTAACAACGTATGGACGAAAGAATTTGTCTAAATTGGCATTTGCACACAATAATTAGCCCCCCAATTCTGTTTTTAAGCATAAAATAGGGCAGATATTCAACTGCTATTCTCAAATTTGTTCCCTGCCTTATAATCACCGTTATAAAGTTTGGTAATAAATTTGAACTTGATGTTTGGTTCGATTGGTAACATTTGCCCCAACCGATTACATTTTAAACTTTTAAATTTGTGATGAACCTGTACAAAAAGTTGCTCTTGCTCTCTGTGTTGCTTCTTTTGTCAGCAATTGGTAGCGTTTATGCACAACCTCAGGTTGATTTTACCAAAGATGACCCTTACAAAAAGCCTGATTTATGGAAAAAAATCAAGGCTAACCCCAACGACTCGTCTCTTTGGGTAAAATATACAGGGAAAACATGGGCAGCTATGACCTCCAAGGAGAAAGAGAACATTGCACGGATTCGGCAAGAGCTCTATATCCAATCTATTGCCGAACAAGAATCTATCATCGGTGAGTTGGATAATACAGCCACCCAACCAACGGCCAGCGCCAAAGGTGAGGCACTTTTTGTCGGTTATGCCTCTCCGAAAAGTCTTGCTAAAGCAAAGACCGTCAGCGAGTCAGACATGAAGCAATTGGCGCAATTAGAAGCCATGATCATGCAAGAACGCAACGACATTGCAGAACTTAAACGAAACGTATTTGAAAATTTTGTTCTGATAGAAGATGCCCTCAAAGACGAGTTTGCCAGCTTCGGCGTTGAATACCAATATTACAGCGACATACATCCGGACGGGAAGTACAACGAAATACGCTGGATAGAGGAGCAGGAACTTCGCCTTAGACAACTCAAACTCAAAAAAATTGCCGAACTGAAAAAGAAAATCAGAGGGCAATAACTTATAATTGTCCATTCCGTTCTATCTTTCATTTCCATTAAAAAAACAGGACACGGACATGGACCGAATAAAAAATAAAACTATCCTTATTACAGGTGCGGCGCGTGGCATAGGTTTGGCAACTGCCGAACTTCTTCTGGCAGAAGGGGCGCAGGTAGCTTTTACCGATATTAATGCCGACAATCTCAGAGATGCCATGCACCGTCTGGGTACCGACAACGCACTCTACGCCAAAGCCGACGTTACCCAAAAAGGTGAGATTCAAGCAATTGCCGATGAAGTGTTGGAAACTTTCGGCAAAATAGACGGCGTTTTCTGCAATGCGGGTATTGGCGGCCATTCATACAATTTCTGGGAGTATCCGGCGCAAGATTTTGCTTCGGTGATAGATATCAACCTTATGGGCGTACTTTACACCATGCAGGTTGCCATGCCTGCACTTATGAAACAAGGCGGCAGCATCGTCATTACTTCTTCGGTAGCCGGTTTGGCAGGTATGCCCAAAGGCGCAGCCTATTCGGCAAGCAAGCACGCTGTTATCGGGCTTGCTAAATCAGCGGCCATAGAGGCAGCCCGTTATGGTGTACGCGTAAACACCATCCATCCCGGCCCGATTGAAACCGACATGGTTCGTATGTTGGAACAAGCACTTAGCCCCAAAGATGCAGCCAGAGGAAGAGAACGGCTGGAACATGCCATCCCTATGCGCCGCTATGGAACAGCAGAAGAAGTTGCTCGCTTAGCTATGTTTTTACTTAGTGATGACAGCCGCTACATCACAGGAACAGAGCACCGCATCGACGGCGGTATGAGAGCTGTTTAAATTTTCAGGATTACTTTGATTCCTTCTCAAGAAGACATTCTAAGCCGCGCCGGTACGATTGTGCCTTTGCTCGAACCATTGGAGGAAAGGCGCAAGCGTGCTTTTGCGTTCATCAAATACACGCTCATTTTTTTGGTGGTATTTCTGGCGATGCACTTATCCGTTATCATCATTTTTAAACAGCCTTTCTATTACATCGTAATTTCCTCTGCATTGGCAGCAATAGTTGCCTCGCAGATGTACAACAGATTTTTTGCCGACAAAGTGCTGGCACTGGAATTAAAAGACCAGCTTTTTAAATCACTTGTACCCGTAATGCTGCCGCTACCACCCATGTTCGAACCTGCGCGGCATGTCGCTTTTAAGTATTTTCAGGACAGCAAACTGTTTTTACATTTCCCTTCCAGTTTTGGCGGTGCCAATGCTATTAAAGGTGGCATGTTTGAATCCACCTTTCTGTACTCAGAAATAGAGGCCTATGTAGGTGATGCCGTCGGGGAGATAGCCATATTTGACGGCATGTTCTATGTTTTCAGCGCTTTTGGCGACTACAACCCGCCGATTGTAATAGTACCCAATCGCCTACAAAAAAAATTAGGACTGATTGGCAAACAAATCAGACGGCACAGCATGTTCAGAGGTGCTGCCGCCAAGTTATTCGATGAAGCATTTGAAAATGAATTTTCCGTTTATTGTGAAAACACCCGCTATGCACAGCAAACTATCACGAAAGATTTACGGGAACAACTCTTAGACTTTCAGGCAGCAACAGGAGCAGATATTTACATGTCATTCATCGGGCGAAAAATTTACATAGGTCTGCACAATTGCCCGCCTGTTCGATTTTCCATGCGCAAGCCCTGCACCGACCTGTCTTATATTGACGAAATGGCGATGAAGTTTACCTTCCCTGTCAGGTTAGTGAGTGCCATCAATCAAAAACTCATTCCGCCCAAAGCACCTCCCAGTTGGGATATTTGAGTTGTCTCATTGAAAAATTTGCAAGGAAACGACTGTTTTTTGTAATATAGCCAATCAAATCATTTTGCTTTTGCTATATTAAAAATTTTACTATGAACCCTCAGCCTTTTGTAGAACAGCTTGGTAAGCTATTCCCCTATGCGGAAGAAATTCCCGAACAGTTCCGCATCGAACCGTTGCATCAACGTTCTTTTTTGGTAAATGGGCAAATGAAGCCATGGAACGGCACTACGCACAATGTGTACTCGCCCATACACATTCGCACGGCTGACGGCGAATTAGTGCCTCAATTGATTGGCAGCTATCCGCTGGCAGGTGAAGTAGAGGCTATGGAAGCGTTGGAAGCTGCTTGTGCAGCCTACAACAACGGCAGAGGACTTTGGCCTACCATGTCGGTGGAGGAACGCATCCAATGCGTAGAACATTTTACCCGCTTGATGATTGCCCGAAAAACAGAGGTGGTGAAGTTGCTGATGTGGGAGATAGGCAAATCATATGCAGACTCCGTAAAAGAGTTTGACCGCACCGTAGAGTACATCTACAATACGATAGATGCTCTGAAAGACCTCGACCGCTCCAACTCCCGATTTGTGATTGAACAAGGAATCGTCGGTCAGATACGACGCGCCCCCTTGGGCGTAGTGCTTTGCATGGGGCCTTTCAACTATCCGCTGAACGAAACTTTTACTACGTTATTGCCCGCCATCATTATGGGCAATGCTGTACTTTTCAAACCGCCTAAATTCGGCACGCTGTTGCATTTTCCGTTGCTGGAAGCATTTAAAGAAGCCTTCCCACTGGGGGTAGTCAATACAATTTACGGCAGAGGCAATGCGGTAGTACCAGCCTTAATGCAGTCGGGCAAAATCAATGTGCTGACCCTGATTGGCTCGAGCCGCGTGGCCGATTCGCTTAAAAAACAGCATCCGAAAGTAAACCGCCTAAAAGCCATTTTGGGATTGGATGCCAAAAATGCAGGAATTATATTGGAAAATGCCGACATGGAGTCTGCCGTTAAAGAGTGCATACTGGGGTCTTTATCGTTCAATGGGCAGCGTTGCACAGCCATTAAAGTTATATTCGTCCATCGAAAAATTGCCGACCGATTCTTAGAACGCTTTTCCGAAGAAGTGGGCAAATTGAAAATGGGTATGCCTTGGATAGAGCGTGTAGTCCTTACTCCGCTGCCCGAACCGCATAAACCTGCCTATTTGCAAGAATGTATAGAAGATGCCATTGCACACGGGGCAAGGGTGATTAATCCTAACGGCGGCACGCATTTTAAATCGCTCTTCTATCCTGCCGTTGTATATCCGGTAAACAGTGCCATGAAATTGTACCGCGAAGAACAATTCGGCCCTGTAATTCCGGTCATTCCTTTTGATGATGTAGAAGAACCAATCCGCTATCTGGAAGAGTCTGACCACGGACAGCAGGTAAGCATTTTTGGCACCGATACCGACCAGATTGCCCACCTGATAGACCCCTTAGTAAATCAGGTATGCCGCGTAAATATCAACAGCCAGTGCCAGCGCGGCCCCGATACCTTTCCGTTTACGGGCAGAAAAGACTCAGCCGAAGGCACTCTTTCTGTTAGCGATGCGCTGCGGTCTTTCTCTATCCGCTCGTTGGTTGCCACCAAACTGACCGAAGAAAACAAGCACATTATTAATGCGATTGTGAACGAACACAAATCTAAGTTTTTGGCAACGCGCTTCATTTTATAGAAAGAATTTTCAGTTCTACCCGCATATTGTCGGGGGAGCTTTTATTAACCAATGGTCTTTCGCCTCCGTAGGCTTCCAGTGTGATTCTCTCGGGGGCTATTCCCATGCCAATCAGATAATCGGCAACCATTTGCACCCGATTGAGCGATAATTCGTAGTGTGCTTTTTTAATTTTTTCATATTCCGGATGCGAAGGGTCGGGATTTTTATCGGAGTGCCCGATAAGCGCAATGTTTACACCGGGGTTGTCGCGCAGGAAATTCAGTACTAAGTCTGCACCGCGATAGTCGGTCAGTTTAAAACTGCCTTTGGCAAAGTTGATATTCTGCAACTTGACCAAATCGCCTTTCTTAATGGTTTGATTTTGCAATACGACAGTTTTCTCCTCTACCGGCTCTGCTGCTTTGGCAAGTTTAACCTCCTCCTCATCTTTGGGTAGCTCTGCCACAATTTTTACCTCATCTGCCTTCTTCATTTCGGTAGCTTTGATAGTCGGCTGTACATCAATCTGTTGCAATTTAGCCGATGCTACGGGGGCTGTTTCTATTTTTTGCGGTTCTGGCTCGGGCTTTAGTACAATTGGTTCGGGTTCTGGCTGAGCGGCAGCCACTGCCTGCGTCGGGAAACTCAACTGAAACAGTCCTTGGTCGGCAGTTCCAATCCATAATACCCGACCGTTTTCGCCACTGCACAGTGCCATACAAGTGGCGGCGTTGCTGCTGAAGGCGGAATTGTCCCAATCAAACAGCATCTTCTCGGATTTGGCATAGCGGGCAAGTCCTGTTCCGGCAGCCCATACAATTTTATCCTCCGGGTCAATCAACAGGCTTTTGATGCGGAACAGATTGTCGCGCTGCTGCTTGCCCATAATTTTGAATACTTCGTTGTTGCAATACAGGCGCTGTTTTTTATTGCGTTCCACCACACTCACGCAAACATTACCTTTGCCATCGGCTGTCAGAGCGTTTACATCATCAATCACATCATACAGTGTCCATTGTTTGCCGTCTATTGTGCTGATGAGCCCTTGGTCGGTGCCCACCCATTTGATATCTTGCTCATCTACCACTATCGCCCTGATTTTATTGCTGGGCATATATTCTTCGGTAGAAGTATCGTAGCAGAACCATTTGCCGTTGGTATCAATCATCCATACGCCGCCGTTTTCCGTAGCTAACCACTTGCGACCGACGCGGTCAATAGCAATGCCGTTGATATACTGATTTTTATTTTGAAAATTGGGTACATCAAAATGGCCGATATAATTGCCTTGTTCGTCCAAATGCACTAATCGTACTTCCGGTTTACTTACGCCTATCCAAAAATGCCCTTGTTCATCTTGCTGAATGGCACTGATGGTCGTTAGCCATTGAGCTGCTTCCTGCGAAATCTTTTTCCATTCGCCGGCGGCATTGCGCATAACAATTCCTGCATCTGTACCCACCCAAAGCCTGCCCTGCGTATCATTGAGTAAGGCAT
This sequence comes from uncultured Cytophagales bacterium, assembly GCA_938039675.1. Lineage (GTDB taxonomy): Bacteria > Bacteroidota > Bacteroidia > Cytophagales > Thermoflexibacteraceae > Rhodoflexus. The sequence goes on from CALHUI010000004.1 coordinate 82,818, forward strand.
TGACCTTAACAGAGGGCAACTCAGTAGTAAATTGCATAAAAGTTTGTGCCACTGCCTGACCGTAACTAAACAGCACCAACAGCAGCCAATACAAATGTTTTTTCATAGGACAGAATAGAAAAACCCAACTGTTACAACGCAAGAACCGTGCATTATTCGGGCTTGATGTTTTTTTGGGCAATTAATTGCTCAATAGTATGCAAGTCATTGAAAGTTTGCACAAACCGCTGTACATCGGGGCTGACAATCACATCGCGCATTCTTACTTTCTGACTGAGGGTAATGCCTTCCAATGTGCGGCAGCGGCTAAGGGCTACATATAACTGCCCTGCCGCAAAAGCCCCCGTACCCAAATTGATATTCACATTGTCAAAAGTAAGCCCCTGACTTTTATGAATGGTAACTGCCCAAGCCAGCCGCAAGGGGTATTGCGTAAAGCTACCGAGCACCTCGGCTGTAATGCAATCTTTTTCTTTGTCATAGGTATAGCGGATATTTTCCCAAGTAACGCGCGTAACCTCATGCAATTCTCCGTCTTCCAGTACTACCTGAATTACGTCTTTGTCTACGGCATATACCTCACCAATGGTACCGTTTACCCATCTGCCTTCCGAATCGTTGCGAATAAACATTACCTGCGCACCTACTTTAAGCACCAAGGGCTGGTCGGTCGGGTATAATTTCTGCTCAAATTCCCCCTCGGTGGTTGCCACATATTCAAAAGACTGCCCCGACAAGCGAGCAAGCATCCTCGCATTGATTTGGTCTGCCTGCGCATTGGTTGCGCACAAGGTAATTTGAAAGGGCTGTGATTCCAGCGGCGAGTGGTTGCCAATATAGCGCAGGTTAAGCTCGGCGAGGTCGTCCCATTCTACCGTGCCCTGCCTGATTCTGTCCAACAAGCGGATAAAAGTTATGTCGCGCTGCCGATAGACCTGCTGCAACTCAATGGCAGGAAGCCCCATACCGGAAGATGCCATTCGGCGAAAAACTTGTGCATCAAAAAAGTAAGGCGAATCGTAAAACCTTTCCAGCAGTTCCCTTTCATTTTTAACAGAAGAAACAACGGGGCCTAACTGGAACAAATCGCCAATGAGCAGCACTTGTTTGCCGCCAAAAGGCAAAGGATTGCCTAAATTTCGGCGCAAAGCCACATCCACTGCATCTATCACATCCGCCCGAATCATGCTTACCTCGTCTATGATGAGGGTTTGCATACGCTTTAGCACCTTATAGCGCCATGAGTCGGTATGAAACCTGACAATGCCCTTGTCTTCGGGCATCAGCGGGCGCGTGGGTAACTCAAATAAGGAGTGGAGGGTCATACCACCCACATTCATGGCCGCAATACCCGTAGGTGCAGCTACTACAAACTCTTTATTAATGTGCCTGACCGAGTCGCGCAAGAAAGTAGATTTCCCCGTACCGGCCTTGCCCGTCAAAAAGAACGGGTAGTCGGTATGCTTCAGCAGGGTGTGTGCATACGAAAGTTCGCGATTGTAAGGCTCGTCTTGTTTCAACACGGTCTGTTTTGCCCAAAATTAACGGATTTTCTTTTCTTTTATAAAAGGATAGTGTATTTTGCACACCATTAAAATCATGTGTTATGCCTCTTGCTAGACCTTTCAAACTCAAGCAATGGATAGACGAGCACCGTCATCTGCTCAAACCGCCTGTGGGCAATCAGCAAGTTTTTACCGACAATGAAGACTACATTGTTATGGTAGTAGGCGGCCCAAACGCCCGCAAAGATTTTCACTACAACGAAAGCGAGGAGTTCTTTTACCAATTAGAAGGCGACATGAACCTGCGCGTGATAGAAAACGGCAAACCGGCAGATATCCCCATTCGCGAGGGTGAGATTTTTCTGCTGCCGGCGCGTATACCGCATTGCCCGCAGCGAAAGCCCAATACAATCGGGTTGGTAATTGAGCGCTACCGCCGCCCGGGAGAAAAAGACGGGTTTCTGTGGTTTTGCGAAAACTGCGGGAACTTGCTTTACGAAGAATATTTTGAACTGACCGATATTGTAAAGCAACTGCCGCCACTGATGAACAAGTTTTATGATTCACAGGCACTTTGCACCTGCAAAAAGTGCGGAACTGTTATGCATCGCCCAATACCACAACCTGTTGCATCGTAAAAAAACAAGGGCTGCCTCAAACAGCCCTTCATATGTTTTCATTATTCATATTCTTCCTTAATAATTGGTCAGTAATTACTTGTCAGCCAAAGCGGCCTCCAAGTCGTCAAGCAATTTTTTGGCAACGGCATTCGGCTTTTTGGCTTTGATTGCTTTGAGCATCTCTAAAGCCTCTGCCCCTACCTCGTACAAACCGACAGGATTTTTATCGGCATTGTAGCTGGTAATCAGGTATTCCAATTTGCTCAGGATACCCTCATACTGTTCTTTCCCCAATTTGAGGAACTTTGCATGTGCTTCACGGCACGCCTTTTCAATGCGTTCACCCGGGATTTTTTCCATTTTGTTTGTGAGTTAAGTGAGAGAAAAACTTCCGTACAAATTTAAAAACAAGCCTGCTAATTATTCTGCAACATAGCCCCCGAAAAAGATGCACGCATATTCTTTGTGTTTTGTTTGACTTTAACAATCAAAATAATTTTATTTGCGCAGATTTTCTCTAAATCAGATACTAACATGTCAGAAATTGCTCAAAAAGTAAAAGCTATCATTGTTGATAAGCTGAATGTCGATGAGTCAGAAGTTACGCCGGAAGCAAGCTTCACTAATGATTTGGGGGCGGACTCATTGGATACCGTAGAGTTGATCATGGAATTCGAGAAAGAATTTAACATTTCTATCCCCGACGATCAAGCTGAAAACATTGCTACCGTAGGTCAAGCCATTGCCTATTTGGAGCAGAATACAAAAAAATAACCTTTACCGAACAAAGTATTGGTTATAGGCAACAGGTTTTGGGCTGAATTTCCCTGACCTGTTGCCTGTTTTGTATCGTACATGTGCATTTTCAGTCAGGAGCGTAATTTTGTCCAAAAATTCACTACTCATGAAACCCAGAAGAGTTGTAGTTACCGGCCTTGGCGCTGTTACTCCTATTGGTAATACCGTAGCCGAATATTGGGATGGCCTTGCCAAAGGTATCAGTGGTGCTGCCCCTATCACCCGATTCGATACGGAAAAGTTTAAAACCAAATTTGCCTGCGAGGTAAAAGGTTTCGACCCGTTATTATACCTCGATAAAAAGGAATTGCGCAAATACGACCTGTTTGCGCAATTTGCCACTGCCGTTTCAGACCAAGCAATGGCAGATGCCGGTATAGACATGGAAAAAGAAAACTGTTATCGCGCCGGTGTTATCTGGGGTTCGGGTATAGGAGGCATCAATGCCATTCAGGAAGAATTACGCTCTTATTTTTTAGAGTATCAAGGCACTCCTCGATTCAGTCCGTTCTTCATCACCCGGATGATTATTGACATATGCGCCGGACATATTTCCATGAAATATAGGTTGCGCGGGCCTAATTTTGCTACGGTTTCGGCTTGTGCGTCTGCCTCCAACGCCATCGTTGATGCTTTTAACTATATCCGCTGGAATAAGGCTGACATCATGGTTACGGGAGGCTCCGAAGCAGCTATCAACGAATGTGGCATGGGAGGCTTTAATTCCATGAAAGCACTTTCCGAACGCAACGACTCGCCGCAAACTGCTTCCCGCCCATTCGACAAAGACCGCGACGGTTTTGTGATGGGAGAGGGCGGTGCTTGCCTTATTCTGGAGGAACTTGAACACGCTCTCAATCGCGGAGCAAAAATTTATGCCGAAATAGTAGGCGGCGGTATGACAGCCGATGCCTACCATATTACTGCTCCACATCCGGAGGGGCTGGGCGCAGAAACCGTAATGCGCAATGCGCTGGAAGATGCAGGTTTGAGCACCACAGACGTGGACTATATCAACGTTCACGGTACTTCTACACCACTGGGCGATGTTAGCGAAACGCTGGCTATTCAGAAAGTATTTGGTGAACATGCGTACAAACTCAACATCAGTTCTACTAAATCAATGACCGGCCACCTGCTGGGGGCTGCCGGTGCGGTAGAAGCATTGGCGTGTATCTATGCCATTCAACACCAGAATATTCCACCAACCATCAACCATTTTACAGATGACGAACAGTTTGACCCTCGTCTGAACTTTACATTCAATCAGGCACAGGCGCGCAAGGTAGATGTTGCACTCAGCAACACCTTCGGATTTGGCGGGCACAACTGTTCGCTGGTTCTCAAGCGTTATCAGGCATAATCAAGTATACATTTGAGTAGTTTTTTAAGGCATATCAGTAACTGGTTCAGGGCCTACTCGTCGGAAGATAAGGTACTGTTGAAAGCCATTCAACAGATTACAGGCAACAAGCCCTCCAATCTGCAACTCTACAAACTTGCCCTGATTCACAGCTCGGTGGCAAAAGAGATGCGCGACGGCTACCGCGAATCTAACGAACGCCTCGAGTATTTAGGCGATGCCATACTGGGGGCAGTAGTTGCCGAATACCTGTTTAAAAAATATCCCTACAGGGATGAGGGGTTTCTCACCGAAATTCGCTCGCGAATTGTCAGCCGCGAATCTCTGAATTTGCTTGCCCGCAAAATCGGCCTTGATAACTTGGTTGTGTACGATGCCAAGCGCAGCAAATCCTCTCCGCAATCGTTTAAATATTTGTACGGAGATGCAATGGAGGCATTCGTAGGGGCTGTCTTTTTAGACAAAGGCTTTCATTTTTGCAGGCGGTTTATCATAGAAAAATTGCTGGGCAACCATTTTGATATGGACGAGGTAGTTGAAACCGATACCAACTACAAAAGCCGGCTGATAGAATGGGCGCAACGCAATAACAAACAAGTGCGTTTTGAACTGCTGTCGGAGCGTGCACATGGCTCACAGCGTCAGTTCAAAGTGCAGGTAATTTTGGATGGTGAAGAGGTTTCGCGCGGCAACGGTTACAGCAAGAAAAAAGCCGAGCAGGATGCTGCCCGCAAAGCCTGTGAACAATTTGCCATTTGACAGAAAGCTGCGATTTTCTATTGCTGTTTGAAATAAGGAAGCCTGCTTGTATAATACTAAAGCAGGCGTTTTTGTTTGATGTTGAGCTGCTATTGAATTACTTTTTGTTGCTTTCTACCGGTTTAGCCGATTTTGCATAACGTTCGTTCAGGCCTTTCAGAATATCGTCGGTAACGTCTAATTTATCATTGGCCAGCAAGATGCCGCCGCCTTTGGTATAACCCAAGATATACTGATACTTTTTATCCTTGTTGTATTCTTTCAGATAGGCCATCAAGCTGTCATACAGGCGGTTATTCAGCACTTTCTCTTCTTCCAGCAAACCTGCCATGATAGTTTCACGGTAGGCAATAAGTTCCTGCTCTTTCTGACCCAGCGTTTGCTGAGCTTCTTTGATTTGGTTATTGGTCATCAAACCTGCCTGAATACGCTTCTCTATGCTGCTGGCTTCCTGCTGCAAAGACTGACCGCGTGAGATTAACTGCCGCTCGGCTTTACCTTTTTTTTCTGCCAACTCATTTTGCATGTCTTCAAAAAACTTGTAGTTGCTCAGCAATGAGTCGGTATTAATATAGGCTATCATGACTCCGCCCTGTCCTTCGCCTGCAACAGGAGTTGAATTAGTGCCGGATTCTTTACCGGAAAAGTGCAGATAGTATAAAAACCCAACTGCAACAACCAATACGATATTGAGTATAAGAGATAAAGAGTTGTTATTCACGCGAAATATAGATTTAAGGTGATACAAAATTTTAGCGGACAAATATATGCAAAACAATGAGCATCAAAAAAGGGAGCTTTACATAGCAGCTCCCTTTTTTTACCCTGTAAACAAATGACTTATATCCAATTAACCTTCGCTTTCCGCATTTGCACTGCCGGCAGTAGCAGATTCGGATATTTGCGGAGAGCTTTGCGTATAGGCTTCGTAGGTTGTTTGATGCGCAAAAGGACGCTTACCAATTAACCGCTCGATGTCGCTCTGGAAAATAATTTCCTTGGAGAGGAGTTCCTGAGCTATTACTTCAAGTTCATGGCGCTTACTAATGAGCAGGTTCTTGGTGCGTTGATACGCTCCATCCACCAATTTTTTCACCTCATCGTCAATCAGTTTTGCAGTTGATTCGGAGTAAGGCTTCTCAAACATGTAATCTGAGCGCTTAGAGTCGTAAAACGATATGTTGCCGATTTTATCGTTCATGCCATAAACGGAAACCATGCTGTAAGCCATCTTGGTAACACGTTCCAAGTCGCTGAGTGCTCCTGTAGAGATTTTACCAAACACTACGTCTTCCGCAGCTCTTCCGCCCAGTGTCATACACATCTCATCAATCAACTGCTCGGTTGTGTAGAGAAACTGTTCTTTGGGCAGGTATTGTGCATAGCCCAGTGCAGCTACACCACGCGGCACAATGCTTACTTTTACCAACGGGTCGGCATGTTCCAAAAACCAACCGGCAATGGCGTGCCCTGCTTCGTGATAGGCAACAATTTTCTTTTCTTCGGGAGAAATGATTTTGTTTTTCTTCTCCAAGCCGCCAATCACGCGGTCAATGGCATCTTGGAAGTCTTTCATTTCAATTTTCTTCTTATCGTGGCGCGCTGCAATCAGAGCGGCTTCGTTGCAAACGTTGGCAATTTCTGCACCTGCAAACCCCGGGGTCTGTGCAGCAAGTTTTTTAATATCTACATCTTCCCCAAGTTTGAGAGGCTTCATGTGTACGCGGAAAATAGCTTCGCGGCCAATGATATCGGGCTTGTCCACGCTGATTTGACGGTCGAAGCGACCAGGACGCAGCAACGCGCTGTCCAATACATCGGGGCGGTTGGTAGCAGCCAGAATGATAACACCGGAGTCTGTTCCGAAACCGTCCATTTCAACCAGCAGCGAGTTTAAGGTATTTTCGCGTTCATCGTTAGCGCCCGGCATGGTACCCTTGCCGCGCGAGCGACCAATGGCATCTATTTCATCAATAAATACTATGCAAGGGGCTTTTTCCTTAGCCTGTTTGAAAAGGTCGCGGACACGGGCAGCACCCACACCGACAAACATTTCTACGAAGTCGGAACCGGAAAGGCTGAAGAAGGGAACGCCTGCCTCGCCTGCCACAGCTTTGGCAAGCAGGGTTTTACCTGTTCCCGGAGGGCCTACCAGCAAACAACCTTTAGGTATTTTACCACCCAAGTTGGTGTATTTGGCAGGGTTTTTCAAGAAATCTACAATTTCCTCTACTTCCTGTTTGGCTTCGTCCAGACCTGCCACATCAGCGAAAGTAACTTTCACTTTGTTTTCTGCATCAAACAAGGCTGCACGCGACTTGCCGATATTGAAAATCTGTCCGCCGGGGCCTGCGCCTGTCATACGACGCATGAGGAAATAAAAGCCGAAAACGAGCAGAAACAGAAAGCCCCATGTCCAAAACAGATTGGTAAAATCTGGCCTGTCGTTATCGGTGGAGTATTCCAGTCGCTTGTCGCGCGGAATGTCTTTCTGGATTTCATCCAAATCGTTGAGAAATTTTTCATCGGAAGCGATGTTGAACTTGTAATGAGGCCCTTGCATAAGGGCCATGGGGCTGCGTTGGGCGAACTCTTCCCTGTACTCGGGCTTATTAAGTGCCTCAACTGTCAGATATACTTCTACAAAGCGTTTGTTAACGATGATTACATTCTTAACATCGCCCGCAGTTAGCATTTGCTCAAATCGCTTTTGCGTAATGCTGATGGTAGGAACTGCCCTGTTGAAGTAGTATAAAGAGGAGACTACACCAATAATGAGAATAAGCAACCATATTTGGTAGTTATTTTTCGGCGTAGGCCTTGGAATGATTGGGGGTTTCTTCTGATTATTATCCTGATTATTTGCCATTGTATCAAATGCCTCAAAAGGTGTGGCTGTTATGCCGAATAAACAAACATAAAAAGGTGAATGTTTCAATTAGGAATGTGAGGGAGAAAACGCCGAATTTTCTATGTGGATGGTTTCAGCATCACCCCACAGTTCTTCCAAACCATAAAACTGTCTCCTGTCTTTTTTAAAAATATGGGCTACCACATTTACGTAATCCAGCAAAATCCACTCGCAATTGGCTTTGCCTTCTTTTTGCCAAGGCCATTCGCCTAAGTGTTTGTGCACCTGTTCTTCTACCGAGTTCATCAGGGCTTCTACCTGTGTGTCGGAATTACCGGAACAGATTACAAAATAATCAGTTACCGCATTTTTGGCTTTTCGCAGGTCCATAACCACTACGTCTATGCCTTTTTTTTCTAACATGCCTTTAGCAATAATCCGACTTAACATTTCCGCATCGGCTTGTTTCTTTTTTGCTTGGATTCCTTGTGTCATGCAGTAGTTGAGGAGGTACTTGTTACTACGGTTGATTTAACTTTGCGTTCATACAAAAATACATTTTTTCTTGTACAAAATTGTTGCTGATACCTTATTCACGGGTAAAAAAGTCGTTCATTTGCCAACTTGTCAGTCTACCAATGACACAGCGGCAGAGTTTATACAGTCTGGCCGTGCCATTGCCGGTATGGTAATTATTGCTGACGGTCAGACTAAAGGCAGGGGGCAGCGCGGCAACAGTTGGCAGGCGACTCCTGGTTTAAATCTGACCTTGTCGCTCATATGGTCGCCTTCGTTTATAGGTGCTGCCGATTCTTTTATGCTGAATATGGCTGTTTCGCTTGCCATAGCCGAAACAGTTGCGCATTTTTTGCCCGATGCAGCAGTAACCGTTAAGTGGCCTAATGATATTTATGCAAATGGGCAGAAAATATGCGGCACGCTGATTGAAAACACTTTGCAAGGCGCGCAAATTCGTTACAGCATTGTTGGTATTGGCCTGAATGTAAACCAGACTGATTTTAACGGGATATTTGCCACTTCCTTAAAGTTGGTTTCAGGGCAGCAGCAGTCGCTACCCGAAGTGTTTGATTTTTTGATGTGTCGATTAGAAAAGCGTTATTTACAGTTGCAAACACAAGGCAGCACACCCATCAGACAGGCCTATCTGAACAGGCTGTATCGCAGGGGGCAACCTGCCACTTACACCGATTTGCGGACTGATGTGCCCGTCATTTTTGAAGGTATTATTGAAGATATTGATACGGCAGGCCGCCTGTTAATGCGCACGCAAAACAGCATAGAAATTTTTGACCTAAAACAAATTCAGTTTAACGCCTAATGTTTATACATCTTTTGTATGGCTGTTTGCGTATGTATTTCGGTTGTGCATTTAATAAACCGCTGTATAAAGAATGAAAAGAAAAGTAGCCTTAGTATTATCCAGTGGCGGCTCACGCGGGCTGGCTCATGCAGGGGTCATTCAGGCGCTCGAAGCGCAGGGTTTTCATATCTCATCGGTAGCAGGGTCTTCCATTGGGGCTGTTATCGGCGGCTTATATGCAATGGGGCAACTGGATACCTACACCGAATGGATTAAAAGACTCAACAAACGCGACATTTGGGGGTTAATGGACTTTACACTTGCGCCGCACGGCCTGATTAAGGGAGAAAAAGTTTTTGAAAAGATGAAAACTTTTATCCCTGATATGCTCATAGAAGACATGCGGATTCCTTATACTGCCGTAGCAACAGATATCCTTAACGAGCGGGAGGTTGTTTTTAACAAGGGCAGTTTTTACGATGCCGCGCGTGCTTCTATTGCCATTCCGGCGGTAATTACGCCCGTCAGGCATGATGATACATTTTTGATTGACGGCGGTGTGCTCAATCCCGTGCCGATAGATTTTGTTCACCGAACCGGCGATGAGTTGTTGGTTGTGGTGAATCTGTATGGAGAGCCAACGGCCAAAGTGCCTAAAAAATTATTACCCGAGCCTCCGGAAAACGGAGGCGCGAATAATTTCAGCTTGAACGGTTTGTTCAGCAGACTTTCAAGGCTGGCTTCTTCTGCCGACAAGCAGAGTATCGGCTACTATTCGCTGATTTCTGCCTCGTCTTCGGCAATGGTACGGCGCATGGCACAACTGACTATAGAGCGCCATCAGCCCGATATTGTGATTGATGTACCGGCAGATTCGGCAGGCACTTTTGAGTTTTTCAAAGCCTCCGAACTCATTGAACTCGGCAGAGAACTTGCCTTTGAGGCCATTGGAGCGTTTGTACAGTAGATTGCCGTGGCAATAAAAAAATCCTGACGAGCACTGTGCCTATCAGGATTTTTTATGCAATTTTTACTTATTGGGCAACTTAGCTCAGTTTTACAATATCCTGAACGTCAATCATACCGACTGCCGTGTTGCCATTGGCTACTACGATGGTGTCCACTTTACTTTTCTTGAAAAGCTCGGAAGCCTCAAACAGGAGAGCATCGGCCTGAATAGTAACGGGTTGTTTAAAGGTCAGTTCACCCATTTTCTTGTGCAAAATAGCCTCGCCGTGTTCCAGATTGCGGCGCAGGTCGCCATCGGTAAATACCCCTCTTATGGTGCCATCGGCCTCAACAACCGTTACTGCACCAAATCCGGCCTTAGTCATTACTACAATGGCCTCCATCACCGAATGATACGCCTGTACTACCGGATTTTCGCTGCTCATCACATCTTTCACACGCATGGTCATCAGTTTGGTATGTTCCATGAACTGCTGTGTGCCAATGGTTGTGAAGTTATTTTCGGTGAGCGATTTCATCACTTTCCATGGAACGGTGCAAGTGTGTACGCCTATATTAATCGCATTGCGAACGTGCTCGGCATGGCGCACGGAAGAGAACATTATTTTAGAGTCGTAGCCGTAATAATTGACGGCCTCTACGCACTGTTCTACCAGCGCCAGCGCATCATGTCCTTGGTCTTGCAGGCGACCTACGAGCGGGCAAACGTAAGTTGCGCCGGCAGCCATTGCCATATAGGCCTGTTGCAGCGTATAAACCAAGTGGATATTGACCATAATACCTTCGTTTGAGAGACGCTTGCAAGCCGTTACACCTTCCAAAGACACAGGTATTTTAAACACTGTTTTCTTGGGGTCTAAACCAATGCCAATGAGTCGTTTGGCTTCGTTGTAAATAGCGTCTGCCGTTTCACCGAGTGCTTCTACTTGCAAAATGGGCACCATTTGCGCCAGTTTCAGGATTGTACCGTCAATATCGGTAATGCCCTCGCGGTGCATGAAGGTAGGCGTAGTAGTCAGGCCTGCCACAAAACCGAGCTTCATAGCTTGCTCAATTTCCTTGATATCAACCGAATCTAAATAAAGTTCCATGCCGGTAAGCTAAATATGATTGTCATACAAAAATGCGGCTGCAAAGTTATGCCGAAATATGTGGCTGCCAAATATTCGGGCAAATAAACCCTGCGATTCGGATACGAACAACAGCGGCTTACTGCTGCATGTTTTTGCAAAAATTTTGCTGTGGCAACTCTTTTTCGGCTTCCTTGCCAATGCAATGATTCCGTCGAGTGGATGTGGTAGATTTTTTCTTTGCCGGAGCGTGTGATGTTAGCATGGTCATCCTCGCCGTACTCTTCCGGCTCATGGAGTTTGATTACTTGTGCAGTACTGACAACAGCCTTTTAGAGCGTACTGCCAAAAGCGGGAAGGTCGCCGCTGCTACTGCGTTCTGCAATTAGCAAAGACTGAATAGGCTTCTCTTCGGGCGTGCAGGTAAGCAGCTCTACCGCCTGCTCAGCACTGTAAGGGTCGGCCTCATAGCTTTGAAATCAATCAGTACGGTAAGGGCAACGACCTGTTCGCTTACTTTCCATTGATTGAGGGCATAGGCCTTCACTTTTACCGGTTCGCCGATGTCAAAAGGCGGGTTTGAATTGGCTTTGTACAGTGAATCCAAATACAAAAAGCAGCTGAGATAATAAGCCCCGCCCTCATATGCTACCGCTTCGGTTACGTTGCGAAACAGCAGTTGCGGTGGTTTCTGCTGCAATAGGCTTTTCCGTTCGGTTCATCAGCGGCGTATCGGCGGTGTAGGGCAAATTTGCCTGCACAAAGTCGGCTAATACCGATGTTGCGCCCTCTGATGACGTGCTTTCTTCGGAAGAAAAGGCAGCAGTTGCCGGCAACAGGCAAGCACCAATCAGATGCAGAAATACCTTCATAGGCTTTTAGGTCGGATAAATGATGAACTTATTTTTTCAATTGGTATTTGCGCCGCACCTGATTGATTTGATACAACTTCTGTGCAACAAAACTTTTGGGGTGCACCTGTGCAAATAATTGCATCCACTCGGCAAAAAGCTGCTGTTCGGCATGCGCCAGTGCTTCGCCGTCTATATTCTTACTTGCCAGAAACCGAATAAACTCTTCGCGAAGTTTTTCCATTACGATGCGGTGTACTTTTTCAAGTACCAAGCCACGGTCTTTTCTATACCTGTGTCAAAGTTTTCATCGGCACGCCAACCAAGTTCATTTTCTAACTTGGTTGCATCTATGGCATAGCGGCGGTCGTGTCCGGCGCGGTCTTTCACAAAGGAGATAAATTGCTTGTATGAGCCTGAGGCCAGTGGTTTTATGCGGTCTAAAATTTCGCATATGGCATGAACAACCTGCAAATTGGTGCGTTCGTTTCTGCCGCCGATGTTGTAGGTTTCGCCTGCCCTGCCTTTTTGGTAGGCAAGTAAAATCCCTTTGCAGTGGTCTAATACATACAGCCAGTCGCGCACATTGAGCCCGTCGCCGTAGATAGGGATGGGCTGATGCTGCAATGCTTTGCGAATAATGACAGGAATAAGTTTTTCATCATGCTGCTTTGGGCCGTAATTATTGGAACAGTTGGTCGTAACGCAGTTCAGTCCATAGGTATGGAAATAGCTCCGCACAATCATATCGCTGGCTGCCTTAGAAGCACTGTATGGGCTGTTGGGAGCGTAAGGTGTTGTTTCTGTAAACAGACCTGTTGCCCCAAGTGTTCCATACACTTCATCGGTAGAAACATGGTGAAACCGGCAATTCAAATAATCTACCTTGTACTGAAAAGGAGCGTCCATCCAATAGCGACGGGCAACGTCAATCAATGTAAAAGTGCCGTTTACATTGGTGCGGATAAATGCCTCCGGCCCTGCAATGGAGTTATCCACGTGGCTCTCGGCGGCAAAGTGTATCACGCCGCGGATGTCATACTCGCGGAAAATAAACTCCACTAACTCACGATTGCAAATATCGCCTTTGATGAATTTGTATTGAGGATGCCCCACCAATTCTTGTAAATTGTCAAGATTGCCCGCATAGGTGAGCAAGTCCAGATTAACGACAAAGTAGTCAGGATTTTCAGTCAAAAAGTATGGTAAGAAATTAGCACCAATAAAGCCTGCGCCACCTGTTACGAGAATGTTTTGCATAGGTTAGTGAAATAGTTCGCAAATATAAGTGGTGCGCTTTGTTTTTATGCAAAGCTTTGTAAATTAGCTTTTTGACTATTAGCCTCTATTTTTTATGAACACCACCCCACCTGAAACCAATAAACCGGAAGAGCCCGATAACCAACCTGTGGATACAGTTGCTTCGGATGAGGCAACCACAACGCCCAAAAAGAAGACCACCACTGCACCGATTGCAGAAGGCGACATAGAGCCCATTGGCTTGGAATTGCCCAAGGCTATTCAGGCACAGGTACAATGGGCAACGGAAGAAGCCAATATTTTGTTGGAATACACCATTCAGAAAGGCATTGAAATCAGCGATGACACCCTTAATACGATTACCCGCGCCAAATATACTACCGATTGGAATGCAGAAAGTGAAGCTGCTTTTTGGAAAGCCTACCGCGAAATATCCATTGCCGTGCGCCCTGCAACGGTGAATAGCATTAAGGCCGGCAAAAGGTTCTACGGTCAAAAAATCTCTACATGGATTAAGTTGCTGACGGGCAGATGGTCGCAGCAGACGATGGCCGAATCGCGCATTGCTGTTTTGCGCTATCGGGCAGTGGCTGTTATCATCCTGTTGGTTATCATTATTGCACAGATTTACTCCTTTACAGGCAGCGAACTGACCAAAGAAAACAAAGCCTTGCGGGCACAGTTTGACTCACTACTTTTCAAAAGCTGGGCTATGCAAGTGGGGGCTACCGATGCAGATAGCAGCACCATACTCAATACAACCTATCAACTCAACTACAACATCGGCAAGATGCAAACCATGCTGGAAGCCAATTTTAACTACATGATTAATTGGCATAAATGGTGGACACGTGCCGTTACATTGGGATTTTACACCCCGAACATTGAGCGCGACACTGCGGCGATTATCGAAATCGGCTGGGCAACACCTGATGAAAACTTTAACCGATATCGCCCCTTGGCGCGCATGGCTTATTCGGTAGGGTTCCCCCTGCAAGTGGTGAATATGTACTTGCTGCCGCTGCTTTATGGCATGATGGGCGCATGTGCTTATGTGCTGCGCGAAATTTCCAAAGAAGTGCAAAGCATGACCTACTCTAATGATGATGCGGTAAACTATAACCTGCGGATTCAGTTAGGTGCGCTTTCGGGGCTAGTAGTAGGTTGGTTTCTCACACCGATAGGAAGTAAAGCAGATGATATATTTAGCATGTATAATTTAGGACCTTTTGCATTATCTTTCCTAGCAGGATACAGCATAGAACTTGTATTTTCTGCAATGGACAGGTTCATTGCTGCATTTTCCAACAAAACAGCTAACAACATTAATACCTGATTGCTTTGAATTTTACTGATATAGGAATGTACCTGCTGCTGCTGGCAGCAGGTAGTTTTGCAGGTTTCGTAAACACGCTTACCGGAAGCGGCTCGGTCGTTACTATTGCCGCCTTGATTTTTGCAGGATTGCCTGCCAATATTGCCAATGGCACTAATCGCCTCGGTGTTATGGTGCAAACCTCTGTGGGGATGCTGACCTTTGCCCGACACGGGAAAGCGCACGTACAAGGTTCTGCTTGGTTTATTACACCTGCCGTACTGGGAGGTATTGCAGGGGCTTGGTTAGCTACGCAAACTTCGGGAGAAGTATTTGAGCGCTGGCTGGGCATCATTATGGTAATGATGCTGTTCATTATTCTGTATAAACCCAAAAAGTGGCAACGCGAACATAGCGAAGCGCATAGCCAACGCAACCTGCTGAATCTGATAGTATTTTTTGGTATTGGGTTCTACGGCGGGTTTATTCAGGCAGGCATCGGTATTTTCCTGATGATTGCGTTGGTGCTGGTCGCACGATTCAACACGCAGGAATCTACCATCCTGAAACTCAGTGTAGTGTTTTTTATCAACATTCCCTCTTTTCTGATTTTTATCTACTACAATCAAGTAGATTGGCTTTACGGTGGAATTATGGCAATCGGGCAGAGTATCGGAGCGGCAATAGCGGCGCGCTTTGCACTGAAAAGCAAACACGCCGCCATATGGACTTACCGATTACTGGTGGCGGTAGTAGCTGCTTCCATTTGGCAACTGTTTGATTTGGGGCAATACCTCCCGTCTTTTTAATAGCACAACATGAAGGAAGCAAGATTTTGGGAGTGTTAATCCTGCACCAACTTAACCAAATACTGCCCGTAGCCGCTTTTGAGCAATGGTTCTGCTGCTTTTAACAATTGTTCTTTGCTTATAAAGCCCATGTTATAGGCAACTTCTTCAATACAGCCGATTTTAAGGCCTTGCCGCTCTTCAATAACCTGCACAAATTGCCCGGCCTGCATTAGGGAATTGAAGGTACCTGTATCTAACCAAGCCGTACCGCGCTGCAATATACCTACTTTCAACTTGCCCATGCGCAGGTATTCTTTGTTTACATCGGTGATTTCATACTCGCCGCGTGCCGAAGGTTGTATAGAGGCTGCAATGTCCAGCACCGAATTGTCATAAAAATAAAGCCCCGGAACGGCATAATTAGACTTTGGTTGTTGAGGTTTTTCTTCAA
The DNA here is from genome assembly GCA_938039675.1 of uncultured Cytophagales bacterium. Lineage (GTDB taxonomy): Bacteria > Bacteroidota > Bacteroidia > Cytophagales > Thermoflexibacteraceae > Rhodoflexus. Next base: position 98,742 of record CALHUI010000004.1, read on the forward strand.
TGGAAAGTACGTTCATGTCTTTATCAAACTCTACAACCCCGTAGCGTTCGGGGTCAGATACATGATAGGCGAATACTACACCACCCTCGGGGTCATTGTTGGCCTGCAACAACGCCGACATACCTGCTCCATAGAAAATATTATCCCCCAAAATGAGCGCAACCTTGTCATTGCCTACAAACTCTTTTCCGATGACGAAAGCCTGTGCAAGCCCGTTGGGTACGAGCTGTACCGCATACTCAAACCGACACCCGATTTTGCTGCCATCACCCAACAGGCGCATGAAAGCCGGTTGGTCTTCGGGAGTGGTGATAATCAGTATTTGGCGAATACCTGCCAACATGAGCGTAGAAAGCGGGTAATATATCATCGGCTTGTCATATACAGGCACTAACTGCTTGCTGACTGCCATCGTGATAGGATACAGGCGCGTGCCGGAACCACCGGCTAATATGATTCCTTTCATACAGTAAACTATGTAAATAAAAAATGGCAGAGGATAAAGCCCTCCGCCAAAGTTAGATACACAAATAAATAACGAGCAAATCTATTTATTCAATTACCAGTCGGCGGATAATTACAATTGGTTTTTCCAGTGACATATGGCTTACTTCTATGCGGCACAGATATACGCCTGCCGCAAGTGCCTGTGAAGCATTGCGCTCCCATATGCGGGCATGAAAACCTGCGCCATAGTTTTTATCTTCACTGAAAATTTCCTGCCCCATGCTGTTGATGATGCTGAGGCGAGCATGAGCACCTTGCAGATTGTCGGGCAGGGCAAATTCCAGATGAGCCTGGTTGCGTGCAGGATTTGGCCACACTTGGAAAGATACCTGCTCGACATTCATTTGTTTTTTAACAAAGTCCCAATTGCCGTAAATGATGCGGAAGCGGTTGGCGGGCTGCTCGCTGCGGAATACATAGCGATTGGTTTTACTCATATCCACATAGCGCTGCGCCTGAGGGTCGTATAGGAAGAGCATACTGCCGCTGCCAAAGTAGCTATTGTCCCATTCAATGGTAGTATTGCCCCCTGTCCGATTACTTTCTACGGTAAACTCCCACACATATTCGGAGGCGGTTGGCACTACGTCTTTGGCAAATTTTGGATAGAAATAGGCTGGGCGCAGGAAGTTTACTTCCAGATAATCGGCAAAGCGAGGCAGAGTCATGTCGTCATACTCATCTTTCAACTCGCTTGCATCGGGGCGCATCCCAAAACCTGCCAGATTGTTTACTAACTCACCGTTGCGTACACAGAGTTGTACATCCCAAGCTCCACTACTGAGTGCATTGCGCAGCGTAGGGTCGTTGTCTTCCACTCTGCCACTGTTTACATTGCGATTTTTCAGCACCGGAATATTAATGTTGAGTGCGCGGTCTGCAAAAACAAATCCGCCACGGAAGCGGCGCAGCACATCATCATCTTTAAAACTGCCGTCAAAAGTACGCAGCCTGCCCAATCCGTTAGGGTTGTTGTTGGCTGTGCGCACGTCTGTCCATGAAATATTGAAGTTGTAAGGCGATGCAATCTGATTCCAGCCTTGTTGCAGGTTCATTACGAAAGGTGTTGCCTGATTGGCACGTGCACCATCGCCGGGGCCTGAGTCTATGCTGTTGTTAGATGCACCCGACCACGGTTCGCGGACAATCAGCCAGTAGCCTTTACCCAATTCTATGTTGCGGAACCCCTGTTGGTATTCTATGTTCTGCCCGTTTTCATAGCGGAACAATCGCCAGCGTTTATTGTCGTAAGCACCCAGTTCGTTTTCAAAAACGGTCAGGGCTTCTTTGTTATCCAAACTGAGCGGAACAGAAACAATCTGATAAGCCTGCTGCGAATCGCCAAAGCGAATATCGGGGATGGCAAGGCCGCGTGCACTTGAATAACGGATGTAGGTATAACCGCGCTGCGAACGGGTCATATTGCCGGAGCGGTCGGTTACTTCAAAGTAATACTCTGCACCCAGCTCGTCAAAATCGGTACTTGCAATAAATGCACGATAAACATTATCAACCAGTACGGCATCGCGTTGGCGGAACGAGTTATTGTCCTGTGTAATGCCTTTAAAGAAGCATACCACGCGTTGGATACCTACGTTGTCGGTGGCGGTAATAGTAGGGGCTACCGACTCAATGGTTTGACTCAAATCGAGCAGGGCAGGGAAGTTAGTATTGGTTATGACCGGAGGGATATTATCTATGGCAATGCTGAATGTGCCATTGCTCAGTCCGAATACGGCACTGTTGGTTGCCACAGACACACGCACGCGGTAATTACTGCCCAACGGGAAATCAGGTGTAATCAAGCGGCTGAAAGTGCCACTGTTTTCTACGCTGCTGGCTAATTCGCGCACCACGGTTCCGTCGGCCGTAATCAACTCTATGCGGTGCAGCAAACTTCCCAGATTGCTTTGCCATACGATGTTGTAACTGAGCGTACGGAACCACACATCACCTGCGGCAGGAGATGTAACCGTAATCTGCGGACGGGTAATGCGAAAATCGGCGTTGCTGTCATCAAAAAATGATACAGCCCCCGCCGCGCTGATGCGAATGCGGTAGTCTGTGCCTGTTACAAGGTTATCGGGCAGTGTCCATGTAAAGGAGCCGCCTGTGGCAGCCGTGGTAATATTTTGCAGCACAATACCGCCTTTCAGCAAGTCAATCCGAACAGGGTTGTTGTTCAGGTTGTCCTGCCAAGTGATAGTATAGCGGAAATTATTGCTGAACCAAGCCTCCCCGCCGTTAGGCGTTAAAACAGTGATGGAAGGGCGAATAAGCGTAAAGGGGAAGGTGTTTTCCGTAAATACGGTTTCATCGGCAAGGTTGGTGATGCGGATGCGATAATCGCCTGAAGGTGGCAAATCGGATGGCACAGTCCAGCGCAAAATATTGCCCGTAGTGTTGTTGGCAATATTGCGTAACAACACGCTGCTTCTGAAAAGGTCTATACGCACGTTACCCGGCAGGTTGCTCACCCATGTGATATCGTAAGAGTAGCCCAGAAACAGTTCTTGGCCGGCCATGGGGCTTGTAATGGCAAACTGTTGTGTCAATAGGCGGAAGTCGTTATCGCTTACGTCGGTCGCTCGGTTGTCTTCCGTGCGAATGCGGATGCGGTAGCCCTCCTGCCCAATACCAAGCATAGCAGGGGCAATCCACGTAAAGCTGCCTTGCATGGCAGGAACAGCGGGATTAATCACCCCCACCAAACTATTGTTTTGCAGCAATTCAATAACCACGTTGCCCGATGTAATATTGGTTTGCCAGCGGATGATAAATGTTGTGCCGCGCACAATGGCTTCTCCTCCGTTAGGGGCTATAACGCGAATGGTGTCATTGTTGGCAATTGCAAAATCATTGTCGCTCCAATCGCGGATAGTAGTATCGGCTGTACTGCTTACCCGCACGCGGTAGTTATTGCCTATGGCTACATCGGCGGGAACAGTCCATGAAAAGTTGCCGTTGCTTGGCACATTGGTTGCAATCGAACGCAAAAAATTGCCGCCCCTGAAAAGGTCAATATTAACGTTTTCGGGAATATTGTCTGTCCATACGATATTATGATTACGCGTGCGAAAGAAAGTTTCGCCACCATTGGGGGTCTGTACGGTGATTCTTGGGTCGTCCAGGATTTCAAAATTTGCCGCACTTTCCGATGTAGAAGCGTTGGCATTGAAGGTAATGCGCAGCCGGTAGTTATTAGCAGGCGTTACTGATGGGGCTATCAACCAGTTAAAAGTTCCATTGTTGGGGATATTAGTTGCTAAATTTTGTACAACAGTGCCGGCGCGAACCAAATCAATGGAAACAGTGCCTCCCAAGTTGCTTTGCCAAGTAACGGGATAGGTGCGTGTACGGTTGAAGGTTTCACCTCCGTTAGGCGAGGTAATGCGCCCGAAAGGCCCTGCAATGGAGAAGTTGCCGGAAGTTGTCGTATATTCGGGCGTTGTGCCGATGCTTACCAAACGGATACGGTAATCATCACCATCGGCAAGCGTATTGGCAACCGTCCAGGTGAAAGTACCGCCCGTTGCGGGCACAGTTGCCGCCAACACTTCCGTAGTAGTACCTCTCAACAACTCAATCCGCAAATTGCCCGTCAGATTGGTTTCCCATGTGATGTTGAAATTTGCACCTTTCAGTATACTTGCGCCTGTAGTGGGGGCTGTTAAAATCAGAAAATTACCAATTGTGAAATCATTGGCAGAGGTAATAGTAACGCTGTTATCGGAGTTGTTGGTCAAACGGATGCGGTAGTCATCACCATCGGGCAGCATATTAGGAACTGTCCATGCAAAGGGATTCGCGCCCGTCCCTGTACTAATGTTCGCCGTTACAACCCCTGCTTTTAATAAATCAACGCGAAAGTTACCGGGAATACTGGTCAGCCACTGAATGTTTTGCGTAGTGCCGCGCTGCCAGCGCTCGCCGCCATTGGGTGCAATCAATCGCAACACGCGCCCAATGATAAAATCCGAAACACTTACCACTCTTACAAAAGGGTCTGAAACGCTGCTGATACGGATGCGATAGTTTGAATCATCGGGTAAGTCTGCCGCTACGTTCCAAAGTTCGTTGCCATCGTTAGGTGTAGAAGCAAACAAGACTGCCTGTACGGCATTGCCCCTCAGTAATTCTATGCGCACGTTTTCCGTAGGCGGCAAATTGTTACTTGTCCATGTGATGGCATAGACTGTGGGTTTGGGCAAAGCCTGTCCGCCGTTGGGTTGTGTAATGCTGATGCTTCTGCCGCCGCTGATAGCAAAATTATTGTCGCTTTGGTCGGTATCTGCCGAAGCAGTCGCCCGACGGATGCGGATGCGGTAATCGTTGCGGGTAGCAATTGTTGTGGGTACGTTCCACGCAAAGGGGCTTGTTGTGATGCTGACGGGGGTTAGTGTCTGATATAACTCGCCGCCGGCGAGCAGTTCTAACACAAAAACATCGTTGGCCGCACCGCCCGAAGTGAAGGTAAAGGAGATATTCACCGTACTACCTGCGGCAATCGTCTCACCGCCGTTGGGAGAAGTAATGGTTACACTCTGGGAAAATACCCATGAGGGCATTATCAGCCATGCCCATAGCATGATTTTTCGAAATAGTTGCTTTGTCATCATAAGTATCTGTGGCAAAGTTGGAAAATGCGTAAAAGGACTGTGGTGACGGGTTTATTTATTGCCCATCGGGAAGAGGAGGTTCGGGCAACGAGCGAGTTTTAGGCTTGGTGAGCTGAATGCCCAGAAAAGTAAGCCCTGCGGCTACTATCAGCCCGCCTGCAACCAAAAGAATTTTCTTGCTGGTTTTTTTATCCGACTTTACCGTCAGTAAATTGCTTTTTCCACTGACACCATCGCCGTTCAACGGCTGTATCACCAAACGATATCCTCCGCCTTTGGGAAAATTGGCAGGTACATTCCAGACAAAACTGTTTACCCCCGCACGGCTGGCAACGCGATACTCAACAGTAGCATAGAGCATCTCATTGCGATACAAATCTATCCGCACGGTATCGGTAAAGTTACAAGTCCATGTAATGATTTGTTCTTTACCTGCTGTAATGATATCTGTCGGTTGCTCTATTCTGATAGCTTTGATGGTATCAGCCCAATTCAACAGTGTTGATGCTTGTGCCCAAAGGGGGGCAGATGCCTGTGCTGAAAGCAATGGCAGCCAAGCAACCAATGCCAAAATGAGGAAAAATTTTTTCATAGGCAAACGTATGGCAATTTGTGCGCAATATACGATAAACAGGCGACTTAACTAAGGGCGGCACAGCAAATAACTATACGTAAAGCATTCGTCGGTGGATGCAGCGGCAACAAAAAAGCCCTGCCAAAATTAAGCAGGGCAAGTATTGATTGTCGGGCGGCAGCAATCAGTGCGTCGGTGTATCCGATGGCGGCAATACCATGAAAAAGTCATTGTAGAATCGTTGTGCATAGCTTTCCAGCAATTCGGTAACACGCTCCAACTTTTCCGATTGCACAATCAGCCCTGCATGTTGCGGCATATTCATTCGCCAAATAATTTCAGGGTCGTTATAATTGCTTGTGTCCGGATGCTCCTGTTTGGCAAGCGATACAATAATGCCCGCATACAAGTTTTCTATTTTGGGCAATTCGTACTTTTCGCCTTTGCGGCGGGTTTCAATTTTTGCCCACTCGGTCCATAAATTGATGCCTGCCGAGGCTTCTACCATTTCTACCAAATTGGCACCCCCTACACGGGCTGAGGTTTCCAGAAAATAAAATTTGCCGTCGGCTGCCGATTTAATAAACTCCGTATGCGAAGCACCGCGCTTCAAGCCAAGCGCTTTGAGTACTTTTTTGTTCTGTTTGAGCAGTGCTTTTTCGTCTTTGCTGCCAAAAGCAACCGTATGCGAACGGAAAACACGCCCTTCGTGGGCAACTTCCATGGGCGGGTTCATGTAGCGACTGGCGCGGGCAAACATTATCTCATCACCATCTACCAGTGAATCTACGTGATACACATCGCCGGGCAGAAATGTCTCTAACAGGTAGCTGTATTGCATATCGCCAAGGTTGTCTAGGGCAGGCCAAAGCTCGTTGATGGTACGTATCTTTTTAATGCCTGTGGCAGAAGCAGCCGAGCGGGGTTTCAGCACCCACGGACCGGGGTTGGTTGCCACAAAGTGCCGCAATTCGTCGTAGTTAAAAGTGGGGCAAAATGCCGGTACATGAATACCCTCATCGGCAGCCTGCATACGCATAGCAAGTTTATCACGGAAGTAACGTGCACGGGTCTGCCCCATGCCCGGTATGCGAAACTCCTCACGGATATAGGCTGCTTTTTCTACATCGTAGTCGTCCAGTGCTACTACCCTGTCTATTTTTCGGGTGCGGAAAATGTAAGCAATTCCGCGTACGACTTCTTCCATGTTCCAGTGTTCCGAATCCTGCGGCACATAGAAAATCTCATCTATGCTTTCGCGAGGCCACTCTTTATGTTCTAATTTTTTAGCTGTTATCAGAAGCACGCAGCAGCCCAACGCTTTGGCAGCCCGCATAAATTGCCCTCCCTTAAAATAGCCGGTAATACACAGAATTGTTATCGGTTGCTGATGTTCATTCATAAATTTCAACTGGATTGGTAATCAAAAAGCGCCTTTGAGGCAACAATAAGTTTTGTAATTTAAGTAAAGGTTTGGAAAATGCGATAATTTGTTGGCTTTACTTCTAATTTTGTGGCACACCTCCAACAACCGAATCGGTTTACAAATCGTTAAATTCCTGATAAAAACTTTATCCTATACAAACTATGAATGCTCCTACTTACACAAAACCCAAAAACAGCGGAACAAAACAGCTTTTTCAAAACCCGATTTTAGAAAAACTGACTCGTACACATATCGCCGTCCCTGTCAGCCTTTTTATCGGTATCTCCGCCGGTCTGATTTATTACGGCACCGTTCTGACAAATTTAGCAGCATGGCAATTTGTCGCCCTGTTTTTTGTTGGTTTGTTCGTTTTTTCATTTGTGGAGTACACCGTGCATCGCCGCATATTCCACATGAAGCCTGATACGCCTCACAAAGCAAAGCTGCAATATACCATGCATGGCGTGCACCATGAATACCCCAAAGACAAAGACCGTTTGGCAATGCCTCCCCTGTTAAGCCTGACCATTTCGTCTGTTCTGGGAGTGCTTTTATATTGGTTGATGGGCGACTACATGTTTGGTTTTTTACCGGGCTTTTTGACAGGCTATGCGACCTATCTGTTCGTTCACTATGCCGTTCATGCCTTTGCACCGCCTAAAAACTTCCTGAAAGTATTGTGGATTAATCACGGTATTCACCATTATAAAGACCACAACAAAGCATTTGGCGTGTCTTCTCCGCTGTGGGACTGGGTATTCCGCACCTTGCCGTAGATGCCAATAAAACCGTAGCACAAGCGCCATCTCGTAACCGCCGGGATAGTACTTTTGCTCGCCTACCCCCCTTCTGCTGCAAGGCTACCCCAAAACGCATTTGAGCAATTTAGAACGCATCATACTAAGCTCACTTCACTGATTTTGTCGGATAGCGCAGAGGAGATGCTTAAACCCGCTTCATTTGCCCCAAGCTTATGTTCCGAAAACTTACTCAACGTTGCACACTTACTCTTAACACGATTTATCAAAAACAAACTTCGCCACCGCCTTGTTAATTGCTTATGCAATCGGTCAGAGAGAAAACCCAACGGCTGCTGGCGCAGCTTTCCAAAGGCATTTACGAAAAAGAAGAAATTATCCGCCTGTCCTTACTGGCAGCAGTGGCAGGGGAAAGTGTGTTCCTCTTAGGTCCTCCGGGCGTAGCCAAAAGCCTGATTGCCCGTCGGTTGAAGTTTGCCTTCCGCGATGGCAAATCTTTTGAGTACTTGATGAATAAATTCAGCACGCCCGATGAAATTTTCGGCCCCGTGTCCATCAAAAAACTCAAAGACGAAGACCGCTACGAACGTCTGACCGACAACTATTTGCCCGGTGCCAATGTGGTTTTTCTGGATGAAATCTGGAAAGCGGGACCTTCCATCCAAAACGCACTGCTGACCGTACTCAACGAGCGCATCTACCGCAACGGCGAAACCGACGTGAAAGTAAACGTGAAAGGTATCCTTGCTGCATCCAACGAGTTGCCGCCCGTTGGGGAAGGCTTGGAAGCCCTTTGGGACAGATTCCTGCTGCGCACCGTCATCGGCGAAATTCGCCAAAGCGGCAACTTTATCAGCATGATTCTCAGCACAGAAGATGTGTACAAAGACACCCTTGCCGAAGAGGAAAAAATCACCGCCGAGGAATTTGAGCAATGGAACAAAGCCATAGAAACCGTTGCCGTTCCCGATGAAGTCGTAAACGTCATTCAGGTAATCCGACTCAAATTGGAAGAATACGATGCCAAAAACGACCCGCCGTTCCGCATCTACGACCGCCGATGGAAAAAAATCGTCCGCCTGCTGCGCACGTCGGCATTTCTGAACGGGCGCAACAAGGTGGATTTGATGGACTGCTTCCTGATTGCCTATTGCCTTTGGTCGCATCCCGAACAAATTGACGTGGCGTGGGAAATTGTTGCCGAAACCATTCGCAAGCACGGCTACACGCTGGCGGTTAATTTGGCGGCACTGCGCAAGGAAATCAACCAATTTGAGGACGAGGTAAAAACCGAAACCAAAATCCCCAACACGGTTTTTTCAGAGGAACTCTACCTCATAGACCGCCAATATTTTGAGGTGTTGGGCATTGAAAACCACTTTGAGGGCAAATACATCAAAAGCATAGAGTTTGAAAAACTCAGCATAGACGAACCAACTACCATCGGCGTGTACGATGAGAACGAGAAACTGACCTACCGCGTCAAAGCCCGCAAAGGCAAGGGCGAGCATCAGGTAGAATTAACCTACAATTCGCAGGCGATTATTTTGCCACTAAAAACGCACAAGGTGGAAAAAACCACCTACCTGTATAAAAAACCGCATCCGTTAGTAGAAAAATATTGGGACGAACACGCCGAGAAACTAAGTGCGTTCATTGCTGCCCAAAAAGAGCGAATGTACCGCGAAGCCCCCGCCGAACTGCGCCACAGCCGCGAGAATCTGTTTGTGGACAAGCGATTAGCCGAATTGGTGGAAGCCAACCACACCGAAACCCTCAACGCACTGAATGCGCTGGAATTGAGCGTAGAAAAAATCAGGCATTATTACAAGAATTTGTAGGACGTTGTAGGGCGCAGCTTTATTCCGAGCGGCAAAACGGCTCATCTCTTGCCGGAAATTGCCCGTTGAACGGTGTCGGCACGCTTTTGCCCGAAAGCAGGCAGCCCTGAACAGCGTGTGTGTGCAAATGCGAATTGAACGTATTGCCCGAATTGCTCATATGGGCAATCGGCTGACTATCACATGTAAATCCTGCAACGGCTCTTTCCGTCAGCCATGCAAAAACAGCCAACATCAGCAGTCGGAAAAATAGGGTAGCCTTTGGCAAGGGTACGTAAAAGGCATTTTGTACGCTTTATACAGGCACGCAAAGGATGCAGTAGCGAAGGCGATAGGCAGTGCATAGCGCAAAAATCTCAACGCCCGACGTAAAAAACTTATAAAAATCACGCCCACGATACTGCTAAATTCAGCAACGCCTCAAAATTTGAGTGGCAGCGTTTAAGCAGCACACAAACAACAAGAGCAACAGGCACAAAAACCTGCCGGGTTACAACAATAGCGGCAGTTAGCAGGAACATAGGCTCCTCAAAAGAATCTGCTTATGGCACTACGTTCGCCCGAATCAACAGGCGTTCTATTTCATTTTTGGCATTGGACAAAACAGTAACAACTTTGTTTTGCGGCCCTATACGGTCGGCAGAGTTGAACTGCACAATAATTGTCCCTTTTTCACCCGGAGGTATGGGCTGACGCGGCCAGTTAATCACCGTACAGCCACAGGTTACGCGTACATCCGCCAATATCAGCGGAGTGCTGCCGGTGTTGGTAAACTCAAACGGATGCATCACAATTTTACCTGCTTTCACATCCCCAAAGTTATGTTCGCGAACGGTGAAACTGATTTGAGCCGCTTTTTCGGCTGTTGCGGCAGCAGTAGTTTGCGAAGACTGCCCTACGGCAATCGCACTGAAAAACAACGCGACCAATAAATTTATGTACTTTTTCATCTAATTTTAGGCAAAAGAATGCTGCCTATAAGGCAACAAATATCAGGCAAATAAAGTGCAAAACATGGATACCGATAATTACCTCACACGATTTTTCATTGATTATCAGGCAGTAAGCAAAACCAAGCTCAACCGCGAACAGTTCATTACACTGCTGACTTTTTTTCCGACCCTGCAGGTAGTGAGTGCTGATGAAAATATTGACGACGAGGAGTGGATTTTTGTGGAGCACATCGCCAAGGCAATGGCAGACACATTCTGCGAAGAATTGCCTGATTACGATGCCCGAATGCAACTCAAAGAGCACTTTTTTGCCGACCTGAAATTTCTGACAGAGCACATGCAGGCATGGAAAGAACCGTTCCTACAAACTCTTAAAAAGTATTTGCACGAACTGCCCGATATTGCCGACAAAGTGTTAGATGTGCTTTACTTGTTTGCAGATGCCTCTGAAAGCACCTCAGAAGAGGAGAAACAGGTTATCAACAACATCCGCGAACAATTAGGCATTTGACGACGCGGCAAAGCGGATACCCTTGGCTTTTGCCTCTGCATAAATCGGTTCGCCCAAATGTCCTAAACCAGTTACATCGCTCATACAATCGGTCAGTACAATCATTTTTTGAGCCAATGCAGGTGCGTAATCCATTGCCTGTTTCAGGCTGGTAGCCACACAGTGCGATTTTGCCTCACCGGCCAAATAAACATTGTCGTAGTTCATCAGCGCCTCAATCAGTGAAGTATTCAACTGCGTTTCCGGCCGGTCGGCTACGGGAATCTGCGCCTGAAAAATGCCAAAATGTTCCGTTAGCGGGTAAGTACCTTTTTCAACCGCGATGTATTGCTTGCCGCTGCGTGCCCATTGGCGAAGTGCCTCCATTAGCATATCGTCTATTGCACCGCCTTTGGAATGCATCAAACAGTGTTCAGGCCAAATAAAGTGCGGAAATTGCCCTTGCGCTTCCAAATCCGCCAAATATTGCGTTGCCTTTTCAGCTTCAAACCGCGGTATCCAACGCCCTTCTTTTACTTCGGCAAGAGTAATTTGCGTAAAAGGCGGCGGCGGATTGCCCTGACTGTCGCGCCAGAAATTCGGATGCGAAATATCATTGACAGGGTGGCTGTCTATGGTTACAAAAATCTGCGCCAACTCGTCGCCTTTTCGGGTTATAAACTGACTTAGCCTTTGCATATCCTCTACCGCACCAGGTACAAACAGCGCACCTTGTGGGTTGCAAAAATCGTATTGCGGGTCAATAATCAGCAAGGCATTTTTTGCTTTCATGGCTCTAACAAATTAGTGTTTACAACACATAACGTATTTTTTACACTAAGGTTATGCCAATCGCTTAATATTTGCCCCCAACGCATTCAGGCGTTTGTCTATGTGCTGGTAGCCACGGTCAATCTGCTCAGCATTGCGGATAACACTTGTACCCTGTGCCGAAAGTGCCGCAATCAGCAAAGAAACCCCTGCGCGAATGTCGGGTGAGGTCATCTGGATACCGCGCAGCGGATATTTGCGGTCTAAGCCGATTACCGTAGCACGGTGCGGGTCGCAAAGGATAATCTGTGCACCCATGTCTATGAGTTTGTCCACAAAGAACAAGCGACTCTCAAACATCTTTTGGTGAATCAGCACCGTTCCCTTTGCCTGTGTGGCCGTAACCAACACAATGCTGAGCAAATCGGGCGTAAAACCCGGCCAAGGCGCATCGGCAATAGTAAGAATGGAGCCGTCAATGAATTTTTCAATATGATAATGCTTCTGCGCCGGAATGTGGATGTCATCATTGACAACAACCATCTGGATGCCGAGCCGCTGAAATATGTTGGGAATCAGTCCCAGCATATCTATACGTGCGTTCTTGATAGTAATTTCGGAGGCTGTCATTGCTGCCAGACCAATGAAACTGCCAACTTCAATCATATCGGGCAGCATGGTGTGCTCTGTTCCGCCAAGGCTGTCCACTCCGTCAATAGTGAGCAGGTTGGAGCCGATACCCGAAATTTTGGCACCCATTCGGTTCAGCATGGTGCACAGTTGTTGCAAATAAGGCTCGCAGGCAGCGTTGTAAATCGTGGTTCTGCCTTTGGCAAGCACAGCAGTCATCACCACATTGGCTGTACCTGTTACCGAAGCCTCATCTAACAGGATGTAAGTGCCTTTTAGTTGAGTGGCATCAATATGGTAGAAATTGTCATCGGCATCGTAGTTGAAGCGTGCGCCGAGCTTTTCAAAGCCCAAAAAGTGCGTATCTAATCTGCGGCGACCGATTTTATCACCCCCGGGTTTAGGCATTTTGCTTTTGCCGAAACGCGCTAACAGCGGCCCGAGAATCATAATGGAACCACGCAGCGCCGCACCCTTTTTGCGGAATTCTTCGCTTTCCAAGTAGTCAATATTCACATTTTTGGCTGTAAATCGATAGCTTCTTCCGGCAGGGTTTTCACCTATATATTCCACCGCTACCCCCAAGTCTGCCAGCAGTTCAATCAATTTGTTCACATCCAGAATATCGGGGATATGATGAATCGTTACGGGTTCGGGGGTTAGCAATACTGCACACAAAATTTGCAGTGCCTCGTTTTTCGCTCCCTGCGGAATAATCTCACCTTTCAGTTGAGCACCGCCGCTTACTTCAAAAGTTGTCATGTATAATGATTCTGTTTTTTGTCAAAATCGTTTCGCAAAATCCACATGATGTGTGCCTCGGATATGCTTGCGAATAAGCATTAAATATAGCGCACAATGGGCGGCAAAAATAGGGATATGTTACGATGAATTTGCGTAAATTTAAAGTAAAAACCACGTGATATGAAAACCATTTGCCTATTGCTTTTCATGCTTATTCTATACCCTTTGGGAACATTTGCACAAATATTTTCAAAAAAAGCGGACGCAAGAATCAGCCTGCAATCGAATATAACTTTTCAAACCATTGAAAATCTCAGCGGCAATTATTGTCAGGCAAATTATACCGACAAAGCAGAAGATGCCGTCGGTAAATTTATGCTCAACCGCCTGCAACCTACTAACATTCGCTTTGCTATTCCTATCAAGCATTGGGAACCGCAAAACGATAACCAATCTGCCACAGAAGTTTATTGGCCGGGCTTTAAAGATGTCGGCGTTACCGAGTCGCTGTTTCGGATGCTCAAAGCCATGAAAAATCAGCACGGCGTAAAAACTTTTACCGGCAGCATCTGGGACTTACCCAACTGGATGGTGACAAACCCCCAAGAAAAAGAAAAGCGAACCATCAAGCCGGAGATGTATGCAGAAGTAGCCGAAAGCATCGGCACATTTCTTCGCCATGCCAAAGGCAAATACGGCGTTGAAATCAACTACATTTCTTTCAACGAAGCAGACGGCGGCTATCAGGTGCTGCTTTCCGCACAAGAAATGATTGCTTTCATTAAAGTAGCCGTGCCTATCATCGAGAAAATGGGGATATCGGTCAAATTTCTGACAGGAGACGTACACAAAACCGATGCAACCATACCTTACGTAAGTGAATTGCTGGCAGATGAAAGTATCCGAAAGCATTTAGGGCCAATTTCCTTTCACAGTTGGTGGTCAGACACACTTCCTGATACAGAATTTGAAAAAATTGCTGCTTTGGGCAAACAACACAACCTGCCCGTATGGTGCACCGAGCTTGGCTACGATGCCTTTCTTTGGAAAACACCAACAGCACATTCTACTTGGCTCAACGCATGGGAAATTGCCAAAATCTACCACCGCGTATTGCGATACAGCGGGGCTACAGTTACGCAGTACTGGACGTTTCAGAACAATTTCCCCATGGTTTCCGAAGATACCCTCACCACATATCCTATTTTTCAATACACCGAACGCTTAGTCAAACAATTCAAACCCGGCACGGTCATTATTGATGCCACAACCAACGACCCCGGCCTTTGGGTACTGGCCGGAAAAGATGCAAAAGGCAAACTCATGATGCAGGTGCTCAACGTTTCCGAATGGCATAAAGATGTGGAAATAGACAATTGGAAAGCCAAAGAAGCCAATGCAACACTGTCCTCGGCCGCAGCATCATCTTTTGACACCCAGATTATTAAAGTAAAGTCAGATAAGTTTAAGATTAATCTGCCGCCTCGGAGCATTACTTTTCTGGCCATGCCCTAAAAAATACTCGGCTTGCATAATATTTTTCGTCAAATCCTTTGCAGGATAGGTGCATATCATTAGATTTGCATAAACACCTAATTCAGACACCTCAAACCGGTAATTATGGACGCATATATCGTAGCAGGCTATCGTACAGCCGTAGGAAAAGCAAGCCGTGGCGGTTTTCGTTTCACTCGCCCCGATGATTTGGCAGCCGATGTAATCAAACATCTGGTAGCTTCCGTGCCCAATTTTGATGCTTCGCGCATAGATGACCTTATTGTGGGCAATGCCGTTCCCGAAGCAGAGCAAGGTATGCAAATGGCACGTATGATTTCGCTGCTATCTCTGCCTATCAATGTACCGGGCGTTACCATCAACCGCTACTGTGGCTCGGGCGTTGAAGCCATTGCTATGGCAACGGCTAAAATCAAGGCCAGTCATGCGGACTGCATCATTGCCGGCGGTACAGAATCCATGTCATTAGTACCTACTACAGGCTGGAAAACCGCCCTTAACTGGAAAATTGCAGAAAAACACCCCGAATATTACTTAGGAATGGGTTTGACAGCCGAGCAAGTAGCGCACGACTTCAAAATTACTCGCGAAAAAGCTGATGAATTCTCGTACTACTCTCACCAGAAAGCCATTGCAGCCATTCAGGCAGGTAAATTTAAAGATGAAATTGTACCTGTAACCGTAGTTGAAAACTACATAGACGAAAGTGGCAAGAAAAAGCAGCGTCAGTTCGTGGTAGATACCGACGAAGGGCCTCGCGCCGATACTTCTCTGGAAGCACTGGCCAAACTGAAACCTGCTTTTGCCATGGGCGGCCAAGTAACCGCAGGCAACTCCTCGCAAACTTCCGACGGTGCCGCTTTTGTAATGGTGATGTCGGAGCGCATGGTAAATGAGTTAGGACTAAAACCCATTGCCCGAATGATTGCCTATGCAGCAGAGGGTGTAAACCCGCGCATTATGGGTATCGGCCCTGTGGCGGCAGTACCTAAGGCACTTAAGCAGGCAGGCTTAAAACTGAATGATATTCAATTAATTGAATTGAATGAGGCCTTCGCCGCACAAGCATTGGCGGTTATGCAAGAGTTGGATATGAACCCTGACATTACGAACGTAAACGGTGGCGCTGTGGCATTAGGCCATCCGCTGGGTTGCACAGGTACGAAGTTATCCATCCAACTGTTCAACGAAATGCGTCGCCGCAACCTGAAATACGGTATGGTAACGGCCTGCGTAGGCGGTGGACAAGGCGTAGCCGGCATCTACGAGCTGTTGAACTAACCGAAAATTAGTATTGTTAATGCCCCCTGTACCCAAAATCGTGCAGGGGTTTTTCATTATTGTGCATCATTAGCGCTTTCCCCCCGAAGCAATGTGCATTGCCTTTGCGTAAAACCTCACAGAAATACTAAACCGCGATGCTTTTTAATCGGCTTACTTTGCTACTTCAATCGGTCGGCTACTTTGGGATTCCAGCGCAAAGTATTGATAATGTGCACCATATCTTGCGTAGTATAGCGAATCAGGGGTGCAAGCGAATCATTTTTCTGTGAGGTAGGAAAATAGAGCGATGTTCGGAAAAAATGCTTCACCGAATCGGTTACGTAAAACTGGAAGGTAGTAGGCACATCCCCTTCTAACTGATACATCACCGCAGTCATGCCGTTAGGTGTTTTGGTGATGATTTCCTCAATAGATTCTGCGCGGATATTGTGCTTTTGCGCCAATTTATAACAATCGTTTACGTAGTCGCGCAGGTCTTTAGGGCTGCGGATGCGCTTATAGGACACATCAATATTGGCAGTGAACTCAGGGTAATATAACTCCATCCAGTAGCGCTCTGCCACAAAAGATGTGTCGTTCATCAGTTTTGCATGCGTAGAATACTCAAATATATACGGCAGCGAATCGGGCGTAAGCACATACTGATGCGGAGGCAGCTCAATATGGTGGTATCCCTTAGGTTTTGGTTTAAAGTCCTGTTCAGACCGGCAGGCAACCATGGCAAGCAGCCCGCTAATCATGTACAGCAGGCGCATCTTTCCTGATAAATACCCTGACATTTTTTATGCGTTTTTTATCCACGGACATAACCGTGAAAATGAAATTTTTAAACCTTTTCTTTTCCCCTACGCGCGGCATACGGGCAAACAACTCGAGCAGCAAACCACCCAGCGATTCACTATCGCCCCTCACCTCATCAAAAATATCAGCATCCACATCTAAAATGCGGCAAAAGTCTATCAGCAAGGTTTTTCCTTCAAAAAAGTAAGTGTTTTCATCTACCCGCTTGTAACTAACATCGCGTGTATCAAACTCATCGTTGATATCTCCAACAATTTCCTCTATAATGTCTTCTAGGGTAATCAGCCCGGCCGTACCTCCGTACTCATCTACCACAATCGCCATATGTACGCGCTTTGCCTGAAAGTCTTTCATCAGTTGGTCTATCCGTTTATTTTCAGGTACAAAAAAGACTTCACGCCTGATAAGTTGCTGCCACTCAAAGTCATCGGATTGTTCCAAATGCGGGAGAATGTCTTTCACATAAAGAATTCCTTCAATTTTATCAATTGTTTCCCGATAAACAGGTAAACGGGAGTAATCCATTTCGTTCACATAGGCCAAAAGTTCATAAAAGCGCCATTCTATGTCGGCTGCGCAGATATCCATACGCATCTGCATGATTTTGCGCACGGTGATGGTGCTGAAATTAACTATGCTTCTCAGAATTTCTTTCTGGTCATCGCTAGTTTTTTCAGACGTGGTGGTGATTTCTAATGCCTGATTCAACTCCTCGATAGACACGTTGTAGCCTTTCTTTTGCATACAACTTTCTACCAAGCGGCTCATCTGTAACAGCAGAAAAGCAACAGGATGAAGAATTTTGCTGAGCCATAGAATGGGAGTAGCTGTTAGTCGGGCAAAACTAAGCGCCCGCTGGTTGGAATAAACCTTAGGAATTACTTCACCGAAAAAAACAATCATGAAAGTTATTACCAGCGTAAGAACAGACATGGCAAGTGTTGCCTGCGAGCTGTTCTTCCCGATAATATCTATCACCATATAGGTAGAAAGCGTAACGATGCTGATGTTTACTAAATTGTTCAATATCAGCACCGTAGCCAGCAGCTTGCGCGGGTCGCTGACCAACAGGGCAATATCGCGCTCGGTTTGCGAACTGCTATAGCGGCACTGGGCAAGTTGCTGGGGTTTCAGTGAAAAGAAAGCTACTTCCGAACCGGATATCAATGCAGAACAAAGTAACAGAAGACATAATATAATGCCTTCTACCGAATACATAAGCCAAATAGAACTGATGACAGTTGGTGGCATTTGCCTAAATAAGTCGGGAATTGCTTCCAAAACGGATGGGCCGGTTTGAAAACATTAAAAAGGCAGTTCGTCTTCGCCGGATGATTCTTGTACCATAGGTGGAGTTGGTTTAGTGCTTCTTTGGCTTCCTGTGGTGCGGTTCTGATAAGCAGGCGGCTCTTCGGGCATTGGGATTGCCTCGCGGCCACCTCCACCCAACTCGCTGCGGCTGGTCAGAATCTGCATGTTGTTACCTACAATCTCCGTGATATATTTTTTTACCCCGTCTTGTTCATATTCACGGGTTATAATTTTTCCTTCAATATATACCTTCATTCCTTTTTTCAGATATTTCTCTGCCACCTCGGCCAAACCGCGCCACAAAACAATATTGTGCCACTCGGTTTTTTCTATGCGCTCGCCGCTTTCGTCTTTGTAGGACTCAGAAGTTGCTAAGGAAAAAGTAGCTACCGGTATCCCATTGGCGGTATGCCTGACAACAGGGTCTTTACCTAAGTTGCCCACAAGAATAGCTTTATTGACCATGATTCTTTTTTGGATAAATTTACTAAAAAAAATGTTTCTGCAAGTAATTTGCCAGCAAAACCGGTTTAGGCAGTTGTTCAAGTACTGCCTGTGAAACCGACAAGAAACCCGCACCTAATATCTGCTGCCAAAACTCTGCCGCAATAACTTTCAGGCGTACAAATTGCACTGATAACGACTGGTGCGTCAGTTGATGCTTGTACGTGCCTGAAATCCCTGCAATTTGTAAGGGTAGCCCATTGACTAATGTACCTGCCGCAAGATTTTGCAAAGGTAGCAAAGGTAGTATTTGTTCATACGTTTGACGGATAAGTTCGGAGGGCACAATCGGTGCTCCTTCCTTTTCTTCCACCATTGGGAAATCATATAAGCCTTGCCAAATATCACCACTCGTGCGCTCTTTTACCAAAATTTGTCCTTCGTAGTCAAACAGAAAATAGATAAAGTTCCGTTGCTTTGTCTTTATCTTCTTTTCTTTCACAGGCAATTGCGCCTGCATTTTATTGGTGTAAGCATAGCAATGTTGCTTAAATGGACAGGTGTTACAGTCCGGAGCAGCAGGCGTGCAGTGAATGGCACCAAATTCCATAATTGCTTGATTGTAGACCGAAGGCTCAACTGAAGGTAAACTTTCATGCAATAATTGCTGTGCATGTTTTGCAAAAAATTGCTTGCCTTTGTGAGAGGAGATGTCATCTGTGATGCCGTACAGCCGTGCGAGTACACGATATACATTTCCGTCTACCACTGCCACAGGCTCATTGTAAGCAAAAGAAGCTATCGCAGCAGCCGTGTAGGGTCCAATGCCTTTCAATTGCAGCAAATCTGAGTAATTAATAGGGAATGCTCCTCCATGTTGTTCTGCTATTGTGCGTGCCGTTGCGTGCATATTTCTGGCACGGGAGTAATAGCCCAACCCTTGCCACAACTTAAGCACCTCCTGCTCGGAAGCGGCCGCCAAATCAACGACTGTAGGATAGACAGCAGCAAATTTTTCATAGTAAGGCAGCCCTTGCACTACCCGTGTTTGCTGCAAAATAACCTCTGAAAGCCATATCAGGTAAGGGTCATCCACGTTGCGCCAAGGCAGGTCTCTCTTATGAGCATGATACCACCGGACAAGTTGTTGCCCGAAATTCAAATCACTTTCCGCCATGAGTCGCTTATTCTTCTTTCAGCCACCGAACGGGAATCGTCTTATTCTCATGATTAACAGCCGTTCCAGTAAGTACCAAAGGCGATTGGGTTAGTTTCAGTTCATACTGAACCGTGGCCGAACCGGTTTTGTATTTGTTGTCTCTGATTTCTAATTGTAAGCGGAGTATTTTCTTGTCATAACTTACTCCACTGATAATACAATTAGCTTTCCCTTTGCAAGTAATCGCCAGTTTGTTGCCGCCCAGATGCGCAATCTGATAAATATCATTGTATTTCACATCTTCTGCTCCCCATTCTTCTTTCCACGAGCCGGCAAGTGTCCAGTAGTCTTTTTTCACATCCAAAGAACGGCAGGAAGCAACAATAGCCATTAACAGGCAACTCACTGTCAGAAATAAAAGCCTTGAGGAAACTTTCATAAGTGTGCGCAATAAGCCTGTTAAAATAGGAAGGATTTGACATATTGCCAAATCCTTCCTGTATCTTGTCAAGTGCTGAAAATTTTGAAACTACTCAGTTGCAGGCGTTTCGGCAACATTCTCAGTGGCTGCTGATTCGGTAGCAATAGTTGTTGATTTTTTGCGTCCGCGCCGAGTTTTCTTGGCAGCAGCAACTTTTTCATTGGCCAACATCACACTGTTGTAATCTACCAATTCCATCATACACATTTCCGCATTGTCGCCCAAACGAAAATCGGTTTTCAGGATGCGAGTATATCCGCCTGGGCGGTCTGCTACTTTGCGTGCTACTTCGTCAAACAGAATACGCACAGCCTCTTTGTCTTGCAGGTAAGCAAAAGCCATACGACGAGAGTGTGTGGTATCTGTCTTTGACTTTGTAATCAGTGGCTCAATAAACTTGCGGAGAGCCTTAGCTTTAGCTACTGTTGTATTAATTCTTTTATGAACAATCAGTGAAGTGGCCATATTGGACAGCAACGCCTTGCGATGTGAAGCAGTACGACCTAAATGATTGATTTTTTTTCCGTGTCTCATGGTAATAGTTAATCTTCGTCCAATCTGTATTTTGTTACGTCCATGCCGAAAGTAAGATTCTTCTCAGCTACCAGTTGTTCAAGTTCTGTTAATGATTTACGTCCGAAGTTACGGAACTTCATCATTTCGGAAATTTCTAACTGTACCAAATCGCCAAGGGTTTTAATATCGGCAGCTTTCAAACAGTTATAGGCGCGCACCGACAAATCCAAGTCCGACAGTGAGGTCTTCAACAGTTTACGCATGTGCAAGTATTCCTCATCAACTTCTTCTTCTTCTTTTTGCTTAGGTGATTCGAAAGTCATGGTTTGGTCAGCAAAAAGCATGAAGTGTTTAATCAGAATATTGGCAGCACCTTTCAAAGCGTCCTCAGGGTGAATCGAGCCGTCGGTCTGAATTTCAAGCAATAAGCGCTCGTAGTCAGTTTTCTGTTCCACGCGTGTATTTTCAACGCTGTATTTTACGTTTCGGATAGGTGTAAAAATAGCATCGATAGGAATGTAGCCAAAACTGCTATCCGCAACCCTGTTTTCTTCGGCAGGCACATAACCACGTCCTCTATCTAAATGGATATCCATTTCCAGTGAAACAGAGGTATCCAAGTTGCAAATGACATGATCCGGATTAAGTACCTGAAACTGGTCGGTGAAATTATTGAAATCGCCGGCAGTAAGTACAGACTGTCCTTTAACGGAAACCGTAAATTTCAAGTCAGGATTATCTACCAGTCGCTTAAAGCGAACCATTTTCAAATTCAACACGATTTCAGATACATCTTCAACAACACCTTCAATGGTTGAAAACTCATGGAGTACCCCATGTATTTTGATGCCGATAATTGCGTAGCCTTCCAATGAAGAAAGGAGAATGCGACGCAGAGCATTACCAATAGTAACCCCATAACCTTTTTCAAGAGGCTTGAATTCAAACAGACCGTGAAAATCGTCTGCCTTCTCCATCACCACCTTATCGGGCATTTGAAATGCTAATATGGACATAGTTTACTCCTTACTTGTTTTTTATTAAGCAACCTGATAACCAAAGAAAGTAATATTATTTTGAGTAAAGTTCAACGATGAGTTGCTCTTTAATATTTTCCTGAATTTCCTCACGTTCAGGCATATTTACAAATTTACCTGAAAGTTCTGCCGGGTTCCACTCCAGCCATGGGAAACGGTTCACGCGACCTGAAACAGATTTTGTGATAGCTTCCAGAGATTTGGATTTTTCACGAACAGCCACTATGTCACCCGGACGAAGAGAATAAGAGGGAATATTAACTACTTCGCCGTTCACAGTAATATGTTTGTGCGATACTAACTGACGTGCTGCGCGGCGTGTAGGAGCAATGCCTAAACGATAAACAATGTTATCTAAGCGAGCTTCCAGCAATCGCAATAAGTTAGTGCCTGTAACACCACCCATACGGGAAGCGCGCTCAAATGTGCGGCGGAATTGACGCTCTAACACACCATAGATGTATTTTGCCTTCTGCTTTTCCATCAACTGGACAGCATATTCCGAAGACTTGCGTTTTTTTCCTCTGCCGTGCTGACCCGGAGGATAATTTTTGCTTTTCAGTGCTTTACAAGGACCAAAGATAGGCTCACCGTAACGTCTTGCTATCTTTGATTTTGAACCTGTGTATCTTGCCATTGGATTGTAAAAATTTGTGTTTCAATGTTGCATCTTCATCTATAACGGAAGATTCAGCAGTTCAACATTATTAAACGATAGAAAATTACACACGACGCTTTTTAGGAGGACGACAGCCATTGTGAGGCAGAGGGGTAACGTCTCTGATAGTAGTTATCTCAATACCTGAACTTTGGATAGTTCTAATAGCCGATTCGCGTCCTGCGCCAGGACCTTTAACAAAAACCTCAGCTTTACGCAAGCCCAAGTCAAACGCTACTTTCGCACACTCGGCAGCAGCGGTTTGTGCCGCATAAGGAGTGTTCTTTTTAGAACCCTTAAATCCCATTTTACCGGCAGAAGACCAAGAAATAACTTGCCCTGCGTTATTGGTAATAGAGATAATAATGTTGTTGAAAGACGCTTTGATATGCACTTGCCCGGTAGATTCAACGTGAACTACACGCTTTTTGGCTTTGTCTTTTCTTTTGGATTGAGTTGCCATAATATTACACGCCTAATTATTTCTTAGATGCTACTTTCTTGTTAGCTACGGTCTTACGCTTACCTTTACGCGTGCGAGCGTTGTTCTTAGTCTTCTGACCTCTCACAGGGAGACCTTTGCGATGACGCAAGCCGCGGTAACAACCAATGTCCATCAGGCGCTTAATGCTCAACTGAACTTCAGACTTGAGCTCGCCCTCTACCTTAAACTCGCCATTGATGATATCACGAATGGCTTTTGATTCTGCATCATTCCATGTAGAAACTTTGCGATTTGCATCTACACCGGCTTTGGCTAAAATCTTCTTTGCAGAAGACCTGCCGATACCGTAAATGTAGGTAAGAGAAATCTCTCCGCGCTTGTTGTCTGGAATATCAACTCCGGAAATTCTTGCCATGATTCTTCAGGATGAATAAAATCTTAATTAACCTTGTCTTTGCTTAAACTTGGGATTCTTTTTATTAATCACGTACAGCTTGCCTTTGCGACGAATCACCTTACATTCAGCACTACGCTTTTTAATGGATGCTTTGACTTTCATGGTCGTTTGAATTAAAGTCCTTTATTACTTGTAACGGTAAACGATTCTTCCCTTAGTCAGGTCATATGGAGACATCTCCAACTTTACTTTGTCTCCCGGCAATATGCGAATAAAATTCATGCGCATTTTACCAGAAATATGAGCAATAATCTGATGGCCATTTTCAAGTTCAACACGAAACATAGCATTTGACAATGCTTCTACGATTGTTCCGTCTAACTCAATATTTGCTTGTTTTGGCATATTAAAATTTGAACACTTGTTCAATATATTGAAAACTGGTCAGTACTTCTACCTTATCATTATACAAAGCAACTGTATGTTCATAATGGGCAGATGGTTTTCTGTCTCTTGTGCGAATTGTCCATCCGTCTGACTCATGTACCACATCGCGCTTGCCCATATTAACCATAGGCTCTATGGCAAGCACCATACCGTTTTGAATTTTTGTACCCGAACCTCTTTTCCCATAGTTAGGTACCTGAGGTTCTTCGTGCAGGTCTTTCCCTATGCCATGCCCAACCAATTCGCGCACTACAGAAAAACCGCGCGGCTGTACATAATTCTGAATGGCATAACCTATATCGCCTATCCGCTTACCTACTGCTATCTGTGAAATACCTTCATACAAAGACTGGCGGGTAACTTGCAACAACTCCATTACTTCCTCACTTACCTCACCTACCGGATACGTATAAGCACAATCGGCATGGTAGCCATTCATATACACACCGCAGTCAATAGAAACAATGTCACCTGACTTTAACCGATATTCACCGGGGATACCGTGAACAACTGTTTCATTTACAGAAATACACAGAGAAGCGGGGAAGCCGTTGTAATTATAGAAAGAAGGCACGGCTCCATGGTCTCTGATATATTCCTCTGCACGCTTATCGAGCTCTTTTGTTGTAATTCCCTCTCTGATTAACCTAGCTACTTCTCCATGTGCCTTACTCAATAAAGCACCACTTTGTCTAATCCCTTCTAAATCAGCAGCGTTCTTATAATAAATCATAGAAAGCAATTAAGCAACAGCAATATTACCCGTGCGACCTTTTACTTTACCGGTTTTCATCATGCCTTCGTAATGACGCATCAACAGATAACTTTCAATTTGTTGAAGTGTATCTAATATCACGCCTACCATAATCAATAATGAGGTGCCGCCGTAGAACTGGGCAAATTCCATATTTACACCTGCCATACTTGCAAACGCAGGCATAATAGCGATAATTGCCAAGAATAGCGCACCAGGTAAGGTAATGCGGTCAATAATGTGGCTGATATAATTTGCCGTGTCGTCTCCCGGCTTCACGCCCGGAATAAAACCTCCGTTGCGCTTCATTTCATCTGCCAACTGCATAGGGTTTACGGTAATAGCAGTGTAGAAGAATGTGAAAACTATAATCAGCACGGCAAACAACAGGTTGTATTGCCAAGAAGTAAAATCGGAGAACGTAGTTGCTATATAGTTTGCCCAATCATATTTATCGGCCAATGTAGATGCCAGCAGAGAAGGCAAGAACATTAACGACTGTGCAAAGATGATAGGCATTACACCGGCTGCATTGAGCTTTAAAGGCAAGTAAGAGCGTTGCGCGCCCAAAGCAGATAATTTTTTGCCTTTTGCGCCCGCACCTGCAATCTGTTTGGCATATTGCACGGGGATACGACGTACAGCCTGTGTAATCAATACCACACCCATTACTACAAAGAACAAGGCTACCAATTCAAGAACGAACAGTAACAAACCGGCAGAACCGCGTGAAGCACTTTCAGCAATAAGAGCAGCAGGGAAACGAGATACAATACCAATCATAATCAGCATTGAGATACCGTTTCCTATACCTTTTTCAGTTATTCTTTCACCCATCCACATACAGAAAATTGTGCCTGATGTGAGGATAATCATAGAACTGATGGTAAAGAATGCTCTGTCAATTACTACGGCTTCGGGCTGCGGTTGGATAATGGTACCGGCGATGTAAGCCGAGGATTGAACCAGTGTAATCAAAATTGTGAGAACGCGTGTTATTTGGTTCATCTTTTTGCGACCCGACTCACCCTCCTTCTGCATTTTCTGGAAGTAAGGAACAGCTACTGTCAGCAACTGAATTACGATTGATGCAGAAATGTAAGGCATGATGCCAAGCGCAAAAATAGAAGCTCTTGAAAACGCTCCTCCTAATAAGGTATCCAAAAGACCTAAGATACCTGCCGAAGAACCGCCGCTTGAAAGCATTGCCGGATCTAAGCCGGGCAACACTATATAAGAACCTAAACGGAATATTACCAGAAAACCTGTGGTGAAAAGGATTCTGTTTTTAAGTTCCTCAATAGAGAAAATGTTCTTTATGGTAGTGAAAAACTTATTCATGAGCGGCGATTGACATTAGAGCTTAACAACTTTGCCACCGGCTTTCTCGATATTCTCAACAGCAGATGCTGAAAACGCATGAGCAGTAACTTCAACGGCAGATGTGAGAGTTCCTTTGCTTAGGATTTTAACCAAATCCTTTTTGGCAACCATCCCGTTTTGATAAAGGAATTCGAGCGTAATAACAGTAACGCCTGTTTTCTCGACAATAGCCTGAATGTCGCCCAAATTAATAGCCTTGTATTCTACACGGTTAGGGTTTTTAAATCCAAACTTAGGAACACGACGCTGCAATGGCATCTGACCACCTTCAAAACCCAACTTTTGGCTGTAACCTGAGCGGGATTTAGCGCCTTTATGACCACGTGCAGAAGTTCCACCTTTGCCTGAACCATGTCCACGGCCTAAACGAACTTTTCTAAAAATAGAACCTTTTGCAGGCTTTAATTCATGTAGTTTCATTGCAATCTTTCGATTAAAGCACTCGTAATGACTATTTAACTTCTTCAACGCGAACCAAGTGCGCTACTGTACGAACCATACCCAAAATTTGAGGATTAGCCTCTTTTTCTACTGTACGGTTGATTTTGCCTAAACCAAGAGAGATGATGGTATCTTTCTGGTTTTGAGGGCGCTTAATGGTGCTTCTGATTTGTGTGATTTTAATCTTTGCCATGTTTTTTATCCATTAAACACTCTAGACAATGAAACACCTCTTTGCTGCGCTACTGTTTTTGGGTCGCGCATTTTAACTAATGCATCGATAGTAGCTTTCACCACGTTGTGTGGGTTAGAAGAACCTTTAGACTTTGCCAATACGTCGGTAATACCGGCAGATTCTAACACGGCACGCATCGCACCACCCGCAATTACACCGGTACCTGCAGCTGCAGGTTTCAGCAATACTTTACCACCGCAAAATTTTCCTTCCATTTCGTGAGGAACAGTACCTTTAATAACAGGTACTTTTACCAAGTTCTTCTTAGCGTCGTCAATAGCTTTGGTGATAGCATCTGTTACTTCGTTAGCTTTTCCGAGGCCGTAACCAACAACACCTTTGCCATCACCTACTACCACGATAGCTGCGAAGCTGAAACGACGACCACCTTTAACTACTTTAGCCACGCGATTGATAGCCACCAATCGGTCAGTCAATTCGATTTCGCTGGCCTTAAAGCTTCTGATATTTGCCTGAGACATCGTTCTGTGATTTAGAATTTAAGACCTCCTTCGCGAGCACCCTCGGCTAAGGATTTAACATTGCCATGATACAAATAGCCGTTGCGGTCGAATACGCTCTGGCTGATACCTTGCTGAATTGCACGTTCGGCAAGTTTCTTGCCCACTTCTTTAGATAGGGCTACATTAATAGAGCGCTTATCGCTTAATTCACGTGAAGATGCGCTTGCCAATGTTACGCCTCTTTCATCGTCAATTAACTGAGCATAAATAGCCGTATTACTGCGAAAAACAGTCAGACGGGGCACACTCGCCGTGCCGCTGATACGGGCACGGATGCGCTTCTTAATTTTTTGTCTTCTGAGTTCTTTCTGATTTCCCATGGTATGATTAGGTCAAAAAGACTATTTCTTAGCAGCAGCTTTACCAGCTTTGCGGCGAATAGCTTCGTTAACAAACTTAATGCCTTTTCCTTTGTATGGTTCAGGTTTGCGGAATGAGCGCAATTTAGCGGCAACTTGGCCAATAAGTTGCTTGTCAATGCCTTCTAAAGTTATCGTAGGTGCCTTGCCTTTCAGGGTTTCGGCACTCACTTTGATTTCGTTTGGTATGGCAAACACAATATTGTGAGAGTAACCAAGGCTTAATTGGAGCAACTGACCGCTTGTTTCAGCTTTGTAACCCACACCTATCAGCTCCATTTGAGTTTTAAAACCTTCGTGAACACCTGTAACCATATTGTTTAGCAATGCACGATAAAGACCATGTAATGCCTTATGACGCTTCTGGTCAGTTGGGCGCTCAACTATAATCTGGCCGTTTTCCACTTTCACGGTAATGTCCGGGTCTACCTGCTGAGACAGTGTCCCTTTAGGGCCTTTAACGGTTACCGTGTTGTCGGCAGCAACATTAACAGTTACTCCGGCGGGAAGTGTAATTGGTTTTTTTCCTATACGCGACATAGTCTTATCAGTTTTAGTACACGTAACAAATTACTTCACCACCCACATTCAGTTCTTTCGCTTCTTTATCTGTAATCAGACCTTTAGAAGTTGAAATGACAGCAATACCAAGCCCGTTGAGTACACGAGGCAGTGCATTTGACTTAGTATATTTACGCAAACCCGGCTTGCTTACACGCTCTAAGTGTACGATTGCCGGTTGTTTGGTTACAGGGTGATATTTCAGGGCGATTTTAATCACACCTTGCGGACCTTGCTCCTCAAACTTGTAGCTTTGAATATAACCTTTGTTGTACAACAATTTGGTAATTTCTTTCTTCAGTTTTGAAGAAGGTATTTCAACCACCCGATGATTTGCACGGATGGCGTTTCTCAATCTTGTCAGATAGTCGGCTATTGGATCAGTCATTGCCTTATAGATTTTGCTTTCGTCGATGGCTTTCGCCTAACAGAAAGATATAATTCTAATTTACAAATTGAAGGTAAACCGGACAAACTTGTAATTACCAACTTGCCTTTGTTACACCCGGGATTCTACCGTCAGATGCCATATCACGGAACAGCACGCGTGAGATGCCAAATTTGCGCATATAACCGCGCGGCCTTCCAGTAATTTTGCAACGGTTGTGTAAGCGAACCTTAGAAGAGTTGCGAGGCAGTTTATCTAATGCTTCCCAATCGCCTGCTTTTTTGAGTTCTTCTCTCTTTTTGGCATATTTAGCTACCAAACGGGCTCTTTTTCTTTCGCGTGCCTTTACGGATTCTTTTGCCATATCAAGCTATTATTTTTGATTTTTAAATGGCATACCAAGTGCTGCTAACAGAGCACGGCTTTCTTCGTCAGTTTGAGCAGTAGTAACAAAGGTAATATCCATGCCGGAGATTTTGTTTACTTTGTCAATACTGATTTCAGGGAAGATGATTTGCTCTTTTACACCTAAGGTGTAGTTGCCGCGGCCATCGAAACCACTGTCGCTGATGCCACGGAAGTCGCGAACACGAGGAAGCGCTACTGTTGCCAAACGATCCATGAATTCATACATACGATCTCCGCGCAGAGTTACGCGAGCACCGATAGGCATATTCTCACGCAGCTTGAAATTTGAAATCGCTTTGCGCGATTTGGTAGGTACGGCTTTCTGACCAGAGATAGCCGTAAGTTCTTCCACGCCGATTTCTACCAATTTTTTGTCTGCTACAGCCTGACCAATACCTTTGTTGATGCAAATTTTAGTCAGCTTAGGCACTTGCATTACTGACTTATATGCAAATTTTTCTTTCAGGGCAGGAACTACCTCTTTGAGGTATTTCTCTTTTAATCTCGGTTTAGCCATTGTTCTTGATGGTTTCGCCTGATTTTTTTGAATATCTTTCCAGTTTTCCGGCTGCATTCTTGCGGCGGCCGATACGTGTAGGTTTGCCTGTTTTAGGGTCTATAAGCATCAGGTTGCTGATGTGAATACTGGCCTCTTTTTCTATAAATCCACCTTCCGGATTTTCGTTAGAAGGTTTTACGGCACGTTTTACAATGTTCAAGCCTTCTACTATCGCACGCTGTTTTTCTACCAGCATCTTAGTAATGATACCGGTTTTACCTTTGTCATCGCCGGCAATTACCATTACCTTATCTCCACGACGCACGTGGAACTTTTGAGGTTTTGGGGCAGTTTTCTTCATTGTCTTGTCCTCCCTATGCTGATTAGAGTACTTCAGGCGCTAATGAAACGATTTTCATAAATTGTTTCTCGCGTAGTTCACGTGCAACAGGTCCGAAAATACGGGTGCCGCGAGGCTCGTCTTGGTTGTTCAACAAAACAACCGCGTTGTCATCAAAACGGATGTATGAACCGTCTTTGCGGCGGATTTCTTTCTTGGTGCGTACAATTACTGCTTTGGCTACCGTGCCTTTCTTCATGTTGCTTGAAGAGAGGGCAGACTTAACAGTAACAACGACCTTATCTCCTACGCTCGCGTAACGTTTGCGGGTGCCTCCTAAAACTCGAATTACCAAAACTTCTTTGGCACCGCTATTATCTGCTACATTGAGCCTTGACTCTTGTTGTATCATTGCTCTTCTCTTTTGAGATTACTTCGCTCTTTCAATAATTTCAACTAAACGCCAGCGTTTCAATTTGCTGAGCGGGCGGGTTTCCATGATTTTTACGGTATCCCCTTCTAAACACTCGTTGCGCTCATCGTGAGCAACAAATTTGGTCGTTTTCTTCATGAACTTGCCGTAGGCAGGGTGCTTTACTTTGCGTTCTACCGAAACGACAATGGATTTGTCCATTTTATTGCTTACCACGACCCCTACGCGGGTTTTTCTCAGATTTCTTTCTTCCATTGTATTGCTCCGATTTATTTACCTTTTTTAGCAGATAAAATGGTGTTTAGTCTTGCGATTTCACGTTTGATGTTGCGCAGTTGCATGGGATTTTCCAACTGAGATACCGCGTGTGAAAAACGCAACCTGCGCAAAGTTGCAGTGGCTTCTTGAATTCTGTTTTCTAATTCCTGAACAGAAAGTTCATGTAATTGAGCGTACTTTTTCATAGTTGTTGCGCAGATTATAAGTTACCTTTCAATTCGTTTGCAACCACAAACTTGGTGGTGATGGGTAGTTTTTGTGCCGCTAAACGCAGCGCTTCCTGAGCAAGCGCAATGTCGATACCACCTGCTTCAAACAGAATTGTTCCGGGTTTTACCGGAGCTACCCAGTACTCAGGCGCACCTTTACCTTTACCCATACGCACCTCGGCAGGCTTCTTCGTAACGGGCTTGTCAGGGAAAATGCGAATCCATACTTGGCCTTCGCGTTTCATGGCTCTGGTCATGGCAATACGGGCTGCCTCGATTTGGCGCGCTGTAATCCATCCCGGCTCCAAGGCTTTAATGCCAAATTCGCCAAAAGCTAAGGTATGCCCGCGTTGTGCGATGCCTTTTACGCGCCCTTTTTGCTGCTTTCTGAATCTTGTCCTTTTCGGTTGTAACATGGCTACAAACGTTATTTATCTGTTACCTCAAGCGGCAACTGCCGTTTGATGAAATTTAAGCCCATAAGAACCTTGTACCTTTTTTACAAGGCCTTACAAAATGTGAGCGATAAGTCTAAAAACTAAAACTTGATATCTGACAGGACTTTTGCTCGTGTCGCTTACAAGCAGAGTTTCCCATCGCTTACGATTCGGGACTGCAAAGTTAGCACACTATTTATAGTATCCAAACTTTGCCGCAAATATTTTCAAGAAAATGAGGCAGATACAAAATATCAGCACCAGCGGCCACCCAAAACTTGGTACAAGTAAACAGTTGTTTGGTATTGTTTTTTGCGCACCTGCACCAACGAAAGGCGGGTTTGCAATACATTGCTCTGGGTCATAATCACTTCCATGCAGGTTGCCCTACTGGTATTGAATAGTGTACTGGCAGTAGCCACGGCATTTGTCAATACTTCTACCACCCGACTGCGCAACTGATAGGTTTCCTGTAAATTATTCAGGGCGGCTCACTGGTTGTAAGTATCTGATAGCCATTCAGCACGCTCTTGCGGCAGTGCTGCATGGCTTCGTTCGCATTTGCCTTTGCTGCCCGCAAGTTGGCTTTCAGGTTGCTTTGGTTCAAAAGTGGTGCAGTGATTCCAACCAGCAAGCTATAGGCAGGCTAAATAAAAAATCGGCAGAAAAGCCTGTAAATCCGCTGTTGCCGTGAGGTTGAAAGATGGCAGAAAGTGCCCGTATGTCGGTATTGGCTGCCGGCAGTTCCAACTCTGCCTAACAAATATCGGGGCGGTTTTGCAGCAACGCAGAAGGTATGCCCACCGCCGGTTGCGAAGGCAGCGCATCGGCGGAAAAATTCAGTGCTGCGCGGGGAATTTGCTGCGGAAATCTGCCTGCCAGAAAATGAAGGGCATTTTCGATTGGTACGATTTGCTGCTGCAATTCATATTGCAAGCTGCGCGTATGCAACAATTGTGCTTCAAACTTGCCCGTATAGCGCAATACGTATTGCAGCAATTGCACTCTTCGCCCCGAACTTTCACCGATTTTGCCCGACACTGCCTCTACGTTCTGTCGGCGCAGTGCATTGATTATGTCTTCGGCGGAAATATCGTAAGCCGTCAGGCAACAGCCATACGCGCATGGCATACTCACGCGAACCCATGATGTCGGCAAAATTTTTTCGTATGCCGTTGTATCGCTGCTCAACAGGTTGATATACATCAGCCCTGACTGCCTCATAAACAAGTGCGGAATGCGCTGCCCGGATTCAAAACTTTTTGCCTGAATGGTATTTTTTCGTCCATTATATAAACAAACGTTCGGTTTTGGATTTCAAAGGTGGACTTTTGCGGAATAACCATAACGTTTTTCAAGTTGCGACGGATGGGCAATTCGCCCGTTGCGCCGTTTTTGAGGATGCGTTCCGGATTAGGAAAGCGCGCCCGAATGGCAATGCTTCCGACACTTCGGTCAAACTCGCCTTCGATGGTTTCTATTTTTCTACTGTGTGTGTTGAACATCGTTTACCAAAATGAGGCGAACATCGTTCTGTTCGTCTGCATGCTAGGCAGCATTTTGCAAAAAATCCAGATATTCTTTTTTCGGAAATGTTGGAGTAGGCAAAAATTTGACTGTTGTCCGAAATGGTGGTCAGCAGGCTACCTTCGTCTATCAAACTGCCGACTTTGTAGGGGGATGCCGTCGAATGGTGCTTTAATTTCGGTGTACGACAGGCGGAACGCAATAATAAGTAAGCGTATCAATTGTGGTGGATGTAGCTAAGGGGGAGGAGCGCTTTTCTTTGTTTGTTTCTTCGGTACTTGGTTTGCAGCCCGCTGCCAAACATATAAGCAACAGCACTGCAAAAAAACTTGGGGAATATGTCGTTCGGACAATTATGGATGAAATATGACAAATTTATGCAAATTATGCCCGCTTTTGGTGAATCTTATCAGGCAGAAATGTTAATTTAACTAAAAATGCGGCTATAAGAAGCAAGTTTGCGTATATGTAAAGGACTATTTAATCCAACTTCAATGAATTTACGCTATTTTTAACATTGCTCGAATCACTCAAAAACCAATAATTTTACATGCAGCGATACAATATTTTATGGGCTGACGACGAAATTGATTTGCTCAAACCGCACATTCTGTTTCTTTCCAAAAAAGGCTATGACATCACGCCCGTGAACAGCGGCGCGGATGCTTTAGAGAAGTTCAGCGAACAATCCTACGACGTTATTTTTCTAGATGAAAATATGCCCGGCATGAGTGGACTGGAAGTGCTTTCGCAAATCAAAACCATACGCCCGCACGTACCAGTGGTGATGATTACCAAAAGCGAGGAAGAAAGCATCATGGAAGAGGCTATCGGCGCTAAGATTGATGATTACCTCATCAAGCCCGTTAATCCGAGCCAGATTGTGCTTTCTATCAAAAAACTGTTGGAACAAAAGCGCATCATCAGCGAAAAAACCACGCAAAGTTATCAGCAGGACTTCCGCAACATCATGATGGCGTTCAGTGAAGAAATGAACTACGACGAATGGGCAGAAGTCTATAAAAAATTGGTGTATTGGGAGTTGGAAATGGAAAGCACAGGCAACCAAAGTATGGCAGACGTGCTCAAAATGCAAAAAGATGAAGCCAATGTCAATTTCGCCAAGTTCATTATGCGCAACTACGAAGAATGGCTCAACAATCCCGATATTGAAAAGCCGCTGATGTCGCATCAGTTGCTGCGCAAAAAGCTGTTCCCCAAACTGACCAACGAGCCTACATTCTTTTTCCTGATAGACAACCTGCGCTACGACCAGTGGAAAG
This sequence comes from uncultured Cytophagales bacterium, assembly GCA_938039675.1. Taxonomy (GTDB): domain Bacteria; phylum Bacteroidota; class Bacteroidia; order Cytophagales; family Thermoflexibacteraceae; genus Rhodoflexus. Next base: position 132,610 of record CALHUI010000004.1, read on the forward strand.
TATTGGAGCCGCTACTGGCCGAGTACTTTAATTTGGAACAGGAAAGCACCTATTATTCCATCCTGCCCACAACAACTGCTTTTGCCCGCAATTCTATTTTTGCAGGCGTATTGCCTGCCGAACTGGAAAAAATCATCCCTAATTTTTGGCAGGACGACGAGGACGAAGGCGCAAAAAACAACAACGAAAAAGATTTCCTGCAATACCAACTTAAACGCAACCGACTGGAAAACATCAAGTTCAGCTATTACAAAATCATCCACCAAAACCAAAGCAAGGCACTGGTAGAAAATTTCAACAATTTGCTATACAACCAGCTTAATGTGGTAGTTTACAACTTTGTGGATATGCTCTCTCATGCGCGCACCGATACAGAAATGATTCGCGAGCTTGCACCCGATGAAGCTGCCTATCGCTCCATTACCAAATCATGGTTTTTACATTCGCCGCTGGTAGATATGGTGCGCAAAATTGCCGAGAAAAAATGCCGGCTGATTATCACCACCGACCACGGTACTATTCGCACCACTAAGCCTTACAAAATTATTGGTGACAAAAACACTAACACGAACCTGCGCTACAAACAGGGTAAAAATTTGGATTACGACAAAAGAAATGTATTTGTATGCCGCAAACCCGAAGCGCTGCATTTGCCGAAGTATAACGTATCCACTTCGTATGTATTCACGACGGAGGATTACTTTTTTGCCTATCCGAACAACTACAATCACTACGTGAAGTACTATAAGGATACGTTTCAGCACGGGGGCATTTCGCTGGAAGAAATTGTCATTCCTTATGTGGAGTTGATTCCAAAATAACAAGGCAATACGGGCGCGCGCGACTATTTTCCATCGCTTTTTGTATATTTTTTTCTAAATTGAGGCATACTAAAACTACCTGCCATATGAAAGATATACTTGCGCTGTGCCTGCTTTTAATTGGCAGTGCGGCATTTGCCCAAAAACAAGGGTTGCCTGTCGTCGATTTGAGAAAATTACTGAAAGCGTAAAAGAATTTATCAGCCTGTGCAACCGACTGTCTACCACACCTCAAGGAGGCGCTACTGTTTTTGTGATTGCGTCAATCATGTATGTGTGCAACACTGCAACAAGGTACTTTGTCTAATTATCGCATCCGACAAGGGTTGGTTTATCAAGGCTTTTGACTTGGGGAGTTCATCGGCTTACTTGGTGAAGCAGTTAGACAGTAAGAAATACGTACCTTACGGCTATACTCTGGACACCAAACCCGCAACAAGCTATGCGTTTGGCAATCCGCCGCATCAGGTAGCCTATTACTAACTCATACGGCGATAAAGAATCGGACGGACAACTGAAAGTTTTTGTGCGTTGCTCAGATACCGATTAGACCAACCGCTTACGTTGGTCAGGAATAACAGGGGCATATGGAAAGCCAAAGAATTCAGCTCATTGATGATAGGCGTGAGTCCTCTGCAACAGGAAAGCGCAAGCGTTGCCAATGGTGATTTTTAGCAATTGCTTCTCTTCGTTTTTTAAAACAATTCATGAAAACCAGTTTTCTGATAGTGCTTATGTTGTTTGCAACGGCAGTATGGGCACAAAAAGATGCGTCCAGACAGGCAAAAATTGAAGCCTACACGGAAAAAATACCCGGAACAGACCTTTCTTTCCGAATGCTGCCTATTCCCGGCGGCAAGTTTACGATGGGCAGTCCGTATTCGGAAGTCGGCCGCAAAGACGACGAAGGGCCTCAGCACGAAGTCAGCATTGAACCTTTCTGGATGGCAGAATTTGAAATTACATGGGACTTGTACGATGCCTTTGTCAGTAAAGAAACCAATGGCAGCATGAATCCCGATTTCATCAAAGGCGAATACGCAGGCAAAAAAATGATAGATGCCGTTGCGCTGCCCAGCCAGCCCTATGTGGATATGAGCTTTGGTATGGGAAAGCGCGGTTTCCCTGCCATTAATATGACACAGTACGCAGCGCTTGCCTTTTGCCAATGGCTAACCGCCCAAACAGGATATTTCTATCGGCTGCCAACCGAAGCAGAATGGGAGTATGCCTGCCGAGCAGGAAGTAAAACGTCTTATTGTTTCGGTGATGATACTTCGCAATTGGGCGACTACGCATGGTTTTACGACAATAGCAACGGCACTTATCATCCCGTAGGGCAAAAGAAACCCAACGCATGGGGCTTATACGATATGCACGGCAACGTTGCCGAATGGGTATTAGACCAATATGCAGCCGATGGTTATGCACAAAAGAACAGTAAACCCTACCTGCCCGCAGAATCACTCTATCCTATCGTTGTACGCGGCGGCTCATGGGACGATGACCCCGACCGCTTGCGCAGTGCCACCCGCCGAGGCTCTGCCCCCGAGTGGAAACAGCGCAACCCACAGATTCCCAAAAGCAAATGGTGGTTTACCGATGCCTCTTTTGTTGGTTTTCGGGTAGTACGTCCACTCAATCCGCCCTCCAAAGAACAAATACAGCAATATTTTAAAACTCCACCTCCCGACTTATAACCGAACAAGCAACACTTTGTCCGAAATATGATTCCTTAGCGCATTGTTACTACCTTTGACCAAAACATATACAACCACAATGGCAAGTATTGAAGAAGAAATACAAAGCCGATTCCAGAACGACCGACATAAGGCATTAGTTAATCTTATTTATACAGCCAATTGGGCTATTTCCGAATTGGACAGTTGCTTGAAAGAGCATGCCCTGACTTCACAACAATACAATATGCTGCGCATTTTGCGGGGCGCATACCCCGAGCCTGTATCGCTCAAATACATTCGGGTGCGTATGCTTGATAAAATGTCGGATGTTTCCCGCATGGTAGAAAAACTGGCCACCAGAGGCTATATTGACCGTTGGCGCTCCGATGATGACCGGCGAATTGTCAATATTGTAATCAATGAGCAAGGGCTGACACTGCTCAAAGCCGCCGACTACGAGGTAAAGCGCATGGAAACCCAATTTGGCGCACTCACTCCCGAAGAATTGGTGCTGTTTAATACCCTGTTGGACAAACTACGCACAGAAAGCAAAAAATTTGACTAACGTCGGTAGCTTTCCAAAAACTTCTCCAATTTATCTAAGGCAACGGCAAGCTCGTCTAACGTAGGTAAAAATACGATGCGGAAATGGTCGGGGTGCGGCCAATTAAAACCCGAACCCTGTACAATCAGCAAATGCTGTTGTCGCAACAGGTCAAGCACAAACTGTTGGTCGTTGTCCACCCGATACATTTGGGTGTCAATCTTAGGGAACAGATAAAAAGCCCCTTTGGGTTTTACACAACTGATACCCGGCATCTGATTAAGCCTTTGCCAGCAATAATCGCGCTGCTTGCGAAGCCTGCCGCTGGGCATTACCAACTCATTGATGCTTTGGTAGCCCCCAAGCGCTGTCTGAATGGCAAACTGTGCAGGAACATTACTGCAAAGTCGCATACTTGCCAGCGTGTTCAGCCCGTTGATGTACGACTGCGCGTGCTTTTTATCTCCGCTCAAAATCATCCAGCCCCCGCGAAAGCCGCAAGCCCTGTATGCTTTGGAAAGCCCTCCGTAGGTTACAAAAAGCGTTTCGCTGGAAAACGCAGCGGTAGAGAAATGAGCAGTGTCATCATAGAGAATTTTATCATAAATCTCATCGGAAAAGACGATGAGTTTGTGCCTAACGGCTATTTCCACCAACTGCTGCAACATATCCGAAGAGTACACCGCACCGGTTGGGTTGTTGGGGTTGATAATAACAATGCCCTTGGTTTTGGGAGTGATTTTTCGCTCAATATCTGCCAAATCGGGTATCCAGTCGGCTTGTTCATCGCACATATAATGTACGGGAGTACCTCCCGAAAGATTGACAGCCGAAGTCCACAGCGGATAGTCGGGAGCGGGCACAAGAATTTCGTCGCCGTCGTTGAGCAGCGCCTGCATGGAAAGCAGAATGAGTTCGCTCACACCGTTACCGATAAAGATATCATCAATGGTAACATCCTTAATGGCTTTAAGTTGCGAATAGTGCATTACTGCCTTGCGGGCAGCAAAAAGGCCTTTAGAGTCTACGTAGCCCTGCGCATTGCGCAAGTTCATGATAATATCATGTATAATTTCATCGGGCGCATCAAACCCAAACGGCGCAGGATTCCCGATATTGAGTCGGGTGATTTTATAGCCTTGCATTTCCAGCTCGGCTGCCTGTTCATATACAGGCCCGCGAATTTCGTAGAAAACCCTGTCTAACTTATGACTTTTTTCAAACATGTTCCATCAATTGAGGTAGCATAGCGGCATTCAGGCAACAGCAACCGATACCAAAAGATTAATTGACAGTTTTGGTCATTTCCGCATCTGGCATAATTTCCGGCTCAACTTGTCTGTCGGATTGGGGTGCGGAGCGGTTAAAAAATTTTCCTTGAAAAATTAGAATCAACATAACGCCTGTAAAAATAGAAGCATCGGCAACGTTGAATATAGGCCAAAGCGAGTAATAGTTGCCACCAATCAGCGGTATATAGTCAGGTAATGCGCCTTCCCAGATATCTAAGTAGAACATGTCTATTACCTGCCCGTGAAACCAAGGATACAAAGGCGGAGGATTGAGAACAAACAAAGCATTGTCCAGCAATACGCCATAGAACGTACTGTCTATCACATTACCCAAGGCACCGCCCAGCACTAATGCCATGCACCAAATAAACCCGCTGTGAGCGCCTCGGCGCGCCATATAAGCAATGTAAACCGCAATAATTGCTACGGCTACAATACGGAACAGCGTCAGCCCGATTTTGCCATATTCCGAGGCAAATTCCAGCCCGAATGCCATACCGGGATTAAGTGTATAGTGTAGTTTGAACCAATCACCAAAAATTTTGATTTCACCCAGTGGCCCCATCTGCATGTACTCATGAACAGCCAACTTTACGGCTTGGTCAACAAGAATGACCGCCAAAGCGAGCAAATAATATTTTAAATATTTCATTGTTAGCAATTTGTATCTACAAAGTAAGCCAAGTTTATGCCGATTTGCAACGGATTTTGCATTGCTTAACTATCCGGACAACTTATATTGCTTACACACAGCCATAAAACATTTTGCCATTGGGGAAAAAACAACGGCGCAGGAGATAAAAAATTCCTTCCATAAAGGGAACCTTCTAAAACTTGTGGTATTACTAAAAACTTATGAAAACCCAATGCTTTATTCTCCTTGCCCTGTGGCTTTGTGGCAGTACTGCCTTCGCACAAGACTCATCCCATACCGCAAAGGCAACAAATGGGGCTATTGCACGCCCGATAAAAAAATTGTTATCCCCTGCAATTATGATTGGACAAAATGTTTTTACAAAGAAAAATACGGTTTTGCGGCTGTACGAAAAGAGGAACATTACGGATTGATAGAAAAAACCGGACGGTTGGTATTGCCTTGTGAATATGACCCCCCTTATAAAAAATTTCAACTATAATTTTTGGTTCAGTGAAGGGCATGGCTTGGTTAATGAAAGGCAATAAATATGGATTTATTGACAGCACAGGCAGGCAGGTTGTGCCTTGTAAATATGACTATGCAAGTTCCTTTCAGGAAGGATACGCAGTAGTGGCAAAAGACGGCAAGTATGGCTTTATGGACAAAACAGGGCGCGAGATAATACCTGCCGTATATATATGATGATGCCTCATGGTTTGAAGATGGATTGGCAAAAGTTAAGAAAGATGGTCAGTACGGTTTGATAGATAAAACAGGCAAGGAGGTAGTAGCTCCTGAATTTGATGCAATTGAGTTTTTTGGAGGAGCACGTGATAGGGTCGGAGTGTTGCAGAATGATTATTGGGGAATTATAGATAAGGAGAGCGGCGAACTTATAATAACTCCGCAATACGACCTGATAAAGAGTTTTTCCAACGGATTGGCGGCTGTGAAAACCAAGGGCAAATGGGGGGCAATTAATATGCAAGGTCAATTGGTAATCCCTCAAATATATGACGATTTGAGAGGTTTTAGCGAGGGTTTCATAAAAGCACAAGAAGATGGTAAATGGGGTTTGATAGGCTACGACGGTGGCATCATTGCCCCTTTCATCTATGACAGATTCTATGATGGTTCTTTACCTGTTTTTCGCGAAGGGCTTACACCGGTCAATATCGGTGCTCAAAAGACAGATAGATATCCCTTTGGGAAAGGCGGCAAATGGGGTTTTATCAACAAGCAGGGCAAGCTGGTAATACCGTGCAAATACATGGACGTTTCCCAATTTGACTAAGGATTAGCGAGCGTGCACTTGAGCGAAGAAATTTATTTCCTCATCAACAGAGAAGGCGTAGAATACTACGAACCCTAAAACTGAAAATAAATAAACGGTTGCACCGCAGCAGTTTTCATCTGGAATAGCAGCAGCACTACAAAAGCAACAATAATCGCTTTGGTTACGTCGGGCAAAGCTGTAAATTGTACAGAAAGAGTTGTTTTAAACGAACGTGGCAGCAGGTGTGCCGCAAAACCGAAAGCAATCAGCAGGAAAGGCTTATAGTATGCTCCGAGAGCCGCCGCGATAATTTCAGGCTGAAAGTTGAATGCAATTTGTGAGAGCATATCGCCGACTGCCTGCATATCGGCAGCGCGGAAAAATATCCAGCAGAAAGCGACAAAGTGGAAGGTGAGCAAACCGCTCCAAAGGACAGCGCCTGTTTCGCCTGCTGTTTTTTTGGCGGGGAACGCCTCCATCCACATTTTGTGGAGTGCCAGCGCTGTGCCGTGCAACGCGCCCCAAATAATGAATCGCACGTGTGCGCCGTGCCACAAACCACCCAGCAGCATGGTAAGGGCAAGGTTGATGTAGGTGCGAACTTTGCCCTTGCGGTTGCCGCCCAGCGAAATATAGAGGTAGTCGCGCAGCCAGGAGGACAGCGAAATATGCCAGCGCCGCCAGAAATCGGTAATATTTTGTGCCTTGTAGGGCGAGTTGAAGTTCAGCGGCAGGCGGTAGCCAAGCAGCAGCGCAAGCCCGATAGCCACATCGCTGTAGCCCGAAAAATCGCAGTAAATTTGGATGGAATAGCCGTAAACCGCCATCAGGTTTTCAAAACCGCTATAGGTCAGCGGACTCTCAAAAACCCTGTCCACATAGTTAATGGAAATGTAGTCCGAAATGAAAATCTTTTTAATTAAGCCGTTGATAATCAGGAAAACGGCGTGCCCGAACTCCTCTTGATTCAAGTTGTAGGGCTTATAGATTTGCGGTACGAAATCCGCAGCCCGCACAATAGGTCCTGCGACCAACTGCGGGAAAAAACTCACAAAAAAGGCAAAATCCCAAATGTCGTTCACGGGTTTGAGATTGCCCCTGTAAATATCTATGGAGTAGCTGATGGTTTGGAACGTATAAAACGAAATACCGACGGGCAAGATAATATTGTCAATATCAAAAAAAGTACCCGCCAACTGATTCGTAATAACTGCCAGTAGATTAGTCGCCTGAAAATCCGTCCCTGCCAGTTGGTTGATAATGTCGGTCAGGAAGTAGGTGTACTTAAAATAGCCCAAGATGGCAAGATTAATCACCACGCTTGCTGTTACAAGCCGTTTGCGGGTTGTGGGGTTGCCCGACTCATAGATTTTCTTACCGATGTGGTAGTCTATGATGGTGGAAAGTATCAGCAAAGTAAAAAAATAGCCTCCCGAGAGGTAGTAGAAATACATACTTACCGCCATCAGGTACAGGCTGCGGGCGCGGTTGTTTTGGTAGATAAACTGATACCCTAATAATACTACGCCAAAAAAGACCCAAAAGATTGCTGCGCTGAAAATCAGCGGCTCATTTTCTTTATAGACAAACCACTGCCACATAGGGCCAAAATTAGGCTTTTTGCATTTTTCGTATCGCTTTTTTTATTTTATTTGTGCACGCAAGCCTAAATACCAAATAAAATACTGTGGAACAAGTAATTCGCATCGGTACGCGCGCCAGCCGATTAGCCCTGTGGCAGGCCGAATATGTTGCCCAACGCCTGCAAAATGAAGGATTCGGAGTAGAAATTGTTCCGATAGAAACCGCCGGCGATAAAATATTGCACAAAACCATTTCCAAAATTGGCAGTAAGGGCATTTTCACGGAAGAGTTAGAGCAGCAACTGCACAGCGGCGAAATAGATATTGCCGTACACAGCGCAAAGGATTTGCCATCCTCATTACCCGATGAGTTGGAAATCATTGCCTACACCGAGCGAGAGAAAGTACACGACGTATTAGTGAGCTACAATAAGTATTTTACACTGGACGAAAGCCAAAAAATTGTATTAGGTACTTCCTCTACCCGTCGCATCGCCATGATTAAGCACTATATGCCCAAAATAAAAACCGTAGATGTGCGTGGCAACCTGCAAACCCGTATGCGCAAAATGGAAGAAGGGCTTTGCGATGCGTTGGTGCTTGCCTATGCGGGCGTTAATCGCATGGAGTATGAGGAGTTTATTGTCATGCACCTGCCAACCGATACGTTTACCCCCGCCGTTGGTCAAGGCAGCATTGCCGTTGAGGTTTCCATGCGAATGAATGAAGACATGCTGCACAAAATCAGAAATGCGGTTAATCATGAGCCGACCGAATTGCGCCTGCGTGCCGAGCGGGCTTTTCTGCGCACGCTGCAAGGAGGGTGCAACATACCGACTTTTGCACTGGCAGAGTTTACGCCAAACAACGACCTGACCATTAACGGGGGTATTATCAGCCTGAACGGTCGCGAAATTGTGCGTGCCGAGCAAACAGGAAGCACAGATGACCCCGAAGCTATCGGATATGCCTTGGCCTACAAAGTACTTGAACAAGGCGGCGAAAAGATTTTGCATGATATTAAGAAGCAACATGCGTAAAAATTTTTTTGTGGGCGCTTGCAATTTTATTCCGATACTATAAATTTGTGGAAAATTAAGGATTGACTGATGGTGTAATTGGCAACACAGCAGATTTTGGTTCTGTTATTCCTGGTTCGAGTCCAGGTCGGTCAACAAACAAAATAATCCCGATGTATATCGGGATTATTTTGTTTTAGTAAGGAACATTATTTGTAAGCGGTTATGCCCGTTAAGATTTTCTCAGGCAGCGGCTCCTTGGAACTTGCTGTTAAAATAGCCTACTGCTACGGTACGCCTCTTGGCGCATTAGAGCGCAAGCGTTTTAGCGATGGCGAGCTTTCGGTCGCCTTTGAAGAGTCTATCCGCGGCGAGCATGTATTTCTGATTCAGTCCACTATGCCGCCTGCCGAAAACTTGATGGAACTGCTGCTTATGATTGATGCGGCACGCAGAGCATCGGCCAAATATGTAACCGTAGTAATTCCATATTTCGGTTACGCACGGCAAGACCGCAAAGACCGCCCTCGCGTCAGCATTGCCGCCAAATTGGTTGCCAACTTGTTATCTGCAGCAGGTGCCAACCGCATCATCACCTGCGACCTGCACGCCGGGCAAATTCAGGGCTTCTTTGATATTCCGTTAGACCACCTGAGCGCTATCCCCATTTTTATTCCTCATATCCGCAACTTGGTTAAAATACACCAGTTGAATGCCATATTTGCATCGCCTGATATGGGAGGAGTAGCCCGTGCGCGCGCATTTGCCAGCTATTTTAATGCCGATATGGTCATTTGCGACAAGCAACGCAAACGCGCCAACGAAGTGGCAGCCATGCAGGTAATCGGCGAACCGGAAGGAATGGATATTTTCCTGATTGATGACATGGTAGATACAGCCGGCACGCTTTGCAAAGCAGCAGAAGTACTGAAAGAAAAAGGCGCAAAGTCGGTTCGTGCCATTTGCTCACATGCTATCCTTTCCGGAAAGGCCATTAGCAACATAGAAAATTCGCAGTTGGAGGAATTAGTTGTTACCGATACGCTCCCTCCGCGTGTTGAGAACCATCCTAAAATCACGTATCTCTCGGTCGCGGATTTATTTGCCAAAGCCATTCGCAAAATCCACGACCAAGAGTCTATCAGCACCTTGTTTATTTAATCATATTTTCCATTTTATCAACATCTATTTATATGAAAACGCTTGAGATTATAGGGTTTAAAAGAGCAAATCTCGGAAAAAGGAACGCTAAAGACCTTCGCAACGAAGCACTTGTTCCTTGCGTGTTGTATGGCACCGGCCGTCAGGTACATTTTGCCGTACCTATGATTTTGTTCCGCGGACTGATTTATACACCGGAAGTTCATATGGTTGAACTCAACATTGAAGGTGATATCTATAAAGCTATCCTGCAAGACATCCAGTTCCACCCTGTAAACGAGATGATTATGCACGCTGACTTCCTCGAGTTGCAGGATGATAAGCCCGTGAAAATGAACATCCCCGTACACTTGAAAGGCACTGCCATTGGTGTACAAAAAGGTGGTAAATTGGTGGTAAAACAATCAAAAGTACGCATCAAGGCTTTGCCTGCTCATATGCCTGACTTTGTAGAGTTAGACATTACCAATATGGATTTGGGCAAGTCGGTTCGTGTGCGCGATATTGTAACCAACAATTTTGAAATTCTGACCAACGGACAGGTAACTGTTGCAAGTATTGCCATCCCACGTGCGCTGCGCGGAAAAACTCAGGAATAGCACTTTTGCAAAATTTTCTTCATCAACTGCCAAATCTCAACCGATTTGGCAGTTTTTTTATGATAACACCTTGTTATTATCTTGTTTATTATTGGTAAGATACAATAAAATGCGTAACTATGCATAAACTTTAACAGGCAGCAACAAGTGTTTGCATAAAAATCCGTTTTAAAAAATCGCTTTTAATACAAAGTGCGCTAAATTGCTGCGTACCCCTTTATCAATCTTTTCAGTTAAACCTATATCTGTTCTGCTGACGTGAATAAGCAATATATTATTCAGTTCGCCATTTTTATTGTTGCCTTTATATTTTTGGTAAAACTGTTCTTTTTGCAGGTACTTGACCAAGGCTACAAATTAGAAGCTGACAATAATGCCGTGCAGCGTGTAGTACGCCATGCCGTACGCGGTATAATCACCGACCGCTATGGGAAGCTCGTTGTTTCCAATACGCCCGTATTTGATATTTACATCATCCCCAAAGAGTTTTCTCTGAAAGACACCGCCCAATTTTGCAGCCTGTTCGATATCAGCAAAGAGGAGTTGATTAATAAATATACCAAAGCAAAACAGTACTCCCGCTATAAACCTTCCTTATTTTTAAAAGACGTTAAGATAGACCATTTCGCCAAAATCAGAGACCGTATGGATGAGTTCAGCGGTCTTTTTGAAGAAGCTCGTACCGTTCGCGAGTATCCGCATAAAAGCATGGCCAATGCGTTGGGTTATGTAAAGGAAGTTGATAAGAAAATTTTAGAGCAAGATGTGGAAGGCTACTACAAAGCAGGCGACCAAATAGGCAGGTCGGGTATTGAAGCAAGTTATGAACGCATATTGAGAGGTAAACATGGCGTAACCTATAATTATGTGGATGTACGGCGCATAGTAAAAGGGTCTTATCGCAACGGGGCATTTGACACCTTGCCCGAAAACGGCAAAACGCTGATTTCTTCGGTAGATTTGGAGTTGCAGCAATACGGCGAACTGTTGATGCAAAACAAAATCGGCAGCATTGTAGCCATAGAACCAGCAACGGGTGAAATTTTGGCAATGATTTCTGCCCCTTCCTACGACCCCAATAAACTGACCGGCTCAGGCAAAGAGGTGTCGCAAAATTATGCTATGCTGGTAAACGATACGCATCGCCCGCTTTACAACCGCACACTGATGGCTCCTTATCCGCCCGGCTCTATTTTTAAGTTGGTGCAAGCACTTATCGGCCTACAAGAGGGCGTAATAGATACCGTAAATACCAGAATCCCTTGCATACAGGATATTGTCAAATGCCACTCGCACCCCAGCCCGTTAGATGTAAGAGGTTCGGTGCAACACTCCTGCAACCCATTTTATCATCGGGTATTCCATCGGATTATCATTCAGGAGAAATCCAAAAACTATGTGGAAGACACCCGTATCGGGCTTGCCAATTGGGTGAAATACTTAGAGAAGTTTGGGCTTGGCAAACCGCTCGGGTCAGATTTGCCCAATGAAAAATCCGGCTTAGTGCCTACCGTAGCTTACTATGATAAAAAGTACAAGGGCAAACCTTGGAAATTCGGCAACATCTATTCCCTTAGCATCGGGCAAGGCGAAATAGGCGTACTGCCCATTCAAATGGCCAACCTTGCCGCTATTATGGCTAATCGCGGCTATTATTACACGCCTCATATCATTAAAGGAATAGAGCAACCGGGTAATATTGACGAAAAGTTTTTAGTAAAACATGAAACCGGTATCAAGCGTGAATATTTTGAATACATTGTTTCGGGTATGGAACAGGTAGTGCGGGCAGGCACTGCCAGACGTGCATTCATCCCCGATTTGCCGATTTGCGGCAAAACAGGAACTGCACAGAACCCCCACGGCGATGACCACTCGGTATTCATCGGTTTTGCCCCCAAGCACAATCCTAAAATTGCCATTGCGGTTTATGTAGAAAATGCAGGATTTGGCGGCACATGGGCTGCCCCTATTGCCAGCCTGATGATGGAAAAGTACATCCTTCGCACAATTTCCAGAAAGCATTTAGAAGAAGAAATTATCCGCAAGGATTTTATAACGCCCCCTCAGAAAAAGGCAGCAACCGAAAAGCCTGCCACCAAAATTGCGGGCAACCCCGCCCGACAAGCGCAAGAACAAAAAATGCCGGACATGCAAACCCTTCCTTTGCGAACTGTGGCATTACCCTTGCCCAGTGAAAATTGATGAGAAACTACTATCTGACTTGGGCAAGTTTAATAGGGCTTTTCCTGTCTTGGAGCCTACATGCGCAAACCCCGCAGTTTACGCAGTTTTACCATGCACCCATGGCTGTAAATCCTGCTTTTGCGGGCACTACTACGCAATATCGCATGGGATTACTGCATCGACAGCAGTGGTTAGGTGCGTCGGCACGCATGGCGACTACCTATGCCGCTTTTGATGCTAACCTCCCAACCATTAGCAGCGGAGCAGGGGCTTATTTAACCCACGATGCAGCACCGACCGGTCAGTTCCAGCAAATTACCTTGCAGGCAGTGTACAGTTTTCAACTGCGATTGAGCAACAAGTACATGTTGCGCATGGGACTGAACGCGGGGATGTCTAATCGCAGCACTGCCATCAACTCACTGCGCTTTACCAGCCAAGTGCGTCCCGATGAACCCGATGTATTTGAGGGCAACGGCAGCAACAGCCGTTTTTTTGCTGATTTTGGCTCTGGCATATTGTTTTACAGCGCGCAGTTTTGGGCAGGGGCTTCGGTTTTGCATCTGAACAAGCCCGATATTTCCTTCCTAAGCGGCGAGTCTGCTGCATTGCCGCGCCTCTATGCCGCTCATATGGGAGGCAAGTTTTCCTTTCCAACGGATGGCAGCGGCGATATCTACCTACTGCCTGCACTGCTTTTTAAACAACAGGGAGCAGCGCGACAGTTGGATGTAGGCGCTCGTGTGGCATTTGAACGCTCCCCCATTCAGGTTGGTGCACAGTATCGCGGCTTGCCCTTGTTGCAATCGTTCGGCCTGCCCCGTCAGGATGCTGTTGCTGCCATTATCGGCATTTATCGCGACAACTGGCAAATGGCTTACAGTTATGACCTGCCCATCAGCAACATGAACAGAGTAACAAGTGGCTCGCATGAAATAGGCATCGTGTACATGTGGGCAACGCGCGATTTTCGCCGTCAAAGCGGTATCAGATGCCCTGTTTTCTAAGATTTTTTAACCCGGTCGGGGTTATCGGCAATAAATGCCGCCCAATTTTTCGCTTTCCCGCGGGCAGGTGTTTGCTGCTGGTAAGCATGGCAAACTGCTACGGCAAGCGCATCAGTAGCATCTAACAGTTCCGGCAGTTCACCAATCGCCAACTGACTTTGCAGCATTGCCGCCACCTGCTCCTTTGAAGCACTTCCGTTGCCCGTTACTGCCTGCTTTACTTTTTTGGGTGCATATTCAATAATGGGAATCCCTCTGGCAAGTGCCACAGCCATTGCAACTCCTTGTGCACGCCCAAGTTTAAGCATAGACTGGATATTTTTGCCATAAAAAGGCGCTTCCAATGCCATTTCATCGGGCATGTACCGCTCAACCAACTGATTGACTCGCTCCCAGATTTTTTGCAGCTTTTGCGCATGATTATCGTATTTGCTCAAATGGATAACACCCATTTGCAGTGCCTCCAACTTGTGGCCTGTCATTTTTATAATGCCATAGCCCATAACCACCGTTCCGGGGTCTAAACCGATAATGATACGCTCCGATTGATTCATGGCAGTTGGATTGACTGCTTTTGTGTAATTTTGGCAAAGATAAACAGAATACAAAGCGAATGAAGTATATGCAACAACTGTTGGCAGGGTTAGTAATTTTTGGTTTGCTGACTGCTTGTGAACAATCTTCACAGGGGCAGTCTCAAACAACGACTGCAGAAATTTCTCCCGACAAAGACGTTCTAATTACCATCAGTACGCCCATGGGCGAAATGCACGCCATTTTGTATGAAGAAACCAAACAACACCGAGGCAACTTTATCAAACTGGTAGAAGAAAAATACTACGACGGTTTGTTGTTCCATCGCTGTATCAAAGACTTTATGATTCAAGGCGGCGACCCAAAGTCCAAAGGTGCTGCGCCCGGCGTGATGCTAGGCAATAACGGCCCCGGCTATTTCCTGCCTGCCGAGTTTATGCCCGATAAGTATTTCCATGAGAAAGGCGCTATCTGTGCTGCTCGCAAAGGCGACCAAGTAAACCCCGAAAAACAATCCGACGGCAGCCAGTTCTACATTGTACAGGGTAAAACCTACACCGAACAGGAACTGCGCGATATGCGCACCGATTTGTACAAACTCTACGAACTGTTTCAGCAATTGCTTACAAAACCTGCCTACGCTTCTTTGACCGCACAACTCAACGAGTTACAACAACGCGGCGACAATGAAGGCATTCAAAAGCTCATTTTACAACACAAAGACATTTGTGAAAAAGAATTTGGTGTGGAGTTAGACAAGCCGCTGACCGCCGAGCAAATTAAGAAATACACCACCATTGGCGGAGTGCCGTTTCTGGATGGAGAATATACCGTTTTCGGGAGAATTCTGGATGGTTTCGACGTGCTCGATAACATTGCTGCGCAGCCCGGCGACCGATTCAATCGCCCTAATACAGATATTCCGATGAAGATATCCTTTGAGGTGCTGCCCAAAGCAGAAATTACCAAGCGTTTTGGCTATCAATATCCTGCCACCGTGAAAAAATAAAAAGTTTTGGAACTCTCTACCGAATTACTGAACAAGTTTGAGCAAGCCGTTCGCAAACGCGACGACGACTACATCTTGCGCGTAACGGCTGACCTATATCCGGCAGACATCAGCGCTATTTTGCATGAACTCAATAGCACTGACAGTAAATATGTAATTCAACTACTGCCACCCAATGTCAGTGCCGATATTCTCAGCAACTTGGAGTCAGATATCCGAAGAGATTTTTTAAAGCTATTCAATGCCGAGGAAATAGCTGCCATTGTGGATTATATGGACTCCGACGATGCAGTGGATTTGCTCAACGAGCAACCCGTCCGCATCAGAGAAGAGGTGATGGCACTGTTGAGCGAAGAACAAAGCAATTATATCAAAGACCTGTTGCACTATGAATCCGACTGTGCCGGCGGATTGATGGCTACCGAGCTCATCAAAGCTAATATCCATTGGACGGTGCAGCGATGCATTGAAGAAATCAGACGACAGGCAGAAAATGTAGAAAAAATTTATTCGGTTTACGTTGTAGATGACAATGACGTGCTGGTTGGCAGGCTGCCACTCAAACAAATTGTAATTGCCAAAGACAATGAACCAATTAAAAATCTGGTGATAAAAGATGTGGTAGCCGTAGAAACCTATCGCTCAGGCGAGGAAGTGGCTGCCTTGATGCAAAAGTATGACCTTGAAGCCATCCCTGTGGTCAATGTGCGCGGGAAACTATTGGGGCGCATTACCATTGACGATATCGTGGACTTGATTGTTGAGCAGGCCGACAAAGACTTACAGGCGGTTTCTGGTATTTCGGAGGATATTGAAGAAGATGATTCTATTTGGAAACTGACCCGTGCACGCCTACCTTGGCTGCTGATTGGTATGTTGGGTGGAATTTTGGGAGCTCGCTTCATCGGCATTTTTGAGCAATACCTTGCCTTGATTCCTGCAATGGCATTTTTTATTCCCCTCATTACGGCTACCGGTGGCAATGTTGGTATACAGTCTTCAACTATTGTTGTACAGAGCCTCGCCGAAGACAGCACACCCGCGGCCTCTATCTGGCAGCGATTGTGGAAGGTGATGTTGGTAGCGCTGCTCAACGGGCTGGTAATTTCAATGGTAGTATTTGGCTTTAACATCGTTATTTTTAATAAAATGATGCTTGCCATAGTGGTTTCCGTAGCCTTGTTCAGCGTGGTTATTCTGGCATCGCTAATGGGAACAGTTACTCCATTGGTGTTAGACCGTTTCGGGATTAACCCCGCTCTTGCGTCAGGGCCGTTTATTACCACTGCCAATGATTTGCTGGGGCTGGCCGTTTATTTTTGGATAGCGCGCATGGTGTATGCTTTTTTTCCTTTGTAATGACGGCAGCATCCATGATAGAAACTTTGCAGACTTGGGATAAAAACCTTTTTCTATGGTTGAACAGCCTGCACCATCCTGCCTTAGATGGGATAATGATTTTTGCCACCGCCACCCACGTGTGGATTCCGCTCTACATCCTGATTGGAATAAGTATTATTGTATCGTACAAAAAGCAATCTTGGCGATACCTGCTCTTAGTTGCCTGCATCATCTTGTGCAGCGACCAGTTTGCATCAGGGCTGATAAAACCGCTTTTTGAACGTTTGCGCCCCTGCCATGAACCTTCGCTGCAAGCACAAATATTTGTACCGATTGGTTGCGGCGGACAATACGGATTCATATCTTCTCATGCCGCGAATACTTTTGCATTAGCGGCGTTTTTGTGGCTGCTGTTCCCGCAATGGCAGTATAAAAATGCGCTTCGTTGGGGCATATGCTTGTGGGCAGCCATTGTAAGTTACAGCCGAATATATGTAGGCGTACATTATCCGGCTGATGTACTTTTGGGCGCAACGGCAGGCACACTGATTGCCATTTTATTTTGGCACATTACATTGCGGCTGCGGCTAATCCCTGCTACTGTTTTTTAGGAGGGAGGTCAAAAGCCTTAGCATCGTGGTCAAAATGGCCGCGGTGCGAGCCATCGCAAAAAGGCTTGTTTTGCGACAAACCACAGCGACAAATAGATACTGCCGTGCGTCCGCCTAAGCCATATACATTTCCTTGCGCATCTACAATTTCAAAATCGCCTTCTACTTTTAATGAACCGTTGCTGTTTACGGTGAGTTTTACTGCTGCCATAACATTTAAATTTGGTTGATACACAAAGTTGTGCAAATAAAAAAAGAGTGAAAAATTCTTGCGTCTTTTTCACTCTTTGTGTGTATTAATTAACTGTCTAACTATCCGTTGTCTGCATCAGCATCTACGGAAACACTTGTTTCATCTATTTCGCGCTTCTGATTTTCTTCATCTTTCAGTTTGCTTTCGTCTTTTTCTTTCTTACGCTCCATCAATGCTTCTTCAATGGCTTTGCCGAAGGTAGAAGTAATCAGAGAAATAGACTTGAATGCGTCGTCGTTGCCTGGGATAGGGAAGTCTACCTGATTAGGGTCGGAATTAGTATCCACAATAGCGAAAACAGGGATATTTAACTTTTGGGCTTCCTTAACGGCAATGTGTTCACGCTTAATATCTACTACAAACAAAGCAGCCGGTAGCCGTGCTTGGTCGGCAACACCCCCCAGAACTCTTTGCAGCTTGTCGCGCTCGCGGGCTATCATCAGGCGCTCACGCTTAGCCAAGTTGTTATAACTGCTTTCGTCTTTAATGAGTTTTTCAATACTTGAAAGCTTTTTTAAAGACTTGCGGATAGTAGTAAAGTTAGTCAGCATACCGCCCAGCCAACGCTCGGTTACGTAAGGCATTTTCAGGCGACGTGCCTCCTCAGCTACTACCTCCTTAGCCTGCTTCTTGGTAGCAACAAACATTACCTTGCGACCGGAGCGAACAATTTTCTTCACCGCCTCGCAAGCTGTATCCAGCGCAGTCAGCGTTTTGTTCAGGTCAATAATATGGATTCCGTTGCGCTCCATGAAGATGTAGGGAGCCATTTTAGGATTCCATTTGCGAGTCAGGTGTCCGAAATGCACACCTGCATCCAAAAGGTCTTTATATTCTAAGTTAGACATAAATTACCGTTCTTGAAAATGTGGAAAATAATAACCAACGAATAAATCCGATTAACGCTTGCTGAACTGGAATCTTCTGCGAGCTTTTCTGCGTCCGTACTTTTTGCGCTCTACCATGCGAGGGTCGCGGGTCAGGAAGCCTTCTTTCTTCAAAATCGGTCTGTTTTCTGCTGTTACTTCGCACAAGGCACGTGAGATAGCTAAACGAACTGCTTCTGCCTGACCTTTCAGACCACCACCTGCTACATTAACTTTGATGTCATAGGCATTCAAAGCATTCACAGTATTCAGTGGTTGATTAATGATGATTTGCAAAATCTCAGAAGGAAAATAGTCCTTCAACTCGCGTTGGTTAACGGTAATTTTACCTGAGCCGGCTGAAACATAGATGCGTGCTACAGCCGTTTTTCTTCTGCCGATAGTGTTGATTACTTCCATTAGAGTTTGATTTCTTTAGGTTGCTGGGCTGCGTGAGGATGTTCGTTTCCTGCATATACGTACAGGTTAGTAAAAAGACGACGACCTAAACGATTCTTAGGCAACATACCGCGAACAGCCATCTCAACCAGTTTGACAGGCGATTTGGCATGAACTGCGCGAGGAGAGGCAATGCGCTGACCACCGGGATAGCCAGTGTGAGAGATAATCTCCTTGTCAGTCCATTTTTTGCCGGTCAGTCGAATCTTATCGGCATTGATGACAATTACATTATCTCCACAGTCCACATTCGGGGTAAAGTTGGGCTTGTGTTTGCCACGAATGATACGGGCAACCTCACTTGCAAGGCGACCCAGGACCGCAGACTGGGCATCAATAACAACCCAATCTTTGGTAACAGAAGCTCTGTTTACCGAGATAGTCTTATAACTTAAGGTATCCATTAATTTGAATGGTTTAAAAAAAGGACAGCAAATATAGCTAACCTATTCATAACCAACAAAATTTTATGGCACTATTTGGTTAAGATGCCTGCCGGGCAATTGGCAAATCTGATTAACTGCCCAACGTGGTATTTACTGCACAACTCTTTTTTATCAAATTTATCGAATAAATATTACATAAATATCACCACACCAATGCTTAACAATCTCCTATGCAATTATTACCAACGCACAATTTTTTCTAAATTTATGCGTAATTATTGTGTAGCTGCGCAACCGCAAGTTTAAATTCACTGTATAAATACTTGTAGAAATTTTCTTGGTAAGTTTCCATGCAAGTAATGAACTTAAAATCAATACCGTTAAATTTTACACTTAGGTCTGTAGCGGAAGATTGTAAACAAACGCAGAGTTAAAAAACTAAAAAACGCTTAAAATCCTAATTTGTGTAAAGTTAAGCTCAAATTGCATATTTTCTTATGAAACGCTCTGTGTCTCTGTTCGTTATCCTGATGGCATCTCTGCCTGCATGGTGCAGGGTAGAACCCTATTGGGCACCAACAAAGAAAGACACATTAGGTTTGCTGAGTGCAAAACAGTCCAACAGGATACGTGTTGCTATCAGGGGAGCTTACAATCCGCACCGCTTATTGTCCAATCCCGTCAGCAGCCATTTCGGCGAGTGCATGGAAGTGCGCATTGAAAATACAACGGACAGTACCTTACATTTAGTGCTGCCCTGCGGTACCATGCTACTCTCATTGGACAGCAGTGCACAAAATATGCTTGTTTCGGAAACAAGATATTTTACGCTTGCGCCACGGCAAAAAAAATATGAGCGTATCAATGCACTCTGCGGAGAGTTACATAAGAACGCACCCGATGTATATGTAAACTATGAGGTAGGAAAATTAGCTGCCGAGCCGCTTTTAAGACTTGCACATATTATTGAAGCTAACAGTGCCCAAAACAAGGCTGGGCAATATGCTGTTTGGGCAGTTACAGATAAAGCCACAAAAAATGAATTGGGCGAGGACTATGAATTGCTGCAAGCCAGCCAAAAATTACTTACACTGGCAGGTATTGCATTTAATATAATGGGTAAGCAAGCCGAAGATATGACGAGGGCTGCGGTTACTCCCAATACGACTAAGCCCGCCATATCGCCTAACTTTGGTGCAACCGACAGGAAGCCGACAATCGCCAACAATACGGCAAATGTGCCGGTGCTGACAGATACCGCCACAATTTTTAGCCATAAGGCAGAAAAAATTACGGTGGTTGGCAACCCCAAAGCGGACACGCAGCATCAGGCACCAGGTCGCGATAGTTCCGAACTCATTGTATATACCATTGGAGCTATGTTGCTCAGCTTGGGCATTTATATGCTTGGCAAAAAGGCTATGCGTCGAGATGCCTGACTTATACGAAAAGTTATTTTTTCTGCTGAATAGACTCTAACAGTTTTACGGCACTTTCCCCCAAGTGAGTGTTCAACGATTTTTTATACTCGTTGCTGTTGCGATAGTTAGCCCCTTTTTCAGAAAAGAATTCCTGCAATAATGGCTGCCAGTCAGAATTCATAGGCATAATAATGCCGAATTCCTCTCCTGTAAAGTCCCCTACGGGATGGCGTTTGATAGGCAGTTTGTCGCGCAGGGCATCGTTGTAATACACAAAGTCTAAGTAAGTAAATCCTTTGGGGTCGCGTGCAACAGCCCGCAAAGCCTCAATGCTCGACTCGAGGTATTTGACTTCCATAGTTGGCATGTACTGCTTTTTGATGCTTTCCAAGCGGGCGGCATTAGTCGTATTTTTGGCAGTATAGGCAGTCATGCCGGCAAAATCTTTTGCCATCAGCTCCATTCTACGAAGCGTTGGAACAGAGCTATGGGAAAGCAAAAAATTGGCGCTGTTGATAAACGGCGGTGAAAATCGCACTTCCTTTTTGCGGGCATCCGTAATAGTAATGCTGCCAATGCCAAACGTGCCGTTTGCACTGTTCTTGGTAGCTTCATAAAACTTGCTAAAACCGTCATAGCCGCGATACTCTATCTTAATCTGCACACCTTTTTTGGTACTTATATACTTGGCAAAGCTCTCCATCAAGTCCACACATATTCCTTTGGGAGTATCTTTGGCAGAAGCACTGTAAGAAAACATCGGAGACTGAAAGTAATTCACCACAATGACTGCCTGATGATTTTTTTGTGCAGTCTCCCAACTTACGGGAGTTGCATTTTGTGCACATAGTTGCAAATAATTAACATAAAAAACGGCTAATAAAATAAAAGCTGACTTCATCTTTTTTAAGAAACAGGAAAACAATACAATATTGAAAAGGGTTTTTTGTGCTGATATGTTTAGCTGCATAGTTACTACAAAAACACACTTCGGAGAAAAAAATTACCAAGCAACCGATGCCGATGCGGGAATTTTTCAGTAGGTGTGTGAAGCATTCATTTATCACTCTCTTTTATCACCGTATGAGATTTTGTATAAAAACATTGCTTTTGTTTTTGCTCATTGTAAGTGCCTCCCAAAGCCTGTATGCACAAGAAAAATTTACTATCAGCGGCTATGTACGAGACAGCAAAAGCGGTGAAGCGTTGATTGGTGTCAATATCGCCATCAAAGGAACAACCACCGGCACTACCACCAACCCCTATGGATTTTATTCGCTGACGCTGCCTAAAGGTATATATGACATTGTTTATACATCTATCGGCTATCAGGCTGTTATAAAAAATATAGCACTGACAACCAACCGCAAAGAAGACGTAGAACTAACAGAAGACAATGTAGAATTGCAGGAGGTAGTTGTAACCGCAGAAGCAGCCGATGCAGCGGTAAAAAACATGGAAATGAGCGTGAATAAGCTGGACATCAAGACTATTCAGCGCATTCCGGCATTTTTAGGAGAGGTAGATATTATTCGCAGCATTCAGTTGTTGCCCGGGGTCAGCACTGTCGGTGAAGGAGCAACCGGCTTCAACGTGCGGGGCGGCAGCATAGACCAAAACCTTGTGCTAATAGACGAAGCGCCTGTGTATAACTCTGCACATCTTTTTGGTTTTTTTTCTGTGTTTAACCCCGATGCAGTCAAAGATGTAAAGCTGATTAAAGGCGGTATCCCTTCGCCTTACGGAGGCAGGCTATCGTCTATTTTGGATGTGCGCACCAAAGAAGGCAACAACAAGCAGTTTGCCATGCAGGGCGGCATTGGAGCTATTTTCAGCCGCCTGACTTTGGAAGCGCCTATCATAAAAGACAAAGCCTCTTTTATTTTGGCAGGCCGTCGGTCTTACATTGACGTGCTGGCCAAACCCTTTCTGAACAACGACCTGCGCAACAGCCGTTTTTATTTTTATGACATGACTGCTAAGGTCAATTGGAAGGCCAACGACCGCAACAATTTCTATCTTTCGGGGTATTTCGGGCGCGATGTTTTCGGCAGCGGGTTCGATTTCAACTGGGGTAATGCTACAACCACTTTCCGATGGAATCATCTCTACTCCAACCGTTTATTTATGAACCTGACGGCGTTTTACAGCAATTACGACTACCTGATTGGCTTCCGCGATTCGGGCGTTCAAGGCTCCCGATTTGACTGGCGCTCCAATATTATCAACTACAGCCTTAAACCCGATTTGACCTATTACCTGAATGCCAATAACACCCTGAAATTTGGCCTGCAAACGATTCTATACGATTTCCGCCCCGGAAAAGCGATTATCAGCAGCGCAGACCGCACCAGCGACATCAGCTTAGACAGCAAATACGCGCTTGAATCGGGTATTTATTTTGACAACGAACAGAAGTTAAGTGAAAAACTCACCATTCAATATGGTTTCCGCTATTCTATGTTTAACTATATGGGGCGCGGCGAAGCCTATTATTTTGGGGAGGCGCCTCCCAATACTCGCCGCTTGCCCGTGGAGGTACGAAATTTCGGGCAGTTTGAAACCATTCAGCAATATGGCAACATAGAACCACGCTTTTCCATGAATCTGGGGCTTTCTCCGACAAGTTCGTTGAAAGCAAGCTATAATCGCACGGCGCAGTATATACACTTGGTATCCAATACGGCAGCATCCACGCCGCTTGATGTGTGGACACCCAGCACGAATAATATCCGACCGCAATTAGCCGACCAAGTAGCTCTGGGCTATTTCCGCAACTTCAAGGACAACATGTTAGAAACTTCGGTAGAAGTGTATTACAAATCGCTGCAAAATCAGTTGGACTATATTGACAATGCAGACCTGTTGCTCAATAAGTTCATTGAGGGCGACTTAGTACAAGGCATTGGCAGAGCATACGGCGCGGAGTTTTATGTGCGCAAAACCAAAGGACAACTCACCGGATGGGTTAGCTACACGCTCGCCAATTCGGAGCGCAAAGTGGAGGGTATCAACAGCAACCAATGGTTTCCCAATCGGTTTGACCGCCGACACAACGGCAATATTTCTGTAGCCTATGAGCGGAATAAATACTGGCAATTTGCTGCAAATTTTGTTTTCCAAACGGGTACGCCCGTAACTTTTCCGACAGGGCGCTACGAAGTACAGGGGTTAATTATTCCGCACAATGTAGATAACAGCCGCAACAACGTACGCATTGCACCCTATCATCGCTTAGATTTGTCCGTTACCAAATATAACAAGAAGAAAAAGCCTGAACAGCGTTGGGAGAGCTACTGGGTTTTTTCTGTATATAATGCCTACAACCGCCGAAATCCGTTTGCTATTTACTTCCGCCAAAATCCTGACACACCGATAAATACAGAAGCAATTCGATTTTCTGTCGTAGGTTCATTTGTACCGGCTGTTTCTTACAATTTTAAGTACTGATGTTGGGGGAACTCCGGGAGTACAGATTTTAGTGGGATATCAGAACGCTGATTGTTTTAATGATGAATAAGCCCAACGGGTTTCCAAAAACCGTCGGGCTTAAATCTGCTGTTCGCGCCTGATTAGTCCTTTTCGTGCGGTTCGGCGGAAGGCTCGCCGCGACGACCGCCGCCACTGCGCGGAGCTTCTACTCTGAGCGTTTGTTTTTCTACCGATTCACCGGCGTGAACTTCAACGGTATATTCACCCACCGGCAGGTAGTATTTGCCGTTGCCCGCTGCACTGATTTTAATTTCTTGGTCATCTTTGGCTTTTGCCTGCATTTCCTTCTGCAAGTCTGCAACGGCTTTTTCATTCATGGTCAAATCATAGTGCACGATATTAATGCCGGCCTCACTTTCGTCTGTCATTTCATGCAGCACTACGCCACCTGCCGACAGAATGCGAATGTTGCTGATAGCGCTTTTAATCGTATAATTGAGATAGAAAACAATTTGCCGCTCAGGTGAAATCGCTTCGGCAAAGTTACGCGGCCGCCCCCATGCCTCCGATGCAGTAATAGCCTGTACGGGGAACAAGTGCAAGGCTTTTGTTATCATCTGCTGGTCTATCTGCTGGATATGCTGTACGTCGGCGATGAAAATAGAGCGTCCATGCGTACCTACAACCAGTTGTTTGTCGCGAGGATGGATGCGTAGGTCATGTACGGCAACAGCAGGCAGCCCGTTGCTCATGGCAGCAAACGAAACACCGCGGTCAAAGGAAATATACACACCATTATCAGTACCTACATACAAAATCTGGTCATTGACGGGGTCTTCCCGCACTACATTGATAGGTTCAGCGGGCAAATTGCTGCCTAACCGTGTCCACGTCTGTCCGTAGTCTTCCGACACGTACAAATACGGGTCAAAATGGTCATAGCGGTAGCCATTGAGCGACACAAACACCCGACCTTCGGCATGGTGTGAGGCTATTACGCGACTTACCCAGAGTTTTTGCGGTAATTTGTCCGAAATGCGTGTCCATGTATAACCGCCGTCTTTGGAAACATGTACCAAACCATCATCAGAGCCGGTGTAAAGCAACCCAAAACGGCGGGGCGACTCATCAATGGTTGTCAGTGTGCCGTAAGGTACGTTGCCTTTAATACCGCCTGCGGTTAGGTCGCCGGAGAGTGTTTGCATGGTTTCGCCTTTGTCTAATGAACGGTGGAAGCGGTGCGAACCCATATATAAAACGTCTTGATTGTGGCGGGAAAGGTGAATAGGCGTTTGCCAGTTCCATCGGTAAGGCATTTCGCCTAAATCGTGGCGCGGCGTAATAAATTTGCGCTCGCCCGTTTTGGTATTAATGCGGAAATAATTACCAAACTGAAAACCTGTGTAAACCGTTGCATTGTCGCGTGTGTCAATCTCTACCTGCATACCATCGCCGCCTATCAGCATCTGATACGGATAGCGGCCTGTATCTTGCCAGTCTAAACTGTGGCGGTAAGTACTTGGGCCGTACCAAACACCGTTATCCTGCAAACCACCGTAAACATTGAAAGGCTGTGCCATATCCATATTAATGGCATAAAACTGTCCCACAGGAACGTTATTCATTTTTTGCCATGTTTGGCCATCGTTATAGCTGATGTTGATACCGCCGTCGTTGCCCAAAATCATGTGCCCGGGACGGTTGGGATTCAACCAGAGAGCATGGTGGTCGGCATGAACATTATCGCTGTTTATTGCTTTCCAAGTTTTGCCGCCGTCTTCCGACTTAATTACAGGCACACCCATGGTATAGATTTTATCGGGGTTTTTGCTGTCTATGCGAATCTGGCCGAAATAATAGCCGTAGGTAAACACAAGGCCGTCTAAGGGTTTGTCATGCGTTTTGCGCCATGTTTTACCACCGTCGTCCGAACGATACACTTCTGCACCCTTTACTTCAATTTCAAATAAATCGTCGTTGGCATTAATAAAATCAGCAAGTGCCTTTACGGGATATTTTTTATTGGCAATGTCTTGTTTAACCGATTTGGGCGTATATTTGGAAGGGATGCCGTAGCGCTCAAAGTAGGCTTGCAGGTCTTCATCGGGCAGTTTGACAAATTCCTCTGCCGTCATGGTGCGAAAGGCAGAAGGTTTGATAACTTCTTTGCCCGTCGGTTTCTCGGCAGGGCGGCTGTCCTGATTGTCTAGAACGGCATAAATAATATTCGGATTGCCTGCAAAAACATCCAAGCCAATACGCCCTGTACCGTCGGTGTTGGGAAAGCCGCTGCCGTCGGTATTGAGCTTCGTCCAAGTTGCGCCGCCGTCGGTGCTTTTGTAAATGCCCGAACCTTTGCCGGAGCCTTTAAAGTCCCATGCTTGGCGGCTGCGCTCCCACATGGCAGCGTAAAGTACTTGTGGATTGGTTGGGTCTATCACTAAATCAATAGCCCCTGTGTTATTGTCCACGAACAGTGTTTGCTGCCATGTTTTGCCGCCGTCGGTGGTTTTGTAAATACCTCTGTCGGGGTTAGGCGAATACAGATGCCCCAAAGCAGCTACCCACACCGTATTCGGGTCGGTTGGGTGCAAAACAATGCGCCCGATGTGCTGCGATTCTTCCAATCCTAAATGTTCCCATGTTTTACCGCCGTTGGTGCTTTTGTATATGCCTGTGCCGGCGTAGGAAGAACGACTGGAATTGTTTTCGCCTGTACCCACCCATATAACGGCTGGTGTCGTGCCCTGCCACTGTACGGCAATATCGCCAATGGTCATGCTCGCCTGTGTATCAAAAACAGGGGTCATCTGTGTGCCATTGGAGGTTGTATGCCACAGCCCACCCGAAGCGTAAGCAACTAAAAACTGTGATGGGTCTGCCAGACAAACATCTATATCGGTTACGCGTCCGCTCATCACCGTTGGGCCTATGCTTTTAAAAGGCACATTGGCAACAATAGAACTTTCCTGCAACTGATGGCGAAGTTTGAAGGCTTCCATGCGGCGAGCTGCCGGAGTAGGCACGGGTGTTGCTGAAGCATTATTTTGTGGTTTCCGCTGTGCCACAGCAGGTGCATAGCCCGCCATGAACAACGATGCGCCTAACAAACCGCGCAAGAGTGATTTACGGTAAAAAGGTGTCATCGCAAAGTGTTTTAGTGCTTGTGTAAATATCTGAATTTGAACCTTAAAATACACTTTCAAGCCTTGATGTGCAAAAGTTTATGCAATTTTGCAGTAATATTAATGCAAATTTGTTATTGATTATCAGCGAATTACTTAATTTTATCCGGTAATATTAGTCAATTCGGATGGCTATGTAAGCATTTTTTAAAAATCTCAAAAATGAGAAGAAAATCAAAGTTGCTGCGAGCTTAGTGCTTATATGCACTGCCGCAAGTTTAATGCTGTTAGCCAAAATCAGGTAATCCTTACGTCAAAAAACAACCTGTTTTTATCAATCTCAAAGAGGTGCTTTTCTTGGTTTTAACTATAAAATTTTCGGGTTTGGGGTTTCAAAGATGAGCGACCGTAGAATTAATCGTCTGATATGCAATGCACAACAACTCATAAAAGCCTGAGGGAAAATCGTTGGGTGGAATTTGAAAGAAAAATTCATCAAACATTGGCAGGTTAAACAAAAACTACCGGCACTTGTTGTACGATTGTTTTCGTCAATTAAATCAGAAGCAAAATACAGTAGAAGAAGCAAGGAGAGAGAGTAGAAAATTTTCATAAACTTTTTAATCGTGCTTATGTATGGCACATTAGAGTTAAAATCGTTGATAACACTACATTGAAGAATCATTAGCGATTATTTTACTTCGCTTGCAAAACTCTCATGATTGTGTACAAGGAATTATCGACCTGTTTTTCAAACAAATCGCGCTGCGGGAATATTTGCACCGCCGACAGTATGCGCTCCATTTCGGACAGTACTTCAAAACTAAAATAAGGGCCACACCACGAACTCTGGTTAGTAAGCAACACCCACGTGATGCCATCGCTGCGACGACAGATAACGGCATGAGTGCCTCCGAAATAGCCGGTGCGCACCCACTCCTGTGGGTTACAATAGCGCCAACCGATTTCAAGGCAGCGGGTGCTTTCCTGTGCCAAATTACCCAAATTACAGGTCATTTCGCGGATGCTTTCCTGCGACAAAATATCGGGAACAGTTGCCATGCCATCCAATGAAAGGGTGAGCCGCAAAAGTTCTACGGATGAGGCAATCCAGCCGCCCGCCGCACCGAGCATTTTAACGTCTGTTCCGCCGTAGGGGCGCACAACTTTGTTGCCGCTGCCGCTGATATCGGGTTTCAGCGATGCGCCCAAGTGGTCGTAATAGGTTACTTCGTTGGGCAGTTGTTCTTCGTAGCGGTTGTTACCGATTTGCATCTGCCGAATGCCCAAAGGCGCTAACAAATTCTCCTGCACATAGCGCTTATAACTTTGCCCGCTTACCTTCTCAATGACACGCCCCAGCAGGCAGTAGCCAAAGTTTGAATAGTCAAAAAACTCGCCCGGCTCAGCCGGCATTTTTTGCGACAGCATGAATCAGATAATCAAGTCCAAATCAATCGGCGGTTTTGTTCGCATGCAGGCGGCAACTTCTAACGGAATAAACATCGGGTCGGCACGGAAAGCATTTTTCCAACCCCCTGTGTGTTGCAGCAAATGCCTGATTTCCATCTGATACACTCGCTTATCTTTGGCGTTCAAATAAAGACTGTCGGAAAGGATACCCGATGCTCCAAAAACTTTATCGGTCAGTTTCAGTTTGCCTTGCTCCGCCATTTGCATAATGGCAGCGGCAGTAATCAGTTTAGACACACTCGCTATTCGGAAACGATGCTGCGGAGTCATGGCCTCCCGCTTTTCCTGATTGGCATAGCCAAACCCCTTAACATACACCAGCCGCCCATCTTTGGCAATTGCCAGCGAAAGTCCGCCAATTAGCCACTTTACGCGAAATTTTTCAACAGCGCTGTCTATTACATGCAGCGTGAGCGTATCGGAGTTGTTATTTTGCAGCGGCGTTTGCGGGGGAACAATGCGGAAATGCGGCTTTTCTGCTTCCGCATGGCCGATAACTTTTTTTTTCAGACGATGGTGAATGGGAGCAACTTACAACAGTCAGCGAAAATAAAACCACCGTGGCTATTCCAATTATTGCCCGACTTAGCGTAACTTTACGTGCTGCCTGTTTTTTCACTCTCACTTTGTTGTTTTTTTTATAATTACCATTAAACCATCATGACCGATGAACAAATTGACGCGCTGGCAATGCGTTGCAAAGCCTGTGAGCAAATAGCCGAAAATGAATTTTTGCCCTTGTTTTGTCATCTGTGCCTCAGTAAAGAGACGGAATTACTGTCAAAAGAAAATCATTTGCCGCAACACAGCTATATTGACATTCCTTTTTTTGCACCGTTACCCTCGCAGCTCAAAGAACAGTTTGTTCTGATGCTTTGGCTGATTTATGAAAACAAAGATTGCACAATAGCCACATGGCATGGTGTTTTTTCCGTTACACGCACACAACTTGGCGCCACACTGGCTGAAAAATTCACCAACTATGCGCGAACAATTCTGCCGCAATTTGAGCGAATAAAAGACCTAATCTGCGCCAAAGTTCCGGTAACAAGTTTTAAAACTCTTCCATAAAAAAGTCAATGGTGCGCTTTTCAAGGTTAGTGGCTTTGATGCGCACCTGCACTTGGTCACCTAAACGAATCGTGCGGCCGTACCTCCTGCCGACTGCACAGTAGTTTTTTGTATCGTGCTCATAGCAGTCGCCCGGAATATCACTCAAGCGTACCATGCCTTCGCATCGGGTGTCGGTAAGTTCTACGTAAACCCCCCATTCGGTAACGCCCGTAACTACGCCCGTAAGCAGTTTGCCGCGCAACTGCCCGGCTTTTTGCAGGTCTTGGATGAGTTCTACCTGTTTGTACTTGATGCTGGCACGCTCGGCATCTGCAGCGCGTTTCTCCATGTTGCTGCTGTGCTTGCAGCGCTCCTCATAATCTGTGCGATTGACAGGCTCGCCACCGTCCAGATAGTGTTGCAACAGGCGATGTACCATCATATCAGGATAGCGCCTGATGGGCGAGGTAAAATGCGAATAGTGTTTAAATGCCAACCCGAAGTGTGGCAACGGGTCGGTGGTGTACTTGGCCTTTGCCATTGTGCGAATGGCCAAATGTTGCAGCACGTTTTGTTCAGGTCTACCCGCAACCAGCAACGAAAGCTCGTTCAACGATTTAGCAAGTTCTTTATCACCAATTTTGATGCTGTACCCAAACTGTTTGGCAAAATTGACTAAGTTCTCTATTTTTTCCTTATCGGGCTTGTCGTGGGTGCGATACACCATAACGTTGCGGTCTTTGCCCTTCCGCATCTGATAGACAAACTCGGCAACTTGCTTGTTGGCAAGCAGCATAAACTCCTCGATGAGTTTATGCGCATCTTTGCGTACTTTGGTAAAAATTTCAACAGGCTTTTTCCGTTCGTCTAAGCGGAATTTCACCTCTGTTGTTTCAAACAAAATAGCACCGGCTTGCACCCGCTTGCGCTGAAACAGCTTAGCAAGTTTGTTCAAGGTCAGAATTTCTTCGGCAAAGTCGCCCTGACCGGTTTCTATTACCTGCTGTGCTTCTTCGTAGGTAAAACGGCGCTGCGAGTAAATAACCGTTCTGCCGAACCACTCACTCACGATTCGTCCGCGCTCCGTAATTTCAAAAACGGCAGAAAAAGTGAGTTTTTCTTCATTGGGGCGCAGCGAACAAAGTTTATTGGACAACTTTTCGGGCAACATAGGCACACATCTGTCCACTAAGTAAACCGATGTGGCACGGCGATACGCCTCTCGTTCAATGAGCGTTCCCGGAAGTACGTAGTGCGTAACATCGGCTATGTGTACACCTATTTCGTAATTGCCGTTTTCCAACTTGCGAAACGACAGCGCATCATCAAAATCCTGTGCATCTTCGGGGTCAATGGTAAAGGTTGGCACGCCTCTGAAATCGCGGCGTTTGGCAATTTCTTTGGCATGGATAACCTCGCTGATTTGCTCGGCCTCTGCTATTACCTCTTCGGGAAACTCCATCGGCAAGTCATACTCTGCCATAATAGAGAGCATCTCGGTTTCATGCTCGCCTGCCCTGCCCAACACTTTGGTAACAATACCGAAGGGGTTTTTCCCTGCTTCGTCCCAGCCGGTGATGGCAGCAACGACCTTTTCGCCGTGCTTTGCGCCTTTGGTATTGCTCAGGCGAACGAATATGTCGTGATACATTTTCCGCTTATCGGGGATGACAAAAGCAAAACGCGGGGAGAGTTCGATGACACCCACAAAATCGGAGCGAAAGCGCTGTACTATTTCTACGATTTCACCTTCGGGGCGGTCGCTTTGGTTGTAGCAGTGAATTCGCACACGCACCGTATCGCCGTCGAGAGCAGTTCCGGCATGGCGGCGACTGACGCGGATGTCAGGAAAACTGCCATCTTCGCTGACTACAAACAGAAATTCAGGATTTACATAATCTACCCTGCCCGTCAGTATTTCTTTTTCCTGTACCCCCTTCTTGGTCAGATAAACCACTTGCCCGTTGCGCTGTAAAATCTCTTTGCGCACCAGCGAGTCAATCATGGCCTCCACCACTGCACGCGCTTGCAAATCTTGAGCATGTAGTTTCTTAAAAATTTGTTTGATGGTATAGGTGACATTTCTGGAACGCTCAAATAAATCGATAATTTGGTGTTGCAGTTGGCGAGAATCGTATTTGTGCGCCTTGAATTTATTTTTCTTTGCTTTGGGTTTTTGCTTCTTCATATATGACAAATGGGCGGATATGTCAGCTGCCGTTGTAGATGCGGGCAACCATACGCCTCTTGAATTTTTAAATATAGCACAATTTCAATAACTTTGCTTCATTGACCCCGTAGTTCAACGGATAGAATAGAAGTTTCCTAAACTTTTGATATGGGTTCGATTCCCGTCGGGGTCACGCAGCCATTCCGCAAACGGAGTGGCTTTTTTCATGAATTGTGTATTTTGCGGTGCATCATTTTACATCCCGTTCATATGCTGTTCATAGACCCCCATATACACATGGTTTCCCGCACTACCGACGATTATCAGGCCATGCGGGCGGCAGGCATTGTAGCTGTTATTGAGCCTGCCTTTTGGCAAGGGCAACCTCGCACCGAAGTCGGCACTTATAAAGACTATCTTAGTATGCTGGTCGGTTGGGAGCGTTTCCGCGCCAGTCAGTTTGGAATTCGCCACTACTGCACCGTCGGGCTGAACTCCCGCGAAGCCAACAACGAAGCCCTCGCCGAGCAGGTAATGGAACTTTTGCCGCTCTTCCTGATGAAAGAAGGCGTGTTGGGTATCGGCGAAATAGGTTTTGATGACCAGACACCGGCAGAGGAAAAATACTTCCGCGCACAGTTGGAAATGGCAAAAGAGTTAGACCTCTTAGTACAAATTCACACGCCGCATCGCGACAAGAAACACGGCACCAGCCGCAGCATGGATTTGTGTATAGAGCACGGACTTTCTCCCGAAAAAGTGATTATTGACCACAACAACGAAGAAACTGTTTGCCAAGTGCTCGACCGAGGCTTTTGGGCAGCATTTACCATTTATCCGCATACGAAAATGGGAAATGAGCGCATGGTAGCCATTGTACAGCAATACGGTTCGGAGCGTATTTTTGTGAACAGTGCCGCCGACTGGGGCATAAGCGACCCGCTAGCAGTGCCTAAAACTGCTTCTCTGATGCTGGAACGCGGTATCAGCGAAGCTGATGTACACAAAGTTTGCTATCAAAACGCACTGCTTGCTTTCGGGCAAAGCGGGCAGTTCAACGAATCGGATTGGTTAATGGGTGTATCTATTGACCAAACACAGCGATTCAACGGCAACTCCGTGCTCCGCGGCGGACAGCCCCCACAGGTAGATAAGCCTGCCGATGAGCGCATTATCCGTTAGCAACCCATACAACCGGACGCTGAAATGCTTAATTTAGCATACTCATTGAAAATGAAAACTTTGAACATAAGCCAATGAAGCAGCAATATCCATGGTTCGAGAGCTATCCGGCGCGGATGCCTCACGAAATCAACCCTGATGAGTTCCCCTCTATCCCTGCCATGCTGGAAACTGCTTTTGCGCAATATGCAAAAAATCCGGCGTTTATCCACATGGACAAGCAATTGACTTTCCAAGAGATAGATGAACTTTCCGCACAATTTGCCGCCTATCTGCAAAACAAAACCACTCTGAAAAAAGGCGACCGGGTTGCCATTCAGATGCCCAACGTAATGGCTTACCCTATTGTAATGTTCGGCATTTTACGTGCAGGCATGGTGGTGGTTAATACCAACCCGCTTTACACCCCGCGCGAAATGGAGCATCAGTTCAACGACTCCGGCGCAAAAGCAATTGTTATCCTTGCCAACTTTGCTTCCGTGCTGGAAAAAGTACTACCCCATACGCCGGCACTCGAGCATGTCATCATTTCGGAAATAGGCGATTTTTTGCCTTTACCAAAGCGGCTGATTGTCAATTCGGTAGTAAAATATGTAAAAAAAATGGTGCCTGCCTACAATATTCCCAAGGCTGTGGCACTCCGCGATGCGCTGTCCGAAGGTGCGCAACTGACTTTCAGTAAACCCTCCATCCAACCTTCCGATATTGCATTTATCCAATATACAGGTGGCACTACGGGCGTTTCAAAAGGCGCTATGCTCACACACCGGAACATCACTGCCAATGTAGCACAGATGCGTGCCGCTATGGAGGTTTCACTGGAATTAGGTAAAGAACTGGTGGTAACAGCCCTGCCGCTGTATCATATTTTCTCACTGACGGTGAACTGCTTCGGCTTCTTTATGATGGGCGGCACAAACCTGCTGATTACCAATCCGCGCGATATGAAAGCCTTCATCAAAGATTTGGCAAAATATCCGTTTACGGCCATCACCGGTGTCAATACGCTTTTCAATGGTCTGCTCAATCAGCCCGAGTTCCGTCAATTAAATTTTTCTAAGTTAAAAGTATCTGTTGGCGGCGGCATGGCCGTGCAGGCAGTAGTAGCCGAAAACTGGCGCAAAGTAACAGGTTGTGAATTAGTAGAAGGCTACGGACTTACCGAAAGTTCTCCCGTGCTTTCCTGCAACCCTACCGACGGTACAGGCCGAATAGGCACTATTGGCATCCCGCTGCCTTCCACCATACTTAAAATTGTACAAGAAGACGGCAGCACCGCCCCCTTTGGCGAGCCGGGTGAAATTTGGGCATATGGTCCACAAATTATGGCGGGCTACTGGCAGCGCCCCGAAGAAACCAACAAGGTGATTAAGGACGGCTGGCTGGCTACGGGCGATATAGGAATTGAATTACCCGGCGGCTACTTCAAAATTGTGGACAGGAAAAAGGAAATGATTCTTGTTTCAGGCTTCAATGTATATCCTAACGAAATTGAAGATGTGGTAGCGCAGCACCCGAAAGTGCTGGAAGTAGCTGCCATTGGTGTACCTGACCCTAAATCTACCGAAGCAGTAAAAATATTTATTGTCAAGCGCGACCAATCACTTACTGAGGACGAGATTCGTGAATACTGCAAAGACAACTTCACCAATTACAAACTACCGAAACACATCGAGTTCCGTACCGAACTACCAAAGACCAATGTAGGCAAAATCCTGCGCCGTGCACTTCGGGAAGAGGAAATGAAGAAATATCAGTAACGGCTATGCCTCAAAAATTTTCATGCCTTCGGTGCAGTTCCGGCAAATTTCTATCTCCCGCCGTGAGTGCAGCAGCGCTTGCCGAAACCGCTGATAGGCTTCACCGCGCCATACGTGAGCAAATGACTGTTCAGCAACATTGCCTAACGTATGGTGTGCGTCTTTATCAAAACAGCAGGGAACAACCTTGCCGTCCCAAGTAATTACACAAGAGTGCCACATTTTCCAGCAGGAATTTTCCATCGGATTTTTGATTTGGTAAGTCCCGTCGGCTTGTCGGGCATAGCGCGAGTAGCGGCTTTGTTCCGGTATCAGTGGTGAACCGTTCCGATAGTCGTAAATCTGCGCGGTTTTGAGTTGTACCTCATCCACACCCAATTTTTTGGCGAGTGTTTTTACTTCTTCAATCTGATGTTCGTTGGGCTTAACAACCAAAAACTGAAAGATAACATGCGGCGTAGCGCTTTTCAGTTGCTTTTTCCACGATAAAATGCGTTGCGTACCCTCAATTACTTTGTCTAATTTGCCACCCACGCGGTACGCCTGATAGGTTTCCTGCGTGGTGCCGTCTATGGAAATAATCAGCTGACTAAGCCCGCTTTCCACCGTTTTGCGGGCATTTTCATCGTTTAGAAAATGGGCATTGGTAGATGTAGCCGTATAGATGCCGCATTCATGCGCATAGTGCACCAATTCGGTAAACCGTGGATGCAGATATGGCTCGCCCTGAAAGTAGAAAGTCAGCCAAATGAGTTGCTTTTGCAGTTCATCAATAGTTTTTTTGAACAGTTCGGCCTGCAACATACCTGTAGGGCGCGTAAAGGAACGCAAACCACTCGGACATTCTGGGCAGCGCAGGTTGCAAGCAGTTGTTGGCTCAATAGAAATAGCAGCAGGAAACCCCTTATGCAGCGGCCTCCGAAGATACTTAGACAGCCGATAGCTGAGCATCAACTGCAAAAGATTGAAAATTTTGGCAGGTGTGAGGGTTTGGAGCAGGTGCAGACGGTCAGTCCATTTTTTCCACATACACGCCGAAAACAACAAAATAGAAGCCAAACCAAACCACCAGCAAAGCACTGAATACATAGAGCAGTGTTTGCGTGTTATAATTCACCTGCGAGTCGTTGCCTTTCAGAACATCCACCAACAGCAGACACAAAATCAGATTGAGGAAGAAGGCAACTCCTTTTGTCCAATGCTCAAAACGTTTGGTAAAGCGGGGGCGATTTTCGCGTGCTGCCCAATATTTGCGTTTCGGTACGGGCAATAAAGAAGATGGCAGACGGGTTACGCTGCTGCCGAGCAAAAGAATCGCACTGTTCAACAGTACACAAGCCAGTACAGCCACATAAAAGTAATAATCGCGCGTCAGGAAGTAATACGGCAGCCCGAGTTCATCAAATAATACGGCTACGTTTTCAGGCATGTAAACATAGGTAATCAGTAAAACCGCCAGAAAACCCAATAAAGACAGAATCCAAAGTATTTTTGCTAAACCCATGAGGCTGTTACGAAATTTACCGTAAAGATATGCCAAAAAACTCAGGTGTGAACCGCAAACAAAAAGGCCAACAGGGCGAGGCAATGGCAGCAGCATATTTGCAAGCACAGGGCTACGAAATTCTCAGGCGCAACTACAAACCCAAAGGCACCGAAATAGACATTGTAGCACGGCAGGCAGAAACGATAGTTTTTGTGGAAGTCAAAAGCCGCGAAACCAACAACTTCGGCTACCCCGAAGAAGCCGTGAACACAGCTAAGCAGGAGCGTGTCAAACGCGCTGCAGAGCATTTTATCACCGAGCAAGACTGGCACGGCGACATCCGCTTTGACATCATCTCCATCACTTGGTCAGACCCACCCGAACTGGTGCATTTTCAAGATGCTTTCCACTGATTGTTCAATACAAATACACGGATTTTGGCAGATTTCACAGATAAACGCCTATTTTTCATCTTTATTCTGCGTAAGTCTGCATCATTTGCCTCAAATCCGTGTCTTTCGTGCATAAAGGCTTCAGCATTGCCGCGCAAGCGAATTTTTACGCTTTTTTGAATACAGATGAAGCGGATTGATTTGCCAAACCCCTAAATCTACGTTTATTTGCTCAACTGCCTAAATATGCAGCGCACGATTTTCCGTAGCAGCTAAGCATGCCTCTTTCATAGCCTCGCTGAACGTAGGGTGCGCATGGCTCATGCGGGCGATATCTTCCGCCGAGGCTCGGTATTCCATTGCTACAACAGCTTCCATAATCATGTCTGCTGCACGTGCGCCAATGATATGCACGCCCAGAATTTCATCGGTTTGCGCATCGGCAAGCACTTTTACCAGCCCGTCGGTGTCCATACTGGCGCGGGCGCGCCCCAATGCTTTGAACGGGAACGAACCCACTTTATATTTTCTGCCGGCAGACTTCAGCTCTTCTTCGGTATAGCCTACGCCTGCCACCTCCGGCCACGTGTACACTACGCCCGGAATGAGCAAGTAGTTGATATGTGGCTTTTGCCCTGCAATCTGTTCGGCTACGAGCACACCTTCTTCTTCGGCTTTGTGCGCCAGCATCTGCCCGCGAATTACGTCGCCAATGGCATAGATGCCCTTCACGTTGGTTTCCAAATGCTCATCTACTTCTACTCTGCCGCGGTTGTCCAACCGCACGCCTACTTTGTCCAAACCCAGACCGTCGGTGTAGGGACGGCGACCGGTAGAGAGCAGGCAATAGTCGCCGCGGAAAGTAACGGTTTCGCCTTTTTCATTTTCGGCAGTCAGCACTACCTCATCGCCTTCTACCTGTCCGCCGGTTACTTTGTGCTTAAAGTGGAAACTGAAACCGAGTTTAGCAAGCACTTTTTGCAACTCTTTGCCCATGGTTCTGTCCATAGAAGGAATCAGCGAATCGGTATATTCCACAACAGTTACTTTCGCACCCATACGACCATAGATAGAGCCGATTTCCATACCGATAACACCGCCACCGATGATGATGAGGTGTTTGGGAATTTCTTTCATTTCCAGTGCTTCGGTGGAGGTAATGAAACGTTTTTTATCGTATGGGATGCCCTGCAATACAATCGGCTTAGAACCTGTAGCAATAATTACTTTGTCGGTATCCAGTATTTTCACCGAACCGTCGGCAGCAGTAACTTTTACCTGATGACGGCTTTCAAACGAGCCGACACCGTGGTAAACGTCCACTTTATTTTTTTTCATCAGGAACGCCACGCCTTCGCAAGTTTTGCTTACCACGTCGCGTTTGCGCTGAATCATTTGTTCCAGATTGACTTTCAGGTCGTTAAGTTCAATACCGTGTGCTTTGAAGTTGTGTAAAGCATTGTGGAAATGCTCAGAAGAGTCTAACAAGGCTTTGGAAGGGATACAGCCTACGTTCAGGCAAGTTCCGCCAAGAGTATTGTATTTTTCAATAATGGCTGTTTTCAGGCCGAGCTGTGCGGCGCGGATAGCAGCTACATACCCGCCTGGGCCGGAGCCAATTATCGTTAAGTCGTATTTTGGATTCATGGGAAAAAAAGATTTGCGTAGATGAATACAGCCACAAATTTATAGCAAAGCCTATTCTGAAACCCTTAAAAACCGCATCACGGTTTTTATTTTTTCCGAATCAATAGGCTT
>CALHUI010000005.1 GCA_938039675.1 uncultured Cytophagales bacterium
CGTAGCGCTGATGGTACTGCCGTAACAGGTGGGAGAGTAGGTCGCCGCCGATACCTTATAATCAATCAACGCCTTTCTGCTAATACTGCAGAAAGGCGTCTCTGTTTTAGCCCACTCAATTATACCGGCAACACTCGGTAACAGGAGAGATATTACTGTAATGCTCCCAACTATGGCGGACACAGGCTAAAACTGAAGTGGGTCGAACTTGCGAAAATGACCGTTCATGCGAATGATTTCTTTGGCACGTTCTGTTTCACGAACTATATTGATTATTTGACACAGACAGCCGCTAATGTAGTCTAATCGCTCGCTTTCTGTCAATAAACTTAATACTTGATATTGTTGTACAAGCGAAAGTCCGATTTTGTGTGCAATTTTATAGCTAAGGAATGGTGCTTTTGCTTCAAAGTGATGTTGGACTTTCATTAATCGGTAAAGCTCACTTATTTGTTCGAGAATTTTTGTGCGGGCTATGATATCGCTATCGTCTTCAATTGGGAGAAATGAGACATTGCCGCCGGCATACAGTTTGCCAGGCATCGTTTGGAAAAAATCATTGATTTGAAAAATACGAGTCCCTTCTACTTTTATATCCATTGTGCCGTCCGGATATTGTTTTACAAGCTCTTTGATTCGCACTTCTGTACCGATTTCCTGAACGGCATTATCCAAAAATACAGGCATACCAAAGTTACTATGGTTGCTTAGCGACTCTCCGATAAGTTGGCGATAACGGGGTTCAAATATGTGCAGATTGAGCGTTTCGTAAGGGTAAACAACGATGTTTAGCGGAAAGAAGGGTAGTGTCATATTGTCTCAGATTATGCGAGTAACCATTTTCTTGTGGATTCCTGATTACTGAAATAGCGAGTTTGGAATATGAATTCAATTTCTTCCATTGTTTGTTCAATAGAGAGTTGTACAATCAGGTCTTCACTTACGATAACAGCTAATTTTTTTAATCCGTTGCCTACGATACTTAGTAAAAGGGCAACGGAAAGTAATATTTTATCTAAATGGAGTGATATACCGCCTTCCTTTGGCTGTTTTGGGGTCAAGTTGTACGACCATTTTAGTAAAGAAATGCGTAGCTGCATTAATGGCAGGCAAGAGCAAAATGTAAAACGGGCTTTTTTTAGCAAAGCCATCCGTTTGCCCGTTGGGGGCGAAATGAGTAGGCTTTGGGTCTGGCATTTACGGGTACAGCCAGAGTCCATAAGCTAAGGGGGCAATAGTGAGTAAAATTGCCAACAGGGCGGTTCGGTTGAATTTCATAGTTCTTGTTTTTAATTATTCGGATGATTTGAAGCGAAAAAACCACCGTAAAATTTCGTCCATAACGGTCATATTGAGCGAATAGACAATGAATTGCCTTTTTTTCGCATATCACAAGTTTTGCCTGTTTTAGCAGGTCAAGATGATGCGAAATACTTGATTTACTGATTTGGAGATGTTCGGCTATTTCGCCTGCCGTCAGGTCGCGGTCTTTCAGTAGTTCGAGTATTTCGCGTCTTGTCGGGTCATTTAACGCTTTGAAAATCGTATTCAAAGCACAATATACTTAGATATTTAGACAATCATCTAAATAAACTAAAAAAATAGCCTGAAATTTTTTTGCTGCGCTTAGCATAACTTTGAACGGGATAAACGATGCTGTTTTGATGACTGCGTTTTGGGAGAAATACAAAAGCCTGCTAATTGCCTTGCTGATTGGGGCTCTTGCCTTTGGCTTGTTGCAGTCGGTTACTTATTTATTGGATAAATACCGCAATCGTCCGGCATGGCCGTTAATTCCGGCCGGCGCAGTGGCTGTTTTTGAGATAAGGGATGCGGGTATACAATGGCGTAATATTCGTAGTAGCGCTGCGTGGGAACAGCTTCGGCAAGTACCTTTTTTCAGTCGGATACATCAGCAGGCAGCACGTTTAGACAGTGCAGTGGCAGACTATTCTCTGTTAATAAATGAGCAAACTATTTATGTCAGTTTGCATGTAACGGCCAAGAATGATTTTGATGCGGTATTTTATATCCCTGCTGAATCGCCTACGGAGGATGTATTACAGAAATTACAACAGCTTTTCATTGATTTTCAGCCTATTCCCAAAGAAACGAGGATTTATCAGGGTGAAAACCTGTATGAACTGACCGACCGCAACCGCAATAGCGTTTTTACTTATTTGCTGGCAGATGGTTATTGGGTGGGTAGTTTTACGCCTTATCTGATTGAGGATGTGGTTCGGACGTATAATAGTTTGGGACGCAATAATTTTCAGAGTGCTCATGCAAGCCTTTTTACGGCAAGGCAGTTAGTGGCCGATACGCCTGTGCGCTTATATGTAAACTTCCAAAAACTGAAAGAGTGGATAGGGGTTTTTGCCGAAGCAAGCGATGTGGACATGCTGGTCCATTTGACGGATGATTTGTTGCTTGGGCTGCAAATAGAGAAAAACAAGTTGCGTTGGGTTGGAGCAACGGCCAATGAACGGAAGAATCAACTGACCTACTTTTTAAAAGACAATCCGCCGTTGCCATTGCGGCCTATTGCAGGCCAAATACCCGGCGAAACGGCTTACTTATATCGTTTGGCCGCGGCAGACGGAGGCTTGCTGTACCGGCAACTGAGAAAATATTGGTCGGTTCATCAGCCGTTACTGCTCGATGCAATGGATTCGCTGGCAGATAAGACCAATCTGGATACAGAGGCTTTGTATCAATTGCTGAGTGGTGAAATGGCGTTGGCTGTTTCAGAACTTTCTGCTGAAGGCAAGGCAGACCGGTGGGCGCTGATAGCTGCCAAAGATACGCGTAAAGCCTTGCGGATATTGGAACAAGCCGCAAAGGAGATATTGTCTACGCCCAAAGATACATTATTTAATGAGCGGTACGGCAAACTGCGGATAGTGCAGTTGCCCTTACCCGAATTGCCCAAGTTATTATTTGGCGAAGGCTTCGGAGGATTCAGACAAGTATTTGCGGCGGCCAATGAGCGGCATCTGATTTTTGCCAACAGTTTACCTGCTATTAAGCGCTATGCCGATGATATTGACAGAGGTAATACATGGGCTTTGCCAGAGAAGCAATATCTGTTTGACGGAATGGATTCCGCATCGCATGTGAGCTTGATTGTTAATCACAAACGCAATTGGAGTCGGCAGCAAAATTATCTGAACCCTGAAACAGAAAAGGATGTGGTTGCTCATTTGCGCAGATGGCTTTTTTTTACGCACTTTGGCTTGGAGTTGAACGGAAAACCGCAAGGGCACTTTGCTGCAAGGGTTGTATTGGGACATAGCGACAGGAAAAATACAGGCAGTGGAGAGCCCGTGAAGTTATGGGAGGTAAACGTAGGTAGCCCGCTGCGGGAGCAGCCCCAGTTGGTTGTCAATCATAACGACCGTTCTATAGAGTTGATTTTTCAAGACCAGAATAATAACCTGCATTTGGTATCGGCCAACGGTAAAAAGTTATGGAGTTTGCCAATGGATGCAGCCATTACAAGTAACTACTCACAAATAGATTACTTGAACAATGGTAAACTGCAATATTTGTTTACAACAACTCATGCGCTTTATCTAATAGACCGTTTGGGGCGAGTAGTCAGCGGATTCCCGATAAAATATGACTGGGGTGGGATTTTAGACCAGTTGGGCGTGATAGATTACGATAACACCAAAGATTACAGATTTGCAGTTTCAACCAACAACGGGGATATTTTTCTACTTAATAAAAGCGGGCAATTGCTGCAAGGATGGGCACCCCGAAAAATATCGGGTACTGCGGCAATGCCTCTGATGCATGTTCGTACACAATCCAAGGACTGCATGATTGCCGTTCAGGAAGACGGCAGGGTAATGCTCATGAAAAGAAACGGCGAAAGCTACTCTGGGTTTCCGGTGTTGCTGCAAAAGCGGATTTATCCGGCAACTTTGGTAGAGACAGGGAAAGATTTTGCTACTCATTATGTGAGGGTGCTTACTGAAAACGGAGAGTTACTAAAAATTAATTTTAACGGGCAAATTGTAGCCCGCGAGCAGTACTACGATGATGCCAGTGGTGGTTATTTCACTTTTTGTACCGACCGCAGCGGCGGCGGAAGATGGATAGTAACCCGACAGGTGAATAATGTGCTGACAGGCAGCGGTATCAACGGAAAACAGTTATTTCGCATTTTATTGGCAGACGACAGCCCTCACTCGGTGCAGTTTTTCGGCTTTGGTGCAGGAGCCGATGTGGTTACCGTAACTAACACAAACACAGGTACTTGCAAACTCTATCTTACTAATGGGGATTTATTAACACGTGAGGCAATACCTACGCGTCTGCCGGTATCTGTTCGCTTAAATGAACAAAAGCAGATATTACAGAT
Source organism: uncultured Cytophagales bacterium (assembly GCA_938039675.1). Classification (GTDB taxonomy): domain Bacteria; phylum Bacteroidota; class Bacteroidia; order Cytophagales; family Thermoflexibacteraceae; genus Rhodoflexus. Next base: position 4,370 of record CALHUI010000005.1, read on the forward strand.
ATTTGTTAGCAATCAGAATAAATTACAGGCTTGGGAGGTGGCATTATAGGCACTGTCGTCATTAAATTTTGCAGTAACTTTGCAAACCCTTACCACTATTCTATACTGCCACACACGTGAAAAAATCAATTTTCCTGTTCTTATTTATTGTTACATCGCTCAGCCTTTCGGCACAAACAGTCTCTACTCAAAGCCGACTGTTAGACGACTTGCGCATACTTGCTTCTGTTGAACTGGAAGGCAGACGAACCGGTACGGCAGGAGCTGCCAAGGCGCGAAAATTTTTAAAAAGCCGGTTTGCAGAAATTGGACTAAAGCCGGCATTTGGCAACAGCTATGAGCAGCCTTTTGAGTTTAACACCCAACGCGGAGAAACTTTACAGGGCGTTAATTTGGCAGGAGTGGTTGAAGGACGCAACAAGAACCTATGGATAGTGGTTTGTGCTCATTACGACCATTTGGGAAAAACAGGAAACGATATTTTCCCGGGTGCTGACGATAACGGCTCTGGCGTAGCTGCCCTCTTAGCACTGGCAGAACGATTTGCTAAAGAAAAGCCCCGGCATAACATGCTTTTTCTTACACCCGATGCAGAAGAAATGGGCTTGCACGGCTCCCGCTATTTCGTTGCCAACACACCGTTCCCTATTGAGCAATTGGCGCTGAATATCAATATGGATATGGTAAGCCGCAGCGATACGAAAGAACTGTATGCCGTAGGCACCTACCATTATCCTATACTGAAAAAAATCATTGCCGGGCAAATCTTTAAGGGCTTCTCGCTCAAATTCGGGCACGACGAACCCCATAAAGGACAGACAGGCGATGATTGGAGCAGTGCCTCCGACCATGCACTGTTTCATCAAAAGAGCATTCCTTTTATCTATTTTGGTACGGAAGACCACGAAGACTATCACAAGCCCACCGATACATTTGAGCGCATACAACCTGAATTTTTCTCTGCCGTAGTAATTGGTATTGGCAACAGCCTTCGGTTATTAGACCAAAACCTTAGCTCTGTTTATAAGCAAAAGTCCAAACGTTAATGAGAACGCCTGTTTTCAGATTTTCCATAGCTGTAATAGCAGGTATGGGACTTCTTGGGAGTTGTAACACGCAACGCATAACCGTTGATACAACTAATGAGAGCCGCACACTCGCTTACATCGGCACGCAACCCGTGAGCGTAGGAGAATTTCGCTATCTGTATGAAAAAAACAATAGTGCCGACTCAACGGCCTACTCTGCACAGGATTTGAGAAACTATCTGGAACTTTTCGTCAAATTTAAACGGAAAGTAATGGAGGCGCGCACGTTGGGGTATGACACTACCCGCGAGTACAAGTCGGAGTTTGAAGAATACAAAAAGCAACTTGCCAAACCATATCTTTCCGTAAATTCCTACACAGACCGTATGGTAAAAGAGGCTTATCAGCGGTTGCAGGAAGAAATCAATGCTTCTCACATTCTGATTAGTTGCAAGCGGGATGCCTCGCCGCAAGATACGCTGGCTGCTTTCCGCAAAATTCAGGAATTGCGCCGCAGAGCACTTGCTGGCGAAGATTTTGGCATGTTGGCTGCCACTTATTCGGAAGACCCTTCCGCAAAAGAAGAGAAAGGCAATTTAGGCTACTTCACTGCCTTGCAAATGGTTTATGACTTTGAAACAACAGCCTACAACACACCTGTCGGGCAAATCTCCGACATAGTGCGCACACAGTTTGGCTATCACATCGTCAAAGTATTAGACCGTCGTCCTAATCAGGGGGCTATCAAAGTAGCGCATATTATGGCGCGTTTCCCCGAAAGAGGCACTTCTGCCGACTCGGCAGCCGCATTGGAGCGCATCCGTGTTATTCAAAAGCGTTTAAAAATGGGGGCTTCTTGGGATTCCCTTTGTTTGGCTTACAGCGATGATGCCAATTCGCGCGATATTGGCGGCGAACTGCAATGGTTCAGCATCGGCACCATGATTCCTGCATTTGCAGAACCGGCCTTTCAGTTGAAAAACATTGGCGATATATCCGAACCTGTAAAAACACAGTACGGATGGCACTTAATTAAGCTCAAAGAGCGACGCCCTATAGAGCCGTTTAGTGAATTAGAGCCGCTGCTTCGCCAAAAAATTAATAAAGACTCGCGCGGGCAAATTAGCAGAGCATATTTAGTGGCCAAGCTCAAAAAAGAAAATCGGTGGGTAGAAGATGAAAAAGTAAAGCAACTACTACTTGCCATGCCCGATTCGTCTATTTTGCAAGGCGAATGGAACTATGACCGCGCCTCTAAAGACCTTTCCAAAGTAATTTTTACCATCAACGGCAATCCGTACTTGCTGCGCGATGCAGCGATGTTTCTGGAAAATAATCAAGGGATGGGACAGCGACCGGGCACAGTGCTGAAAAACTTTATCAATGAACTTTACGAACAATTTGTTGCCCAGTCATTAATTGAATATGAAGAAAAACACCTGGCCGAAAAATATCCCGAGTATGCCTACCTCATTAATGAGTACCGCGAAGGCATTTTGCTTTTTAAGATTATGGAGGAGCGAGTATGGGGCAAAGCCCTCACCGACAAGGAAGGACTGCAAAACTTTTTTAACAACAATCGCAACCGCTATCAGTGGCCTGACCGTGCGCAGGTGAGTATTTATACGGTTTCATCGGCTGAGATGCTACAAAAGGTGAAGGAGGAATACAAGAAAGACTATTATTTAGACAGCGATATGTCGGGTTTGGGGCAGATAACCTACGCCGTTGGCCAAACCCTGCCCGATTCGGTTGCGGGGAAGTCCCTTGCGCAACTGCTTAACTTTTTGCAACGCGATACAACCTCTATCGTAGAGATGAGTGTTGATTATACGCCTCGGGAAAGCCGTCAAGTGGCACAGGAACGGATGCGCCGATTAAAAGAGCATATCATTGCTGCCGGTATTAGTCCGCTGCGTATTGCCGAAGCATTGCAGCCCATTAAACAAGGCAGTACGCCGCAAGCCAAGCTAACTGTGTACGGCCGAAATAAAAGAATCATGGTGCAAAACCTGAATCGTGAAGTCCCACTTTCTGTACAACTGACCGAAGGACTTTTCGGCAAGGGAGAAAACCCCATAGTAGATGCAACAGCTTGGCGCAAAGGAGATTATCAGTTGCAAGTTGGCGGCAGATGGCATTGGGTCATTATCCACGAAGTACAACCGGCGCGCCTAAAAGAGTTAAGTGAAACCAGAGGAGTTATTGTGGCTGATTATCAACAGTTTTTGGAGGCAGAGTGGCTTAAAGAGTTGGAAAATCGCTATCCGCTTCGCTTGGAGCAAAACGTTTTTGACCAACTGATTCGCAAAAAATAAAATGAACACTTCGTTTCAGAAATTATTTATGGCAGGTGCTGTGGCTGCCGCTTTGGCGGTTGCCATTGGGGCATTTGGTGCGCACGGACTTAAACCTATGCTGGCAGCAAGCGGCAGGCTAGAAACTTTTGAAACAGCAGTCAAGTATCATTTCTACCATGCCTTAGGCTTGATGATATTGGCAGTATGGGCAAAAGCAGCCGAGCAAAAGGCCGTAACACGCGCCGGATGGCTGTTGCTGGCAGGCACGTGTATTTTTTCCGGTTCGCTGTATGCGCTTTGTCTGTTGAATATTGGCTGGTTGGGTGCAATTACGCCTGTGGGCGGTGTGCTTATGATTATTGGCTGGGGATATGCTGCATGGGCGGCAGTTTGTTATTAGTCCGTTTCTTCCTCATCGCTTTTTTTCTCGTAGCGGTCATAGGCTGCAATAATCTTCTTCACGAGTTTATGGCGCACAACATCGTGCTCATGCAGCTCAACAATGCCGATACCTTCAATGCCTTGCAGAATTTTCAGCGCTTCAACTAAGCCCGAACGCTGCTTGCGCGGCAAGTCAATTTGGGAGCGGTCGCCTGTGATAATCATTTGAGAATGAGGACCCAAACGAGTAAGTATCATTTTCATTTGCATGGCAGTCGTATTTTGCGCTTCATCTATGAGGATAAAGGCATGGTTTAGGGTTCTGCCGCGCATAAAGGCGATGGGGGCAATCTCAATGATATTTCGCTCTTGATAAAATTTAAGTTTTTCGGCAGGAATCAGGTCTTCCAAGGCATCATATACAGGACGCAGATAGGGGTCTATCTTTTCCTTTAAATCTCCGGGCAGGAAGCCAAGATTCTCGCCTGCTTCTACGGCCGGGCGCGTGATGATAACTTTTTTTACCTGCTTATTTTTCAAGGCGCGTACTGCTAATGCTACTGCCAAGAAGGTTTTACCCGTTCCGGCCGGGCCAAGTGCAAAAACCATATCGTTATTCATGGCTGCTTCTACCAACTTGCGCTGGTTGGCAGTGCGGGGCTTAATGGCTTCGCCGCGTGCGCCGTATAGAATGGTTTCGTCTGCATCTTTGCGAATTGCCCATTCGTCTTTATGCTCGTTGAGGTAGGCCTCTATGTTATCAGTCGTAACCTTGCCAAACTTGTTGTAGTATTCCAGCAAGCCGTTGATAAGTTCATTGATACGAACAATCTCGGCGTTGTTGCCTTGTATGCGCAGTTCGCTACCTCTGGAAATAATTTTTGTATGCGGGAAGGCTTGTGCGATGTGGCGCAAATTGCTGTTTTCTGCACCAAAGAAATCTACAAGTGAAACATCTTCCAGTTGAATGACTTTTTCTACCAAACTGATTTTTGTTTTAGGCTTTTACGGATACACTAAGATATACAGTTTAGCCGAAGTAACAATCTACTCAACCCAGTGTAGTTTGAGCATGTTTGTCCGGCGGGATTCTTCGCTCATAGGTGTGGTAGCAGTGCTTATAAATAAATCTCCCTGCTGCAAATAACCTTTTGATACGAGAATTTTTTCTGTTGCTTCAAGTGTCAGGCGTGTACTTTGAAATTTGTTATAATAGAAACAACGAACGCCCCAGAGTAAGTTCAGCATAGTTAGCAGATGCTTATTTTCGGTAAATACAAATATGCCCGCATTGGGTCGTCGGCTGGAAAGCTGAAAAGCACTGTATCCTGAACGGGTGATACAGATGAGGGCTTTGGCTTCGGTCAGCTCGGCCAAGCGGCAGGCAGCATGACCAATCATATTGGCACTGTACTCGTTCTTGTTGCCTTCTTTGGGCACATCATGGTATTTGTTGTAGATGCCGCCATGATTTTCTGCTGCTGTCAGTATGCGCACCATACTTTTAACGGCTTCAACAGGATATTTCCCGCTGGCAGTTTCGGCACTTAGCATAACCGCATCGGTTCCGTCCAATACGGCATTGGCAACATCGTTGGCTTCGGCACGTGTCGGGCGAGGGTTCGTAATCATACTCTCCATCATCTGCGTAGCCACAATCACGGGTTTGGCCTTTTCTACGCATTTTTTTACAATCTTCTTTTGCCAAAGGGGCACTTCTTCCATCGGTATTTCTACGCCCAAATCGCCGCGTGCAACCATAATGGCATCTGTTGCTGCAATAATGCTGTCAATATTTTTTAGCGCATGCGGGGTTTCAATCTTGGCAATGATTTTGGTTACTTTGCCGCTTTCGTTGATAATGCGGCGTAAGTCGTTGAGGTCTTCTGCCTGACGTACAAAAGAAAGTGCAACCCAATCTACATTGTTAGCAAGCCCAAACATCAGGTCTTCCATGTCTTTGGGTGTCAGAGAAGGCTCAGAAACCAGTGTATTGGGCAGGTTGATGCCTTTTTTTGATTTGATAAGGCCGCCATATACAACCGTCGCAAAAACTTCTGTTTCGGTAACGCTATCTACTACAAACTCCAAATTTCCATCATCAATCAGAATCGGCTCGCCGGGCTTCACGTCTTTGGCAAGGTTATAAGTAGAGGTTAGGCGCGTTTTGGTGCCGATGCCTTTTTCATAGGCAATAACAACCTTCTCGCCGGCTTCTACCATGATACCGTTGTTTTCCACTTCGCGCAGGCGGATTTTGGGGCCTTGCAAGTCTTGCAGGATGGCAACAGTCATTTCCATTTCTTCATTCAGTTCACGAATGAGCTGAATAACTTTCTGGTGGTCTTCGTAGCTGCCGTGTGAAAAATTTAAACGAAAAACATCTACACCTGCCAGCATAAGTTCGCGTAATTTTTCGCGGGAGTTGGAGGCAGGGCCTACAGTTGCAACTATCTTTGTTCTGTTGTAATTCTCAGTCATCATAATTCCTTTTCGGATGCAGGCGCATGGTTGAAAGCGCTCTTGCCGTTAGTTTTGTCGGCATTAAAGTTATGTTTTTTTGAGAAAATAAAGGTGCTACTTTGGCAGAAGTTCTGATTCGGCAGAAAATTGACGGCGGGCAAAGGTTGCTTGCCGTATTGATAGACCCCGATAAAATGTCATTTGATGACAACTCATCCGTGTGGCAGTTATTGGGTAGGTATCGCCCTGATTTATTGTTAGTAGGCGGCAGTTTGCTTACCGTTGGGGATGTGCACCGAACTGTTACATGGCTCAAAACCCGTTTTGAATTGCCTGTGTGGTTGTTTCCGGGCAATTACCAGCATCTGACACCTGCGGCCGATGCGCTGCTGTTGCTCTCCTTGGTTTCAGGGCGCAACCCCGAGTTTTTGATAAGCCAACATGTGGCAGCAGCCCCTTTAATTCGGCGGATGAATCTTGCGACTATCCCAACGGCCTATATGCTTGTAGATGGGGGTGTGCCGACAACCGTTTCCTACATCAGCAATACGCAACCGATACCTGCCAATAAGCCCGATGTGGCCGTTGCTACGGCAATGGCAGCCGAGTTGCTGGGTATGCAAATGATTTATCTGGAAGCCGGCAGCGGAGCGGCTAACCCTGTACCGCCGACTATGATAACAGCCGTTCGGCAGGCGGTCGGTTTGCCGTTAATCGTTGGCGGCGGCATCCGCTCTGCCCAATCGCTTGAAAACGCCTATCTGGCTGGGGCGGATATTGCCGTTGTCGGCACGGCTTGGGAGCAAAATCCCGCAATCATAGCCGAGTTGATTGCTGTAAGAAACAAATTCGGCAATTAGTTCGACTAAAGAGCTATATTGCTACAAAAAACGAACAAGCAATATGTTATCACCTGCACAACTAAACGCTTTGGCAGATAGAATCAACGCTTCCGTAGATTTGCCGTTTGTAAATGAGGCTATTGAAAAACAAATGATTATGACTGTTTTACAGCAACTTAGCAGCGTAATCGGCGGTATTTTGAGCAGCGAACAACTCTCGGCGCTCGGGGATGCCAACAAGGGGCTTTCATTAGACGCCGCTGCTAAGAACAGTTTGCAAAACAACCTGATGAAGCAACTGTCGGGTAAATTGGATTTAGGTATTTTGAACAATGCCATGGGTAGCGGCGTATCAAAAATTATTTCCGAGACCTTAGTGAATGCCATGCAGAAAGGCAACAAGTTGTAAAATCTATATCTTTGCTTTTGTCAGCATTGACAGTTGAACAACTTGCATAGTTTTTTATATACTTTTCGGGTGCTTGTACTGATGTTGTTCGGTACAATTGAGTGCTTTGCCCAACAGGTAAAGCCTGTCGGGGCTTTTGAAAAAAAAGCGATTAAACTGGGTGAGCAGGTGGCATATACCCTTGTTCTGCGGCATCCGTCGTCAATGGAAGTGCGCTTCCCCGATACGCTTTTCGACTACAAACCCTTTGAGTTGGCCTCCAAAAAATATTTTGATACACGCACCGACCGAGAGGGCATCAGCACCGACAGTGCTGTTTACATCCTGACGACCTTCCAGACCGATAGCTTGCTGCATTTTGCAGTACCGATAATTGTCATGCGCAACGGGGATACCACTACTCTCTGGACAGATTCTGTCTCTGTTTTGGTGGAAAGAATAGTTCCTGCCGCCGAGGTAGAGGATGCCAAACTTATCCCGACAACTGACTACTTTGAGGTAAAAAAAGGTTGGAACTACCCCTACATCGGTGCGGGCATCTTTGGTTTTCTGATTTTTCTGGGCATTTTTTATCGGCTTTTCGGTGAGCAAATCCGCAAGGCTTTCCGCCTGCAACGCCTGCACCGCCGCTTCGAACGCTTTATGAACGAATATCTGCCCTATACGCAACGACAGCTCAACCCTGCAGATGCCGAGCACGCTCTTGCCATCTGGAAAAGCTACCTGCAAGGATTGCAGGGCATTCCATACACAACTTATACTTCCAAAGAAATAGCCGAGATTTTGCCTGATAAGGCCTTGCAACAAACCCTTAAACAGCTTGATTTGGCAATTTACGGGAAGAAGGCAGACGCAACAACAGTTCAGGCTACCTTTTTTCTGGCAGATTTTGCTAAAGATGCCTATCGCCGTAAAGTAGAGGAGGTGCGCAATGCCTGAGTGGTTGTCGTGGAAATGGTTTCTGCCTGCTACCCTGCAACAGTTTGACTGGGGTACGGCACCCTATCAGGGGTATTACTTTTTTGTGATAATGTTGTTGCCGGTGCTGTATATTTTGCGCTGGCTGATACACTTCCGCAATCGTCAGAAGCTGGAAATTGCTTTGCTGGAGCGCGATACTACCGACGACGCATGGGCATGGTTGCGGCATATTCCAAGCATATTGCTGCTGTTGGCACTGAGTATGTTTGTGCTGGCTTTGGCACGTCCGCAGCGTACCAATGAGCAGGTAGAACGCTCGCTGGAAAGCATAGATATTATTTTGTGTATAGACATATCCGAGTCTATGCAAGCAGAGGATTTTCGCCCCAATCGGCTGGAAGCCGCCAAAGAGGTAGCGCATAAGTTTGTGGCAGGTCGCACACAAGATAAAATCGGTATTGTGGTTTTCTCTGGCGAAGCCTACTCTCTCAGCCCGCTGACAACCGATTATAACTTATTGGAAACCTACTTGAAGGAAATCAACTTTGATATGATTCCCGACGGCGGTACGGCTATCGGCAGTGCTTTGGGAGTGGCTACCGTCCGCATGAAAGAATCGCAGGCGAAGACAAAAGTAATCATCCTGCTAAGCGACGGCGAAAATACTGCCGGCAACATAGCACCCGAAGATGCTGCCAAATTGGCATTTGCTGATGGTATCCGCATTTATACGATTGGTGTGGGCAAAGAAGGGCGCGTACCGATTGGCAAAAATGTGTTTGGCGATACCCGCTATATTGAAAACAGCATGGACGAAAGCACCCTTCGCAAATTGGCGGAAATTGGCGAAGGGCAATATTTTCGTGCGCAGGATAACAGCACGCTGGCAGAAATTTTCAGTCGGATAGACCGTTACGAAAAAGTTCAAGTTAAGGAAAAACGCTTCCGAGATGTCAAAGATTATTATCAGATTTATCTGATGTGGGGGCTGATTTTCTTCCTGTTGTGGCTTTTGCTGAAAAATACATTCATTATGAATGCTTTGGAAGATTAGCGCAGTCTGTCCATTGAGCGAACCAGCATTTCATCGCGGCGAATAAACCGATTGGCCAGCGCATTACACACCAGGGCAACTCCGGGCATGTAAAAGCCAATACCATAAGCGCCTTTCACGGCGGGCAAGAAAAACTTTTCGCCCTTAAAAGACAACAGCACTTCTCCAATCAGTACACCGATAATTACCAAAGTATTAATCAGGTTAATCATCACTTGCAGCTTGCGGTTCTTATAGCTGAACAGTGAGATACTTGCCAATACAATGGCCACCGCAGCACCGATTCCCAGATAGATAACGTTTTGTTTGTGCACAATTTGCCCATTGGCTTCGTGCAGCAGAGTGGCAATAGTTAGCGATGCTTTGGCGCCCGTTTCCGGATTCTGTTTGTTCCATACAGGGAAAAACAGCATCAGCGTCATGGCAATCATTACTAATAACAGAAAAAGCGATTGTATGCGTTGAATCATGTGTAACAAAAACTAATTTTAAAGCCCAAAAATAGGGCAAAACACAAATCATTTTATGCAAATTTCCGTAAAACACATTATTGCGGAAGAGGAACTTGAAAAAGCCTTCAATATTCGGCGTAACGTTTTCGTTATAGAACAGCAAGTGCCTGAAAAAGAGGAATATGACGAGTTTGAGTCATCCAGTCGTCATTTTTTGGCAGTAGCAGATGGTATTCCGTGCGGAACAGCGCGCTGGCGATTTACTGATAAGGGAATAAAAATGGAACGTTTTGCTGTATTGGCTGATTTTAGAGGTAAACAGGTGGGCACTGCATTAGTGGCGGCTGTACTGGAAGACATCAGACAACATCCTGAAAGTAAAGGCAAAACGCGTTATCTGCACGCGCAATTATCAGCTATGCCTCTTTATGCCAAATTCGGGTTTCGGGCAGAAGGCGAGATGTTCTCCGAATGTGATATATGGCATTACAAGATGGTGCTGCCGCCTAACCAAAATGAAGCGAAATAAACACAATGTTATCTAATGAAATAATCTTTTTTGCCGGTTTCACGGTCTTTATTATCGGCATTTTGGCGTTGGACTTAGGGCTGTTCTCTAAAAAAGACCATATAGTCAAGTTCAAGGAAGCTGCTGCGTGGAGTGCCATTTGGGTGCTTTTTGCGTTGGGTTTTTATATTTTGTTAGACCGCCAAGGGCATCTGATACACGACATACAAAATTATCAGGATTTGGAAAGGGTTGTTAATACCTACATGGCGGGCAAAGTTGTGCTCTATCCCGATGATTTTGAGCGTAGTTTAGCCGTTTATCGCGATACTGTTTCGCTGGAATTTATCACAGGCTATTTATTGGAATATTCCCTTTCGGTAGATAACATCTTCGTTATCATCATGATTTTTACATCCTTCGGCGTGCGCGAAAAGTACTTTAAAAAAGTGCTTTTTTGGGGGATTTTGGGGGCAATTCTGATGCGCTTCATCTTTATATTCGTTGGTGCGGCACTGATACAGACTTTTGCATGGGTGATATATCTATTTGGCGGCTTTTTGATATATACCGGCATCAAGATGTTCCTCGAGCGAAATCAGGAAGAAGTTATCGAGCCTGCCAAACACCCTGTTGTGCGTATGGCCGCCAAATGGTTGCGGGTATATCCGCGCTATGTACGCAATCGCTTTTTTGTAAAAAAACACGAGCACTGGCATCTGACTCCGCTTTTTGTCGTGGTAATGATTATAGAATTTACCGATTTGATTTTTGCGGTAGATTCCGTTCCGGCAGTGTTTGCCGTAACACAAGACCCTTACATTGTGTTTTTTTCCAATATTTTTGCTATTCTGGGGCTGCGCTCTATGTTCTTCTTCCTGTCCAATATTGTCCATATTTTCCACTACCTCAAAGTAGGGCTGTCTGTATTGCTGGTTTTTATAGGTACGAAAATGATAGCTCATCATTGGTTGTCGGAAATTGGTTTTACAACTATCCACTCATTGTATGTGATTTTGGGAATTTTGGGCATAAGTATTGTAGCTTCTTTGCTGTTCCCTGCAAAAGAAACGGCTAAGGCAACTGTCTCTATACATGAAACTTCCATCGAAGAAAAAACTCCCATTGAGGAAAATATAGAACATGTAAAAGAAGAGTTGGCTAAGCGGCTGGAATAAGCAACAAGAACCATGACAAGAGCATATTTAATTGCAGCTCTGGCAGCGTTCGTATTTGCGCTTGGTGAGTGGCTGCCAACCGACAGGCACACGGACAGCAATTTTGGCTTGCCTGCTTATGTAGCAGTTGTCATAGATTCACCGCCCTCAGGAACGAATACGACCGATGAAAAAAAAGCGCAAGCTGCGGAGTTGCGCAGGCAGGAATTCACTTCCGATTGTCGCTGCCCGCAAACCCTGCGCGACTCCATCATATTTGAACAGGTGGAGGCTGCTTTTCTTGCCAATTATTACGATACACTGCAAATAGACCCCAACATTATTTATGCGGCAAACCGCAATATTGAGCAGGCAAGGCGCGAGCAAGACCGTCGTCGCCGCCGAGTAGAAAAGATACATCAGACACCCGGGATGTATGAGCAACTGCGCAAAAAGCAAGCAATGCTGCACAGTATTAAAATGCAACTCTGTTGTTTGATAAAATTTGCTAAGCAAGACATGGGGCGCAGCAATGTAGGCGATGAAATGGAAGATATGCGAACGCATCCCACCATGAGAAAATACGGTGAGTTACAGGCAAAAATCAATAAAAACCTTGGGCTACTCAACATTGATTTGGAAGAGTACCGCGAGGCGCGCGGCGAACAGGCTGTGCAACTATTTCGCGGGATAGAGAAACAGTTCAACGACTTTGCTGCCCGCACAAAGGGCTATTCCGACGATTCCATCCGCCAAAGTCTGCGCGAACCTGCCAATATGATAGTGGTGCAGCAGTTGAAAGCCTATTTGTTTATGAGCAAAATGCAACCCAACATCAACTGCAACAGTGGCGTAGGGCATTGGTTCAAGGGCTTACCACCCGACCGAGTTAGCGATATAGACCCTAAATCCGACTGTATCGGCTATGTTATATCGTTGGGCAAAAACCACAACCTGCTCATCATGCGAGTGCGGGGAAAAAGTTTAAAAGACAATCAACCCATCGACCGCGTGATTGCCGTTGTTTGGCGCAAGGTGAGGGAGATAAATCAGTTGCCCGACAAGAAGCCCTCCGAGGCGCAAGTGGCGGAAATAGGTGCAGTTGATTTGCTGTAAGACCGGCTGCTTTTTGTAAATCGCTTATGTTGTTGTATCCGCCCTTACGTTACTTTCATCTTGCGAACCATTTTAGAGAACAACGCAGGGAAGAATCGCTTCACGTAAACGCCCAGCATCTCTTTGGCTCCTGCTACGTTGATTTCTTCTTTATCGCTGCGGATGGCTGCCAAAATTCGTTCTGCGCAGACTTCTGCCGGAATACCGTTGGCTTGCGCATCGTCCATTGTGCCCTGTTTTTCGCCTGTTCCGATGAACGCATTTACGGAAACCTGTGTGCGGATGTAGCCTGGGCAAACGATTAGCACCTTGATATTTTCACGCCAACATTCGGCACGCAGCGAATCAAAAAAGCCGTGCAGCGCATGTTTAGAGGCAGCATAGGTAGAGCGCAAAGGTGTGCCAAACTTACCGACTGAACTGCTGATAACGACAAAACGCCCCGACTTTCGCGCCAGCATTGAAGGCAGCAAGGCCTTGGTAAGAATCAGCGCACCAAAGAAATTAGTTTCCATAATTGCCCTATCCACCTCTACAAGCGTATCTTTGGCCAACGCCCGCTGACTGACACCCCCGTTGTGCACCATAATATCTACTCTGCCGAATCGGGCGAGTGCTTCTTGTACTTTTCCAGAGAGCGTACTGCCTGCGGCAAGGTCTAAAGGCAAAATCAGGAGTTGTTCTTGTGGCAGCCCGCAAGTTTTTGCCACACGCTCCAATTCTTCGCGCCGACGGGCAGAAAGTATCAATTTTATGCTCGGGTCTTTAGCAAAGGCATAAGTAAGCGCCTCACCTATGCCCGAGGAAGCCCCTGTAATCCATACAACTTGACTCATATTTAACCGGTTTTCTTGCGTTTAAAGTTAGGTTGTTTTGCTGTTCTAACCGCTTTGTTGTTGCTACTTTTGCTCAACATTTACTTGCTCAATACTGCCCATGCTACCCCGCATCACCATTATTACACCCTCTTTTCAACAGGCAACTTTTCTGGAACAGACGATTCAGTCTGTCATGACACAGGATTACCCCAATCTGGAATTTTTTGTGATAGACGGGGGCAGTACCGATGGCTCTGTGGAGATTATTCGCCGTTACGCCGCGCACATCAACTGGTGGGTCAGCGAAAAAGACAACGGGCAAAGCGATGCCATCAATAAAGGCTTGCAACGAGCCGGCGGAGATATTATCACTTGGCTCAACAGCGATGACCTGCTGTTGCCCAATGCGCTCCATACAGTCGCCGAGCTGTTCGGCAAATATCCACAGGCATGGGTTGTACATGGTAAAACACGTCTTTTTGGCGAAGGTTTTCCCACAACCGAAAAGGGAGCGCCCGTTCCCTGTCCTGAGGCACTTTATTTGGCTAAACTGCCTTTTCCGCAGCCTTCGGCATTTTTTCGCAGAGAGGCACTGCAAGCCGTCGGGCTGATAGATACTTCACTGCATTACGGAATGGATTATGATTTGTTCCTACGCATGTATTTGCAGGGGCGCGACTTCATTGGGACGACAGCCGTTTTGTCTGGCTATCGGCTGCACAAAGATGCCAAGGGAGTAGCCGTACAAGCACGTTTTGCCAAAGACTACGCCCGCATTTTTGCCAGATTGCTCAATAGTGCGTTGCCCGATGCACACCTCTTGCGCATGGCAGCCGGTGCAGGTTTATTGTTAGCAGAAGAGGCGCGCTACGAAGTCAAAAGGAACATCCCGCCCGAGGCTTTGCAATGGGCACTTTTTGAAAACACACTGGCGCGGTTGAGTTTCCTGTATGAAGCGCTTGCTCTGCCCGAAGCAGGCCGATTAGCGGTTTTTCTGCGCGAAGAAGCACCCGACTTTTGCAAACAACACCCCGAAATTTTGCAGATTGCCAACCGTAGCCGTTTGCCCGCCGGCCTGATTCGTTTGCTGCGCATGTTCCGGTAGCAGTGTATTTTTTTGCAGGTTTGTATGCAGTTTGCATAACTTTTGCCGTTATGGAAATACCATCATTTCCAACAACAATGTTTCAACGAATTGTAGTCTTTTGCGGGCTTGCTTTTTTTCTGTTTACGGCCGCCTCTTATGCACAGTTGAGTACAAACAATAAAAAAGCAGAAAAACTATACGAAGAGTCTAAGGAGTTCTTGCGCCGCCGCGACTTTGACCGTTGTATAGAAAAACTGCGAAAGGCCGTAGATATAGACCCCAATTTCCTTGAAGCGCGCTATGCACTGGCAAATGCGCTCAATACACTGCGCCGCACCGAAGAAGCAGAGGTACACTATCGCAAGTGCCTCACCATCAGCCCCGATGACCGAAAACTTGCGCCTGTTTATTACCGGATTGGTGTTATTGATTTCAGCAAAGGCGATTATGCTTCTGCACAGACCAAGTTAGAAAAGTTTCTGGCAATGGGAGTCGGCAGTAACAACCAGATGCAGGATGCACGCAAACGGATAGCTTCCTGCAAATATGCGGCAGAAGGCATGAAAAAGCCAGTAGAGTTTAAACCCGAACCCGTGCCTGCACCGCTCAATCACCTGCCCTTGCAGTACTTTCCTGTTCTTTCTGCCGACCAGCAGCAAATCATTTATACAGCACGTGAAGGGCTCGGCAGTTCACAAGACGAGAATATTTTCATCAGCTATTTGCAAGACGGCAAATGGACACAACCGAAAGTGATTGAAGAACTGCGCACCACCTACAACGAAGGCACGTGTACGATTTCTGCCGACGGGCAAACCATGATTTTTACCATTTGCGAAAACAGAAATAAGCAAATATACGGCAGTTGCGACCTGTTCATCAGCTACCGTACGGGCGACCGATGGTCAGAGCCTCAAAATATGGGGCCTGCGGTCAATTCCCGTTATTGGGATACGCAACCCTCTCTTTCGGCTGACGGCCGTACACTGTACTTTGTATCCGACCGCCCCGGAGGCATCGGCGGGCATGACATCTGGGTTACGCAACGCCACGAAAGCGGGCGCTGGGGCGAAGCCGTCAATCTGGGTACTCAAATCAACACTAGCGGTGATGAGGTGGCACCCTTTATCCACGTAAACGGCCAAACACTCTTTTTTGCTTCCGATAACTACCCGGGCTATGGCGGCTACGATTTGTACAAATCAGAGCGTACGACCGAAGGTTGGAGCGAGCCTGTCAACTTGGGCTACCCCATCAACGACCATCGCAACCAAATGGGGCTTTTTATTACGGCAGACAGCAGAAAAGGCTACTATTCGCACGAAGAAAATGTAGGCAATCAACTGATTTCCAGTCGGATTTATATGTTTGACCTGCCCGAAGAAATTCGTCCGGCAGTAGCTTCCAACTACGTCAAAGGCATTGTGCGCGATGCTGTTACTAAAAAAGCGCTTGTAGCCCGCATAGAGTTGATAGACCTTGCCACCGACAGCGTACAGCAGCAAGTTTCTTCCGATGCTGCCAACGGCCGCTACCTGATTGTGTTAAATAAAGGTTCGGAATACGCACTTTATGTCAATAAGCAAGGTTATCTTTTCAAAAGCCTGACTTTTAACTATGCCGAACAGGACGGCAAAGATGTTGAAGTAGACATTGAACTGGAACCGATTAACAAAGGCACTAAGATTGTATTGAACAATATTTTCTTTGAAACAGGCAAATGGGAACTCCAACCCAAATCGGTTACGGAACTGCGCAAACTGTCTGCTTTGATGAAACAAAATCCGCAACTTAAAGTGGAAATTGGCGCGCATACCGATGACTTAGGTTCAGATGCTGCCAATTTGGAACTTTCCCGCAAACGAGCGCAAGCAGTGGTCAGTTATCTCACGCAAAATGGCATTGACGCATCGCGGCTGATTGCCAAAGGCTATGGCGAAACAATGCCGCAAGTTCCTAATGATAGCGATACAAACCGCGCCAAGAATCGGCGTATTGAGTTTAAATTGCTGTAAATGAACGGCATTTTGTGCAACTTTTTGCGTGTAATCCGTATCTTTCCCAATACAAAACATAAACAAAATATGGTGGAAGATATCCTTATTATAGGGGTGATTATGTCGGTGCCTATAACGGCAATCCTATCGGCTACCTTTTTGAAATATAAAAAGCTGGAACTTCAGCAAGGCAAAGAAAAAAATCAGACAACTGCTCAATTGGAGCAAATACTGAAAATGACACAGTCGCTTGCCAAAGAGAATGCAGAACTGCGTCAGCGGATTGAAAATCTGGAAACGATTGTAACGCTTGGCGATATTTCTGCCGATTTGAAACAGATTAGAGAAAGCAGTGGTATTGGCCAAGAACTGCCCCCAGCCAGTCAGGAAAATATACTTAGTGGCGAAATTGCCAAAATTATTGCCGACCGCACGAAGTTTCGATAAATGTTTGAAAGTGCGGGCGGTTAGCAAATAAGATTCTTTTTAAGTTTTTAATATCAGCAGATTGAACCTGATAGATTGCATCAGTCTATCGGGTTTTTATATCGCAAGTATCCCCATTTGCAGATAGTTGGGTACAATTTTCAGCGCGCTTTGTTGATACACAACCCGGCAGTATTTTAAGTTATGTAAGGTTTAAATGCTTGTTTTTCAGAGTTTTATATAAAAATAAATCGCCTGCATTTTGCATAAATCCGAAATCTAAAATCCGACTTTCGAAATGTCGGTTTGTTTGACTCAATCGCTTGGTGTATTTGATGTGCTAAATTGCGGTTTGTGCATAAATCTGTTGCATTTTGTATGTCAAGAAACATACCATACAGTACGAAAGTGCAACAGTGAACAAAATGCTGAGTAAAATCTAACGCCACCAAGCAAAAAAATTCGCCAATAAACCATATCATTCATGCCTTACCTTGTTTTTGACGTAGAAACTACCGGACTTGAGCCGGATTATCACGAAATCATACAAATCGGGGCGGTTTTATACGATGACCGATGGAACGAAATTTCCACCTACCTGAGCAATGTTTATCCCGAGTATCCTGAGCGATTCTCTATTCCTGCATCGGAGGTGCATAACCTAACCATTGCCGACTTAGACGATGCGCCGATGATTCACGAAATGCTGGAAGACTTTGAAGATTGGCTGATGGATGAACTCAACTTGCAAACCCGCAGCGACCTTCGCCGGATTGTCGTATGTGGACAAAGTGTAACCACAGATATTAATTTTTTGCGCTTTGCCTACAAAAAATCGCAAATGAGTTGGGAGTTCTCCTATCGTCCGTTGGATTTGTTTGTGCTATCCAATTTTTACTTTCGCATTCTGAAAGCCAACGGCATTGCCGGGCCTAAATCATTGAGCCTGAAAAGTGTGGCAGCTTACTTTGGCATGGAGCGCGAAACAGAAACCCACAATGCACTTGAGGACTCCATTCTCACAGGCCGTTGTTTGGCGCTCATTCTAAAAAATGCCGAAAAGTTTCGCGTATCAAAAGACGATTTGGCATTTTGGGAAGGCGAGGATGACTAAAAGGTTGTTCATTCGTCGGGATTGCGTAATTTTGGCAGTCCAAAAAAATCAAATTTTCGCCCATTATGAACATTCACGAATATCAGGCAAAAGAAATACTGAAAAGCTACGGCGTTCGCATTCAGGAAGGTATCGTAGCCGATACTGCCGAGGCGGCTGTTGAGGCGGCGCGTCAGTTGCAGGCATCTACAGGTACAGAAGGCTGGGTTGTAAAGGCACAAATTCATGCAGGCGGACGCGGCAAAGGCAAAACCAAAGAAACGCAACAGGAAGGCGTAAAATTCTGCACTTCGTTGGAAAAAGTAGAAACCGTAGCCCGTAACCTGCTCGGTAATACACTGGTAACTGTCCAAACTGGCGAACAAGGCCGCAAAGTGAATAAAGTATTGGTAGCACAGGATGTTTACTACAAGGGCGAAAGCGAACCCAAAGAATACTATGTGGCGATTCTTTTAGACCGTTCCAAGGCTTGCAATGTGATTATGGCAAGTACCGAAGGCGGCGTTGAAATTGAAGAAGTAGCCAAACATACCCCCGAAAAAATTATCAAAGTATGGGTTGACCCTATTCAGGGGTTGCAACCCGAGCAGGTAAAAGAAATTGCCGATAAACTTGGCCTTTCAGGAAAAGCTCACGAAGGCATGGTAGAGTTCATTACTGCGCTGTACAAAGCCTATGATGCTACCGATGCGATTCAGTTTGAAATCAACCCCTGCCTGAAAACTTCTGATAACAAAATCATTGCCGTTGATGCAAAGGTAAACTTAGACGATAATGCCTTGTTTCGTCAGCCGGCACTTGCAGCCATGCGCGACCTTAACGAGGAAGACCCGCTGGAAGTGGAAGCATCTGCATCAGGCCTGAATTACGTGAAACTGGATGGTAACGTGGGATGTATGGTAAACGGTGCAGGTTTGGCAATGGCTACCATGGACATTATTAAACTCTCCGGCGGTGAGCCTGCTAATTTCTTGGATGTGGGCGGCAGCGCAAATGCACAAACAGTGGAAGCCGGCTTCCGCATCATCCTGAAAGACCCGAACGTAAAAGCCATTCTGATTAATATTTTCGGCGGTATTGTTCGTTGCGACCGCGTGGCCAACGGTGTAGTAGAGGCTTACAAAAAAATCGGCAATATCAACATCCCGATTATTGTCCGCCTGCAAGGCACGAATGCCGAAGAAGGCGCACGCGTAATAGAAGAATCAGGATTAAAAGTAACTTCTGCCATTCTTCTGAAAGATGCAGCCGAGAAGGTAAAACAAGCTCTGGCAGAATAAGCATAAGCATTGTTTCGGCAAATAAAAAAACCATCTCCGCTCAATTAGAGATGGTTTTTTGTTGCGCACTTTTGTGCTAATGCTTCGAATTTGCTTTATACAAAAACCGACTGTCAAGTTGATAGCAAATAACTCGCGTTGCAGAGGCATTAATCCGCCGATTTCATCAGCGCTACAAAGTCGTCAAACAAGTAGTGCGAATCGTGCGGACCCGGCGATGACTCGGGGTGGTATTGCACCGAAAATGCTTTTTTGCCTTTGATACGAATGCCCTCTACCGTATTGTCATTCAGGTTAATGTGTGTCAATTCTATTTGCGGGTGGTCTGCTATCCCCTCCATACTAACGGCAAAGCCATGATTTTGTGAGGTAATCTCGCCTTTGCCTGTGAGCAGATTTTTAACAGGGTGATTCAGCCCGCGATGCCCATGGTGCATTTTGAAAGTTTTGCCGCCCGCTGCCAGCGCAAGTATCTGATGACCAAGGCAAATGCCAAACAGAGGCTTGTCAGCAGCTAAAATTTGCTGTACAGTTTCAATGGCATAGTGCATTACGGCAGGGTCGCCCGGGCCGTTTGAAATCAGGTAGCCATTCGGGTTCCATTGCTGCATTTCGGAGAAAGTTGTTTGGGCAGGGAACACCTTGCAGTAACAACCTCGGCATATCAGGTTACTTACAATGCTGCTTTTTACGCCCAAATCGAGCACTGCAACGCGGAAAGGCGCATAGCTCTTGCCTTCAAAGTAAGGTTCTTGCGTGCTGACAACCGAAGAAAGTTCTAAACCGTTCATATCGGGAACGTCTTGTAAAAAGCGGCGAAGCGCTTCTTCTTGGCGCAGTTCGGAAGAAATAACAGCATTCATGGCACCTTTACTGCGCAGATGGCGGACCAGTGCGCGGGTGTCAATACCGCAAATACCTACAATGCCGGCCTCTTCCAAATACTGCTGTAAAGACTTATCGGCACTGTGGCGGGAGTACACATCGGAGAAAGTTTTCACTACCAACCCCTGAATCTGAACTTTGCCCGACTCCACTTCATCCCGCTTGATTCCATAGTTACCGATGTGCGCATTGGTAT
This sequence comes from uncultured Cytophagales bacterium, assembly GCA_938039675.1. Classification (GTDB taxonomy): domain Bacteria; phylum Bacteroidota; class Bacteroidia; order Cytophagales; family Thermoflexibacteraceae; genus Rhodoflexus. The sequence continues at coordinate 24,804 of CALHUI010000005.1, forward strand.
TTACAATAATCTGCCCATAATAGGAGGGGTCGGTGTAAATTTCCTGATAACCCGTCATGCCGGTGTTGAAACAGATTTCGCCGCCGGAAGTGCCTTGCTTTCCGATGGATTGTCCTTTGAAAATAGTGCCGTCTGCCAGCATCAGGATGGCATCTTTGCGCGAGGAAACTTTGTTATTCATAGGTGCAGGGAGGGGGAAATAAAATAATGATTTGTAAAAAAGGGAAGTTGCCGTTTGTCGGACAACTTCCCTTGATATGCTGATGAATTATTAAATGCACTGCGATAATTTAAACAGCAATTGCGGATTCAGCCAATACAATTACGTTATTTTGCAGCACTTCAATAACCCCGCCGTCAATTTCAAAGTATTGATAGCTGCCGTTTTGAGTACGCACACGCACTTTGCCTTTTTCCAATGCGCTGATGATGGGCGCATGGTTTTCAAGTACTTCAAAAGAGCCGCCTGTACCCGGCACTTGAACGCCTGTAGCAGCGCCTTCAAACACTTTTCTATCAGGGGTGATAATTTCTACTTGCATGGCTTTTCAGATTATTTTTTCGCTTCTGCCATCAGGCGCTCACCTTTCTCGATGGCCTGCTCGATAGTACCTACCAAGTTGAAAGCAGCTTCGGGCAGATGGTCTAATTCGCCGTCCATAATCATGTTGAAACCACGGATAGTATCTTTGATATCTACCAGTACGCCTTTCAGACCTGTAAAGGCTTCCGCCACGTGGAAAGGCTGAGACAGGAAGCGCTGTACGCGGCGTGCACGGTGTACAACTAATTTATCTTCTTCTGACAACTCGTCCATACCAAGAATGGCAATGATGTCTTGCAATTCTTTGTAGCGTTGCAGGGTTTCTTTCACGCGCTGTGCACACTTGTAGTGTTCTTCGCCTACGATGTCCGGCGTAAGGATGCGTGAAGTAGAATCCAGCGGGTCTACCGCAGGGTAGATGCCCAACTCGGCAATCTTACGGCTCAATACGGTGGTTGCGTCCAGGTGAGCGAAGGTTGTTGCAGGAGCAGGGTCTGTCAAGTCGTCGGCAGGTACGTAAACTGCTTGTACAGAGGTAATAGAACCGCGCTTGGTAGAAGTAATGCGCTCTTGCATAGCACCCATCTCGGTAGCCAGTGTAGGCTGATAACCTACCGCAGAAGGCATACGACCCAACAGAGCCGATACTTCGGAACCAGCCTGTGTGAAACGGAAGATGTTGTCAATGAAGAACAGGATGTCGCGTCCTACTCCGTCGCCTTCACCATCGCGGAAGTATTCGGCAATGGTCAGACCTGACAAAGCTACGCGGGCACGTGCGCCGGGAGGTTCGTTCATCTGGCCGAATACGAAAGTTGCCTGAGAGTTTTTGAGTTCTTCCAAATCTACCTTAGATAAATCCCATCCGCCTTCTTCCATAGAATGTTTGAAAGCCTCGCCGTATTTGATGATACCGGCTTCAATCATTTCGCGCAGCAGGTCGTTACCTTCGCGGGTACGCTCACCTACGCCGGCAAACACTGAAAGGCCTGAATAAGCCTTGGCGATATTGTTAATCAACTCCTGAATCAATACGGTTTTACCTACACCCGCACCACCGAACAGACCGATTTTACCACCTTTTACGTAAGGCTCAATCAGGTCAATTACCTTAATACCTGTGTAGAGTACTTCGGAAGTTGTAGAAAGGTCTTCAAACTTAGGAGCAGGGCGGTGAATAGGCAGACCTTTGTCGGAAGAAGGCTGCGCAATGCCGTCAATAGCCTGACCCACTACATTGAACAGGCGACCACGGATACCTTCGCCAATTGGCATTTTGATAGGCCCGCCAGTATCAATCACATCCATTCCACGGGTCAAACCTTCGGTTGCGTCCATCGCAATGGTGCGTACACGGTCTTCCCCTAAGTGTTGTTGACATTCCAGCACGATGGTTTGTCCGTTTTCTTTGGTTACCGTAAGCGCATCGAGAATCTGGGGCAGCCTTGCATCCTTTGCCTCGAAGCTAACGTCCACTACCGGGCCGATCACTTGCGTAATTTTGCCAATATTTGCCATGAATTTAAATGTATGAATCTAAAATTTTTCAAGCAGCAGCCTAAGGCTGCTGCCAAAACTTGCGCAAAAATAAGGTGTAACATTTTTTCCTACAAATAATATTGAATCAGATTTTTGTGAAAGCGCCTGATTATCATTATAGGCTTGCCAACTAACACATGGGCTGAAATCATTGGCTAATTTGCTATCTTACATACATCGCCGACACGAAAAATTATGGATGATGCGGAAAAACAACTCAGAGCGTATCTGAGCAAATTGCTGAGCATAGAGGACGGCAAGAAAATAGTGTTGGCAGAGGCAGATTTAGAGCTAATATCGCTGGAATTGGGGGGTCTTGGCAGGACGTAAAAACCATTCGCAACTGTCATTTGCAAAAAGCCGAATCGTTTCTGAAGAATGATTTGTTTAGTGAGGCTATCGCTGAATTTAATAAGTGCATGGTTTTGCACCCCAACCCCCAAACCTTCAAGCGGCTGTACTGGGGCTTGCAAGGGCCTGCTACGGCAAGTGGTTTGCCCAACCAACGGCTGAAAATCGTCAGGCTGCCGTAGCGGCTATCCGCAGTGCTATTGACCTTTTCCCCGCCGAACAGGAACTTTATCAGCTACTCAAAACGATTCAACTGCCCCCTGCAACCCCGACCACACCAAAGAAGGATACGCCACAAAAAGCATGGGCGTTGATAGCTGTTTTATTGGTTACTGTGTTGCTTGCGGTTACCGTCGTTTTTGTTACAAGGCAACCTTCTCCTGTTCCTGTGGAGTCGCTTCGCAGCAGCACGTCTATGCCTTCAACTTCTGCGGTGGAAGTCCCTGTTCAGGTAGAGGAAGCGCCAACTCCTGCACCAAAGAGTGGGGTTTCTAAGAAAGAAACGCCTCCGACAACTACTGCCGAACCAACCCCGCAAATTGGCGTTGTTTTTAATGAATCATCGAGAAAAATCCTTGATTTTCAGCTGGAAAACTCGGATTTGGGCTTATACCCCGGTAGTTATGCCTACAAACTGACCGGCTATTTTCAGGTGAAAAATGCAGAAATTGAAAAGCTCAAAATCCGAATAGAGTGACTGGACGAAACCGGCAAAGTTTTATTCAGACAATACAGAGATGCTGTGGGTTCTTTAACCTCCGGGCAAACCTTCCGCCCCGACGATTTGATACCTTTTGATTTTATCCTGTACAAAGAAGGCGAAAACAGCACATCTCTCCGAAGCATGCGCTTAATGGTGCAGGAAATGCGCAAGGAGGATGCCGCTCCCTCTTATGCGGCTGCTCAACCGATAGAAATCATCTGGAATTTTCAAAAATTGCCTAACATTAATCTGGCTGCTGCCGTTCGCGAAAGCCGATTTTCTGAACATTCGCCGGGCAATAAAAAGGTACAGCCCATCACTATGTGTTGGAGTTCAAAAATACGGGCAATCGGCATTTGTTGCAGGTTAAGTTTGCGGTAGAGTACTTGGATAAAAACAGGCAATCGCTTGATTTACATGAGCGCTATGCCGTGGTTGCTTCCGGTGCTAAATTCAGGTGCAGTCAGGTGCGTTTGTATCATGGCGTGTACATTATAGACAACCATAGCCCCAACAAAATAGCGGAATTCCGATTGCGTATTGTCGAGGCGCAGTAAACAGGTAATTTTTAAGTCAAAAAGCAACCTTTACCAATACGCAGCTATCCTTTACAGTGCAATCAAAAACCTTAAATCGTCATGGAACAAATACTCGCCTTGCTCATTATTACCTGCTCTTTGTATTTTTCGGTCTCTACGGATGCCGATGAAGAAATGCGTCGGTTAGATACTTTCAATGCCGTTACGATTAAAGGGCCCTTTGAAGTAGAACTGATTCAAGGAGAAGAACACGCGGTTCGCATTGAATCCCGCAGCACTTCTGTGCTGTCGGATGTAATAACAGAGGTGCGCAACGGCCGCTTGTATGTTGAACATCGGCGCAATGATTACGACTATCGCAAATCGCGCAGGGTGTTTCTGACAATTACTTGCCGTAAATTGCACGAACTAACAGCTAAGGGTGCTTATCTCATCCGCAACAAGGATACTATCCGCAGCGAAAAGTTGATTGTAGAAACGAACGGTGCGGGTAGTATATACTTGAAAGTGAACGTTCAAACGCTGGACATGTGCGTGCGCGGCGCAGGTAATACAGAAGTCAGCGGAAAAGCTGCTCAGCAGATTGTGCGACAAAGCGGCATAGGCAACTACCGAGCCTTTCAGTTGAAAAGCGATACTGCCGATGTATCCATGGATGGCATCGGCAACATAGAAATTAATGTGCGTAAGCAAATGGAAGTAAATTCTTCTGGTATCGGGAAAGTGCGCTACAAGGGCAATCCTGAAATTTTGCGGGCACATGCTTCCCTGTTGCAAAAAATACGGCCGGCTAATTAAAGTAAACTACCTCATCCGATTTATCGGTTCGGCGGCTTTGGAAACTTCCACCAAGCCGATTTTTTTTAAAATACTTGCCTACCTATCCATAGGTAGATATATTTGCGCCCCGAATAGTAATTCATGCCAATGAATATGCGTGAACTTATTTTGCAAAATGCTGAAGGCTTCATCCGCGACAAGGGCTTCAATGCTTTCAGCTGTAAACATATTTCCGCAGTCATTGGAATTAAAACATCTTTTATTCATTACTATTTTTCCGCCAAAAACATCGCTGGCAGTGGTGCAGGAACATAGCACCAATAGAACAATTGATACATCAATTAGCAGGTAAGTCCGCATCAGAGCCATTGGATACGTTTACTAAGATGCACAAATGGTATCAATCTGCCGAACAGGTTTGTGTGATAGGTTCGCCGGCTACCGACCTGCACACGGTGAAAGAGCTCGTGAAAATTGCATTGCGGCAACTGACCGACCGCACGCTGAACCGGCTGACCGAAGTGCTGGCTCAGGGTCGGGAGAATGGTGAGATAGTTTTTGACATACCGCCGCGAAGCAAGGCGCTGCTGGTTATTACCAATTTGCCGACTGTGCTGCAACCGGTACGCCTGACCGGTGAGCAATATTTTGACCTTATCTGCCAAAGCATTTTCAACGATTTGACAATTCATCCCTGAAATATTTATGAGAAGAGTAGTTGTAACAGGTATGGGAGTGCTGACTCCCTTAGGCAATAATGTAGCTGACTTTTGGAACAGTTTGGTGAAAGGAGAGAGTGGTGCGGGGCCTATCACCAAGTTTGATGCAAGCAAGTTTAAGACACGGTTTGCCTGTGAACTGAAAAACTTTAATCCGCTGGATTTTATTGAAAAGTCGGAGGCAAAGCGCTACGATATGTTTACGCAGTATGCGCTGATTGCCGCCGAGCAGGCCATTAAAAATGCTGCAATAGACTTTGAGCAACTCAACCGTAACCGTATCGGTGTTATTTGGGGTTCGGGCAATGGCGGTATTCAGACTTTTCAGGAGCAGGTTACAGAGTTTGTCAAAGGCGAGGGCATGCCCCGATTCAGCCCGTTTTTCATTCCTAAAATGATTGTGGACATCGCTTCGGGAATTATTTCCATCAAATACGGCCTGCGCGGTGTGAATTTCACCACTGTTTCTGCCTGTGCTACTTCCACAAGTGCCATTATTGAGGCGTTTAACTACATCAAATGGAACAAAGCCGATATGGTGATTACCGGCGGTTCGGAAGCTCCGATTACAGAAAGTGCCATTGGTGGGTTCAATGCAGCCAAGGCACTTTCTACCAACAACGAAAATGCAGCAACAGCCTCACGTCCGTTTGATGTAACCCGCGATGGCTTTGTTATGGGTGAAGGTGCGGGTGCGCTGGTACTGGAAGAGCTGGAACATGCCAAAAGGCGAAATGTGCCCATTATAGCAGAAGTGGTAGGCGGCGGCGCGGCAGCCGATGCCTACCACCTGACAGGAGCTCACCCCGAAGGCGAAGGCGCTTACTTAGGCATGTCGGCAGCGCTGGAAGAGGCTGGTATTGCTCCTCATCAGGTGGACTATCTGAACACCCACGCCACCTCTACTCCGTTGGGCGATGTGAGTGAATTGAAAGCCATAGTGCGCCTTTTTGGACCTAATCAAAACCTGAGCATTAGCGCCACTAAATCTATGACGGGGCATTTGCTGGGGGCAGCCGGTGCTGTGGAGGCTATTGCATCTATTCTAAGTATTGTTCATAACTTAGTACCGCCTACGATTAATACAACACAGATAGAGCCTGCATACAAAGACCTGTTCCATTTTCCGCTGGGCAAAGCAGTTGGCAAAGAAGTGAACTATGCCATAAGCAACACATTCGGCTTTGGCGGACACATTGCTACGGTTTTGTTTGCCAAATACCGCGGATAAGCAAAAACTCTCACTACATTACCTGATGTTACTTCTCCACAAGACCACGAAGTTTTTGCGGTCTTGTGGTAATTAAGTGGCACGCCGTTTTTGATTGTTAAAGAACGCGTTATCTGCCAAAAATTATGGCGCATGCAACGTTCTTAAAAAGCACGTCTTAATCTGTTCAACTGCTTATATTTGAGGAAGCATTCGCGCATCCATGAACAAGAAAACAAAAATCATCGCCGGCATTTTTATCGGTTTGTCGGTTTTGGCTTCCGTGTTCAGTTTGTATTTCTATCAGCTTTTTTTTGCCGCTAATTTTCTGATTGATAAAAAGGACAAGGCATTGTACATCCCGCCCGGAACAGGTTTTGAGCAGGTGATGGATTCACTCAAAAAAGGAGCGTTTCTCAATGATGAAATTTCTTTTCGATTTGTGGCCAAAATACTGAAATATCAAGATGCAGGGCTCATAAAGCCGGGGCGCTATGTCATGAAAGCAGGTATGAACAATTTGGCTGCCGTACGCAAACTGCGCAGCGGTGCACAAGACCCCGTGCGAGTAACTTTCAACAACGTACGTGTTAAAAAGGACTTGGCAGGCCGCATCACGCGGCATCTGATGGCAGACTCTGCCCGACTGTTGCAAATGCTCAACAACCCCGAAGTTGTGGCTGCATATGGTTTCGATACAGCAACTATTCCGGCAATGTTCATTCCCAACACCTACGAGATGTACTGGAATACGTCCGAAGAAGAGTTGCTCAAAAAAATGCATCGGGAATATGAAAAATTTTGGACAGCCGAGCGCAAAGCCAAAGCTGATGCCCTTGGTTTGACTCCTGTACAGGTTTCCATTTTGGCTTCTATCGTAGAGGCTGAAACCAAAAAGCGTGACGAAGCACCGCGAATTGCGGGGGTTTACCTCAACCGCCTGAATGCCAACAAAAAATTACAGGCAGACCCAACGGTAGTATTTGCCATAGGAAATTTTAACATCAAGCGCTTGTCTTTCAACGATTTGAACTACGATTCGCCGTACAATACCTACTTGTACACGGGCCTGCCGCCCGGACCTATCAACGTGCCGCCTTTGCAGGCAATTGAGGCTACTTTGAATCCCGAAAAACATAGGTACATGTTTTTTTGTGCCAAAGAGGATTTCAGTGGTTACCATGCCTTTGCCGAGACTTTTGATGAACACCTGAAAAATGCCGCCCGTTATCGCGATGCACTCAATCGCGCGGGCATTATGAAGTAGTATGAGCCTGATAGAGCGTTTTACGGGACATCCTGCGGTGCGCAGTGCCGGTCGGCAAATCAACAATTGGCTGAAGGAACGCAATATCCGGTTAAATGATTTCCGAACCAATATTTTCCTGCGTGTGGGGGTGCTTTCAGCCACCATCTTCGCATTTACCGGTGTTATCAGGCATTCCGGTTATACTATTACAGGGATTGGGCTGGGAGGCTTAATTATTGCCCAAACGCTTTGGCTCATTCGCAAGGTAGAAAATACCAATCGCGAAGTGATTCATTTTCTGAATGCCATTCGCTACGACGATTTTTCTTATTACTATCGCCCTGCCACCGAAGGCGAAACTTTTCAGGAACTTGCGGTAGCCTTTAACAATGTTATCAGCCATTTTAGAGCAATCCGCAGCGATAAAGAAGCACACTATCAATACTTAAAAACCATTATTCATCACATCGGCATCGGGTTGGTATCGTTTGATGCTATGGGGAATGTGCAAATTATGAATACTGCTGCTAAGCGTCTGTTTAAAATTACGGGCAGCGTTCGCAATGTGCAAGAACTTGCCACATTTAGCCCCGAGCTAGTAGAAAAGTTCATACGGCTTCGCACAGGCAACCGCGACCTTATTAAAATTGTACACAACACGGAAATTATCCAACTGGCAATGTATGCCATAGAACTCAACCTGCAAGGTAAAGAATACAAACTTATCACCCTGCAAAACATCCACAACGAACTGGAAGAACAAGAAATGGATGCATGGCAGAAACTCATCCGCGTGCTGACCCACGAAATTATGAATTCGGTAACACCGATTTCATCGCTGGCAAGCACACTGGAAGGCGAAGTGGAATATTTGCAGAAAAACAGCGGGCAGTTGCACCCCGAAGACTTGGAAGATATCCAAATGGCTATCAAAACCATTCAGCGGCGTAGCGAAGGGCTGATTCGCTTTGTCAGCGATTTTCGTAACCTGACACATGTGCCTACCCCTCAGTTTAAAAATGTGCTGGTTGCTGAAATATTTGCACACGTAGTTACGTTGATGGAGTCTGAAATGAAAGCCAATGACATAAAATGTCAGGTTGAGGTAGAGCCACAGTCGTTAGTGATTACGGCAGACCGCGAAATGATAGAGCAGGTGCTCATTAATATTGTTAAAAATGCCATTCAGGCGCTTGCAGAGGTGGAACGGGAAAACGGTCGTCACATTATTTTACTGGCACGATTTGATGAAAAAAGCCATCCGTTCATCATGGTGCGCGATAATGGGCCGGGCATAGACCCCGACGCATTGGAGCGCATTTTTATTCCGTTTTTTACTACCAAAAAATCAGGCTCGGGCATTGGTTTAAGTCTTTCGCGCCAAATCATGCGCTCGCACAGGGGCACATTGACGGCTCATTCAGTAGTAGGCGAGGGTACGGATTTTATTTTGAAGTTCTGATGCTTAAAAAACGCAAATTCTGCGGCAGAATCTTGAAAAAATTAAATTTGAGCAAACTTGGTTTTACACAATAATTCATGCAAAACGTGTAGAGACAAGGCATGCCCGTCGCTTCTCCCTACAAAACAAATACACCTACATAGAAAAAATGCAATTTACAAACATACATCTTTGCGCTAATGTGTCATTCTGATTTTTTGTCACAAAATGCGCTGATTATCTGGTGAGTAGCAAATAATTCGGGTTAAAAAGCAAAACCCGACAGTTTCCAAAAAACGTCGGGACTTTTAGGGAGTATGGTACTTAACCTATTTGCCTTTTTTAGCCTCAGCAATCAATTTCTCGTTTAGGCGCACATAGTCGTTGTTGCCTGCTTCTTTTGCCATAGCCATCGAGCGCTCGGCGGTGGCAATCGCTTCTTTGAATTTGCCGAGCTTGTACTCAATTTTTGCTTTCAGGTGCACTGTCCAATATTGAGGCTGCATATCTACCGACTTGGTAATCAGGTCATATGCCAGTACTTGGTCTTTGTTGTTGTCGTACAGATAGCTGGCAATTTGGTAGTACAAACCGGCATCCTTCTTGGGGTCTAAGGCACGCTGAATTTGTGCCATTACTTTGCTGTCCACCTCGGTTTCAATGCGGAAACGAACGACAGTTTTTTCCCACATAATTTCCACTACTGCGCTATTGGGTTTTATGTCGGCAAAGTTGATGGTGAACGATTCAACAGGGGTTGGCAGCGACTCAGGCTTCACTTCGAAACGCACCACATCTTCTTCTTGTTTGTAGTTGTTGGTTTGAGCAGTGGCATTTTTGTTGAAGATGATAACCCAACTGTTTTGATTAGGGATGGTAAAAAGTGAGTAGTCGCCTTTGGGAACAGTTTTTCCGCCAATGGTTACATCTTCGGAAAAAGTAAACTTCGTGGCGGCGTTAGCACCTGTGCGCCACAAGGCACCATACGGAACAAGGTCGCCGAAAATAACACGGCCTTTCATAGAAGGGCGCGAATAAGAAACAGTAATTTCACCTAAACCGACTGCCTGAGAAATTTTGGCAGCAGGGCTTGGTTGTGGTGTGTTTAGTTGGGCTTTTGCAGTTACGACAGTGGCAATGGCCATGAGCGTAAATACAAAATACTTCATACGCAGATTTTTCATGATGATAGCAGATTGTGTTTAAGTGTAATATCGTTTCAAAAGTACACCAATTTAGTCTGCTTTTTGTAAGTTGTAGCGGTTTTATCGCTGTTTGCCGGGCTGGTTGCGCCTTCTTTTATTAATCGCTGCATCTTTTTTAATCTTTTTTTGATAGTTGTCTTGCCACTCCTTTTGGGTCATGTAGTGAGGACAATGGGACCTTCGCTGACAACTGCTTGAACCAATAATAAATAATATAAGCAGCCCGTAAACAATTTTTGAGAAAGAACTTTCGTTCATAAGGAAAGTAAATTATTGCTCAACACCATTTTTGTTATAAACGCTCTCTCAATGTTTAGAAATATATCGATTAAGTACAAAATTACTAGCATTGCTTTATTAGTCAGCACCATAACACTACTGTCGGCAATGTCTGTGCTTTTTGTGTTCGATTTTTTCAATAAAGAAGATGAAATGCGTGCTCAGCTGGAACAAAAGGCACTGCAAATACACGAAAAGAACAAAGACTTGGTTCGCTACAATATGCTCTCACGCGTACAGCGCAATGTGCGCACAGCAATGCTTGGCGAGCCCAATATTACTGCCGTCGCTATTTATGACAGCGCCGGACAACTTTTTTTTGACTACCGTCGCGACAGCAATATAGTGAATAACACCTTGCGACTGCCTGCCGACAAGGAGGTGAGTTTTAACCTTTGGGAAAACTCTCTGGAAATACACAAACGCTATGTAAGCGATGAAGGTGTAAAAGAAGGAGAGGTGTATATTAATTCCGAACTTTCGCCGCTTTATGTGCGCGCACGGCAGTATCGCAACGTATTTGGTATTATTTTTCTAATGGCGTTGGGGTTGTCTTTCCTGTTGGCTTCACGATTGCAAAAGGCCATTTCCGAGCCTATTTTGTCGCTGGCGGCTATGACACAGCACATCTCCCACAACTATGATTACACCTTGTTTGCTCCTAATTTGAGCCATCGCACCGATGAAATAGGCGTTTTATTGGACAATTTCAATGAGATGCTAGCACGCATCAAACAGCAAAATGATGCCATACTTCTTGCAAAAGAACAAGCCGAAAATTTATCCAAAGCCAAAGAACAGTTTTTGGCCAACATGAGCCACGAAATTCGCACACCGATGAATGCTGTTATAGGGATGACAGACCTTTTGCTAGGTACCCGCCTGACATCCATGCAGCGCGAATATCTTGAGATTATCCGCAGTTCATCGGAGCACCTGTTAGTGATTATCAACGATATTTTGGACTTATCCAAAATTGCGTCGGGTAAAATGACGTTTGAAAAGCGCCCGATTAATCTGCGAACCATCATCCAGAATTTAGTGGTTTCGCACAAACCCAAAGCCGATGCCAAAAGGCTGTCCGTTCACGTGGTTATTGATGAGCAAATACCGGCCGTTTTTATAGGCGACCCCGTTCGGCTGAATCAGATTTTGGTCAATTTATTCAGCAATGCCATTAAGTTTACCGAGCAGGGGAGCATAACCATCGGTGCTACGCTGTTGGACTCATCAGGTGATAAAATCCATCTGGAATTATTTGTACAAGACACCGGCATAGGTATTCCGGAGGATATGCACGAACAAATTTTTGAGACGTTCACCCAGGCCAGCAGCGATACGGCGCGCAAGTATGGCGGTACAGGTTTGGGGCTTTCTATTTGCAAGCAATTGGTTGAGTTACAAGGCGGTACTATCCACCTCCAAAGCAAGCCGGGCATAGGCAGCAAATTTGCTTTCCGGATGAGTTTTGGCAAAGCGGCCGAAACAGCACCGGCCATCATTCAATCGCCTCAACCCTCCGGTACTCCCATGGAATCGGAGCGCCCTGCCTTTGCGCGCATTTTGTTGGCAGAAGACAATGAGTTCAATCAAGTATTGGTTACTGCACTGCTCAAAAAATGGGGCATGGGCGCAACCGTTGTCGGCAATGGACGAGAGGCGGTCGAAGAAGTCAGTCGCAATAATTATGACCTTGTTTTAATGGATGTGCAAATGCCTGAAATGGACGGCTACAAGGCAGCACAAAGTATCCGTCGGTTAAAAGACCGCAGCAAAGCCGCCATCCCGATAATTGCAATGACTGCCTCTGCACTCAAAGGCGAGGTAGACCGATGCATGGCTGCCGGTATGGACGACTTTATCGCCAAGCCGTTTGACAAGCAATTCCTGCGCGAAAAAATCCTGAAATACCTGACCAATGACAATGCGGATAATAAGGCTGCCAAGTGAGCAGCACAAACCGACATTTCGCAAGTTGGATGCAAGATTTGATGAATCAGCGAGTAAGCGAATGCGGTAAACGCTGCGCCTCATTTAAATACCACGAATTAATGAAAATTGTTTAGTACCAACAGTGCAATAATGGCTATGGAGAGTGCTATTAGCCACAATCGCTGTAAAATGGTCAGTTGGCGCAATAGCTGCCCTTCACGGAAAAACATTTGGTAAGGAGCTTTGAAATAGAAGTAAACAGAAATCACCGTAGCAGCTAAGCCACTGACAAACAGAAGGATAAGCCAAGTACTTTGCAGTTGTTGCCACTGCTGCCAAAGTGCTGAAAACATCAGTAATTTAGCGGCAAAACCTGCCGTAGGAGGTAAGCCGATTAAACCCGCCATTGCCACCAACATAGCAACTCCTACTGTAGGTGTTGCTTTGCCAACCCCTGCAAATGCGCCAATCTCTTGACTTTGCCGTTCAGACTCTACCCATGCCATCACGCCGAAGGCAAGGAAATTGAGCGCCAGATATACCCACAAATAGTAAATCAATGTTGTGGGTGCCTGTGCAACTGCTGCGGTCAGTATAAAACCTGCCTGTGCAATAGCCGAATATGCCATCAGTCGACGCATATTGGTCTGCCGAATAGCCGCCAGCGTACCTATAATCAAAGTAAGTACAGCCAATATGGCAAGCACCGAAAGCATTGAGAGCACCTGCAACTGACTTGCGGCAGGAGTAAGCAGCGTCATAACAGCAGCCAATGCACCCGCTTTGGGCACAACGGAAAAAAATGCAGCAACAGGCAGCGGTGCTCCTTCCAACACATCGGGAGTCCAGATGTGAAACGGTACGGCAGAAGTTTTAAATAACAGTCCGCTCAAAATGAGCAGGAAGACCAACCTTGCCCCCCATACAGGCAGCAGATTGGAAGAAACTTGCGCCAAAGAAAGGTTGCCTGTTGCGTTCCACCACAACGAAATGCCATAAAGCATGAGAGCACTCGAGAAAATACCGAACAGAATATATTTTACCCCTGCCTCTGTCGTTTTTTTCCCGGAAGCAAAAAAAACAAGGCCGTAGCTGCATATGGAAACCGTTTCCAGTGCCATGAACAGCATCAGCAGGTTTTGCGCACGCACCATCAGCAGTAAGCCAAGCAATGCACCGCAGAGTAGGGTGTAATATTCGGGTTTGCTGTCATCCCCAAATGGTTTGGGCGGGAAAATCTGCCCCAGAAGTATGGTCAGCAGCGTTCCGCTCACTAATAGCAAATGGAACTGCCACACCAAAGGACTTGCCAGTATCATTTCTGAGAAAAACACCTGTGTTTCCCCAGTAGGTTGAGCAGCAAGGGCGGCTAATATACCCGACAATCCGACACCGACAGCCCACAACGACCACTGCCTGTGATGCTTGTCAAGAGCTGTTTGTATCATCAATAAAACCACCGTCAGCGCAGCTACGGCTATTTCAGGCCATAGCAGCCATAAGTCGTGGGAGATATTTTCGGGGAAAAGTTGCACAGCCTGTAAACAGAAAAGCCACCTCAAAGGTGGCCGATTTTCATTTCTTTTGAACGAAGGAACAATTAAGAAGCCATTGCAGCAACAAACTTAGTCAGTTTAGATTTGTTGTTGGCAGCTTTTTTCCAATGGATGATATTTTTACGAGCCAAACGGTCGAGTTTGGAATAAACAACTTTCAGCAGGGCTTGTGCTTCCTCCTTGTTGTTCATCGCACGCAAATTCTTAATCAAGGTGCGAGTTGTTTTATGCTGATAACGATTGCGCGCACGCTTAGCTTCGTTAGAGCGAATTCTTTTTAATGCAGACTTATGATTTGCCATTGCTCAAAAATATATTTATCGTCAGAAACGGTTGGTTGCAATCCTGATAAGGACTGCAAAACTAAAAGTAGTTTGCTTATTATCAAAACTTTGCACCGCTTTTTTTGCGCAAGCGAATATTGAGCAGTTCTACAATGAAGGAATAGGCCATTGCAAAATACACATAACCCTTTGGAAAGTGGAAATCTAAACCTTCGGCAACCAACAATACACCAATCATAATCAGAAATGACAGCGCCAGCATTTTTACTGTGGGGTGGCGTTCTACGTATTCGCTGATTTGGTTTACAAATGCTATCATTACGCCAATGGAAATAATAATGGCAATAGCCATAATGATGATTTCTTTTACCAAGCCAATTGCGGTCAAGATAGAGTCGAAAGAAAAAACAACATCCACAAAAATGATTTGCGCCATAACCAGCATAAAACCCGCCGTGATTGTGTTTTTTAGCTCGTCTTCCGTTTTGCCGGCGTGTTCCATTTTAGCGTGAATCTCCGAGGTGCTTTTGGCTATCAGAAACAGGCCGCCGGCTATCAAAATCAGGTCTTTCCCGCTGAATCCGATGTCCATAAAAGTAAACAAGTCTGCATTGAGCCCTATAATCCATTGCACAACCATCAGCAGCAGCAAGCGAACAACCAAGGCAGATAACAGTCCCACTCTTCTGCTTGTTGGTTGCTGTGCGGCGGGCAGTCGGGAAGCGATGATAGAAATAAAAATTACGTTATCAATGCCTAAAACAATTTCAAGAGCAGTCAGTGTAAGCAAACTGATGATGCCTTCGGAGGTAAACAATACGTCGAACATAGTGTTTAAAATAAAAAACGCGGCAATTTACAAGAACTGATGTGAAATGCAGAAACGGCGGCCGATTTAATAAAATCCGCTGCAAGAGGCAATTGGTATGCACGCATACTTTTTGCAAAACATATCTGATTCCTGCAAAAAAGCCGCTAAATTTGAAGCCTTATATTTCTCCAACCAAACATCAGTTAGATAGATTATGAATTTTCAACTGACAGAAGAACACCTGGCTGTGCGGCAGGCTGCACGCGAGTTTGCACAAACCGAATTGCTGCCGGGTGTAATTGAGCGCGATGAGCACCAGATTTTCCCTGCCGAACAAATCAAAAAAATGGGAGAGCTGGGTTTTATGGGTATGATGGTGTCGCCCGAATACGGGGGCAGCGGCATGGATACGATTTCGTATGTGCTGGCTATGGAAGAAATTTCCAAAGTAGATGCTTCCGCTTCGGTATGTATGTCGGTAAACAATTCGCTTGTTTGCTGGGGTTTGGAAACTTTCGGTACCGAAGAGCAAAAGCGCAAGTACCTTCCGCGTCTGGCAAAAGGAGAAATCATCGGTGCGTTTTGCCTTTCAGAGCCTGAGGCCGGCAGCGATGCAACCAGCCAGCGCACCACAGCCATTGATATGGGCGACTATTATCTGCTCAACGGTACTAAAAATTGGATTACCAACGGCAACAGTGCCTCTGTTTATATTGTGATTGCACAAACCTATCCCGAAAAAAGACATAAAGGAATTAATGCACTGATTGTAGAGCGCGATACACCCGGTTTTGTGGTTGGCAAAAAAGAGAACAAACTCGGCATCCGCGGTTCAGATACCCACTCGCTGATGTTTACCGACGTAAAAGTACCCAAAGCAAACCGTATCGGCCAAGACGGGTTCGGGTTCACTTTTGCTATGGAAACACTTAACGGCGGTCGTATCGGTATTGCTGCACAAGCATTGGGCATTGCTTCCGGTGCTTACGAATTGGCACTGAAATACTCCAAAGAACGCAAAGCCTTTGGTCAGGAAATTCATAAACATCAGGCAATTGCCTTTAAGCTCGCCGACATGGCTACTCAGATAGAAGCGGCACGCCTGCTTTGCCTTAAAGCGGCTTATCTGAAAGATGAGCACGCCGACTATGCACACGCAAGCGCAATGGCGAAACTCTTTGCTTCGCAGGTAGCAATGGATGTTACCACAGAGGCCGTACAAATCCACGGAGGCTACGGCTACGTAAAGGAGTTCCATGTGGAGCGCCTGATGCGCGATGCGAAGATTACCCAAATTTATGAAGGCACTTCCGAGATTCAGAAAATTGTAATTTCCCGCGGAATTTTGAAATAATTCATCTCCGATAAAAATCGGGAAAATGGCCATTTTATCGGCTTTTTAAGAGTTTCATCGGAAAAATTGCCTGTTTCATCGAATAGTTAAAAATTGTATTGTTAGATTACTTACCTTTACACCAGAGAAAGTTGAAGAACAAGATTCGACATTTTTTAAGGATTATTTGGTTTAATTGTTAAAGCTGTAGAGCCTGCCCTCTCTGAGAGCAGGTTCTTTTTTATGCTTGCTTATCGACTTGTACAAAATCAATATTTGGCAATAACGAAACACAGCTTTTACAGCATCAAATTCATTGAGGATACAGGTACAAAACGGGATGCAGGCTAATTGCACTTTTATTGAAATCGGATAAAATGCCTGTTTCATCGATTTTTACACAAGAGGTCATCGAATAAAATATCTGTTTCGTCGAATAGCTGAAAATGGTATTATAGGATTGGCTACCTTTGCACCAGAGAGAGTTGAAGAACAAGATTCGACATTTTTTAAGGATTATTTGGTTTAATTGTTAAAGCTGTAGAGCCTGCCCTCCCTGAGAGCAGGTTCTTTTTTTATCCTGACATTATCGGTGTAAATTTGAACAAACCAAGCTATGTTCATCTATGAACCGATTTTTTTTGCTGTCCATCGTTCTTGTTGTTGCCGTTACGGGCTTTTGTGCAAATGCGCAGCCCCTTGCCGGTGGCAACAGCTACCGCATGGCAATTCCTAAAACCGGAATTTATCGCATCAATCGGGCATTTTTAACGTCTATGGGTATTAATGCCGCAGAGATAGACCCGCGACGGATTCAGATTTTCAGCAGCGAGGGCGGTATGTTACCACAGGCCAACGGTTCTCCGCGCTCCCCATTAACCGAACTTGCTATCTACGTACAGGGCGAACAGGACGGCAGATTTGATGCAGAAGACTTCATTCTGTTTTATGCGCAGGGAGCGGACAAGATTACTGCCGACCGCAACCGCCGACTGCTGCAACATGAAAAAAACCTTTATGACGACTTGAATTATTGTTTCCTTGTTATCGGCAGCGTTAACGGCCGACGCATCAGCCAACAAAGCCCTGCCCCCGAATCGGGTAATGCCATTACAGAGTTTCAGGAATTTCTGTACTACGAAAAAGACGAGTTTAATATTGTCAATTCGGGGCGGCGTTGGTTTGGCGAACGTTTTGACTTCCTGACCGAACACACCCTGCGCTTTCCTGCCACAGGATGGATAAGCGGCACAGCGGTACAAGTGCAGTCGGCCGTAATGGCGCAATCTGCGACGGAAACCTCGTTTATCTGGCAACTGAATGGGCAAGAACTGGGCAGCCGTCGGATAGGAGCTGTGCCTATTGCTACCTATGCGCGCCGCGGAACTATTGCAGAAGCAACTTTTAATATCATACCTGCCGCCACGCCTGCCAACAATGAATTCGCGGTACGTATTCGCTATGACAGGGCAGGAAACAGCGCAGCTTTCGGACATTTGGACTACGTTTCGCTTAATTTTCAGCGCCGCCTGCAACTGTATGATAACGCCACTTTTTTTCGGTCGTTTGCAGCGGCAGAGCAGAGGGTAAGTACTTTTCGCATAGCCAATGCCACGGCAGACTTGCAAGTTTGGGATGTTACCAACTTTGCTGCTCCGCAAACAATCGCATTGCGCAACGCGGGTGATGAGGCAATTTTTAGTGTTGCCAATCCACAGTTGCAATTGCGCGAATACGCCCTTTTTCGCATGGAAGGTCTGCCAGAGCCTCGTTTTGCAGGTGTGGCAGCGCGGCAAAACCTCCGCGGTGCTGCCGCTAACCCCGATTTGCTGATTGTAACGGCGCCTCAGTTTCTGTCGGAAGCGCAACGGCTGGCGGCATTTCGCCAACAGAATGACGGACTGGCGGTGGAGGTAGTAATTACCACGCAGATATACAATGAGTTTGCTTCGGGGCGAAAAGACCTGACCGCCATCCGCGACTTTGCCCGACTGCGCTACCTGCAACCGCAAAGCCGCCTGAAATACCTGCTGCTGTTTGGCGATGCCTCCTACGACTACAAAGACCGAAACCCGAACAATACGAACTTTGTCCCTGTGTACGAGTCGTATGAGTCGCTGCATCCTATTTTTAGCTTTTCGTCAGACGACTATTTCGGTTTTTTTGATGAGCATGAGGGTCAATGGGAAGAAGATTTCGGCAGCATATATGACATGGAAATAGGCGTGGGTCGCCTGCCTGCCAAAACAGCCCGCGAGGCAGCCGCAATGGTTGATAAACTGATACATTACACCACTGCCGCCGCATTGGGCAACTGGCGCAGTCGCCTTGTGTTCGTAGCCGATGACGGCGATTTCAATATCCATTTGACAGACAGTGAACAACTTTCGTCGTTGGCACAGCGACGCGCTCACAATTTTCAGGTACAGAAAGTTTACATTGATGCCTTCCCGCAAGTTGCCACACCTACGGGGCGGCGCTCACCGGCAGCACGCCGGGCACTTAACCAACAAATTACCGATGGTGCGCTGATGGTAAACTATACCGGACATGGTTCAGAAACGGGCTGGGCATCGGAGGCAGTGCTGGATGTGATACAAATTAACAACTGGACAAACTACGACCGTTTGCCGCTGATGATAACGGCTACCTGCGAATTTGGCCGTTATGACAACCCTTTTCTTACTTCGGGGGCAGAATTTGCCTTGCTCAATCCACGCGGAGGGGCGATTGCCTTAGTTACTACTACTCGACCTGTTTTCTCAAGTACCAATTTTATCCTCAATGAAGCATTTTATAATGCGGCGTTTACACCCGTGAACGGCATGATGCCACGGCTGGGCGACATTCAGCGGCAAACCAAAAATAACAGCGTGAATGGCGTAGTCAATCGGAACTTTGCGCTGCTGGGCGACCCCTCTATGCGCCTTGCCTATCCTGCCCAAGAAATTGTGCTGACAAATGCTCCCGATACGCTCAAAGCGCTGGCCAATGTTACACTTGCAGGCGAAATCAGAAGGCAGGGCATGTCAGATGCAAATTTTAACGGTATGCTGCAAATAGAAGTGCTGGAAAAGGAATTTGACTTGCAAACGCTTGGCGATGAAGATGCGCCTGCTACTTACCGCGACAGACCCGCTGCACTGTTTCGCGGAGAAGTGAGCGTACGTCAAGGGCGGTTTGCTGTGCAGTTCACCATGCCTAAAAACATCAACTATGCCTTCGGGCAGGGGCGCATCAGCGCCTATGCGATGGATGCCGCCCGCAATATCGACGCTGTCGGTGCATGGAACATCACCGTAGGAGGCACCGCAACAACCGTTTTACCGGACAATACACCGCCACAAATCAGGTTGTTTATGGACAACGAGCAGTTTCAAAACGGTGGGCGCACGCGGTCTGATACAGAGTTATTGGCTTTTTTGCACGATGACACAGGTATCAATATCAGCAGTATGGGGATTGGTCAAGACATTACCGCTACGCTGGACGGGGAA
The DNA here is from genome assembly GCA_938039675.1 of uncultured Cytophagales bacterium. Taxonomy (GTDB): domain Bacteria; phylum Bacteroidota; class Bacteroidia; order Cytophagales; family Thermoflexibacteraceae; genus Rhodoflexus. Next base: position 44,776 of record CALHUI010000005.1, read on the forward strand.
CAGCCTTTCCTATTAAACAGATTTTATCGCGCTGCCTTGGACGATTCGCGGCGCGGCAGCCTGCGGTTTGCGCTGCACGACCTCGCCAAGGGAGAACACACCCTGCGGGTAAAGGCTTGGGACGTACACAATAACCCCGCCGAAGCTGAAATACGTTTTGTGGTGGCGGAAGACCCGCTGCTTTTGGACAATGCCAAAGTATATCCGAACCCCGTAACGGCAGAAACTGACCAAGTGCGTTGGCAATTTACGCACAACCGCATTGGGGCGGACTTTAAGGTAACGGTTGCTGTTCATGAATTGACGGGCAGGCAAATCATGAAACAACAAACAGACCTGTACAATGTAAGAAATGAGCAGGTAGAATTGATTTGGGAAGGGTTTGACGCAACGGAGCGCACGCTTGCCAAAGGCATCTACATTTATCGGATTACAGTAGAGGCATTAACTGCCGAAAAGGAGCAAGCCGCATTTACCGGCAGACTTGCCGTAATGAGGTAGGCAGTTTTGCTTTTTTGGCTTCCGGAAATTAATATTGCCAATATTTTAACTTTTATTAAAATTCATCCGCAAGCCTTTTGCTTATGTTGTTATTCTTTACCCACATTTTATTCTGGTAAAGTCACATTTCTCTTAATTTCAAACTTTATGTTTTTTAACAAAAGAGCACTTGCAGTACTCTATTTTGGCTTTCTATCCTTTTGGTTGTCAGCACAAAACTCAGGGAGCGTATTGGGGCAAGACCAAAACCGCCGCGTGATTCCCGTTGCCGTGCCATTTCTGACAATTGCACCCGATTCCCGTTCGGGCGCAATGGGCGATGTAGGTGCTGCACTTTCCCCTGATGCAAACGCTATCCATTGGAATCCGGCAAAGTTGGCATTTATTGAGCAAACCAGTGGATTTAGCTTGTCCTACAACCCATGGTTGATGCGATTAGTAAACGATATGTGGTTGAGCTATCTGTCGGGCTACAAACGGTTGAGCAAACTGGAAACCATTGGCGGCTCTATCCGCTACATGAATTTGGGAAGTATGCAATTTACCGACTTGGTAGGCAATCCTTTGCAGGAGTTTAACCCCCGCGAAATAGCGATTGATATTACGTATGCCCGTAAACTTTCCAGCAATTTGAGTATTGCACCTGCCTTTCGTTTCATTCACTCCAACTTGGCGGGCAATATCAGCAATGCGGGAACTAACGTAAATGCGCAGCCCGGCAATACTGTTGCTGTTGATTTGAGCATATATTACCAATCGCAAACAACGTTTGGCAACATTCCGGCAACGGTGGCATTTGGCGGTAATATTTCCAACGTAGGTCTGAAACTGACCTACAACGACCCCGAAAGCCGCGATTTTATTCCTACCAACTTGCGTTTGGGAACTGCCGTAACAGGCGAGTTTGACGAATACAACAAATTGACGCTGGCTTTTGACATCAACAAGTTGATGGTGCCTTCGCCGGTGATGCAAAATGGCAGGCTGACTATCCCGAACCGTTCACTTGTGTCAGGTATCTTCGGCTCATTTACCGATGCGCCTTTCAGCGAAGAAATACAGGAGATTATGCTTGCCTTTGGAACAGAGTATTGGTACAACGACATTCTTGCGCTGCGTGGCGGCTATTTCCACGAATCGGACACCAAAGGCGGACGCAAGTTTGCAACCGTAGGCGCAGGCCTGAAATTCAACACCTTGAATATCAACTTTGCCTACCTGATTCCGATGCGTCAAAACATGCCGCTTGCCGATTCGCTCCGCTTTTCGCTCTTGTTCAACTTTGGCGGCAAAAACGCCCCGGGCAACGATGCCGAGCCGGCAGCCGAGTAAGCCTCAATTACTTGCAAAGTTTATCATATGCAGCCTGTGCAGCCCGATGGCCTAACGAAACGGCTGTTTTCAGGCTGGCGCAGGCTTCACTTTTTCGGCGGGCATTGTGGCAGGCAATGCCGCGGTTATAGTAAACATCTGCCTGTGCATCATCCAGTGCTAGCGACTGCGTGTAGTCAGCAATTGCTTTTTCGTAGTTGCCTTGTTTAAAATAGCAGTTGGCGCGGAGGTTATAGGCTTTTGCAACAGGAGACATGCAGATGGCCTGCGAAAAATCGGCCAGTGCAGCCTCTGTCCGATTGAGTTTTTCTTTGGCTATACCGCGATTGATGTAAAGTGCGACTTCCCGATAGCCGTAGTACTCCGCACTGTCAAAATCGGTGAGTGCTGCCGCATACTTTTCTTCTTGCAGCAAAACAGCCCCTTTTTGAGCAAGCGCAATGGCGTTTTCGGGCTGTTCGGCTAAGATGGCCTCCAAGCCGTTTTTCTTTGCTTTTCCCGCACTGATGCCCAATGCGAGTATTGCCTGATGGTGTTGCGGGTCTTTCACCAAGGCATGCTGAAAGTCCTCCTGCGCTTCTTTTGCCCGTCCTGACTGCTTGTACAGGCTTCCCCGCGCATAGTAAAGGTCTGCATCTGCCGTTTGTCCGTCGCCAATGGCAGCGGTGTAGTCCTCAATTGCGCCCGCAATATTCCCCGTCTTTTCTTTGGCTTTTGCCCGCAACCGATAAGCAGGTATCTTGCGGTTTTTCATACTGAAAACACCTACTGTTCCGGCATGGCTTTGCACAAAGTAGATGGCATCGGTGGAGAGTATTTTTTCATCGGGCAGTCCCAGCAACTTATCCATATCGGCAATAGTGAATCCGTACAGCCCCTTTTGGAAGCGAAGGTTGGCGCGATTGAACAGCGCATCAGCAAAATCTGGATTCAGGGTGAGTGCGTAGTCGTAGTTTTCCAAGGCTTCTTCGGTGGCTTGCATCTCTTATAAGCAGCGCGCGCGCCCCAAGTAGAAACGCCACTGTTGAGGTTGCACGCCGACCAATCGGTCATAGTAAACCAGTGCGGCGGCAAAATTGCCCTGATTGAACAATCGGTTGGCATGTTCTTCTATCTCATCGGCGTTATTCAGGTAAAAAGCCTTCTGCTCTGCTACCGAGTCGCGGCTGATGGAGAAATAGCTGACGGGCGGCTGTGCAGCGGCTATGTTCCAAAAAAATTCCGCAAAAAGCACCCAAACGATACAGAATTTCATAAGGAGAGCCATGCCTTGCAGTGAAAAATATTATGGCTAAGTTAAACTCTTTTATGGAAAACACGTAACTTAGCAAAAAGCGTTCCATATTATTGTCTTCTTTTCAACTCGACGATTATGCAGAAGATAACACAGGTTCAGTCGCTTACGCAGAAACTGTCGCCTCAGCAGATTCAGTTTATCAAACTTTTGCAGGTGCCTACTGCTGAGTTGCAGTCGCGCATTGAGGAAGAATTGGCAGAAAACCCTGCATTGGAAGAAGGGCGCAGCGATGAGGATGATTATGCCAAAGAAAAAGAGGAAAGCGGGGCTGACGATGACTACGACGAAGTGGATGATTTGGGCGAAGGTATAGACGAAGAATATGGACGTGAAGAAAACGAGAGTTTAGACACCATAGATTTCAGCATGTCGGATTATATGCTCGACAATGATGATGCAGGCTACAAAATGCAAGGCGACGGGCCGGTCAGCGAGGAAGACCGCGAAATGCCGCTTTCTACCAGCGATTCGCTGACCGACTCGCTGATGTCTCAACTCGGATATTTAGACTTAGACGAGCGCGAATATGCCATCGGGGTACAACTGATAGGCAACATAGACAGCGAAGGATACATCCGCCGCGAGTTGCAGGGCATTGTCAATGACCTTGTGTTTACACAAAACATTGAGACCGACGAGGCAGAAGTGGAAAGAATCCTGCGCCAAATTCAGACCTTTGAGCCGCCGGGTATTGCTGCCCGCAATTTGCAGGAATGTTTGGAATTGCAGTTGAAGCGCAAAGACCAACGCGACCCCAACGTTCGCAATGCGCTGCGTATTATTTCGCTGTGCTTTGATGAATTTATCAAGAAGCATTATCACAAAATTGAAAAACGATTAGATATCACCGAAGAGCAACTCAAAGAAGCGGTGGATATAATTGTGCACCTGAACCCCAAACCCGGGGAGAGCACCAGCGACTTTTCGCGCAACCATTACATTACACCTGACTTTATTTTGCGTACCGATGAAGCGGGGCGCTTTCACCTGACGCTAAACGCTCGCAACGCACCCGACTTGCGCATTAGCCGCTCCTACATAGAAATGCTAGATTCTTACGAAAAAAGCAGCAAAAAAGACAAAACACTCAAGCAGGCTGTAATGTTTCTTAAACAAAAACTGGATGCTGCTAAATGGTTTATTGATGCTATTAAACAACGTCAGCAGACGCTGTTGAAAACCATGAATGCCATTGTGGAGTATCAGCAGGAGTATTTCAGAGAAGGCGATGAAAGCAAGTTGAAACCCATGATTCTCAAAGATATTGCACAAAAAATCGGTATGGATATTTCTACGGTTTCGCGCGTGGCTAACAGCAAATCGGTACAAACGGATTTTGGCGTCTTCCCGCTCAAACACTTTTTCTCGGAAAGCATCAGCACCGAATCAGGGGAAGATGTCAGTAGCAAAGAGGTGAAGTTTATCCTTAAAGAGATTATAGATAAAGAAAACAAGCGCAAGCCTTATTCGGACGATAAATTAGAAAAAATATTGAACGAAAGAGGCTACAATATTGCGCGACGTACTGTTGCCAAATACAGAGAACAGATGAATATTCCTGTGGCGCGCCTGCGTAAAGAGCTATGAGCGAACCGCTTGCGCAATTTGTTTCAGTGGTGATGCACCCTTCCCTAATGGGTACTTACCTTGCTGCATTGGTACTTTTTAATGGCCCCGCCGAGTTATTGCAATATGCCGATTCGCTCAGGGTGATGTTGTTGGGGTTAGTATTTATTACGACTTTTCTTATGCCGGCAATGATGTTGGTGTTTTTACACCAAATCGGCATCATTAAAGACCTGACACTACCCGAAAGAAAAGACCGTTTTTTGCCTTTTCTGATTAGCCTTGTGTCTTACGGGGGCACAGCATTTTATTTTTTCACTAAACTGCCGCAGGTTATACTGCTGCCGGCAATGATGGTTGCTATCTGCATAGCAGTTTTTATAGCATTGCTGACTACGTTTTTTTATAAAATCAGTGCTCATGCAACAGGCATCAGCGGAGTAGCGGGTGCGCTAATAAGTTTGCAGCAAACCTTCCCCGACTCGGATTTTCTCTATCCACTAATGGCTGCCGTACTGGTTTGGGGCGTTATTCTTTCGGCCAGACTTGCGCTGAAAGCCCACACGCTCAATGAGTTGCTGGTTGGCTCTGTGGTGGGGTTTGGTACTTGCTACGCGGGGCTGCTGCTGTTGGTTTGATGCCTACACAACCTGTTGCGTAAGCCTTTTTCATTGTGTTTGCTCAACGGTTTGTGGTGCTTTTCGAGCGGTTGGGCGACGTATGATGCCTCTTATCATTAACACTACCAAAAAAGATAACACCCGACCAACTTAAAATCAGCACTACCCATGCCAGCTATTGGCAAAAAAATAAATCCGGTTTAAACAGAAGCAGCAGCGGCTTTTTGAGCTTAACATTTTTTTAATATTTTAATTATAAAAACTTCATCTTGAACAAGGTTTCTTTCTTTACTTTTGCAATAAAAAATATTTATGGCAAAAAGAGTTATTTTAATCGTGCTTTTTGGCTTTCTTGTTTTGTCCTCCAAAGCCCAGCAACAAGAAATAATGATAGTAACCACTGTAGAGTACATGGATTTTTTAGATGGCGGTGCTTCCAGAATGTATGTTAATTACCCTAGTGGAACGACCGAAGAATTTGAGTTAAAGGGATTATGGTCTATCGGTCGATACATCAGTGAGAAAAAAGTAAAAGCAAACGACAGAATACTGATGAATAAAATCAATGAGTTATTAAAATCAGGTTGGAAAATTATTGCCGTAAGTTCTTCTACTCAACCTAAAAGTGGCAGTGATAATACTAGTCCAAGTTCTATTCTGACAAGATACATATTAACTCGATAAATACTTTCAATTTGCGCCTAAAGTGCTTGCGCCTCCAAACTGCAAATCGTTAGTTCTATCATTTTTTGATGTTTATTTTCGTATGGAGTTTCTAAGTTCATCAAGTTGTGCTCAATGCAAGCATTTTGGCTACCATTGGCGTAGCTCATCTATACTCATTAAACAAGCATGGCTGAACTATGTTCAATAACCAAAGTGAGATTTCGATACAAAAACTGATTTTATTTCACTGCAAAGATTGCAAGGTTCAAACGT